>CAVQXI010000001.1:0-76894 GCA_963717875.1 uncultured Alphaproteobacteria bacterium
ACCACAGTTTGGGTCTTTCCGTGGCAAGCTGCCTTAGTTTGCATCAGGCACGGAACCAACGGAGTGGAGGGGAGTTTTCCGCGCGGCCCTGCACGATGGCAGGGCAACGCAAAAGGAGAGTTGAACCATGAAGAGCTTCATTGCCATGCTTGCCGTCGTGACGGCGGTCGCCTTTACCGGCTCTGCGTTCGCTCAGGATGCCGCCCCCCCGAGCAACCAGGCCGACTGCGAGGCCGCCGGCGGTATGTGGAACGCCGACAACAGCACCTGCGCAGACAAAGAGTAACCTATCAGGCGGTGGGCCTTTGCCGGCCCGCCGCCGCTTCTCTGTCGTGCTCGTCTCGCTTCCGTTCGTCGTACGCCGCTCGGTTCCTCAGAACTCGTAGCCGAGCAGCTCGATCTCCGGCGCGTACCACTCGGCGACGAGTTCCCGCAACTCCGGTGTGTAGTAGCTGCGATAATCGCGGTCGCGCGTAGGCGACACGTTCACTTGCGGAAGCTCGACATCTTCCGCGCAGCCGATCGTCTGCATTGCCTTAGCGAGATCTTCGCGCAAGTTTTCGTAGCGGCCGAGGAAGTCGACAGCCGGCGTGCCGTCGATCGTATAGAGCTGGTAATTGTCGACGAAGGCGGATCGGCGCTTGCGCATGAAGTCCGCAAAGCTCGGCCGCGGGTTTTTGGACTTGGTCTTGTAGTAATACCAGGAAACCTCCCGGTCCCACGGGTTCCGGTCGAAGGCAAATTTGAAATAGCTGTTCCACACGTCGTCGCCGAGATAGGTGCGGATGCGCCAAGCCGGCATGTGCTCGAAGAATCCGACGCTCGGATGCCAATAGCGTTCGGGGCGGTGCAACAGCTTCCGCCACAGCGGGCGTTTCGGCTTGAGGGGATGCTCGATACGATAGTTCTGTGGCTGACCCGCAATCCGGTACCGCTCATTGTCCTCCCGATAAGGGGTGATGATGTCTTCCGGACCGCACAGTTTCGAGATCGCGGCCTCGATGCTGGTTCCTGCCGTCTTGTTGGTCTTGATGAAAATGAAGCGGTGGCGATGGGAAACGATCATCTAGGGTCTGCTCTGCTCGCCTCTAAGGCCGTGCGGCTGTCTCACGCTTGAGCGTTGAGCGAAGACGATTGAGCACGGCTTTCCAATACGGGGCCTCGGTATCTATTCGCCAATTCAGCTTATAGAGAGGACTCGATCCATGATCGATCAGATCGATCGCCGTGGCGATGCCGTCGGGATCCTTGGCGAGTTTTGTCAGGCGGCGCGGCGGTGCGGCCTCGAAGGGGAGAGCTTTGTTCCACTTACGGGCGGCATCAGGGTCGGTGAAGATGAGCTTGTTGAAGGTGTAGTGGAAGATGAAATAGGGAAACATCTTCAATTTCGTCCGCGGAAATCCGAACCACCCTATCGTGGCTTTCGGGTTCCGGCTGAAGAGGCGAGATAGGGCGCGGCGCGTGAATCTGGTGAGGTTGCTTTTCGGGCTGGCAAAGCGGTTGTCCTCCCACAAGGACACGTAGTCCCTGTGGAGCTTGACCAAGATCTCGTTGTCCGGGTTGGCCGCCATGAACCACGTCGCCATCAAACGGTCACGGCCGGGATTGCGAAAAACAAAATAGCCTTCCTTCGCGTAGGGCTCGAGCCAATTGTCCAGAGGCTCGCAGCAGAACACGGTCGCATCGGCCCACACGCCGCCATAGCGCCTCAGCAAGCTTAGCCGCGTAAGGTTGGAGTGGACCTGAGGGGTAATGTCCGGCCGATCCGTCACCGTCAGCAGCGGAAGATCCACAAGCCTGTTCAAGGCCGCCTCGTCCAGCGCGCGGATGTCCCATTCGGGATTGTGTTGTTTCCACGAACTCGAGACAGAGCTTGACGACCTCGGGGGCATTCTCGAAGCCTTGCGTCCAGAGGAGCCAAAGCGTCCTGTTCCGGATCGAGCGCACACCGGCGCTGTTTGAGTCCTGTTCCACGCTGTACTCCTGCGGATGCCCGTCAACCAGATGCTGCGGCGCCTAGCGATAGCATGGCGTCGCCGGGAGCAAAAAGAGGGACCGCCCGGAGGCGCTCTGATTCAAACCCCCGCGCGCCATCAGCGCTTCTGCCCGGCGAGCCAGACGGCGAGATCCTCCAGGATCGCGCCGAAATGAATCTCCTGAACCTTGAGCGCCGCGGCGAGGTCCTTGAGCTTCTTGCGCTCCTCGCCGGCGATGTGGTCGTCGGACAAGAGCACGAGATAGGCCGCGCGGATCATCTCCTCCTTGGTCCCCTTGTCCAGCGTATCCCCGGCGGCAGCGAACTGGGCGAGCACATCGCCCGTGGCGTTGGCGTCGGCGGCGCGAGTGACCTCGTCGGCGGTCAGGCTCTCACCCGACTGGTCCTTGTAGATCTGCTGGATGAGCCCGATCTCGCGGGAATCGAGCCTGCGGTCGGAGGCGGCCACGGCCACCATCGCCTTGAGAATCCACTCGGAATGGTCGCTCGGAAGGGTTTCTGCCACGTCCTGCTCCTTAGATGTTTCACCTGCCGCCATTTGTGCTAAGGCGCAAGCCCTTTGCAACCGACCCGGAAAACGAGGCTTTGAAGCGCGGCCCTCAGGTGCGCTATGAGGCGAACGCGAAAAGCGCCAAGGAAAGCGCAAGGAAAGCGCCAAGACGGTATCCAGGTGACCCCGCTCAAGATCATATTCCTCGCCGACACGCGACCCGGCCATTATCATCTGGCGCAAGGCGTGATTGCGGCGCTTCAGCGCCTACGGCCGGTCGAGGTCACGCGCATCGAGGTGAAGCGCAAATGGATCGTGCCGACAAGGTGGCTCCGCGCACGCATTAACGCCAAGAGCTTCTATCCACCGCGCATGCTGCGCATGGCCTATCGCATCGATGCCGAGACCATCCCCAAGGCCGATCTCGTGGTCTCTGCCGGCGGCGAGACGCACATGCCTAATCTCTGCGTGACGCGGTTGCTCGGCGTGCCGAATATTTTCTGCGGCTCGCTGCTGCGTGGCCTCGGCCCTGAGAATTTCAGCCTGATCATCTCGTCCTACGATCGCGACGCCGCGAGCGAACGACATCTCGTCACGCTGAAGCCGTCGTCCATGGATCCGGACGCGCTGGGACGTCCAGCGGCCGTGCCGCGCTATGGCCCGGACAAGCATCCGTCTGTCGTGGGATTGTTGATCGGCGGCAATGCCGGGACATTCCGCTACAGGCGCAAGGACTGGGACCGTCTCTTGGCGTTCATGGCCGCGGTGTCGAAAGCCTGGGGGACGCGCTGGCTGGTCTCCACCTCGCGGCGCACGCCGGATTCAGTCGCCGACCGCATCGCCGCGCTCGCCAAGGATGAGAGCGTCATCGCCAGGTTCATCGATTTCCGCACGGCGGGCCCGGGGACGCTGCCGGAGATCTTCGCGCAAGCCGAAGTGATCGTGTGCACCGAAGATTCCAGCACGATGATCTCGGAAGCCGTGTCCGCCAGGCTTCCTGTGGTCGGCGTGGCGCCCAAGGCCCATCGCTTCACCGCGGAGGAGAGGGAGTACCGGAACTTCCTGATGAAGAACGGCTGGTGCCGCGCGGTCCCCATCGCCCAGCTCTCGCCGGAGACGTTTGCGCGAGCCCTGTCCGAGATCGAGCCGATCCGGGAGAACCCCCTCGATGCGCTCGCCGCCGAGCTGAAGGCGCGCCTGCCGGAGCTTTTCTGACATTGGCATCGAGGCGCCCGCTTCCTACATTGAGTTGGCGCGCCTGAACGGCTAAAAGCCCGCCTGATCTCCTTCGAACCCCTAATCTTCTGAAACGGACGCCCATGGCCACCCCGCAATACGTCTACGTCATGAACAAGCTCAACAAGACCTATCCCGGCGGGAAGCAGGTCTTGAAGGACGTGACGCTCGCCTTCTTGCCCGGCGCCAAGATCGGCGTGGTCGGCGTCAACGGCGCGGGCAAGTCGACGCTTCTGCGCATCATGGCAGGTGACGAGAAGGAGTTTGTCGGCGAGGCATGGGCGGCGGACGGAGTCACCGTCGGATATCTGTCGCAAGAGCCGCAGCTCGATGACAGCAAGGACGTCATGGGCAACGTCATGGAAGGCGTGGCCGAGAAGAAGGCGAAGCTCGACCGCTACAACGAGCTCGCCATGAACTATTCCGACGAGACCGCCGATGAGATGGCGCAGCTCCAGGACGAGATCGATGCCCAGAATTTATGGGACCTCGATACGCAAGTTGAGCAGGCCATGGACGCGCTGCGCTGCCCGCCCGGCGATGCCGATGTGTCAAAGCTCTCAGGCGGCGAGCGGCGCCGCGTGGCGCTCTGCCGACTCCTACTGGCGAAGCCCGACATTCTCCTGCTGGACGAGCCCACCAACCATCTCGATGCCGAGAGCGTCGCCTGGCTCGAACATCATTTGCGCGATTATCCCGGCACCATCGTCATGGTCACCCACGACCGCTACTTCCTCGACAACATCACCGAATGGACGCTCGAGCTCGATCGTGGGCAGGGCGTTCCTTACAAGGGCAATTACTCGTCCTGGCTCGAGCAGAAGCAGAAGCGGCTCGAGGTCGAGGGCAAGCAGGAGGAGGCCAAGCAACGCACGCTTGCCCGCGAGCTCGACTGGATCAGGGCCAGTCCCAAGGCGCGTCAGGCGAAGTCCAAAGCCCGCATCCGCGCTTACGACGAGCTTCTCGCCGAGGCCGGCAAGGACAAGACCGGCAAAGCGCAGATCACCATCCCGCCGGGCCCGCGCCTCGGCGAGGTCGTCATCGAGGCGGATGGGCTGGAGAAGGGCTTCGGCGATCGGCTCCTCGTCGACGGCCTGTCGTTCCAGCTGCCGCCCGGCGGCATCGTCGGCGTCATCGGTCCGAACGGTGCCGGCAAGACCACGCTGTTTCGCATGATCGTCGGCCAGGAGACGCCGGACAATGGCTCGATCCGCGTCGGCGACACGGTGAAGCTCGGCTATGTGGACCAGTCGCGCGACGCGCTCGACCCGAAGAAGAATGTGTGGGAGGAGATTTCCGACGGCAACGACATGATCGTGCTGGGCAAGCGCGAGGTGCCGTCCCGCGCCTATGTCGGCTGGTTCAACTTCAAGGGCTCCGACCAGCAGAAGAAAGTGGGCCAGCTCTCAGGCGGTGAGCGCAACCGCGTCCATCTTGCCAAGATGCTGAAGTCGGGCGCGAACCTCATCCTGCTCGACGAGCCCACCAACGACCTCGACGTGGAGACCTTGTCGTCGCTCGAAGCCGCACTCGAGGACTTCCCCGGCTGCGCCGTCATCATCAGCCATGATCGCTTCTTCCTCGACCGCATCGCCACGCACATCCTCGCTTTCGAAGGCGACAGCCATGTTGAGTGGTTCGAAGGCAATTTCGAGGACTACGAGGAGGATAAGAAGCGCCGGCTGGGCGAGGAGTCCGTGCTGCCGAAGCGCATCAAATACAAGAAGTTCGCCCGCGCCTGAGGCTAGTCGGCCCAGGCATGCAGCGCGCGAAGCCTCGGCGTTTTTTTCAACTGATGCTCGCCCATACGGCATAGCAGCTGGTTGAGCGCGTCGACGCCGGCAAGAATATTCTGCCCCTTATTGAGCATGACGCATTCGGCGCGCGACGCCATGGCGGCGTCCGTCATTTCGCCACGCGACGGCAGCCCGGTCTTCACCAGGTCCTCCAAGACCTGCGTTGCCCATATTGCGGGGATGTGGGCGGATTCGCAGATCCACAAAATCTCTTCCTGCATCTCGGCGACGCGCAAGAAGCCCATCTCCACGGCAAGATCGCCGCGGGCGATCATGACGCCGAAGGGCTGCCGCGCCGCGCCCTGCACGATGATCTCCGGCAGGTTATGGACCGCCCGTGGGGTCTCGATCTTGGCGATGAGCGCGAGTTTCTGCCAATCGGCGCGCCGGTCCGCGAGCTCGTCCTGTAGATAGGCGACATCTTCAGCGGTCTCGACGAAGGAATAGCCGATCATGTCGGCATGGAGCACGATGAAGTCGAGATCGAGCCGGTCCTGCTCGGTCAGCGGGTCGAGCCCCAAATCAACGCCGGGAAAGTTGAGGCTTTTCTCGGGCTTCAGCTTCATGCCCTTGAGGCGTCCTTCTTCCATGCGTGCCACGAGCCCGGCCTCAGTCCCGCTTACGATGGTTCCTTTGAGCCTGCCGTCGTCAATGGAGACGGGATCGCCGACCTTCAATCGGTCGAAGGCGCCAGGCAAGGTGCAGCGGGTTCGAAAGGCGACGTCGTCGATGTCAGGGGCATGCTTGTCGCGCACAAGCAGGATCTCATCACCGACATGCAGTGTGTCGCGCTGACGCGGCGTGACCACCTTGCGCGTACGGATCTTCGGGCCGGCGATATCCATGAGCACGCGAATGCGGCGTCCGAGCTTTGCTTCCGCTGCACGCACATGTGCGACCATCTTGCCCCAATGCTTCGCATCGTCATGGCCGCAGTTGATGCGCACGGCATCGGCGCCATGCTCGGCGAGCCGGAGGATAAAGTCCGGATCATCCGCCGCTTCGGTATCGAGGGTGACGAGGATGTAGCCGAGCCGCCCTTGCGGCGGCGGTCCAAACAAGGCTTCGGTAGTTCTCTTGAGCCGGTTCTCGCCGCGGAAGAATTGGCGGGTGCTCGGCATGTGGACCGGTGCCGCGACGCCCGCTTGCGCGGCAAGAGCGACAGTCACGCTGTCGAGGGTGGCCAGGACGCGGCCTTCGGCGCGGCCGAGCGAAGACAACCCAAGCGCCATCAGCCGGCGCTGCAAGGGTCTGAGGTCGCGGCTGCGCAAGGCGAGGTAATGGGCAAGATTAAGGGCGCTCATGGCAAAGGGGCGCCGCTCGAGCCACGGGCGCCAGAGCTCGAACGTCGTTTTCCCGTCCGCGGCCACGCTGGCACGAAGGCGCGTGACCTCCTCCAGGAGGTCGCCTGCTTCACTGTGAAGCCGTCTCTCATCCGACATGGAGCTGGTCCCGGAATTGAGGGGTGGGGGGAACCTGCCATTACTGCACCCCATCTTATTACCAGCGTGTGACAGGGTCTTACCGGCCAGCTTCCCGCCTCCTGACGCCGGAAAACCTCCAGGCTCTTGCGGCGCCCGCCTAAAAGGCATAAACATATCTTTATGTCAGGTGACGCCGAAACCCTTGGCCTAACCCCGGGTCTATCCCGCGCCCACGCGCTCGCGGCCTTGCGGGCTGCGGGCGAGGCCACGCGCCTGCGCATCCTGGCGCTGCTGGCGGGTGCGGAGCTCAACGTCAAGGATCTGACCCAAATCCTCGCCCAGAGCCAGCCGCGCATCAGCCGGCATTTGAAGCTCATGGCCGAAGCCGGGCTCATCACCCGCTTCCGCGAGGGCTCCTGGGTGTTCTTCCGCCTGGCCGACAGCGGACCGGAGGGCGCGCTCGCCCGCGCCATTGTCGACAGCCTCGATGACACCGACCTGACGATTGCCCGCGACCACGCCCGTGCGGAAGCCGTGCAGAAGGCGCGCGCTGAAGCCGCACAGAGCTACTTCAAAGCCCATGCCGCCGAATGGGACAGGATTCGCGCCCTTCATGTCGCCGAAAGCCAGGTCGAGGCTGCCATGGACGAGGCGCTGGGGCAGGGCCCGTTCGATCTCCTGGTCGATCTCGGCACCGGCACGGGGCGCATCCTCGAACTATTCGGGCCCCGCGCCGCCAAGGCGCTGGGTTTCGACCTCAACCACGACATGCTGGCCTATGCGCGTATGAAGCTGGAGCGCGCCGGTCTCACCCACGCCCAAGTGCGCCACGGCGATCTCTACAACGTGCCGCTGCCCGATGGCGCGGCCGACGCGGTCGTGCTGCACCAGGTGCTGCACTTCCTCGACGATCCGGCCGCGGCGCTGGCGGAAGCCGCGCGCGTGCTCGCTCCCGGCGGCAAGCTGCTCGTCGTCGACTTCGCGCCGCACGAGCTTGAGTTCTTGCGCGAGCAGTCGGCCCATCGGCGTCTCGGCTTCGCCCGCGACCAGCTCGGCCGCATGCTGGAGAGTGCGGGCCTCAAGGTCGAGCGCTTCCGCGAGCTGAGCCCGCACCCGGCCGAAGGCAAGCTGACCGTTTCCCTGTGGCTGGGCTTGATGCCCACCGCCGCCGGCAAGAAAAGAAAACTGAGCCCCAAAGTGGAGGTCGCCGCGTGATGCTCGCATCCTCAGAACCCCCGAAGCGCCGCTTTCTCGGGCGCGGCGACATCGACGTGTCGTTCGAGTTCTTTCCGCCCAAGACCGCCGCCATGGAGGAGACTCTGTGGCGCTCGATCCGCCGCTTGGAGCCGCTGCGGCCGAAATACGTCTCGGTGACCTATGGCGCGGGCGGCTCGACCCGCGAGCGCACTCACGCCACCGTGGCGCGCATGCTGCGCGAGACGACGCTGAAGCCTGCCGCGCATCTCACTTGCGTCTGCGCCACGCGCGAGGAGATCGACGAGGTCATCCGCGATTATTGGGACCTCGGCGTGCGCCACATCGTGGCGCTCCGCGGAGACCCGCCGGACGGCGTGGGCGAGCGCTACGAGCCGACGCCAGGCGGCTACGTCAACGCGGCCGACCTTACGGCTGGCATCAAGAAAATCGCACCTTTCGAGATTTCGGTCGGCTGCTATCCGGAGAAGCACCCGGAATCGCCCTCCGTCGAGGCCGATATCGATATGCTGAAGGCCAAGATCGACGCCGGCGCCACCGGCGCCATCACCCAGTTCTTCTTCGATAACGAGGTCTATTTCCGTTATCTCGACCGCGTGCGCGCCGCCGGCATCGATATCCCCATCGTGCCCGGCCTCATCCCGATCCATAACTTCAAGCAGGTGTCGAGCTTTGCCGAGCGCTCGGGCGCGAGCGTGCCGGAATGGGTGGGACATCGCTTCGAGGGGCTCGACGAAGACCAGGAGACGAGGCACCTCGTGGCGGCAGCCGTCGCCGCCGAGCAGGTTCTGGGCCTCGTCGATCAGGGCATCACCGAGTTCCACTTCTACACGCTGAACCGCGCGGACCTCGTCTACGCCATCTGCTATCTGCTGGGCTTGCGTCCGGCCAAGGCCTTCACGGAATCGAAGGCGGAGTCTGCGTCATGACCAGAGAAGAACGCATCAAAGCGCTGAAGCGCGAGGCCAAGGCGCGCATCCTCATTCTGGATGGCGCCATGGGCACCATGATCCAGCGTCACAAGCTGGACGAGGCGGGCTATCGCGGCGACCGGTTCAAGGACCATCCGCGCGACCTCAAGGGCAACAACGATCTGCTCGTGCTGAGCCAGCCCGACATCATTCGCGAGATCCACAGCAAGTATCTGGAGGCCGGCGCCGACATCGTCGAGACCAACACCTTCAACGCGCAAGCCATCAGCCAAGCCGATTACGGGCTGGAGGATCTGAGCTACGAGATGAACGTCGCCGCGGCGAAGCTCGCCCGCGAGGCGGCAGATGAATGGACCAAGAAGACGCCCGACAAGCCGCGCTTCGTCGCCGGCGCCATCGGCCCCACCAACCGCACCGCGTCCATCTCGCCCGACGTGAACAATCCCGGCTTCCGCAATGTGAGCTTCGATGAGCTGGTCGAGGCCTATGCCACACAAACCCGCGGTCTCATCGAGGGCGGCGTCGATGCCATCATGATCGAAACCGTATTCGACACGCTGAACGCCAAGGCGGCCGGCTACGCCGTCGAGCAGGTCTTCGACGAGATGGGCGTTGAGCTGCCCATCATGATCTCCGGCACCATCACCGACCTTTCCGGGCGCAATCTGTCAGGCCAGACGCCCGAAGCCTTCTGGTACTCCATGAAGCATTTGAGGCCCTTCTCCATCGGGCTCAATTGCTCCTTTGGCGCCGAACAGCTCAGGCCTTCGGTGGATGAGATCGCCCATGTGGCCGAGACCTATGTCAGCGTCTATCCCAATGCGGGGCTTCCCAACGAGATGGGCGAGTATGACGAGACCCCGGAGCATATGGCCAAGCTGCTCGAGGATTGGGCCAAGAACGGGCTCATCAACGTGGTCGGCGGATGCTGCGGCACCACGCCCGACCATATCCAGGCCATCGCTAGCGCCGTGGCCAAGTACAAGCCCCGCCAAGTGCCCGAGGTGGAGCATGCGCTCCGCCTCTCCGGCCTCGAACCTTTCGTACATGGGTGATTTCAAGTGACCAATGCAGCCCAGAATTTCGTCATGGTGGGCGAGCGGACCAACGTCACCGGGTCCGCGCGCTTCCGCAAGCTGATCGAGGCCAACGACTACGCCGCGGCGCTCGAGGTCGCGCGCCAGCAGGTGGAGAACGGCGCCAATATGCTCGACGTCAATATGGACGAGGGCATGTTGGACTCCGAGAAGGCCATGGAGACCTTCCTGAGCCTCATCGCTGCCGAGCCGGACATCTCCCGCGTGCCGCTCATGATCAACTCGTCGAAATGGTCGGTCATCGAGACAGGGCTCAAATGCGTGCAAGGCAAGTCGGTGGTGAACTCCATCAGTATGAAGGAAGGCGAGGGCCCCTTCCTCGATCATGCGCGCAAGGTCCTGCGCTATGGTGCGGCGGTCATCGTCATGGCCTTCGACGAGGAGGGCCAAGCCGAGACGGCGGAGCGCAAGTTCGACATCTGTAAGCGCGCCTACAAGCTCCTGACCGAGAAGGTCGGCTTTCTGCCCGAGGACATCATCTTCGATCCGAACATTTTCGCCGTCGCCACCGGCATCGAGGAGCACAACGACTACGCCCGCGCCTTCATCGATGCGACCCGCCGCATCAAGCAAGAGCTGCCTTACGTGCATGTCTCGGGCGGCGTGTCGAACCTGTCCTTTGCCTTTCGCGGCAATGAGCGCGTGCGCGAGGCGATGCACTCGGTGTTCCTGTATCACGCCATCCAAGCGGGCATGGACATGGGTATCGTCAACGCAGGCCAGCTCGCGCTGTACGACGACATCGAGCCGGAACTGCGCGATCTCGTCGAGGACGTGATCTTGAACCGGCGCGCCGACGCGACCGACCGCCTGCTCGAGGCGGCCGAGCGCTACAGAGGCGGCGCCTCGCAGAAGAAGGAGGTCGATCTCTCCTGGCGCGAGAAGCCGGTCGAGGAGCGGCTGACTTACGCACTGGTGCACGGCATCGGTACCTATATCGAAGAGGATACCGAGCAAGCCCGGGCCCGGGCCGAGCGTCCGCTCCACGTCATCGAAGGCCCGCTGATGGCCGGCATGAACGTGGTCGGCGATCTGTTCGGTGCCGGCAAGATGTTCCTGCCGCAAGTGGTGAAGTCCGCGCGCGTGATGAAGCAGGCGGTCGCCTATCTCATGCCCTTCATGGAGAAGGAAAAGGAAGAGCAGGGGCTCGCGCAAGGAGAGCCTGCCGGCAGGGTATTGCTCGCCACCGTGAAGGGCGACGTCCACGACATCGGCAAGAACATCGTCGGCGTCGTGCTCCAGTGCAATAACTACGAGGTCATCGATCTCGGCGTCATGGTGCACTCGCAAGTGATCCTCGACACCGCGCGCGAGCGCAACGTCGACATTGTCGGCCTATCGGGTCTCATCACGCCATCGCTGGACGAGATGTGCCATGTGGCGGCCGAAATGGAGCGGGAAGGCTTCGACCTGCCCCTTCTCATCGGTGGCGCCACCACCAGCCGCGTGCACACCGCGGTGAAAATCAGCCCCAACTATCATCGCAGCCAGGCGATCTACGTTACCGATGCGAGCCGCGCCGTGGGCGTGGTCTCCGGGCTCATGTCGAAGGAGGAGCGCCCGAAGCAGATCGCCAAGGTGCGCGAGGAGTATACGCAAATGGCGGAGTCGTATGCGCGCGGCCAGGCGGAGAAGAATCGCGCGCCGCTCACGCAAGCCCGTGGCAATGCGCTGAAGCTCGACTGGACGAGCTACACGCCGCCGAAGCCCTCCTTCCTCGGCACGCGCACCTTCAAGGCTTACGACCTCGCCGAGCTCGCCCGCTACATCGACTGGACGCCGTTCTTCCAGGCCTGGGAGCTGAAGGGCCAGTACCCGCGCATCCTAGAGGACGACAAATACGGCGAGGCCGCGCGTCACCTGTTCGATGACGCGCAAGCCATGCTGAAGCAGCTCATCGCAGAGAAATGGCTGACGGCGAACGCCGTGGTCGGCTTCTGGCCCGCCAACAGCATCGGCGACGACATCGCGCTCTACGCCGACGAGACGCGGAAAACGCCCTTCGCCACGCTGCACACACTTCGCCAGCAGATGACGCGCGACTCGGGCAGGGCGAACCTGGCGCTCGCCGACTTCGTGGCGCCGAAGGAGACAGGTCTTGCCGATTATGTCGGCGGCTTCGCCGTGACCGCCGGCATCGGCGAGGAGGATGTGGCGCGCCGGTTCGAGCGCGCCAACGACGACTATTCGAAGATCATGGTCAAGGCGCTTGCCGACCGGCTGGCAGAAGCCTTCGCCGAGACGTTGCACGAGAAGGTGCGCCGCGAGCTATGGGGCTATGCGCCGGACGAGAAACTCTCAAACGATGCGCTTATTGCCGAAGAGTTCGCCGGCATCCGGCCTGCGCCCGGCTATCCCGCCCAGCCCGACCATACCGAGAAGCGCACACTGTTCGGCCTGCTTGATGCCGAGAAGGAGATCGGCGTGAAGCTCACCGAGTCTTGCGCCATGTGGCCGGCTGCCGCCGTCTCGGGCTTCTACTTTTCGCATCCCGAGAGCCGCTATTTCGGCGTCGGCAAGATCGGGCGCGACCAGGTGGCCGATTACGCCGCGCGCAAGGGCTGGTCGATCGAGGAGGCCGAGCGTTGGCTCGGGCCAATCCTTAGTTACGATCCGAAGCGGCTCGCCGAAGCGGCGGCGTAAGCCTCGCGTCCCCCGGCGGGAGGTCGCCCAGGCGGTTGATTCCGCCGGTGGCGCCTCATCGTGATGCCAATGTCGGGTGTGGCCCTATAGGGCCAAGGCCTCGCCCTAGATCATCCCCAGGATGACGGCGGCGAGGAAGCCGAACGATACGATCGCCATGATGGCGGTCAATTTGGCTGTAGTATCCATCGGAAGCTCTCCTTTCCGATTGGAGGGGTGCCCGTTCCGCAACCTGACGATTTTACTGGGTCCCCTCGGCCAGTGCCAAGCCGTTTCCTTGCTGCGCCGCACAATGGCGAAGTTGCCGCAAGCTGAGCTCAATAACGTCCATGCGGCCCTTCGGTTTCATGGATCCCAATGTTTTTTTTGCCCCTGCCGGCCCTGCAAAAACGATTGCAGGAGGGGGAGGCGAGGGTGCTAAAAGGCGGAAATCCAGGAGGCTCGGATAGTGAACAGCCTGTGGATATTTCGGCTCGGAAGCCTGCGATCGGCAGCGCCGGGCGGCAGAACGGCTCAAAAGGCGGGGGGCAGCGCCAGACCCGCCGGTCCGAAAGAGGGTAGCGAGATGAGAGTCGTCAACGTATTCGGCCTCGGCCTTGTAGCAGCAGTCTTCACGTCTCCCGCGGCAGCACTGACCATCACCAACAACGACCCCGACGCGGTCACCATCAACGTGATCGTCGACAGCAAGGGCACCGAGCAGTCGATCGAGCCCGGGGCCTCGGTCGAGCCGGCGTGCGAGAAAGGCTGCGTCATCGAGCTCGAAAGCGGCGAGCAATACGAGATGGCGGGAGACGAGCAGGCGTCGATCGAAGCGGGCATTCTGTTCTTCGACGAGGTGCCTGGCGTGCCCGAAGAAGAATACCCGGACGTCGACGTGCCCGACCCTGACCAGCCCGCGCCGGACGCCGACGCACCTGCTGGCGAACCGCAGGACGAGTAGACTCAGACGCCATCGCTCTCGGCCGTGCCGATCGGGAACTTGCGCAGCAGGATCTCGTCGAATCCATCGGCGACGAGGTCTGGCAGCACGGCCGTCTCCGCGAAGCCGTGCCGCCGGTAAAAGTCGAGGGCGCGCTCATTGAAGCGGGACGCGCAGGCCCAAAGGCTGCGTGCCTCGTGGCGGCACGCTTCGTCTTCGAACCAGCGCAGCATTGCGGCGCCAATCCCTCGGCCTTGATACGCCGGGAACAGCGCCAGCAATTCGAGATAGGGCCCCTTGAGCCAGGGATACCGCACCGAGGCAGCGCCTGCCGGTGCACCGCCCACCTCAATCACATAGCGGCACGCGCCATCGCCCTCTGCCGCAAGATATCGGGTCATGGCCTCTGCGGATGTGCCCATCACCGACCAAGGGGGCATTGCCACGATGGCTTGCGCGATCCCCGCGCAGGCTTCCGGCACGAGCGGACGAAGACTGACGCGCCCGAGGTCGCCGTCGATTTCGAGATCAGCGGCGCAGAATGGACCAGATGTCATCGCTTTGGACACGCCGCTTCGCATGCGCGATACGTTGTACGTCGCCAGGCCGGTTGAGATAGCATTTGTCGGCAATCACCGGCTCCCCGGCGGCGATGAGCTCGCTCACCGTGACGAAGTGATAGCCTTCTTCCTTCAGTTTCGGCAGGGCGACCGTGAGCGCCGCGGCGGTGTTGCGGCCACGGCCATTGGCGTGCGCGACGATGATAGCCCCGGGATGCACACGCGTGAGGATGGTGTTGGCGATGGCCCTGGCCGAGATGTGTGGATCGGGATCGCCGGTCACTACGTCCCATTGGATGGCGAGCTCACCGGCCTTGGCCACGGCCGCGAGCGCCTTGGCGTTGCATCGCCCATAGGGAAACCGCATCACGGTGATCCGCTGTTGCACCACACTGGCGGCCTGCGTGTCGCCCGTGGCGCACGCCCGCGTCTCGAAGGACCTCCGCGCCCGCGCGAATGCCGCCTCGGTGAGGTTGATCTCCTCCGCCATGGTCTGATCGGTCGCTTTGGACAGGTCGCGGTGGAGCAAGCCATGCCCCCCGACCTCGAAATTGGGATCGGCAATCAGCTGTTGCGCGCGCTCAGGGTGGGTCTCGAGCCATTTGCCGCCGGCGAAGAAGGTGGCCTTCACGCCTTGGGCGCGCAAAAGATCGACGATGCGGCCGTCATAGCCGGCACGGCTGCCGTTGGTCTCGCAAAGATCGAAGGTGAGCGCGACGAGCTTCTCGCCAGGGGGCAACGCGACGCTCCGGATCGAGCCGCGCAGGCCTTCCGCGACCGGCTCCGTGGCGGGAAGGGGCTCATGCTTGAGCCCCTCAAGATCAAGCCGCTGGCGAGAGCGGACGGGCTTCAACTCCTTGTCGGTCCCGGCCAACGCCTCAGGCGCCCAGCAGCGGTCCATCAGTCCGGAATCGGTCGGTGAAGAAGAGGGCGTCTCGGCCCAAGCGAACGAGAGCCCGAACACGGCCAGCACGGCAATGGCAAAACCGACCACGCGCTTCGACGCCATCGGCGGGTGCTCCCTTTTGTGCCGGCGTATTGAGCGCGACTCGCGCGTTTCGTCAACTAGGGATTAGCGGATCGGGTTGGGCGGCGCCTGCGAGAGCATGGGGCAGTCCAAGGTCTTTTTCAGAGCCTCGACAAGCTCGCCCTCGTCGTTGGCCTTGATGTAGAGGCCGTTGTTCTCATCGGCGAGGCACATGAGGTCGGTGATGCTGTTGCCGCCCGTCCATGAGAAGGTGTCGTAGCGGAAACCGATCACGTGGATGGTGAGCTGCTGGGCGGAGTCATGAAGCCGCTTCGCCAGATCGCAAGGCTTCCGGCCGCAGGTCTCCTCGCCGTCAGTGACCACTATGATGACGCCGGGCTTGTGCCGGTAGTCGAGCGCCTCGGCCGCCTGCTCGACGCCCTCGGTCAGCGGCGTCTTCCCGGCGGGCACGAGCGCGTTCACCGCCTTCATGATCGGTCCGGTTGCGTTGGCCATCGGCTTGAGATCAAGCTGGACGTTGCACTGGTTGTAGGGGCCAGGGCCGTACGTGACGAGGCCCACACGGCGGAACTTCGTGGCGCTCGGCAAGACCTGGGCAAGCGCCGAGCGCACCTCGTCGATGCGTGGACGCGAGTTCGGGATGCCGAGCGTTTGGTTGCCTGACATCGAGCCCGAGGCGTCGAACACGATCATCGCGTCGTCTGTGCAAGGCCCCGGCTTCGTGTCTTCCGCGAGAGCGAAAGAGCTACCATAGGCGAGAAGAGCAATGAGCGCGGCGGCGGCGGTCTGAACCGGCCGAACTCTTGGCAAGACAATTTTCTCCAGACTGCAAGTCCATTGCTCGACGCTCCCGGAAAATTTTGCCAAATCTATGCCCAAAATTGGGTGGCGTTGGAAATAGCTAGAGTGGCGGAAATCCGCGTCTTTTAACCCTTCCCCTTGGTCCGTGTACGGCCTTGGGCTGCATTCCGCTCCAGGAAATCGATTATCAGTCCGGCTACATCGACGCCAGTTGCCTGCTCCAACCCCTGAATTCCAGGTGATGAGTTGAGCTCCATCACCATCGGCCCGCTCTTGGAGCGGAGCATATCGACGCCGCACACGTTGAGGCCGAGCGTCTGCGCGGCCTTCACCGCGGTGGCCCGCTCTTGCGGCGTGATCTTCACCTTCTCGCCGAAACCGCCGCGATGCAGGTTCGAGCGGAACTCTCCCGCAGGCCCTTGGCGCATCATCGCCGCCACCACCTTGTTGCCGATGACCAGCGCCCGGAGGTCGGCCGAGCCCGCCTCCTTGATGAATTCCTGCACAAGGATGTTCACTTTGGCGCCTTGGAAGGCCTCGATCACCGACTTCGCCGATTTTATCGTCTCACCGAGCATCACGCCGATGCCTTGGGTGCCTTCGAGGAGCTTGATGACCACCGGCGCACCGCCCACGAGGTCGATAACGTCCTCCGCCTGTTTTGGATCGTTGGTGTAGGCGGTGGTGGGCAGGCCGATGCCGCGGCGCGCCAGAAGCTGAAGACAGCGCAGCTTGTCGCGGCTGCGGCCGATCGCGACCGACTCGTTCAGGGGATAGACGCCCATGACCTCGAACTGGCGGAGCACGGCCAGACCGTAAAAGGTGATCGAGGCGCCGATGCGCGGGATTACCGCGTCGAAGCCTTCGAGTTGCCGCTTGCGGTAGTAGAGCGTCGGCCTGCGCGAGGTGATGTTGATGGAGACTCGCAGCGTGTTGATGATCTCGATCTCATGGCCGCGGGCGCGCGCCGCCTCGCAGATACGGCGATGGCTGTAGAGATTGGGATTGCGGGCAAGCAATGCGATCTTCATGGGATTCTCTTGGCTGGGGGTCGCTAGGCCTGCGACAGGCGTCGCGACGCCGAGCGGTGTCTATGGGTCAGTCTGGCCGGGGCCGCGCCGAGCAGGAAGGAGCGCCCGGGCTCGATCACGGTGCGCCCCCGAAGCGCGGTGCGCCCGAGCAGCATGCGAAAGCCCATCTCGTCGCGATTGGCAAGAGAAAGCTCGATCGGCCAAGCCACGTCCCCGAGCCTGAGCAAGGTTTTGATAATGTAGCGGCGATCCACACGTCCGTTTGAGCTGCGCACCGAACGTTCGTCGACGACGCAGGCCTCGCTCGTGACCCTCATTGCGCGGCTGCGCTGGAGCGGGTGGAGCTCGAAGCGCACCCAGGTCGCGCCCTCGCGCTGGAACGGCTCGATGCGGAAGGCGTGCAAAGCGCTGGTGCGGGCGCCCGTGTCGATCTTCGCTTTGATGGCGTCGACGTTCAGGTCGGGCAGACTGACCCATTCGCGCCAGCCGATCGTCAGCGGGGTCTTAGAGAGGTGGCGTGCGTCCATAGCTCTTGTGTCGCGGCGCAAAGGCCAGAGTGCTTCATGTAGCACACCGCGCGCGCCGATGGCGTCGTCTTCTGCGGGCCGTCACGGGCTGAAGATCAATATCACATAGACGAAGAACAGCAGCAGATGCACGACCCCTTGCAGCACATTGGTGCGCGCACCGCCGAAGGTGAGGCCGCTGACGAACAGGGTCAGGATCAACAGCACGGTCTCGACCTGGGTCAGCCCGAGATGCACGTCGCGTCCGGTGACGAGCCCGATCATGAGCACGGCGGGAATGGTGAGGCCGATCGTGGAGAGCGCCGAGCCCAGGCACACATTGACCGCCCGCTGGAGGTGGTTGGCGAGCGCCGCATAGAAGGCGGTGAGCCCTTCCGGCGCAAGCACGAGAATGGCGATGACAACGCCGCCAAGGGGGTCCGGCAGGCCGAGATCCTCGATGCCGAAATCGACGATGACGGCCAGGAACTCAGACAGCAGCACCACTGGAATCAACGTGACCACCAGCATGCCCACGTGAAAGCCGAGCGACCGGCGGCTGGTCTCGGGGTGGCCTCGCTCTTGATGAAGCGGGTCCTCCGCGCACTCCACCGGCTCGGCGAAGTAGGACCGATGCCGCATGGTCTGGATGAAGATAAACACCGCGTAGAACAGGAGCGTGACCACGAGGAACAGGGCCGCTTTGGCCGGCGCCTTGATCGGGTCGGGCGCGGTCTCGGTGTAATTTGGCAGGACGAGAGCGAACACTGACAGCGCGGCGATGACGACGAGGAAAGCGCGGGCGCCGGCGAGGTTGTACTCCTGCTCCGAATAGCGGAGAGCCCCCATGAGAAGCGCCGTGCCCACCATGCCGTTCAGCACGATCATCAGCGTGGCGAACATGGCGTCGCGCGCGAGCGTCGGGTTGTTCTGGCCGTGCAGCATGATCGAGGCGAGCAAGGCCACCTCGATGATGATCACCGAGAAGGTGAGCACCAGCGTGCCGTAAGGCTCGCCCAGGTTCTCGGCGACGGCTTCCGCATGACGCACTACGCCGAACGAGCACCACATCATGATCCCGAACAGCCACACAAACAGCACGATCGCGAGCGTGTCGCTCTGGAGATTCGAGAGCATCGTGCTCCCGAACGCGAAGAAGAGGAGCGTCGTCACAATGCCGGCGAGCGCCGGCGCCTCGCTGACGAAGATGAACCGGGCCACCGGCCCTGTGGCGACGGCGGTCCTTCGCGCTTTGCGCGGAGCAGTGGTCTTCTGTTCGCTCATGGAGCCCGTTTCACCCAGCATCTTGCGCGAATCTCGGCGGCGATTTGAGCGAACCCTAGCATGACGGCGCTTTCCGGGCGTTTACCGGGCACGACGCTTCGCTAGCCGCCGTCAGGTCTTTGATGTAAAAGCCCTTTACATGAGTCCCTCCGACCGCTGGCGGCGCCCACGCTCCTATCATCACGGCAACCTCAAAGAGGTGCTGCTGGAGGCCGCCCGCAAGCTCATCGAGGAGCACGGCGCCTTCGGCTTCAGCCTCACCGAAGCCGCGCGCTTGGCGGGCGTGAGCCCCGCCGCGCCTTACCGCCACTTTCGCGATCGCGATGCGCTTCTCGCCGAGGTCGCCCGCAACGGCTTCGAGCGCTTCGCCGCGCGCCTCGACGCGGCGTGGAACAATGGCGTGCCGACGCCCCTTTCCGCGTTCGAAAATCTGGGCCGCGCCTATCTCGCGTTCGCCCGCGAGGAGCCGGCGAGCTACACGGTGATGTTCGAGACCGGGCTCGCGCCCGGCACGGAAGGCGAGACGCTGCCCGCGGCCGAGCATGCCTTCGATGTGCTCCAGCGTGCCGCTGCGGCGTTATGCCGTCACCTGCCTGAGGACGAACGGCCGCCCCTCAAGCTCGTCAGCCTGCATATCTGGTCCCTGTCTCACGGCGTCGCCACCCTCTTCTCGAAAGGCGGCCGCGCGGCGCGCAAAGTGCCCATGACGCCTGAGGAGATCCTTGAAAGCGGGCTTCTTATCTATCTGAAAGGACTCGGCGTCCTGCCCGACGCGAAGGAGGAGGTGGAAACCTCCTAGCGGCTCGCCTCGAGCCATTTCAGCACGCGGTCCCAGTCGCTGCGCGTGCCGTTATAGATGTTCCGGTCCACCTTGCCGCCGATGCCGGGCACCTTGCCCGTGGTGGTGAACTGCCAAAAGGCCCAGCTCCGCCGGTCGTAGATATCGTCCGGCTCCGCCGCCACCGAGCGCAGCCAGAAGTGATAGCTCCTGAACGCGCCGCGGAGCACGTCACGGTGGAAGGCGGGATCCGTGTAGATGATCGGCCGCTTGCCCGTATGCACCTCCATGGCGTCGAGGATGATCTTGATCTTCTTCAGAGCGAGCTTGCGGGAGATCTTGCCGGGGCAGGTCTTGGACTGGTGGTTCCATTCGAGGTCGAGCACCGGCGGCAGTGCCTCCGGATCCTGCGGCACGTTCAGCACGAACCACAGCGCCTGCTCCGAGGCCGGCCGGCACCAGTAGATGAAATGGTAGGCGCCGCGCGCCACGCCGGCCTTCTTTGCCGCGTACCAGTTGTCGAGGAATTTTGGATCGAGATAGTCGCCGCCCTCGGTGGCCTTGATGAAGGCGAACTGGACGCCTGCGTCATGCACCTTGCGCCAGTCGATGTCGCCCTGCCAGTAGGAGACATCGATGCCCTGGATCGGCATGGTGCGGGCGCGGGTCACGCCCTTATGGGGCTTCAGGTCCTTGAGCGACAGCGCAAGCACGGGGGCGCCGGTAGCGCCCAGCATGACCGCGGCGGCCAGGCTCAGACCCAAAACACGGCGATACGCAAACCCCATCTGACGCGCCCCCTCGCGAAGACTCTGAACTCAATGCAATTTTCCGCGAATTGCGGCGACAGTCTGACCCGGGGAGGGTTAAAATTTTTTTGGCTGGCCCCTGCCGTTGGCCCGCCGCATCCCCATATTTTGGAGCGCCCCCTTGACCGCCTTGCCAAGCGGCCACATCTATGTAAATGTGAATAACATTCACACCGGAGGAAGAACCCCGATGAACTTGGTTGCGACCTTGGACGATTACGGGAAGCCGGCTTGGATCGCGGCGATGATCCTCGGCTTCATTGTCTGGTGGCCCATTGGCCTTGGCGTTTTGGCCTATCTAATCTGGAGTGGACGCATGGGATGTGGACATAAGAAAGCATGGCGTGAGTATTTCAACGAGGAGGCGCGGCGCTTCCGCGGCGGCCTTTCCTCGACCGGCAATCACGCCTTCGATGAGTATCGCGAGGAGACCCTGAAGCGGCTCGAAGAGGAGGCGAATGAGTTCCAGGGCTTCCTCAAGCGCCTGCGTCACGCAAAGGACAAGGCGGAGTTCGACCAGTTCATGGCCGAGCGGCGCCAGGGCAGCACGCCGACGGCGGTCTAAGCTCCCAAAGGCTCTCCCTGCGAACGAGCCCGATTGAGAGAGGCGACACTTGAGAAGAGGCGCGGGATTTCGGTCCCGCGCCTTTACTTTGTGCGCAAACTGGGGGCTTTTCTTGCGCCCGGTCCCCTGTAGGATGCCGCCGCAACGCCCCCCACCGCCTTGTGAGAGGAAACCGATGAACTCGACGCAACAGCAAGTGCCTACCGCCAGCCGCACTCTCGCCGGCCTCCTGGTTCTAGGCGCGCTCCTCCTGTCGCCCGCGGCCTTTGCCGGCTCCGCCGACCTGCAAGACCTTGCCAAAAAACCTGAGAGCTATCTTGGCCAAGAGGTCGAGATCACGGGCGTTTGCGTGAAGCATGGCCGCAAAGGCGACGTGCTCGGTTACGAATGCACCACCGAGGAGGGCATCTATGTCGATGCCCGCGACATCGAGCCCGAGGCGGCCAAGGAGAAGCTGGACGGGACATGCGATGGCGATAGTTGCCGCGTCACCATCCGCTTCATGCCGCACTCCTATACGACCTCGGCGGTGGTCGAGCCCGGCAAGAACATCACGATCTTCAATGCCAAGAAGGCCACGGTAAGCACTGGCAACTAGCTCTAGGCGTAATCCTCGAGCACGCTTTCCGCGCCGAACCAGCGGAACACCAAAGGCAGCACGAGCGGGCTGAACATCAATTTGATGGTGAGCTTCCGCAGCCACGGCCGCGACCGCGTCGATGGGATGAAGTAGCGCGCGAAGGCGGCGGCATCGTCCTGCCGCTCGGTGACCTCCGGTTTGAGCTTCGCCTCGTAGGCGGCAAAGGCGGCGCTGTAGTCGCCCTCATGCCGGGCGAGCTCACGCGCGATGACGTACGCGCCGGCCATGGCCATGTGCGAGCCCTGGCCCGCCAGCAAGGTGAGGCAGCCGCACGCATCGCCGAGAAGCGCAACGCGGCCCTTGGACCAATTCGGCATCACGATTTGCGTGAGAGAGTCGAAATAGATCGGCTCCGATCCCTGATAGGCGTCGAGCATCTTCTCCGTGATCCAGCCCGCGCCCGCATAGGCTTTCCGCACGAACCCCAGGCGTTCTTCATGCGGCACGTGGACTTCGTCATGGCGGAACAGGTAGGTGGCCGCCAAGCGCGTCTGATCGAGCGGGTAGAATGCCGCCAGGCGGTTCGTCTCCTCATAGATTTTCAGGGCGTGGCCCAACTCGAAGCGGGGATCGTCAAGATGGTAGGCGGCGACATAGCCGCCGAGAAACCGTGCGAACTGGCTCTCCTCGCCGAATGCGAGGCGCCGCACGCCCGAATGGACTCCGTCGGCGCCGAACACGAGCGCGAAGTCGCCCTCGCTGCCGTCGTCGAACCTGACATGGACCGCTTCATCTGACGCCACGAGCGCGCTGATCTCGCGGCCGAAGCTGATCTCCACATCGGAGGCTTTGGCGCGCTCGTACAGGATGCGCTCGAGGTCGGAGCGGCGCAGGTAGACATATTTAGCGTCCAGCGCGTGGGAGACCCGGGAAATCGGCACCGAGGCGTAGACCTGGCCGTGCGTGTCCACGAATTGAAGCGCATCGATGGGATAGTGGATCTTGCGCAGCTCCGGCACCAGGCCCATGCGCTCCGCCACGTCCCAGCCTGAGCCGAAGAAGTCCATCATGTAGCCTTCGGCGCGCAAGCCGTCGCCGTGCTCGACCACCAGGAGGTCATGGCCCTGATCTTTCAGCAGGGTCGCCAACGTGAGCCCGGCGATGCCCGCGCCCGAGATCAGGATTTTGCCGTCGATCGCCATGCGCGCCTCCATTGGCTCGAAATCAGTCGCGCTTCTTTTTCGCGTCCCTCTTTCCGTAACCACCGCCCGTGGGCGTCTTGATGACGATCGCTTCGCCCGCGGCGATCACCGTCTGGTCCGCGCCTTTCAGCCGCTCCAGCCGCCCACCGTTCCGCTTCGCCCAGTTCTCGCCCGTCTGCCCCGGCTCGCCGCCTTTGGACCCGAAGGGGCGGACCTTGCGGAAGCCTGAGAGGATCGCGCAGTCCATCTCTTCCAAGAACCGGATGACCCGCAGCGTCCCGTCGCCGGCGTGCCATTGGCCTTTGCCGCCCGAGCCGCGCGCGATCTCGAACCGCTCCAAGAGCACAGGGTAACGCAGCTCCAGCACTTCCGGGTCGGTCAGCCGCGAGTTTGTCATATGCGTTTGCACCGCGGCCACGCCGTCGAAGCCGGGCCCTGCCGGCGCGCCGGAGCAGATCGTCTCGTAATACTGGAAGCGCGCATTGCCGAAAGTGAGGTTGTTCATGGTGCCTTGCGCGGAGCCCAGAGCACCGAGTGCGCCATAGAGGCAATTCACGATGGTTTGGCTCGTCTCCACATTGCCGCCCGCGACCGGCGCCGGATATTTCGGCTTCAGCAGCGAGCCCTTGGGCACGATGATCTTGATATGCCGCAGGCAGCCGGCGTTGAGCGGGATGTCCTCGTCGACCAGCGTGCGGAACACGTAGAGCACGCAGGCCCGCGTGATCGGCTCGGGCGCGTTGAACGTGGTGTCGGTCTGCGCGCTCGTGCCGGTGAAGTCGACGGTCGCCGTCTTAGCTTGTCTGTCGATGGTGATGGCGACCTTGATGATGCTTCCCTTGATCGGTCTCCACCTCGAAGCGGGTGTTCTTGAGCTTGCCGATCACCGCGCGCACCGCTTCCGCGGCGTTGTCCTGCACATGGCCCATATAGGCCTTCACTGTGGGAAGCCCGTAATGGCGCACCATCTTGCGAAGCTCGATCACGCCCTTCTCGTTGGCGGCGACCTGCGCTTTGAGATCGGCGATGTTCTGCGAAGGGTTGCGCACAGGGTAGGGGGCTTCCGTGAGGAGCGCCCGCACCGCGTCCTCGCGGAAGCGGCCTTTTTCCACGAGCTGGAACGGATCGATATAGACGCCTTCCTCCTCGATCGATCTCGCCATCGGGCTCATGGAGCCCGGCGCGATGCCGCCGATGTCCGCGTGGTGGCCGCGCGCGGCGACGAAGAATAGGAGGTCGGGGCTGTTCTCGGCGAACACCGGCGTCACCACGGTGATGTCCGGCAGATGCGTGCCGCCGTTATAGGGCGCGTTCAGCATCCACACATCGCCCGGCTTCAGCGTGTCGCCCACCTCTCGCAGGATCGTCTCCACGCTCTTATCCATGGAGCCGAGATGCACGGGGATATGCGGCGCGTTGGCGATCAGGCGCCCGCGCTCGTCGAAGATCGCGCAAGAGAAGTCGAGCCGCTCCTTGATGTTGACCGAGCGAGCCGTGTTTTGCAGCGCATAGCCCATTTGCTCGGCCACCGACACGAAGAGATTGTTGAACACTTCGAGCATCACCGGATCGGCCTTCCTGCCGACCTTCGCTTCTGTCTTCTTAGCTGTGCGGGTGAGCAGGAGATGGTTCTTCGCCGTCACCTCCGCCTGCCACTCCGGCTCGACCATCACCGTCTGATGGTCTTCGATGATCAATGCCGGGCCCTCGATGCGGTTACCCGGCGCGAGATCGGCGCGGAGGAAAACGGGTGCGGCGTGCCAGCTGCCCATGGGTGAAAACGTCCGCGGTGGTGTGGGGCTCCGGCGGAGACGCCCCGGCGTCTGCCGAAACGGCTTGCTCCTCGATGAGCGAGCCGCCGCCGACACCTTCGACCTCGACCGCCTCGATCTCGATATCCTTCTCCGGGCTGATAAACCCAAATCTTTGTTGATGTGCGATCTCGAACCGGGCGCGCATGCCGTGCAACGAGCCCGCCGGGATGGGAAGCGCACTATCGGTGCCTTCGTAGCGGAGATGAGCCTGTGCCGTGACTTTGACGTCTTCGCGCGCGATCCCCTGGCGCACGAGCTCCTCGCGCACCTCCGCTTCCAGCGGCGCGCGGATCTCGGCGAGCGCCGCAAGCCCCGCTTCGTCGAGACGCGCGAGCACCGCTTGCGTGCGCGTCGCGCGCAAACTGGCGAGCCCCATGCCGTAGGCCGACAGCACGCCGGAAAGCGGATGGAGCAGCACGCTCTTGATGCCGAGCGCGTCGGCCACGAGACAGGCATGCTGCCCGCCGGCGCCGCCGAACGAGTTCATCACATACTCAGCGACGTCGTAGCCGCGCTGCACGGAGACGGTCTTGATCGCGTTCGCCATGTTGGCGACGGCGATCCTGATGAAGCCGTCGGCGATTTCCTCAGGTGTTCGCCCGTCGCCGAGCTTCCGCGCCAGCGCTTTGAAGGCTTTGGCCACGGCCGGCCGGTCGAGGGAGTGGTTCTGGTCGGGACCGAAGATGTGCGGAAAGAACTCCGGCTGAAGCTTGCCGGTCATCACATTGGCGTCGGTCACCGTCAGCGGTCCACCGCGCCGGTAGGCCAGCGGACCCGGATCAGCACCGGCGGAGTCGGGCCCCACCCGGAACCGCGCCTCGTCGTAGTGAAGGATCGAGCCGCCGCCCGCCGCCACCGTGTGGATGAGCATCATCGGCGCGCGCACCCGCGCGCCCGCCACCACGCTCTCGAAGGTGCGCTCATAGGCGCCGTCATAGTGGCAGACATCCGTCGAGGTGCCGCCCATGTCGAAGCCAATGACCTTGGCAAAGCCTGCGCTGTGCGCGGTCTCCACTGCGCCCACCACGCCGCCGGCCGGACCCGACAGGATCGCGTCCTTGCCGCGGAACAGGCTCGCCGAGGTCAGCCCGCCAGAGGACTGCATGAAGAGAAGCCGCGGACCATTCCCGGCACGATCGGCGGAGAGCGCCTTCGCCACGCGGTCCACGTAACGGCTGAGCAGCGGCGAGAGATACGCGTCCACCACCGCCGTGTCGCCGCGGCCCACGAACTTGACGAGCGGACTCACTTCGTGGCTCGCCGAGATCTGCGTGAAGCCGAGCTCGCTGGCGAGCCGCACCACCTCGTGCTCGTGAGCCGGATAGGCGTAAGCATGCATGAACACGATAGCCACCGCGTCGATGCCGGCTTTCCGCGCCGCTTCAAGCGCCTCGCGCGTGGCGTCGAGATCGAGCGGCATTTCTATCGTGCCGTCGGCGCGCACGCGCTCAGGCACCTCGGCCACCCGGGCATAGAGCATGGACGGCTTCTCGATCTGTCGCGCGAAGATCTTGGGCCGCGCCTGGTAGCCGATCTCGAGCGCATCGCGGAAGCCTTGGCTGACGATCAAGAGCAGCGGGTCGCCTTTACGCTCGAGCAGCGCATTGGTGGCGACGGTGGTGCCCATGCGCACGCTGCCGATCGTCTCGGGCGGGAGCCGCTTCTTGCGCGGTACCCCGATCAGGTCGGCGATCCCGGCAATGGCCGCGTCCACGTAGGCTTCCGGGTTCTCGGAGAGGAGCTTGGTGGTGACGAGGCGCCCGTCAGGCGTCCGCCCCACGATGTCGGTGAACGTGCCGCCGCGATCGATGAAGAATTGCCAGGTGCTGTGGGATGTGCCGCTCATGATGCGGAGTTACCCGCATCAGGCGATGCGCTTCAAGCCTGCCGCGTATTGCTTCCACCGTTTGACATAGACATCGGCGCCACGGGCGATCATGGCGCGGGTCTTCTCGTCCACCTCCCGGACGGCTTTCGCCGGCGCGCCGAGGATCACCGAGTTGTCGGGGAATTCCTTGCCTTCGGTGATGAGCGCATTGGCGCCCACGAGGCAATTGGCGCCGATCTTGGCGCCGTTGAGCACCGTCGTGCCCATGCCGATCAGCGTATTATCGCCGATGGTGCAGCCATGGAGCACCACGTTGTGGCCGATGACGCAGTCACGCCCGATAGTGAGCGGGAACCCGGGATCGGTGTGGAGCGTGGCGTTATCCTGAACTTGAGAGCGCGCGCCGATCTCGATCCACTCATTGTCGCCGCGCAGCACCGAGCCGTACCAGATGCTGACATCGGAGTGGAGCCGCACCCGGCCGACGACGATCGCCGTGTCCGCCACCCAATAGAGACCGTCGGCCGGAAATTCCGGGGCCTGCCCGTCGAGCTCGTAGATCGCCATGCCCGCTCCTTTCGCGCTTGAGGTGCGTGGATACCCTTCCTGTCCGCCGTTGTCATTCCCGCGAAGGCGGGAATCCAGGTATCACTGGTGAAGACTAGGGCCGGGGAGGGGAAGCATGGCCAAAGCAGAAAGCGAACCATCCGAGCCGCAAAGCGGGCTCGACCGCTTGTTCGGGCTCTCGAGCGCGGGCACGAGCGTTGCCACCGAGCTTCGCGCCGGCCTCGCCACCTTCCTCACCATGGCCTACATCATGTTCGTCAACCCGGCCATGCTCCAGCAAGCAGGCATGGACCACGGTGCGGTGTTCGTCGCCACCTGCCTCGCCGCCGCGGCGGGTTCCGCCATCATGGGGCTCTATGCCAACTACCCCATCGCGCTCGCCCCCGGCATGGGGCTCAACGCCTATTTCGCCTTCACCATTGTGCCGCAGCTCGGCGGCAATTGGCAGCTCGCGCTGGGGCTCGTGTTCCTCTCCGGCATCCTGTTCCTGGCGTTGTCCGCCTCGCCCCTCCGCGCCTGGCTGATCGATGCGATCCCCATGAATCTGAAGCTCGGCATTGCCGCCGGCATCGGTTTCTTCCTCGCGCTGGTCGGTCTGCAAAATGCCGGTGTGGTCGCCGCCGACCCCACGACCCTCGTCACCCTCGGGGATCTGTCGCAGCCGCAAGCGCTCCTCGCGGCGGGCGGCTTTCTCGTCATCGCCGGGCTTGCCGTGCGGAAGGTCCCCGGTGCCATCATCATCGGCGTGCTTCTCGTAACCTTCGCCGCGGTCGCGCTGGGGCTCGAGCCGTGGCACGGCGTGGCTTCCATGCCCCCGTCGCTCGCGCCGACTTTCCTCGCCATGGATCTCAGCGGCGCCTTCCAGCTCGGCCTTGTGGTCATCGTGCTCACGCTGCTCCTGGTCACGATCCTCGACACGGCGGGGACGCTGATCGGTGTCACCCGCCAGGCGGGGCTGCTCGACGCCGAGGGGCGGCTGCCACGCCTCCGCCAGGCGCTGCTCGCCGATTCCGGCGCTGCGGCCCTCGGCGCGGCTCTCGGCACCTCCACCACCACGGCCTATATCGAGAGCGCGGCCGGCGTGGAGGAGGGAGGCCGGACCGGGCTCACGGCGGTCGCGGTCGCGGTCCTGTTTCTGCTCGCGCTGTTCCTGGCGCCGCTTGCCCATACCGTGCCGCCTTATGCGACAGCCCCGGCGCTCCTCTTCGTGGCCTGTCTGATGGCCACGAGCCTCGGCGCCATTCACTGGGAGGACGCGACCGAGTACATCCCGGCGCTGATCATCGCCCTGATGGTACCGCTGAGCTTTTCCATCGCCACGGGTATCGGGCTCGGCTTCATCGCCTTCGTGGCCCTCAAGCTGATTACCGGAAGGGTCCGCGAGATCAATGCCGCCGTGGCGGTGATCGCGGCGGCCTTCCTGCTCAAGCTGATCTTCGCGTGACAGGCGGCAGAAAGGGGCAGAAAAGCCCCGCACTCAAGCCCTTGTAACCCTGGGCCCCCACGGGTATGGAGGGGGCGGCTGAGGCCAATTTTCGAAGGTTTGAGTGAGCCGATGAACACCGAAGCGTCCGAAACGCCAGCGCCAAAGGGCGGAAATCCGCTCGTTATCTTCATTATTTCGTTTTGCGCGGCCATCGTCATGGCCGGCGGCTTCGCCATCGTGGTCGAGGCGTTCGTGATCGCCGCTGCCAACCTTTTCGAGCTGGGCGGGACCTTCGTGTATGTGGCGAGCGGGGCCAACGTGCTCGCGGCCCTGTGGTTCGCCATCTGGACCTTCGTCCGCTCCTGGCATGTGGAGCGGCGCTTGCGGGCCGGCCTCGAGGTCGACGAGCCCAAAATGTCGATCCTCGCCAACTTGCGAGGTTAGCTCTCGTTTTCCGGCTCAAGCCGTTGGCTAGTCAGGGCGATTATCCACATGCGGCAGGGGCCAAAAGTCCTTATGCTTTGGCCAAAGCAACACATCTTGGGGGAGTTCGGGAATGTCGGTTTGGGGAAAGCTCGCGGGCGCAGCGGCGGGCCTCGCGATCGGAGGCCCGATCGGGGCGCTGCTTGGAGGCGTTGCCGGGCATTACGTCATCGACCGTGACCAGGAGCAGGACGGCCCTGCCGAGAACCAGGTCGCCTTCACCGTGGGCGTGATCGCACTCGGCGCCAAGATGGCCAAGGCCGACGGCGTGGTCACCATGGACGAGGTCAACGCCTTCAAGGAAGTCTTCAAAGTGCCCGAAGGCGAGATGAAGAACGTGGCGCGCGTCTTCAATCTCGCCAAACAAGATGTGTCCGGCTACGAGGCCTATGCCGAGCAGCTCGCGACCATGTTCAAGGGCAATCGCAAGCTGCTCGAAGACGTGCTCGAAGGCTTGTTCCACATCGCCAAGGCAGACGACACGCTGCATCCGGGCGAGGAGCAGTTCCTGGCGCAGGTGGCGAAGCGCTTCGGCTTCACCGACACCGAGTTCAGCTATATCAAGGCGCGCCACGTCATCGCTTCAAAGCGCAACCCATACGACGTGCTCGGCATCGATCCCGCGATCAGCAATGAGGATCTGAAGAGCCAGTACCGCAAGCTGGTCGCCGACAATCATCCGGACAAGCTGATGGCGCGCGGCGTGCCTAAGGAATTCATCGCCATCGCCACGGAGAAGGTCGCCACCATCAACGAGGCCTATGACGCGATCGCCAAGGAACGCGGAATTTAGTCTTCGTTGAAGTCTGATCCTCATCCTGAGGGGCGAGCGTCTCGAAGGATGAGGCCTCACGCTTCGAGATGCGGCCCTCCGGCCGCTCCTCAGCATGAGGATTGGGTCTAAATGCAACTCATGACAGCCGCCCCTGACAGCAAACTTGCCACCTTGTGGTGCCCGTCACCCAGCTACGGGACGCGGAACAACGGCCGCAAGGTCGATATGTTGGTTCTGCATTACACCGGCATGGAAACGGCGGAAGCCGCGCTCGATTGGCTGACGCGCGAGGAGGCAAAAGTCTCTGCCCATTACCTCGTCGACGAAGCGGGGCGCATCGCCCAGCTGGTGGCGGAGGCCGACCGGGCGTGGCACGCAGGGCTCGGCTCTTGGGCCGGCGAGACCGACCTCAATTCCTGCTCGATCGGCATCGAGGTTCATAACCCGGGTCATGAATTCGGATGTCCGGATTTTCCTGACGCCCAGATGCAAGCGGTCGAAGCACTCTGCCTCGACATCCTGAGCCGCTACACAATTCCCCCCGAGCGGGTCCTCGGTCACTCCGATGTTGCGCCGGGCCGCAAAAGCGACCCCGGCGAGAAGTTCGATTGGGAACGTCTTGCCCGGGCCGGCATCGGGCTTTGGGTGGAACCCGTGCCATTGGCCGGCGACGAAGGCCTGGGCGAAGGCGACGAAAATGAATCTGTTACCGCGCTCCAGCGCGACCTGCGCGACTACGGCTATGGCGTGGAGGTGACCTCGACCTACGGCAAAGGTGTGGTGCAGGTGGTGGAGGCCTTCCAGCGCCACTTCCGGCCCGCGCGCGTCGACGGCCGCGCCGATCAATCCACCCGCGATACGCTGACCCGGCTGCGCGCGGCGCGCCGCGCTCCATCCATGGCGTGAGGCCAATAGCAATTGGGCCCGCCCCGCATGCGGCGCGAGCCCAATAGCTGCGATGACTTTTTCCGACGTTGCTACTGCAGGCTGCTAAAGGCCCTGTTCGCCTTGCGGACATTGCGCCGTGGATGCTGCATGAACGCCTGCATGGACTGTTCGCTGCCGAAGCAATAGCCCTTGCCGCCGATCATCGCCATGAAAGAGCAGCTGGTGTGCATGGCCTGACCGTGGACCAGCATCATGGCGTCCATGTTCTGATATTCGCCTGTGCGGGCGAGTGCTGCCGAGGCGAGACCGAACATCAGAACACTGACGGCGGTGGTGGTGAAAAAAATCCGACGCATTTTCTGCCCTCCCTTGATGCGATTTTCGCGATGCGCCGTGACGCGTGCCCCGCCGGGCCTCCGCATCCACGGACGCGAATGAGACTGTATCGGCGCTAAGAGAACGCCGAGAGCGCTCACCGCCCGGAGCGTTAAGGAGGGCTTGGGACGGTCGGGCGATCTTTAGTCAGATCAGCCGCGCAGTTTCGTAAATCCGTCCGGGCGCGGAACGCCGTAGAAAGGAAAAAGGCCCGCTCCGGCTTGGAGCGGGCCTCAGTCGGAGGAAACCATGTCCCCGGGTGGGCGACGTGGGTCCTACATGGTTTTGTCGAAATCCATGCCCTCGAAGGTGTAGCGCGGCACCTGCGTCCAGACGCCGTCCTCCTGCACCGGTACCTTGTGGATCTTGACGTTGTCCACCACGAGCTTGCCGGTCTTCTCGTTCACCCAGAAGTCGATGTCGTAATACTCGTCCTTGCTGCCCGGCTTGCGGAAGTCGGTGCAGACGAAATATTCGCCGTTCTTCTTCAGATGGCGAACCGGCTGGTGAATCTCGACGAAGTCGAGGGGAAGGGTCTCGCCGGTCTTATCGTCTTTGATCTCAAGGGCGCCGTTCTTGTCCTTGTTGTCGGTGATATATTCGTGGATCGCGGCCATTACCTGCCAGGCCCGCGCCCCTGCGATGCTGCCGGGATGTTCCTGCACAGGGAGCCACCACCAGGCCACAGGCAGCCGCGTAATCATGTAGTAGCTGTCGCCGTCGCGCTTCGGGCCTTTCTGCACGCGGATATCCATGAGGGTCAGCTTGTCGCCTTGCGACTTGAACCAGAAATCGATGGCGTACTGCTTCTTCGGCTCGTCCTTGTCGTGGAAGATGACGTTGGCGAACCAGCCGTAGCCTTCCATGCCGCGCACGATCTTGATCTCTTCGAACACGAGGTTGAGGTCTTCGTCGAGTTTGGGATCGTGGAACACGAACGTCCCGTCCTTGGATCGATCGGCGACGACCTCTTGGACACGCGCGTCGACGTCCTTCTCGGTGAAGACCTTGTTGCCGGCAGCGGCAGAAGCATGCTGGCTCGCGAGGAATTCCTTGGCCTTGGCGATGTTGCCTTTCGGGTCTTTGAGGAAGGCGTCCTTCGATTTTTCGCTGGAGAAGCAATAGACCTTGCCGTCGTCAGGATCGATCCAGTTCACCGAGCAGTCGGTGTGGATGGTCTGACCCTCGGAAAGACCCATGGCGCAACTGTCGTCGAACTCGCCATTAGCCGCCGGGGCGGGCGACATGTTCTCAGCGGCGAGAGTGATTGTTGCGGTACTAAGGCACAGTGCCGCAGCAAGCGCTGCGGAACGTGCCAGGGAGACAAAGAGCCGATTGGCCGGGATATCAGTCATTGTCTTGGTTTCCTTGAGCGTTTCTTGTTGGAGTCCGAGCTGTTCCTATTTAGTCCGCTCATGTGCATCCGGTATGTGACCTAGGTCACGTTCCGGAGACGTCACGTTTGGGAGACGGACCGGAGCGGCGGCCGTATCTCCTCCTCATGGCAGTTGGCGTAGCTCGCCAGCGCCGCTTGATCGATAACCTCGATGGACCCGCGCGAAGAGCGCACCCAACCCATCCGCTCCCATTCGGAGAGATAGCGGCTGATCACCTCGCGCACGCTGCCAAGGTCAAGCGCCAGTTGCTGGTGAGTCTTGGACACCACCCCCCGCGCATCTGCCTCGGCAAGGAGACGCCGCGCCAAGCGCAAGTCGAGACTCGCGAAAGCGACCTCGTCCACCAGCATGATGAGGCTCGACAATAGGTCACCGTAGTTGCCGAGCACGTAATGCCGGAACTTCGGCGACGAGATCATGAGGCGGCGGAAGACACTTGCCGGAAGCGCGGCGAGAAGGACGTCGGCCTGGGCCGTGCTCTCCGCGGGAAACGGGTTGCCTGCGATCAAGCATGACGTGGTGAGCACACAAGTCTCGCCGGGGCCCACCTGATAGAGCATGATCTCGCGGCCCGACTCCGACGTCTTGAAGACGCGGGTCTGCCCCTCGATGCACATGACGTAGTTGTGGCAGGTCTGCCCCTGCCGGTAGGCGATGTCGCCTTCGCGCAAGCGCTCGAACTGCGTGGCAGCGAGCAACTCTGCCTTGGCGTCCGGCTCGAGCTCGGCGAGCTCCGGAAAGGTATTGAGCCAGCGTGTGATCAAGATTTGGTTCGGCATCACTCGCCCATCTTGCTAGGGCCGGACGCCCGGGATTGCGCCGGCCAAAAAGGCCGGAAAGGGGGCGACGCGGCGGATCGTCGCTAGGATATGGGAACAATGGCCATCGGGGGATCAAAATGCCGTTACGAGCCAGACGACTACGTCCAAGCCTGGTTAAGTATGATTCAGGCTCAGCGGCTTGACGCCGGGCCCCGCAACCCCCTTATTTTGTTGGGTCAGCAAGCCGGATGGCCGCTCCGCCAGTATTGCGTATCAGGCGGGGAGGAAAGTCCGGGCTCCATGGAAGCACGGTGCCGGATAACCTCCGGCGGGGGCGACCCCAGGGAAAGTGCCACAGAAAGCAAACCGCCCGCCGATGGTGGGTAAGGGTGAAAGGGTGCGGTAAGAGCGCACCGCGTCTTTGGCAACAAAGGCGGCACGGCAAACCCCACCGGGAGCAAGACCGAATAGGGGCGGCGCGGGCGAGACATCGCCCACGTCTGTTTCCAGACGAGCTGCCCGGGTTGGTTGCAGGAGGCGCCTCGCAAGATGCGCCCCAGATGAATGGCCATCACCTCACTCTCGAGTGAGGAACAGAACCCGGCTTACAGGCTTGGTGACATGTTACGGCCGGCGTGAGGGTAAACCCCTCGCGCCGGCCTCCAATTTTTGCCGTCTATCCACCAAGATTAGTGAAACTCGTAGGGCGCTCGAACGTTTAGTCCCAACATTGAGGACTCAACGAAAGGAGACCTGTCATGCTTGGCTGGGCTTTGACGTTCCTCGTGATCGCGATTATTGCCGGCCTTCTCGGCTTTGGCGGGATTGCCGGTGCTTCGGCGAGCATCGCGCAGATTCTGTTCTTCATCTTCTTGGTGCTGCTGGTGATCTCGCTCGTTATGCACTTCGCGCGTGGCGTCGCGCGCTAGCGAACACCTCAGGTGAAAACAAAACGGCCGGCGCGGATGAGTTCCGGGCCGGCCGTCTTGTAAGAAGCGCGGGAGGATGCGCTTCAGACTACTCTGTTGCGAGATCAGGCAAGGTCGAAGCGGTCAGCGTCCATCACCTTGGTCCAGGCCGCCACGAAGTCATTCACGAACTTCTCTTGCGCGTCGCCCTGTCCGTAGACCTCGGCAAGCGCCCGGAGCTGCGAGTTCGAGCCGAACACGAGGTCGACACGGGTGCCGGTCCACTTCAGCTCACCGCTTTCGCGGTCACGCCCCTCGAACACGTCTTCATCTTCCGAGGACGCCTTCCACTCCGTACCCATGTCGAGCAGGTTCACGAAGAAGTCGTTGGTGAGGGTCTCCGGCTGTTTCGTGAAGACGCCGTGCGGGGACTGCCCGTCGTTCGCCCCCAAAACGCGCATGCCGCCGAGGAGGACGGTCATCTCGGGCGCGGTCAGCGTCAGGAGCTGCGCCTTGTCGACCAACAACTCTTCCGCCGAGACGGTGTACTTGGCCTTCTCGTAGTTGCGGAACCCGTCTGCGATCGGCTCGAGGTACTCGAACGACTCCACATCGGTCTGCTCTTGTGTCGCGTCCGTGCGCCCGGGCGTGAAGGGAACCTCGATCGTATGCCCGGCCTTCTTCGCGGCCTGCTCTATCGCCGCGCAACCACCCAGCACGATCAGGTCGGCAAGTGACACTTTCTTGCCGCCGCTTGCTGCGTCGTTGAACGCCGTCTGGATGCCCTCATAGGTTTCGAGCACCTTGGCCAGCTGGTCGGGCTGGTTGACCTCCCAGTCCTTCTGCGGCTCAAGGCGGATGCGCGCCCCATTTGCACCACCGCGCTTGTCGGACCCACGGAAGGTGGACGCCGACGCCCAGGCGGTCGAGACGAGTTCGGGGATCGACAGTCCCGAGGCGAGGATCTTGCCCTTGAGGTCAGCGATGTCCTTGCGCATCGATCAGCGCGTGATCGACGGCGGGGATCGGGTCCTGCCAGATCAGGTCTTCCGCCGGAACCTCCGCGCCGAGATAGCGCGACTTCGGCCCCATGTCGCGGTGGGTCAGCTTGAACCACGCGCGGGCGAAGGCATCGGCGAACTCCTCGGGGTTGGCATGGAAGTGGCGCGAGATCTTCTCGTACTCCGGGTCCATGCGCATCGCCATGTCGGCGGTCGACATCATGATCGGCACGCGCTTGGACGGGTCTTCCGGATCCGGCGCCATGTCCTCTTCCTTCAGATCCTTCGGAGTCCACTGCCAGGCGCCGGCGGGGCTCTTCGTCAGTTCCCACTCGTAGCCGAACAGGACGTCGTAATAGCCCATGTCCCATCGCGTCGGGTGCGAGGTCCAGGCGCCTTCGAGGCCGCTGGTGATGGCGTCACGCCCCTTGCCGCTCTTGTAGTCGCTAAGCCAGCCGAAGCCCTGAGCCTCGATCGGCGCGGCCTCGGGTGCGGGACCACAGTGGCTCGCGTCGCCCGCGCCGTGGGTCTTGCCGAAGGTGTGGCCACCGGCGGTCAGTGCGACGGTCTCGTAGTCGTTCATGGCCATGCGCTTGAACGTCTCGCGGATATCGCGGCCCGAGCCGAGCGGATCGGGGTTTGCGTCGGGCCCCTCGGGGTTCACGTAGATGAGCCCCATCTGCACGGCGGCCAGCGGGTTCTCCAGTTCACGGTCGCCCGAATAGCGGCTGTTGGCCTTGTCGCTGGTGGCGAGCCATTCGGATTCTGCGCCCCAATAAATGTCCTCCTCGGGCTCCCAGATGTCCTCACGCCCACCGGCAAAGCCGAAGGTCTTGCCGCCCATCGACTCGATGGCGCAGTTGCCGGCGAGGATCATGAGGTCGGCCCAGGAGATCTTGTTGCCGTATTTCTGCTTGATCGGCCACAGCAGCCGGCGTGCCTTGTCGAGGTTGCCGTTGTCCGGCCAACTGTTCAGCGGCGCGAAGCGCTGCGTGCCGGACCCGGCGCCGCCGCGGCCGTCAGCCGTGCGGTAGGTGCCGGCGCTGTGCCACGCCATGCGGATGAAGAGCCCGCCATAGTGTCCGTAATCGGCCGGCCACCAGTGCTGCGAGTCCGTCATCAGCGCGTAGAGGTCCTCTTTCAGGGCCTTCAGGTCGAGCTTCTTGAACTCCTCCGCATAGTTGAAGTTCTCGCCCATGGGATCGGACTTGGAAGAATTCTGGCTGAGAATCTTGAGATTCAGCTGGTTCGGCCACCAGTCGCGGTTCGACCGCATGCTCATGTTCGTGGCACCGTGCGCCACTGGGCACCCGCCCGCTTTATCGACTTTCGCGTCCATGTTTCTCTCCGATCGGACTCTTGAGTGGGTCTTCACTGCGCCGGGAAGGCGGCACATTGCGAGCGCCGCACAATAAGTGCAAATCGGAATTGCCTATCGGGCCGATAAGGCAAGCTTATGACAGCGGCGTCTTGGGCGCGCGGCGCCTAACGCTTTGCGTCGCCGAGAAATTCCTGGAGGTAGCTCAACGTGGCCTCGGGCTGCTCTTCCTGCGGCATGTGCCCGCAGCCGTCGACGATGCGCAAAGACGCGTTCGGCAGGGTGCGCCTGAGCTTCAGGCCGACATCCAGCGGCACGATGCGGTCGTGGTCGCACCACACGACAAGCGTGGGCATCGTGATCGTCTTGTAGCGCGCGGCGATCTCTTCGAGTCCTTCGGGCATGATCTGGCGCGCGCTATGAATGACGGCGTGCTTGCCGGCCGCGGTCCTGAGCGGCGCCGCGTAGGTCTCCACCTCTTCGTCCTCGATCTTGCTGTTGTCGAAATAGGCGATCCTGAGAGCGATGCGCGTCTGCACCGCGGGCGGAACCATGCGCACGCCGATATGGGAGACGACAGGCATGTCGAGCATGCGGAAGAACACTGGGATGTCTTGCGGGTAGGCGATCGTATCGAGCAGCACGAGCTTCGAGATGCGTCCCTTGAGACGTTTGTCGGCCTCGAGCGCAAGCACGAGCGCAACGCCGCCGCCGAACGAGTGGCCGACAATGGTCAAATTCCGCAAGTTCCGGTCCTCGATCAGCTGAGCCAGCAGCTCCGCCTGGTCGAAGACCGAATAGTGATCGTCGAACGGCTTGTCCGACTGGCCGAAGCCCTTGAGGTCGACGGCGATGACGTGGTGATCGCGGGCGAGCTGGGGCGCGATGTGCCGCCACGTATACGTGCTCGCGCCGAAGCCGTGGATGAGGAGGAGGGGCGGACCGTCGCCCTTCTCTTCATAGAAGAGCTTCACCGGCGCGTCCGGCGGCCCCAGTCGCGCAAACCCCGGATCGTTGCCGGCGCCGCTTGCGTAAGAGCCGAAGGCGACAAGCGCAAGAAACGCCAGGACGGCTTTGCCGAACGCTCCACTCAAGGCTTTTCCTGCCATCGCCCCAAAGTCCGTGGCCTTGGTCCCGAAACGCCAATAGGCGCCGCAAATACGCAAACCGTATGGCCGCCCTCAACGAATCAGTTGGCCTAACCGGGCATTAACCCTTTGCCCTTGTACCGCGCTTCGTGCGCGGGCGGCAATTGCCGGGCAATGCGAGAAGCGGCGCAGAGGTTCGCCGTTGCGTGCGGTCGTTTCCCGCAGAAACACAGCGCATCCCAAGCGCTTTCCATTGACGCCCATATAATCCCATGCTATCCCATTAATGCCCGTTCGGTGAGTGGGGTGGAGGAAGCCAGGCTGCGCTTCCTTTGAGGCCACGGGGGGATCCAGCGCCGCTTCCTCCACCCATTTTTCCAAAGCGGGCGCCTGCGCCGAAGCGCCGTTTGTTCGTCCAGTCAATCCAGTCGGCTTCGATGCGCGTGAGGGGGAGATGGACCAGTTTGTCTCGACATTCACGAACAAGATCGACACCAAAGGTCGCGTCTCGGTCCCCGCTTCTTTCCGCACAGTCCTGGCCAAAGACGGGCTCGACGGCATTTACTGCTATCCGTCGCTTGATGCCCCCGCGCTCGATGCCGGTGGCCAGCGTCTCATCGATAAGATCAATCATCTGGTCGAAGACCTCGCGCCTTATTCCGATGAGCGCGATCAACTCGCGACTGCGCTCTTCGGCACCAGCGAAATTCTCACCATCGATCAAGACGGTCGTACGATTCTCCCCGAGCGCTTGCGCGAGCACGCAGGGATCACCAGCCACATCACTTTTGTCGGGTTGGGGGAAAAGTTTCAGCTCTGGGAGCCGAAGCGCTTCGAAAATCATCTCGCGGAGGCACGCAACAAAGTTCGTGACCTTCGCAAGTTACTCGGCGCGGGGCGTCGCGGAAGCGGCGGGCCAGAGGGAGCACGGGAATGATGGCGGGTCGCGGCAGCACGGCTGCCGCTGGCGGACCGACCCGCCACATTCCCGTGATGCTCTCCGAGGTCTTGGCGGCGCTTAAGCCCGCGGACGGCGAGATCATCGTCGACGGCACGTTCGGCGCCGGTGGCTATGCGCAAGCCATTCTCGATGCGGCCGACTGCAAACTCATCGCCATCGATCGTGACGCGGAAGCCTTCGCGCTCGGTGGCGCGCTCGCGGAAGCGTATCCCGGACGCCTCATGGCCGTGCTCGGCCGCTATAGCGAGATGGAGGCCATCGCCGCGAGCGAAGGCTTCGAACGCGTCGATGGCGTGACCCTCGATCTCGGCGTCTCTTCCATGCAACTCGATCAGGCGGAGCGGGGATTCTCCTTCGCACATGACGGCCCGCTCGACATGCGCATGGGGGCCGAAGGTCCGACCGCGGCCGATATCGTCAATGCCCTCTCAGAGGCAGAACTAGCGGATATCATTTATATTTTAGGCGAGGAGCGAAGGTCGCGCGCCATTGCTAAGGCCATCGTGGCGCGCCGCGCCGAGGCCCCCATTACCCGGACGGGCGAGCTTGCCGACATCGTCGCCGGCGTGATTGGCCGTAAGCGCGACGAGACCAAGCATCCCGCGACCCGGACCTTTCAAGGCTTACGCCTTTATCTCAATGCCGAACTCGACGAACTGGCCAGAGGTCTGTCTGCCGCCGAGCGGCTCTTGAACGCAGGGGGCCGACTTGTGGTCGTCACCTTCCATTCGCTCGAGGACCGCATCGCTAAGCGCTTCTTTGCCAGCCGCAGCGCGCCGGGCCCAAAGGGCTCGCGGCACCTGCCGGATCAGGCGGACGAAACATTTGCGCCAAGCTTCCAGCTTCTTAACCGTCGTCCTTTAGAACCCGGTAACGATGAGATTCGGCGGAACCCGCGGGCCCGCTCGGCGCGGCTCAGGGCCGGGAAACGCACCGAGGCGCCCGCCCATCCGCTGGACCTCGTGGCGCTCGGGGTGCCAAGGGTGCCCGGCTAAGGGGCGCGCAAGTCAAGTGAAGGGGGAACGCGCAAATCCAATTCGCGCGTGAGTGTCATGTTGCGTTTCGTGAATATCTGCCTCGTGCTCGGCCTCGTGGCGCTCGCCTATGTCATCTATCAGGTGAAATACGAGGCCCGCGGTCTCGACGAGCGGATCATCGTCCTCAACAAGCAGATTGACGAGGAGCGCGACTCGCTCGCCGTGCTGCGTGCGGAATGGAGCCTGCTCAATCGCCCCGACCGCATTGAGCGGCTCGCCAAGAAATATCTCAAGCTCGCCCCGGCGCGTCCCCAGCAGCTCGTGATCCTCGATGAGGTGAAAGACCGCGACTTCGGGCGCGGCACCCTGCCGGCGTCCGCGATGACGCCGACGGCAACAACAGCGGCACCCCTGAAAGCTGCCTCGAACTAGAACGGTACGGACCTTGCGCGAGACCGACAGATCCGACCCAGCCGAGGCGCGCGCCGCGCGGGCTTATCACACCCGCTGCCGTTATCGCTTCCGCATGGCATGTCTCGGCTTTGCCTTGGCCTTCGTTCTCCTCGGCGGGCGGCTCGTCTCGCTCGGTTTCGCTGGCACTGAGAAGAGCGGCGGCGGCTCTTACGACATCTCGACGACCATCCACCGGCCCGACATCCTCGATAGCGACGGGCGGCTACTCGCCACGGACATCCGAGGTGCCACGCTTTACGCCGATCCGAAGAAGGTCATCGACTGTGACGAGCTCGCCGAGCAGGTCGCGAGCGTACTCTCCGACGTCAACGTCGACAGCTTGCGCAAGCGGCTGAAAGCCGGCGGTCGCTTCGTACGCATCGCCCGCGAGCTGACCCCGACGCAGCAGGCCGAGATCTATGAACTTGGGCAACCCGGACTCGGCTTTATCGAGGAATATCGCCGCGTCTATCCGGTCGGCGCCACCGCGAGCCACGTGGTCGGTCTTGTCGACGTCGACAATCGGGGCATCGCCGGCATCGAGAAATTCATCGACGAAAATCCGCAACTCACCATGGCGAGCGCGCAGACGGCCTCGGGCGAGGAGACGGTGAAGATCTCTCTCGACATCGGCGTCCAATACGTCCTGCGGGAAGAGCTCATGAATGCCATGACGACTTTCAAGTCCAAGGCTGCTGCCGGCATCGTCATAGACGTTCACTCCGGTGAGGTGCTCGCGCTCGCCTCGCTGCCGGACTACGACCCGAACCATCGCGAGCAGGCACTCGACAAGGACCGGCTGAACCGCATCGGCTTCGGCACCTATGAGATGGGCTCGGTGTTCAAGGTGTTCACCGTCGCCGGCGTGCTCGACCTCGGGCTGGCCTCGCTCAACACGCGCTACGACGCCTCCAACCCCATCCACTATGGTGGGTTCACCATCCACGATTTCCACGGGCTGCACCGCCCACTCACCGTGCCCGAGGTCTTTATCCACTCCTCGAACATCGGCGCGGCGAAGATGGCGGTGCAAATGGGCGTCGATCGTCACCGTGCCTTCTTGAAGAAGCTCGGGCTATTGAGCCCGGTCACCACCGAGCTCGGACCGAGTGCGGCGCCGATCATTCCCGAGCACTGGCAGAAACTGAACACCATGACCATCGCCTTCGGCCATGGGCTCTCGGTGACGCCGCTGCAAGTCGCCACCTCGACGCTGCCGCTGGTCAATGGCGGCATCGCCGTACAGCCGACCTTCTTGCCGCGGTCGCGCGAGGAGGGGATGGCCGAAGGCCATCGCGTGCTGAAGCCCCAGACGAGCGCGAACATGCTCAAGCTCATGCGCATGAACGTGGTGGAGGGCACCGGTAAGCACGCCAATGCCGAAGGCTACCGGGTCGGCGGCAAGACGGGCACGGCTGAGAAAGTGGTCCATGGACGCTATTCGAGCTCGGCGCTGCTCACGAGTTTTCTGTCCGTTTTCCCGACGGACGATCCGCAATATCTCGTGCTGGTCATGATCGACGAGCCGCAGCGGGTTGCCGCCACCAAAGGTTACGCCACGGCAGGCTGGAATGCCGCGCCGACCGTCGGCAAGATCGTTGCTCGGATCGGCCCGATCCTCGGCGTGCAGCCCAAGCTCGATGTTGCCGCGCGTTAGTTTGACGCCACGGTTCCCGCCACCTATTAGAAGTCTTTCCCGCCTCGCGGGGTTTTGGCCAAGCCCTTGAATGTCTCAAGGGAAACAGCCCTTTATGGGTTTAGTCAAGCATGACTCTGGGTGAGCTGATCGGGCCGGACGCGAAGCTGCCCGCAACCTGGCGCGCCGTGCCCATTGTGGGCCTCGCGGCGGACAGCCGGCAGGTCGCGCCCGGCTATCTGTTCGCGGCGCTGCCCGGCGTGAACACCGACGGTGGGCGCTTCATGGCCGATGCCGTAGCGCGGGGCGCCGCGGCCATTCTCGCTCCCGAAGGGACCGTGCTTTCCGAGACTGATATTCCGGTCGTGACGGACGCCGATCCGCGGCGTCGGCTTGCGCTCATCGCTGCCCGCTTCTTCGGGCCCCAGCCTGAGACGGCCGTGGCCGTCACCGGCACGAACGGCAAGACGTCAGTCGCCTCTTTCGCGCGCCAGCTTTGGGCCGGGCAGGGCTATCAAGCCGCGAGTCTCGGCACCGTCGGGGTCGTCGGTCCGCGCGGAGAGCAGACCTTGCGGCACACGACGCCTGAGCCGATCGAACTGCACGCCATCCTCGCCGCGCTCGCCCGCGACGGCGTCACCCATCTCGCGCTCGAGGCCTCAAGTCACGGGCTGCAGCAGCGGCGCATCGATGGAGTGACCCTGACGGCCGGCGCCTTCACCAATATCTCCCGTGACCATTTGGATTATCACGCAAGCTTCGAGGACTATTTCGCGCAGAAGCTCCGCCTGTTCCGCGAGCTCTTGCCCCCAGGGGCAGGGGCCGTCGTCGACGTGGACAGCGAGGGTGGTCTGCACGTCGCCGAAGAGGCGAAGGCGCACGGGCTCGATCTGATCTCGGTCGGACGCACCGGTGAGACCCTGCGGCTGATCTCCAGCGAGATCGACGGCTTCGCCCAAACGCTCGTCATCGAACATGACGGCAAGCGCCACACCGTGCGCCTTCCGCTCGTGGGCGATTTCCAGGCGGCCAATGCGCTGGTCGCAGGCGGCCTCGCCATGGCCACCGGGGCCCGCGCCGAGGATGTGCTGCCGCGTCTTGCCGATTTGCAAGGGGCGCGCGGACGGCTCGACCTTGCCGGCACGGCGCCCAGCGGCGCGCCCATCTTCGTCGACTATGCTCATACGCCGGACGCGCTCGCCAAGGCGCTCGATGCCTTGCGGCCGTATGTCGATAGCCGGCTCCTGGTTGTGTTCGGCTGCGGCGGCGACCGCGACAAAGGCAAGCGGCCTCAGATGGGGGCGGCTGCCGTCGCCAAGTCGGACCTCGCCATCGTCACCGACGACAATCCGCGGAGCGAGGATCCTGCGCAAATTCGCTGGGAGATTCTGGCGGCGGCGCCCGGGGCCCTGGAGATCGGCGACCGTGCGCAAGCCATCGCCGAGGCTGTCGCCATGCTAAGAAGGGGCGATGTGTTGCTCGTGGCTGGCAAGGGTCACGAGACCGGTCAGACCATTGGCGCGACCGTCATCCCGTTTTCCGACCACGACGCGGTGTCCGCCGCGTTGGCTCAAGAGGCGAAACTTGGCTGAGCCGCTCTGGACCATAGGCGAGATCGTGGCCGCCACGGACGGCCGTTGCGCGGGCGAACCCGGTGCGCCGGTCGCGGGTTTCTCCATCGATACTCGGACCCTCGTCCCCGGCGAGGGCTTCATCGCCATCCGCGGGGAGAATCGCGACGGTCATGCCTTTGTCGACGCGGCGCTCAAGGCGGGTGCCGCCTGCGCCGTGGTGGAGAACATCTTCCCGTCCGGCGACGAGGAGAAGCTGGTGCGCGTCGCCGACACCTTCGCCGCACTCAACGACCTTGGCAGCGCGGGCCGTGCGCGCGCGGAGGAGACGGTGGTCATCGGCGTCACCGGCAGCGCCGGCAAGACCGGCACGAAGGAGGCGCTTCGGCTCGCGCTCGAGGCCAGTGGGACGGTGCATGCCTCCTCGAAGTCCTACAACAATCAGTGGGGCGTGCCGCTCACCCTCGCCAACATGCCGAGATCGGTGGCCTATGGCGTGTTCGAGATCGGCATGAACCACGCCGGCGAGATCGACGTACTCACTCGGCTGGTCCGGCCGCATATCGCCATCGTCACCACGGTGGCGCCGGTGCATCTCGGCTTCTTCCGCTCCGTCGAGGAGATCGCCGACGCCAAGGCCGAGATTTTCCACGGGCTCGAGCCGGGCGGCACCGCGATCATCAACCGCGACATTCCTTATTATGAGCGCCTTGCCGCCCACGCGCGCGAGCATGGTGCCAAGATCGTCGGCTTCGGCGGCGCTGATGACGCCCAAGTCCGGCTGCTGTCGAGCGAGCTCACTCCTGACGGCTCGAAGGTCACCGCCGACATAATGGGCGAGATCGTCGACTATCGGCTCGGCGCGCCGGGCGCCCATCTCGTCCACAACTCCCTTGCCGTGCTCGCCGCCGTAAAGGTCGCCGGCGCCGATCTGGCGCGCGCTGCGGAGGCACTCGGTCACCTCCACGCCCAAGCCGGGCGGGGCGAGCGCTTCGTCCTCGAAACCAAGGACGGCCGCGTGGCCATCGTGGATGAATCCTATAATGCCAACCCAGCCTCCATGCGGGCGGCGCTCTCGACCCTCGGGCTCGCGCAGCGGGGCGATTTCAAGCGCCGCGTGGCGGTACTCGGCGACATGCTGGAGCTGGGGCCGGAGGGCGGGCGGCTCCATCAGGAGCTTGCGGAGGCCGTTGACGGGGCAGGGGTAGATGTTGTCTTTGCGTGCGGCGAGCTCATGGCCTCCCTATATGAGGCTTTGCCGGCAAGCCGCCGGGGCGCCTATGCCAAGACCTCCGAGGAGCTTGCACCCAAGCTGATCGAGGCGGTCGGGCCCGGGGACATTGTTATGATCAAGGGGTCTCTCGGCAGCCGCATGGCCCCGCTCGTCGAGGCGCTGAAGCGCCGGTTCGAGGCGGAAAGCGTTTCGGCGTAAAGCGCGCGCGGGAGAGGGGGAGAGGCGATGCTCTATTGGTTGGCCGATCTGGCGCCCGAGATCGCTGTCCTCAACATCTTCCGGTACATCACCTTCCGCACCGGCGGGGCCGTGATCACGGCCCTTCTATTCGTGTTCCTATTCGGCCCGCGTGTGATCCGGTCCTTGCGGGTGCGTCAGGGCAAGGGTCAGCCGATCCGCAAAGAGGGCCCCGAGCGGCATATCCTGCAAAAGCAGGGCACGCCCACCATGGGCGGGCTGATGATCCTCTCCGGCGTCACCGTCTCGGTGCTGCTCTGGGGCAATCTCACCAACCCGTATGTCTGGGTGGTGCTGCTTCTCACCCTCGTCTATGGCGCCGTCGGCCTCTATGACGACTTCCTCAAGGTCACGAAGCAATCGGCGGAAGGCTTCCGCGGCCGCATCAAGATCGTCATCGAGACGATCGCCGCGCTGATTGCCACGTGGGTCATCGTCTCGGTGGGGCAGGAGCCGCTCTCCACCTCCCTCGCCATCCCCTTCTTCAAAGACCTCATGGTCCCGCTCGGGACGTGGCTGTTCGTGATCTTCGGCACGTTCATCATCGTCGGTGCCGGCAATGCGGTGAACCTCACTGACGGCCTCGACGGGCTTGCGATCGTGCCGGTGATGATCGCCGCCGCCACCTTCGGCTTCATCTCCTATCTGGTCGGTAACGCGCTTTTCGCCGACTATCTCCAGATCCATTTCGTCAACGGAACCGGTGAGCTTGCCATCGTGTGTGGCGCGCTGGTCGGCGCCGGCCTCGGCTTCCTCTGGTTCAACGCGCCGCCGGCGCTCATCTTCATGGGCGACACCGGCTCCCTGGCACTCGGCGGGGCGCTCGGCACCATTGCCGTCGCCACCAAGCATGAGCTGGTTCTGGCGATTGTCGGCGGCCTGTTCGTACTGGAGGCCGTGTCGGTGATCGTCCAGGTCGCCTCGTTCAAATTGTTCGGCAAGCGCGTGTTCCGCATGGCGCCCCTGCACCACCATTTCGAGCAGAAGGGGTGGCCTGAATCCACGGTGGTGATCCGATTCTGGATTATCGCCGTGGTGCTTGCCCTTCTTGGCCTCGCCACCCTGAAATTGCGGTAAGTTCCTATCATCATGATTCCCGTGACGATCTTCGCCGGCTGCGACGTTGCGGTTGTGGGCGCGGGCCTTAGCGGCCTTGCGGCCGCGCGCGCGCTTGGGGCTGGCGGCGCGCATGTCGTCGTCTGGGACGACAAGGAGGCGGCGCGCACGGAAGCCGAAGCCGCCGGCCTCACCGTGAGCGATCTGTCGTCGGCGGACTTCTCGAAGTTCGCAGCCCTGGTGCTTGGGCCGGGCATTCCCCTGACTCATCCCGAGCCGCATTGGAGCGTGAGGAAAGCGCGCGAGGCCGGCGTCGAAGTGATCGGCGACATGGAGCTCTTCTTCCGCGAGCGCGCCAAACAAAAGTCAGCCTGCAAAGTCGTCGTCATCACCGGCACCAACGGCAAGTCGACCACGACGGCGCTCACGGCCCATCTTCTAAGCGCTGCCGGCAAACGCGTGGCGCTCGGCGGCAATATCGGCGCGGCGGTGCTTGATTTGGCGCCCTTTGCGCAGGATTTGACCTATGTCTTGGAGCTGTCGTCGTTCCAAATCGATCTTGCGCCGTCGCTCGCACCCGACGCCGCGGCGCTCCTCAACATCACGCCCGACCATCTCGACCGCCACGGCACCCTTGAAAATTACGCGAGTATCAAGGCCAGGATTTTCGCGAGTCTCGGACCCGACGCGACCGCCGTGATCGGTGTCGACGATGAGCCCTGCCGCGCGATCGCCGAGACCCTGCACGGTCCGTTCGCCGTCAAACGCATCGCCGTCGGCCATGCCGTCGAGAACGGCGTATGGGCGGCCGATGGCGTGCTCGTCGAGATGGAAGGCGGCCAAGAGACGGGCCGCGCCGAACTCGCCGGCATCGGCTCGCTCCGCGGTGCCCATAACTGGCAGAACGCCGCTGCTGCTTACGCGCTTGCCCGGTCGCAAGATCTGGATGCGAGTGCAATTCAGCAAGGCCTCAAGACCTTTGCCGGTCTTGCCCATCGCATGGAGCAGGTGGCGCGGCGAGATCGCGTGCTGTTCGTCAACAACTCCAAGGCCACCAATGCGGATGCGACCAGCAAGGCGCTGGCAAGCTTCGCCGACATCTATTGGATCATCGGCGGCCGCGCCAAGGAGGGTGGCCTCGCAGGACTTGAGCCGTTCTATCCGAAAATCGCGCGGGCCTATCTCATCGGCGAGGCGGCAGACGCCTTCGCCCGTCAGCTTGGCGACGCGGTCGATCACGTCCAATGCGGCACGCTCGACCGTGCCGTGGCGGAAGCGGCGGCCGACGCAAGCCGCTCCGATGCGCCCGAGCCCGTTGTGCTACTGTCGCCGGCCTGTGCCTCTTATGATCAGTTCGATAATTTCGCCAAGCGCGGCGACGCCTTCCGCGACATTGTCATGAGCCTCGATGGCGCGAGAAGCCTGACGCAGCAGGGAAGGGCGGCATGAGGATCACGCGCGCCGACAAGAGCGTACTCTCCGACTGGTGGTTCACCGTCGATCGCCTGATGTTCTTCGGTCTACTGCTCCTGATGGGCGCAGGCCTCGTGCTCTCGTTTGCGGCGAGCCCTCCCATTGCTGCCAAGTACCATCTCGAGCCGCTCTACTTCGTGCGCCGCCACGCGTTCATGCTCTTGCCGGCCGTGGCCATCATGTTCGCCGCCTCCACGCTCGCACCGAAGCAGATCAGGCGGGCAAGCCTCGTAATCTTTCTGGTCGGCATCGCCCTGATGATCCTCATTCTGTTCTTGGGGCCCGAGGTCAAAGGCGCCAGACGCTGGCTTCAATTGGGGGGATTCTCGCTCCAACCGTCCGAATTCGTGAAGCCGGCCTTCATCGTGCTCACCGCGTGGCTGTTCAACGAGAGCCAGAAGCGCAAGGACGTGCCAGGCCTTGAGCTCGCCATCCTGCTCTACGCGGTCTTCGCCCTGCTCCTCGTGCTTCAGCCGGATTTCGGCCAGACGCTGCTGGTGACGCTCGTTTGGGGCGCGCTGTTCTTCATGGCCGGCATCAATATTGTCTGGATCGTGGTGCTCGCGGTCGCCGCCATTGGCGGGCTCGTCACCGCCTATTTCCTCGTGCCGCACGTCGCCTCGCGCATCGACCGCTTCCTCGATCCGGCGTCCGGCGACACCTATCAGGCCGACCGGTCGCTCAATTCTTTTCTCCATGGCGGCTGGTTCGGCCGAGGGCCGGGCGAGGGGACGGTGAAGGATGTGCTTCCCGACTCCCACACCGACTTTATCTTCGCGGTGGCGGCCGAAGAGTATGGCTTGATCGCTTGCCTGATTTTGCTGACTCTGTTCGCGTTCATCGTGCTGCGTGGTCTGTCGAAGGCGTCTCAAGAGCCCGACGGCTTCATCCGGCACGCGGTCGCGGGGCTCATCATGCTGTTTGGCTTGCAAACCTTGATCAACATGGCCGTGAATGTCGGCCTACTTCCGGCGAAGGGCATGACCTTGCCGTTCATCTCTTATGGCGGCTCGTCTCTCCTCGCCATGGCACTGACCATGGGCTTCGCGCTGGGGCTGACCCGTAAGCGGCCCATGGCGGGACGGATGAAATCTCCTACACGGAGCGAACACGAGACCGAAGCCACAGGTGCAAGGGGGCAAACGGCTTGACCGCACGGACCATTCTGCTCGCCGCCGGGGGCACGGGCGGACATCTCTTTCCAGCTGCGGCTTTGGCCCAGGAGCTTGCCCGCCGTGGCTTCGCCGTCGAGCTCGCCACCGACGAGCGCGCCGAGCAATACGGCACCGACTTCCCCGCGCGCGCCGTATACCAGGTCCCGTCGGCCACCTTCGCCAGCCGCGCGCCGCTCGCTGTGGCGAAGACGTTGGGCCGCTTGGCCAAGGGGTTCATCCGGGCGCGGCGGCTTTTGGAAATGGTGCAGCCCCATGTGGTCATCGGGTTTGGCGGCTATCCCACGCTGCCGCCGATCATGGCCGCCCGGTCGCTCGGCATCCCGACCATCATCCACGAGCAGAACGCCGTGATGGGCCGCGCCAATCGCCTCCTCTCGCGCTTCGCCGACGCCATCGCATTGTCCTTCACGCCGACGAAATACTTGCGCCGCAGCGCCGAAAAGCGGGCGCAAGTGACCGGCAATCCGGTGCGCGACGCGGTGATCGCCTATCGCAAGGTCGCCTACACGCCGCCCGAGCCGGCCGGGCGCCTGCTCCTGCTCGTGTTCGGCGGCAGCCAAGGTGCGCATTTCTTCTCCGAGGTCCTGCCGCCCGCTTTGGAGATGATGCCGTCGCCGTTCCGCTGGCGCCTCACAGTGGTGCAGCAGGTCCGCCCCGAGGATCTCGCCGCAGTGCGCGAAGCCTATAAGGAGGCCAGCATCGCCGCCCATATCGCGCCGTTCTTCCGCGACCTGCCCGAGCGGATCGCCAATGCGCACCTTGTCATCTCCCGCTCCGGGGCCTCCACGGTGGCCGAGCTGACGACGATCGGGCGGCCTGCGCTCTTGGTGCCCCTGCCGCACGCCCTTGACAATGACCAGCTCGAAAATGCAACTCGGCTCGAGGAAGGCGGTGGCGGCTGGTGCATGCGCCAGTCGGATATCACGCCGGAGCGCCTGTCCGAGGAACTGGCCCGGCTACTGGGTGCGCCGGATTTGCTGGCCAAGGCGGCGGCAAAGTCCAAGGCCATGGCCAATACCGATGCGGTCAAGAACCTCGCCGACCTCACCGAGGCCTTGGCGGGACCGGAAGAGTAGGCGTTAGACATGCACTTGCCCCCGCCGGAGGCGACAGGTCTGTTCCACATTGTGGGCATTGGCGGCATCGGCATGAGCGCCATCGCCGAGGTCATGCACACCCGCGGCTATCGCGTGCAAGGCAGCGACCTGAAGGACGGCGCCAATCTCGCGCGGCTGCGTGGTCACGGCATCACCTGTCTCATCGGCCACGACCCGGGAAACATCAAGGACGCCGCCTATCTTGTCATTTCGAGTGCCGTGAAGCCGGGCAACCCGGAGTTCGAGGCCGCGAACGAGCGCGGCATTCCCATCATTCGCCGCGCCGAGATGCTGGCCGAGCTGATGCGCCCCTGCACCACGGTGTCCGTGACCGGCACCCACGGCAAGACCACGACCACCTCGCTCATCGCCGATATTTTGCATGGAGCCAACCTCGATCCCACGGTGATCACCGGCGGCATCATCAATGCCTGGGGCACCAATGCGCGTATCGGCAAGGGCGAGTGGATGGTGGTCGAGGCCGATGAATCCGACGGCACGTTTCTCAAGCTGCCGACGCAGATCGGCGTCGTGACCAACATCGATCCCGAGCACATGGACTTTTGGGAGTCGGAGGAGACGCTGTATCAGGCCTTCCAGCAGTTCATCGACGCCATTCCGTTTTATGGGCTCGCTGTCGGCTGCATCGATCATCCCATCGTGCGCGAGCTTCTGGCGACGCTCGGCGGTGCGGCCAATGGGCGGCGCACGCTGACCTATGGTGTGGCGCGCGACGCCGACATCAAGCTCTCCAATGTGCGCCCCAAGCACAACAGCATCACATTCGACGTCTCGCTCGGTCCTGCCGTCGCAGGTGGCCCGCGCAAACTCACGGATCTCATGCTGCCGGCCCTCGGTCATTACAATGCGCTGAACGCGCTCGGCGCGCTCGCGGTCGCAACCGAGGCCGGCGTGAGTGACGATATGATCCGCTCGACCTTAGCCGCCTTCTCTGGCGTGAAGCGGCGCTTCACCCGGGCCGGCGAATGGCAGGGCGTCGCCGTCTATGACGATTACGCCCATCATCCCGTCGAGATCGCCGCGGTGTTGCGCGGCGCCCGCATGGCGGGCAACGGGCGCATCATCGCCGTGATGCAGCCCCACCGCTATACGCGCCTGCAAGCGCTGTTCAACGAGTTCTCAGCCTGCCTCGACGACGCCGATATCGTGGTCGTGACGCCGGTCTATTCCGCGGGCGAGGCGCCGATCCCCGGCATCGACCGCGACGAGCTTGCCTCCGGCTTGCGCCGCCACGGCCATCCCCACGTGCTCACCGTCGATGACGAGGAGAGCTTGATCGCGACCGTCGCGACCATCGCCAAGGCGGGCGACCTCGTGGTGGGCCTGGGCGCCGGCACCATCACGGATTGGATCAATGCGCTTCCGGCTCGCCTCGAGCAGCACGGAGGGGCGGCGTGAACGGCGGAAGGCTTTTGGCGCAGCTGACCGTGAACCTGCCTGAGCTTCGCGGCCGGCTCACGGCCGAAGCACCGCTCAAGGAATACACCTGGTTCCGGGTGGGCGGCCCGGCGGAAGTGCTCTACGTGCCGGCCGACGAAGCCGACCTCGCATATTTCATGAAGCACCTGCCGGCGGACATCCCCGTCACCATGATCGGGCTCGGCTCGAACCTGCTCGTGCGCGATGGCGGTATCGAGGGCGTGGTGATCCGGCTCGGTCGCGGCTTTGGCGAGATCAAGGTCGAGAGGATCGCGGCTTCGCGCCGGCACCGCCGTCCCCGACGTGAAGGTGGCCCGCGCCGCCGCCGATGCCGGCATCAGCGGGCTCTCCTTCTATCGCGGCATCCCAGGGAGCGTCGGGGGCGCGCTACGCATGAACGGCGGTGCGCACGGCAAGGAGACCTGCGAGGTGCTGGTCGAAGCCCGCGCCGTCGACCGCCAAGGCAATATCCACGTGCTGCCGGTGGCCGACTTCCATTACGGCTATCGCCATTGCGGCGCGCCGGAGGGTTTCATCTTCACGGAGGCCCTGTTTCGAGGCGAGCCCGGCAATCCGGCCAAGATCTTGGCCGAGATGGACGAGATCGCCGCCTATCGCGAGGAGGTGCAGCCCATCAAGAGCCGCACCGGCGGCTCGACCTTCAAGAACCCGCCGGGCCGCAAGTCCTGGCAGCTCATCGATGCCGCCGGCTGCCGGGGCTTGAGCGTCGGCGATGCCAAGGTCTCGGAGATGCATTGCAATTTCCTCATCAATGAGGGCAACGCCACAGCGGCCGACATCGAGACCCTGGGCGAGACCGTGCGAGCGCGGGTGAAGGAGACGAGCGGTGTCGAGCTTGAGTGGGAAATCAAGCGCCTCGGCATCCCGGCCTGACCGCCCCCGTGTCATTGACCTGCAAAAGCGGGTAATCCAGTAACCTCCGCACACGATGATTTGCATTGTCCGGCTTGGGGCCGGGCCGTTCCTCCACGCCCACAACTGACGGGGGCTTCGCATGACTGATAAGCAAAAGCACGTGGCCGTGCTGATGGGAGGCCTCTCGACTGAGCGGGAGGTCTCGCTGCGTTCGGGCGCGGCCTGCGCCGAAGCACTCGAAGGCGAAGGCTACAAGGTCACCAAGGTCGATGTCGGCCGCGACGTGGCCGCGCGCCTTGCCGAGATCAAGCCGGACGTTTGCTTCAACGCGCTCCACGGCCGCTATGGCGAGGACGGCTGCATCCAGGGCCTGCTCGAGACCATGGGCATCCCCTATACCCATTCAGGTGTGCTCTCCTCGGCGCTCGCCATGCACAAGGAGCGCGCCAAGGCGGTTCTGCGCGAGGCTGGCATCCCCGTAGCGGAGAGCCGGGTGGTGCTGCGGGCGGAGGCCGCCAAGGCCCACGCCATGCCCCCGCCTTATGTGATCAAGCCGCCGGCGGAGGGGTCGAGCGTCGGCGTCTATATCGTCCGCGAGGACCAGGCCCATCCACCCCAGGAACTGACCGCCTCCGATTGGGCGCTGGGCGAGGAGCTCATGATCGAGCGCTTCATTCCGGGACGGGAGCTCACCTGCGCGGTTATGGGTGACGAGGCCATGGGGGTCATCGAAATCCGCCCAGCAGAAGGACTTTCCTTCTACGACTACGAATCGAAATACGCCCCCGGCGGCTCAATTCACGTGCTCCCGGCGCCGCTTAAACCAAATGTTTACCAATTGGTACAGAAGCTGTCGGTAGCGGCTCATAGGGCACTGGGCTGCCGCGGGGTCAGCCGGTCCGACTTCCGATTCGATGACCGGCCGGAAGGCACGGGGGAACTGATCTGCCTTGAGGTCAATACCCAGCCTGGCATGACGTCGACGTCGCTTGTGCCCGAGCTTGCAGCCTATGGCGGGCGCTCGTTCGGTGAGCTGGTCCGCTGGATCGTGGAGGACGCGTCGTGCAATCGCTAGGCCCGGCAAGGGGTCACGTCAGGGGAAGGGGGTCGCCAGAGGCCCTGCTCGCGCGCGGCATCGCCGTGCCGCGTCAGCCATCCCGTAACCTGCCGGTCCTCTCAGGCACGCGCGAACTGATCCGGCGCAAGCCGAGAAGTTTGCGCCTGGGCCGTGTCGGCCGCGACCGCGTGCGCGGCAAATGGTTGCTTTTCAGCCTTCTCTTCCTCGTAACCGCCGTCGCCTATGGCGCCATTATCGGTGGCCAGACCGGTCGGTTGCTCTATGCCGCGGGCACGGGTGTCGAACGGCTTGCCGTCGCGGTCGGCTTCGGCGTGAAGCGTGTCACCGTCGAAGGCCAGCAGAACACGACGGACGCCGATATCACCGCAGCGCTTGGCGCCGGTCCGGACACGATGATGCTGAGCTTCGACACGGATGCCGCCAAGGAGCGGCTGGAATCCGTGCCGTGGATCCGGCACGCGCAAGTGATGCGTCTCCTGCCTTCGACCCTGCAAGTGGTCATCGAGGAGCGGAGCCCCTACGCCGTCTGGCAAAACAAGGGCAAGACCTACGTGGTCGACGACCAGGGAGTGGTGCTCGCGCCGGCCCTGCCGCAAGCCTATCCGGCGCTGCCGCTCGTCGTCGGCGAGGGTGCCGCCAAGCACGCGGCGGCGCTCTACGCAGCGCTCGAGCCTTATGGCGACCTGAAGCGGAAGATGCTGGCGGCGCTCAGAGTGGGCGACCGGCGTTGGACTTTGAAGTTGCGCTCAGGCCTCGAGGTCATGCTGCCCGACGACAATCTCGACGTGGCGCTCAACTCCTTGACCAAGATCGAGGCCGAGCATGGTGTGCTCGAGAGGGACATCGCCGCCGTCGACTTGCGACTGCTCGATCGCGTCACCGTGCGTTTCCGCGAGACGGCTGACGCAGCGCCGCCCGCCACGGTCGCGCCCAGCGACGTGCCGACCGCGAGCACCGGCGCGACGCCTAAAGGCAAGACGTAGGAGAAGTCACGGGGGATGGCTTACACAACAACAATCAGAAGCAAGCGCCAGCGCATCGTGGCCGCGCTCGACATCGGCACGAGCAAAGTGTGCTGCTTGATCGGCAAGACCTCTGCCGCACCCGACTGGTTCGAAGGCAAGGGTGACGCCGTGCAGTTCGAGGTGCTGGGCTTCGATCACACCCGCGCCGAGGGCCTGAAGGCCGGCATGGTGACCCATCTCGACAGCGCCGAGCATTGCATCCGCGCCGCCGTCGATGCGGCGGAACGCATGGCGGGCGTAATGGTCGAGGACGTGCACGTCTCCGTGACCGCCGGCCGTCTCAAGAGCGAGAGCTTCTCCGCGAGCGTGGCCCTGCCGTCTGGTTCCGTGCGAGACGACGACATTCAGCGCCTGCTCGCCGGCGGTCGCCAATACGCCGCCCGCGATCGGCGCACGGTCCTCCATGCGCTGCCCGTAGGCTATCGCATCGACGAGAACGGCGGCATCAGCGAGCCCCATGGCATGTGCGGCGAGCGGCTCTCGGTGGACCTCCATACCGTGACCGCCGACGAGGTCGCCATGCGCAATCTGATGCTGTGCGTCGAGCGTTGCCACCTCGGCGTCGCGAGCCTCGTCGCCGCGCCGTATTCGAGCGCGCTTTCGGTGGTCACGGCCGACGAAGCCAAGCTGGGCGTGGCCTGCATCGATTTCGGCGCCGGCACCACCACGCTTTCCGTCATCGCCGACGGCCACCTCATCCATGCCGATGCCATTGCTCTTGGCGGCAACGGGATTACCACTGACATCGCCCGCACGCTCGCCGCGCCCATCGAGCATGCCGAGCGCTTGAAGACGCTGCACGGCAGCGCCTTCGCCACGCTCTCCGACGAGCGCGAGATCATTACCTACCCGTCGGTCGGGGGTGCGGCGCAAGGAAGCCTCAATCAGATCACCAAGGCGCAGCTCGCCTGCATCATCCGGCCTCGGGTCGAGGAGATCCTCGATCTGATGCGCCGCCGGCTCGCCGAGAGCGGTTTTCCCGCCGAGGTCGCCCAGCACCTGGTGCTGACCGGCGGCGGCAGCCAGCTCACCGGCCTGCCGGAGCTCGCCTCGAACATGTTTGGACGCCCGGCGCGGCTTGGCCGCCCGCGCGCCCTGAATGGTTTGCCGCCCGTGGCCGCCGCGCCGGATTTCTCCGCCGCGATCGGCCTTCTCCTGCATTGGGCGCGCGGCGATGAAAAGCTCGGTGCCCGCACCGAGCAACGGTTCTTGCGTACGGGGACAGGCTACTTCGCCAAGGTTGGCGAGTGGATCATGGACAACTTTTAAGGGCTTCAAGCCGGCGCACATGCGGGGAGCGCCAGCCGAGGCCATAGCAAGGGACAATCGCAAGGATTGGAAGCCGCCATGACTATTAACATCAGAGTTCCAGATCTGACCGAACTCAAGCCGCGCATTACCGTGTTCGGTGTGGGCGGCGCCGGCGGCAACGCCGTCAACAACATGATCGAACTTGCGGCCTGCAGGGCGTGGAGTTCGTCGTCGCCAACACCGACGCGCAAGCGCTCATGAGCTCGAGCGCCGAGCGGCGCATTCAAATGGGCACGAACGTCACCGAAGGCCTCGGTGCCGGCTCTAAGCCCGAGATCGGCGCGGCCGCGGCCGAAGAGGCCATGGCCGACATCAAGGCCCATCTCGTTGGCTGCCACATGACGTTTATCACCGCCGGCATGGGCGGTGGCACCGGCACGGGCGCGGCGCCCGTGATTGCCCGCGCCTCGCGCGAGGAGGGCATCCTCACCGTCGGCGTCGTCACCAAGCCGTTCCAATTCGAAGGCTCGCGGCGTTTCCGCGCGGCCGAGGCCGGCATCGAGGAGCTCCAGAAATACGTCGATACGCTTCTCATCATTCCGAACCAGAACCTATTCCGCGTTGCCAACGAGAAGACGACCTTCACCGACGCCTTCGGCATGGCCGATGACGTGCTGCGCGCCGGCGTGTCCTGCATCACCGACTTGATGGTGAAGGAAGGCCTCATCAATCTCGACTTCGCCGATGTCCGCACCATCATGGCCGGCATGGGCAAGGCGATGATGGGGACCGGCGAGGCGAGCGGCGACCGGCGCGCCATCGAGGCGGCCGAGGCCGCGATCTCGAACCCGCTGCTCGACGATGTCTGCATGAAGGGCGCGAGCGGGCTTCTCGTCTCGATCACGGGCGGTAGCGACCTCACGCTCTACGAGGTGGACGAGGCCGCGAGCCGGATAAGGACCGAGGCCGATGAGGAAGCCAACATCATTGTCGGCGCCACCTATGACGACGAGCTCGACGGAATCATCCGCGTCTCGGTCGTGGCGACCGGCATTGGAATGCCTTCGTCCTCCATGGCGCACGCGCCAGCCGAAGCGGTATCGGCTCCCCAGCAGCCTGAGAGGGGGCGGTTGACCGAGCGTCTGGCGGGTCTTGCCACGCTGCCGAGCGCCGGCCCTGAGGAACCGCCGGTCGATCTGGATGAGAGCCTTGTGGTTCCGCCCGTCAACGCCCCGCATCAGGAGCCGCCGGTCTGGCGCGCCCCAGGCAACGTGACCATCGAGAAGCGCCCGGCGCAAACCACCGGCATCGCTCTGCCGCGGACTGCGGCACAGGCCCAGCCGGCCGCGCCTCAGCGAAGCTTCCAGCCCGCCCCCCCTGCCGCCATCAAACGGCCGGTGCGGCGCATGCCGAGCGTGGAGGAGCTTCCCATGGTCGCTCAGAAGGCGATCAAGGCCCAAGCCGGGGGTGAGGAGCCGGCGGTCGGTCTTGCTGCCCAGAAGCGCAAAGTGGGCTTCCTGGAACAACTCGCCAATGTCGGCCGCGGCCGTAAAGATGAGGATGCTGAGATGCCATCAAAGGTTGAGCCTGAATTTGGTCACCGGCGGGCGAGCCCCGAGATGCCTCGCGCCGAGACCCCGCCTCCTAGCAGGGGCGTGCGAATCGAGCGGCCCCGCGAGGCGGTGGCTGCCCCGGCACCGAAGCGCGTCGAGGCTCAACCTCGGCTGGCCAAGGCTGAGATCAGCGCCGGACCGGCCGAATCCTTTGCCGAGGACGACTTGGAGATTCCCGCCTTTCTGCGCCGGCGCGCGAACTAAGGTGCGGCCAGGCGTTAACGATGTTGCCTGGCCGACGCCACCCGAAGCGAATAAAGATGAGCTAGATCAAGCCGTTAGGAGGACCCAAGGCCCGTAATACATTGAAAGAAACCGTGATTTGTCGCCCCCAAGCCCCAAGGTTATGGTTCCTCAGAGATTGATTAGCGGAACCAAAAAGGCACAGTCGAGGGCTGGAGTACACGGTCCGAGTGAAAGTGCCAGGGACGCTGATCGATGGGGGGCTCGGGGTTCTCTCCGGGCTGAGTAGGGAACCAGAAGACGGCGCGGGGGCCAGTGGGGGCCATGAAGGGTTTCGTAGGGGCACGCCAAACTACGCTTGCCAGCGAGATTTCACTGACAGGGACCGGCGTCCACAGCGGAGCGCCAGTTTCTATCGAACTTTGTCCGGCTGATGGCGATACCGGACTACGGTTCCTGATTTCCAACAGTGATGCAGACGGAATCGAGATCGCGGCCGACCACCAGTGGGTCACGGGCGTCACCCTCTGCACCATGCTTGGGGATGGCAATGGGGCCTCTGTCGCGACCGTGGAGCACGTGCTCGCGGCTCTGCGCGGCCTCGGCGTCGACAATGCGCTCATCGAAATCGACTCGGCCGAAGTTCCGATCATGGACGGCAGCGCCGCCCCGTTCGTCGAGGCGATCGACGAGGTCGGCTTAGCTGAACTCGATACGCCTCGCCGGTTCCTGAAAGTACTGAAGCCCATCTGTGTCGAGGATGGCGGCGCGGTAGGCGAACTCACTCCCCATAACGGTTTCCATCTGGACGTTGAGATCGACTTCGAGACGAAGTTGATCGGCACGCAGAAGATCGAGATGGACGTAAATCCCGGCTCGTTCCGCCGGGAGATCGCCCGCGCCCGGACCTTTGGCTTCATGAATGACGTGGAGCGGCTATGGGCGGCTGGCCTGGCGCTCGGCGCCTCGCTCGATAACACGGTGGCCATTGGCGACGACCGCATCATCAACCGTGAGGGCCTGCGCTATGCCGACGAGTTCGTGCGCCACAAGGCGCTCGATGCGGTCGGCGACCTTGCCCTTGCCGGCGCACCCATTCTCGGCTCGTTCCGCTCGCGCCGGGGCGGCCACCGGCTGAACGCCCTGGTGCTCAAGACGCTCTTCGCCGACCCCGACGCTTGGACCATGGTCGAAGCCCCGCGTTACCGCGAGGTCCGCCATGCCGAGCTCAGCCACCGCTTGGCCGCTGCGAATTTCGCCGCCGAGCGGAGCTAAGCGAAGCCCTCGAGAGAAGCCCGCTTCGGCCTCGAGCAGGCCGGCTCCTGGACATCTGCCAAGCCAATAGACCCGGTTTGCCGGGACCCGCGCTCTCCTGCAGGCGGCACGGGCAAAAAAACACCATAATCCGCACGTTGGGTGCTATTCAGTCTGCGCCAGCATGCCGAGAGGCGGGGATTCTGCGCGGAGGGGCGGTTCTTTGAGGGGTAGCATGTCCGGTCCGGTCAAGCTGCGTATCGCGCCAGGGAATCCTGGGCCGATGGCACCCGCGCGCGCCCTGGCGGCCGCCATGACTGCCATCTTCGCGGCGGGCCTCCTTGCTGGTTGCGGCTCGATATTCGGCAGCGACAAGCCGGACCTGGTGAACAACGACCCGCCCGACGTCATCTACGGCCAGGCCGAGAAGCTTGCCGACAAAGGCAAGTATGCAGACGCGGCCCGGCAGTACGAAGAAGTCGACATCAACCACCCCTATTCGCAGGAAGCCCGGCGCGCCATCGTCATGTCGGCCTACGCCTACTACAAGGCGGGCAAGTACGACGAGGCTGTCTCCGCCGCCGACCGCTACCTGACCCTTCACCCGGGCACGCAAGAATTGGATCTCGCCCAGAACATCATCGGCATGTCCTATTACGACCAGATCCTCGACCCGAAGCGTGACCAAACCTATGCCCGCCGGTCGCTTAAGGCGTACCAGACCTTGCTTCAGCGCTACCCCAACTCGCGTTATGCCGCAGAGGCGGCGAACCGGGCGCGCATCTTGCGCGACCTCATCGCGGCAAGCGAGATGCAGGTTGGCCGCTACTACCTGCGCCACAATAACTACCTCGCGGCCATCAACCGCTTCCGCACCGTCGTCACGAACTACCAGACCACCGAGCAGGTTGAAGAGGCCTTGATGCGTTTGACCGAGGCTTATATGGCCTTAGGCATCATCAACGAGGCTCAGACGGCCGCCGCCGTGCTCGGCCACAACTTTCCGAACAGCAAGTGGTACAAGCACGCCTACAGTCTCTTAGGAAAGCAGGGCCTCGAGCCCCGGGAGCACGAGGGGTCTTGGATCACCAAGACGTGGAAGGGCGACGGGCAAGCCTGACGCGCGTGCCATGCTAGCCGCTCTGTCGATCCGCGACATTGTTTTGATCGACAAGCTCGATCTTCAGTTCGGCCAGGGTCTTTCGGCGCTGACCGGCGAGACCGGTGCCGGCAAGTCGATCCTCCTCGATGCCTTCTCGCTCGCCATCGGCGCCCGCGGCGATGCTTCACTGGTGCGCCGCGGCGCCGAGCAAGGCCAGGTGACGGCCACCTTCGAGCTTGTCTCCGACCATCCCGTGCTTGCGCTCCTGGCCTCGAACAGCCTTCCGGTCGAGGACATTCTGATTTTACGGCGCGTGCAAGGCGTGGACGGCAGGAGTCGGGCCTTCATCAACGACACGAGCGTGAGCGTGCAGCTCTTGCGGCAGGTGGGCCAGGCGCTGGTCGAGATCCACGGCCAGCATGACGAGCGGGCGCTGATCGACCCGAGCGGCCATCGTGACCTGGTCGATGCCTTTGGCGGCCTGACGGCGGACGCGGCCCGCGTCGCCGAAGCCTATGAGGCTTGGCAGGAGGCAGACGCGGCCCGCGCCCGCCACGAAAGCGAGATCGCCGCCACCCGCGCCAGTGCCGACTATGTGGCCCACGCGCTCGAGGAGCTTCGAGACCTGAACCCCGAGCCCGGCGAGGAGGAGGCCTTGGCCGCGCGCCGCCAGCTGATGATGAACGCGGAGAAGATCGCCGACGAGCTCAACGAGGCGCTGAATGCGCTCCAAGGGGAGGGGACGGCCGGCGCCCGGCTCGCTTCGGCGCTCCGCCGCATCGAGCGCCAGGCCGCGACCGGCGGCGCCGTGCTCACCCAAGTTGCCGAGGCTCTGGAGCGGGTGCTGGCCGAGACCAACACGGCCCGTGACAAGCTCGAAGAAGCGCTGGCGCTGACCGCGTTCGAGCCGGGTGACCTGGAGCGTGCCGAGGAACGGCTGTTTGCGCTCCGTGCGCTCGCCCGCAAGCACAAGGTCCAAGTGGACGATCTTCCAGCCCTTACCGGGCGGCTGGAGGCCGAGCTTGCTGCGCTCGATACCAGCGAAGGCCGGGCCGTTGAGCTTGCCAAGGCGGCGGAAGCCGCCCGCAAGGATTACGAGACGGCGGCGCTTGCCTTGAGCAAGGCGCGAGCGAAAGCCGCCAAGCGCCTCGACGCCGAGGTGGCGCAGGAGCTGACGCCACTCAAGCTGGAAAAAGCGCGCTTCGTCACCCATATCGACACTGTGGATCTCGCCGAAGGCGGACCTTCAGGCATCGACCGCATCGCCTTCTGGGTCGCCACCAATCCCGGCACCGAGCCTGGCCCGCTGATGAAAGTCGCCTCCGGCGGCGAGCTGGCCCGGTTCATCCTGGCGCTGAAAGTGGTGCTCGCGGCTCGCGGGTCGGCGCCCACTCTCATTTTCGATGAGGCGGATTCTGGCGTCGGCGGCGCGACCGCTGCTGCCGTCGGCGAGCGTCTGGCGGGACTGGCGGCCCGCGTTCAAGTGTTGGCCGTGACCCATGCGCCGCAAGTGGCGGCGCTCGCCCACGGCCACATGATGATCGCCAAGGAGGCGGTTGCAGGACCCGAGGGCGAGACCATGGCGACGCGCGTCGCCGTGCTCGAAGGAGCGCATCGCCGCGAGGAGATTGCCCGTATGCTCGCTGGCCAAACCATCACCGACGAGGCCCGCGCTGCCGCGGAGCGGCTGATGGGCCGGTCGGCATAACGTTTTGAAATCATGAGCAAGGCAAAGACGAAAAAGGATCAGGCGCCGCTCGCGGCGAAGCCAGTCGAAGACCTGACCGAGGCGGAAGCCACAGATGAGCTCGCGCGCCTTGCGGCCGAGATCGCCCATCACGACCAACTCTACTACCGGCGGGACGAGCCTGAGGTCTCGGACGCCGAGTACGACGCCTTGCGTGCCCGCAACGACGCCATCGAGGTGCGCTTTCCGCGTCTCATCCGCAACGACAGCCCGTCGCTGAAAGTGGGTGCGGCCCCGGTCGAGGCCTTCGGCAAGGTCGTCCACCGCGTGCCCATGCTCTCGCTTGGCAACGTGTTCGACGACGAAGGCGTGCGCGACTTTATCGAGCGCGTGCGCCGCTTCCTCGGGCTCGATGCGGACGCAGAGCTGGCCTTCACCACGGAGCCCAAGATCGACGGGTTGTCCATCACGCTCCGCTACGAGCAGGGGCGCCTCGTTCAGGGCGCGACCCGCGGCGACGGCTATGAGGGCGAAAACGTCACGGCCAATGTCGGCACCATCCGAGACATCCCCAAGGCAATCAAGACACGCGGCTTCCCCGATCCGTTCGAGGTGCGCGGCGAGATCTATATGAGCCGCGCCGCCTTTCAGAGGCTCAACGCGGGCCAAGCCGAGCGGGGCGAGCGCCTGTTCGCCAATCCGCGCAATGCCGCCGCAGGCTCTCTGCGCCAGCTCAACTCCGCCATCACCGCATCCCGGCCCTTGCGCTTCTTCGCTTATGGCTGGGGCGAGGTGGCCGCGCTCCCTGCGAAGACCCAGTGGGGCGTCTACCGTGCCATGGAGGACTGGGGTTTCCCCCTAAACCCGCTCGCCAAGCTCACCAGCTCCGTGGATGAGATGCTCGAAACCTATCGCGATATCGAACAGGGGCGGGCGGGCCTCGACTACGACATCGACGGCATCGTCTACAAGCTCGACCGGCTCGATCTTCAGGAGCGGCTCGGCTACGTATCGCGCTCGCCGCGCTTCGCCATCGCCCACAAATTTCCCGCCGAGAAGGCGACCACGGTGCTGCGCGACATCGATATCCAGGTCGGACGCACCGGTGCGCTGACCCCTGTCGCCAAGCTCGAGCCGGTTACGGTCGGCGGCGTCGTGGTGCAGAATGCGACCCTCCATAACGAGGACGAGATCGCGCGGAAAGACGTGCGTATCGGCGACACGGTCGTCGTACAGCGCGCCGGCGACGTCATCCCGCAGATTCTCGGGCCGGTTAAAGAGAAGCGCCCTAAGAACGCGAAACGATTCGTCTTTCCTGATGTCTGCCCGGCTTGCGGCAGCCACGCAGTGCGCGAGGTGGATGAGAAAACGGGCAAACGCGATGCGGTCCGCCGTTGCACCGGCGGCCTCATCTGCCCGGCCCAGCGCGTCGAGCGGCTCAAGCATTTCGTCTCGCGCAATGCCTTCGACATCGAAGGGCTCGGCGAGAAGCGCATCCAAGAGCTCTACGACGACGAGATCATCCTATCGCCGCCCGACATCTTCACGCTCGCCGAGATGGACAAAAAGCGAGAGTCGAAGCTCGCCGAGCGGGAAGGGTGGGGCGAGCTCTCGGCGCAGAATCTGTTCGCGGCCATCGAGGCGCGGCGCAACGTCAAGCTCGACCGCTTCATCTACGCGCTCGGCATCCGCCATGTGGGCGAGATCACCGCAAGGCTGCTCGCCCGCAATTACGGCACGGCGGAGAACTTCCTCAAAATGATGCGCGCGGCGGCCGAGGACCGTGACGGCGAGGCCTTCGCCGAGCTTGACAATATCGAGGGCATCGGCCCGACGGTCGCCGCGGCGGTCGCCGACTTCTTCGCCGAGCCGCACAACGTTGAGGTGGTAGAGGATCTCCTGAAGGAGGTCAGCCCAGAACCGTTGGAAGCGGTGGACCATGCCTCGCCCGTCTCCGGCAAGACCGTGGTGTTTACCGGCACGCTTGAGCGCATGACCCGGTCCGAGGCCAAGGCCCGGGCCGAGCGCCTCGGCGCCAAGGTGGCGGGCTCGGTCTCCAAGAACACCGACTACGTGGTGGCAGGTCCTGGTGCCGGCTCGAAGCTCAAAAATGCCAAGGACTTGGGAGTCCAGGTGCTCACCGAGGACGAGTGGCTGAACCTGGTCGGGTAGGGCTCAGCCGTAGCGCAGCTTCATGCGGATGATGGCGAGCGCCAACACCAAGGTGACGGCGTTGGCGAGCATGATCGGCCAGTTCCAGATCATCACGCCGAACACGAGCCAGAGCGCTACGCCCGTCGCGAACACCAGATACATATGCAGCGAGATGGCGCGGGTGTCCTTGACGCGAATGATATGCAGGGCCTGAGGCACGAAAGCTACCGTGGTGAGGGTCGCTGCGACCGCTGACACCAGCGTTTCCATGGGGTGTTTTCCTTTGCGCTACCGCTTCGCTGCTTGAGCGCGTCAGCCGATCGGCGCCGTGGCGTGGCGCAGCCAAGGCCTGTCGTCGCTGAGGAGCAGGGGCTCGATCTCTCGCCTGACCTGCGTGTGATAGGCGTTGAGCCAGGCGAACTCGGAACGCTCGAACTGCTTCGGGTCGATGAGCCGGCGGTCGAACGGCACCAGCGTCAGCGTCTCGAAACCCATCATCTCCCGCTCCCCGCCGGGGATCTTTTCAGGCGGCGTGACCAGGACCAAATTCTCCAGCCGGATGCCGTATTTCCCTTCGCGGTAATAGCCCGGCTCGTTCGACAGGATCATGCCGGGCTCGAGCGCCACCGTGCCGAGCCGAGACAGACGCTGCGGCCCTTCATGCACAGAGAGATAGCTGCCCACCCCGTGGCCCGTACCGTGATCGAAGTCGAGCCCCGCCTCCCATAAGGGGCGTCGCGCGAAAGGATCGAGGTCCTGGCCGCGCGTGCCTTTGGGGAACCGGGCCGTGGCGATGGCGATATGGGCCTTCAACACGATCCCGTAATGGCGCTTCATCTCCGCCGTCGGCTTGCCCACGGCGACCGTGCGGGTGATATCCGTAGTGCCGTCCACATACTGCCCGCCGGAATCGATGAGATAGAGCGAGTTCTTATCGAGAACGCGCTTGGAGTCATTCATCGGCCGGTAATGGGTGAAAGCGCCATGGGGTCCTGACGCCGAAATCGTGTCGAAGCTGATATCCTTCAGCTGTCCGGACTCGCGGCGGAAATCTTCGAGCTTCATGGCCGCCGACACCTCGTCGATGCGGCCGGACTCCGACACCTCGTCGATCCAGGCGAGGAAACGCGCCATGGCCACGGCGTCGCGCACATGCGCCGCGCGCGCGCCGGCGATCTCCGCTTTGGTCTTGATCGCCTTAGGCAGGGTGCAAGGATCATCGCCGGGGATGAATTTGACCCCGTCTGCTTCGAGCACGCGGGCAAAGCGCATGGAGGCCGAGTCCGGGTCGAGCCGCACTTTCGCCTTTTCGGACGCCAACGCCTTCAGCTTGTCGTCAAGCTCTTCCGGCTTGGCGATATCGACGTAGGGCTTAAGCGTGTTGCGCGCATTCTCGCCGACCTTGGCCGGATCGATGTAGAGGATGGGGCGCCCCGTGGCCGGCACGACGGCGAAGGAGAGCGCCACGGGTGTGTGCTTGATGTCGCCGCCGCGAATGTTGAACAGCCAGCAGATGGAATCGGGCGCGGTGAGGAGGACGGCGTCCTGCTCGCTCTCTGCAAGCTTCGCCTGAACTTGCGCGATCTTCTCGCTCGCGCCGCGACCTGCGAATTCAAGCGGGTGCGGGACGATGGGCGCTGCGGAGGGCTTCGGCCGCCCTTCCTCCCAGAGCTTGTCGATCGGGTTGTCGGGCACCGGCGTCAGCTTGATGCCCGCCGCGCTCAACGTCGTGGTGAGCCGTTCGATCTCCTTGATCGTGTGGAATGCCGGGTCGTAACCCACGGCGTTGCCGCGCACGAGCGTCTCCTTGAGCCAGCTCGACGGCTTGGTCTCGGGGACTTGCAGCACCTCGAAGATGCTGGTGTCGACCTGTTTCGGCGCTTGCAGGATGTAGCGGCCGTCCACGAAGAGCGCCGAGCCCTTGTCGGTGACGATGGCAACGCCCGCCGAGCCGGTGAAGCCGGTGAGCCAGGCGAGCCGCTCTTCCGACGGGGGCAGGAACTCGTTCTGGTGGTGATCGGAATGGGGAACGAGGAAGCCCTTAAGCCGCCGCGACTTGAGCTCCCGCAGTAGCCCCTGGACCCGCTCGTCGCTTGCCGCCGGGGCGCTGGCCTCATCGAAACGCTGATACATGCCGGGATTTGTAAGCCGAAGCGTTGGCCCGCAATCAATCGTACAAAACGCTTGCGCTGCGACGCCCGAGTATCAGCGTCGCCCATCCATCGAGAATGATTCGCTTTTCCACGACGAAGCCTTGGCTGCGGTAGCGCGCCGCAAGGGCCGGCGCCTGGTCCCAAGTCAGTCCGGACAAGATGGCAAACCCACCGGTCTGCAGGGATCTCGCCATGGCTGGCGCCAGATCGTAGAGCGGCCCGGCCAGGATATTGGCCAGGATCAGGTCCGGCCTGAGGCGGCGGAGCGCGCCATGGGCGAAGCCTTCGGCCTCAAGCGCGAGGATTTGCTGCGCCACGCCGGCCTTGCGCGCATTGTCCTTGGCGGTGGCGACGGCGACAGGATCGTTGTCAGTCGCCACCACCGGCCGGTCGAAGGCGCGGGCGGCGGCAATCGCCAAAATGCCGGTGCCGGTGCCGAGGTCGAGCACCAGGTCCGGTCGCCCGCGCTTGGCCAGCGCATCGAGAGCGAGCAGGCAGCCGCACGTGCTCGCGTGATGCGCGGTGCCGAAGGCTTGGTCCGCGTCGATCTCGATGGTGAAACGGTTGCGGGGAACGGTGCCCCGGTCGTGACTTCCGTGGACGAGAAAGCGGCCCGCGCGTACCGGCCCGCGCTGACCTTGCGACACGGTCACCCAATCCGCATTCGGCATGTCCTCGATACTGAGCGGCGTGACGGCGTCGCCTTCCGCGGCCTTGCTCGATTAGGGCGTGAGCGCATCTTCCGCCGGCGCTTCTCCATAGAGCGCCGAGACTTCGAACCGCCCATTGCCGAGGTCGAAATAGCTAACGGAGAGGGCTTGCGGCTCCTCCGCCTCGTCGAGCGCTCGCGCGATCCGCCCCGCCGCGGGCGGCTCTGCCTCGACGCTCGCGCGATAGGTGGAGGCGGCGGGCTCTAGCTTCTCGGTCGGGCTCTCCATGGCGCCGGGAGCTTAGGGGAGGGCCCCAGATCCGCCAAGGAAGCTTCTGCGCCCCCCGACCTTCCAGGGCGCCCGTCTATGGCGCCTGGGTCTCGCCCTCTTGCAGGTGTCCTGCGAACGGCTTGCCGAAGCAGACCCGTGTCGCGGCTTCCAGGGTGCACGGTGCACCGGCGGGCTCGCCGCAGATCTCCGAAAGCTTCGCCTTGGAGACACAGGTGCCCTCGGGACCGCGCCAGCCCGGGCCGCCCTTACAGCCGCAGCCGGTGCAGCGGCAGGCCTCCTGGCTGTGTGCCGTCGCGATGGACAGTAAGGCGAAAGCCAGAGCGAAGACCATGAAAATACTGAGGAAACTGACCCGCATTACCCAAACCCCCGCCGTTGTACCGAGGTCAATGTACACGGTTTGTTCTCAAAAAGAAAGGACAAAATAGGAACACGCGAGGCTCAGCGTGGTTTGAGGGCCATGACGGCGGCCCACAGCGCGTCCACCGCCGGATCGGCGACGCCGAGCTCGGCGAGATGGGCGCGCACGCCTTTGATGTAGTCGAAGCTCGATCCGGCGTGACCTTCCGCTTCCATGATCATCGCCGCTTGCGCCTCGAGCGAGACGCCTTCTTCGATCAAGCGCGGGCCGTCATAGATGTAGGTGAGCGCGCCGACCTCGGTTGCATCGGGCAGCTGGAGAGGAACCTCCGTCGCCGCGCAGACCTCGCGATGGGCGAGATAGTCCTCGATCTCCGATCGCGCCGCCTCATCGAAGGCGAAGGCCACGCCGCGGCAGGCCCCTGACGGCGTGAGGTTGAGGGTCAGGCCGGGCCGCGCATGGGTCCCCCAGCGCTCCAGCGACTTCTTGTTGAAGATGCGGGCATGGCCTTCAAGATCGGCCGGCAGCCGCCGTACGCAGCCGAAGCGTTCCTCCCAACCGTCCCACATCAATGAGCCGTAGCCGAACAGCCACATGGGAGATAAGTCACACCCGCTCGACGAAGGTGTCGACCACCTTCTTGCGCCCGGCCTTCTCGAAATCGACGGTGAGCTTGTTGCCGTCGATCGAGGCCACGCGGCCATAGCCGAACTTCTGGTGGAAGATGCGCTCGCCGATATCGACGCCTGAGCCTTGCGCCGTGCTCGCGGCGACCAGCGTGCCTTCGATGGTGAGCGGCTCGCGGCGCGGCGCCGTGCCGCCGCCCTTGGGGCGATTGCGTTGCGCCCGCTGCCAGCCCGGGGTCTCGTAGAAGCCGGACGCGAACAGATTCTCCGCCGTGTCGAAACGGCTCGGCCCGTAGCCGCGCAAGCCTTTGTCCTCGGCGACCTCCACGTGGTCGATCGGCAGCTCGTCGATAAAGCGCGACGGCAGGGCCGTCTGCCACATGCCGTGATTGCGGCGGTTCTGAGCGAAGGTGATCTTGGCGCGTTTGCGCGCGCGGGTGAGACCCACATGCGCCAGCCGGCGCTCTTCTTCGAGCCCGGATCGCCCCGTCTCGTCGAGGCTTCGCTGATGGGGCAGGAGCCCTTCGTCCCAGCCGGGCAGGAATACGGTGTCGAACTCGAGCCCCTTGGCCGAGTGCAGCGTCATCAGGTTGACGCGGTCGGTGCCTTCCTCGGTCGCCGCGTCCATGACGAGCGACACGTGCTCCATGAAGCCCGCCAGCGTGTCGAACTCCTCCATGAAGCGGATCAGCTCTTTCAGGTTCTCCAGCCGGCCTTGCGCCTGCTGCGAACGGTCGGCTTGCCACATGGCGGTATAGCCGGACTCATCCAAGATCAGCTCGGCGAGCTCGGTGTGGCGCATGGTGTCGATCATCGAGCGCCAGCGGTCGAATGCGGCGATGAGGTCGGCCAACGCTTTGCGCGGCTTAGGCTTCAACTCCTCGGTCTCGACGATGAGCCGTGCGGCCTGCACCAACGGCACGTTATTCGCCCGCGCCAGCTGATGCAGCGATTTCAGCGTGGCTTCGCCCAAGCCCCGCCGCGGCGTATTGACGATGCGCTCGAACTTGAGATCGTTGGCCGGGTTCAGCGCCACCTCGAAATAGGCCGTGGCGTCCCGGATCTCCTGGCGCTCATAGAAGCGCGGGCCGCCGATCACGCGATAATCGAGGCCGAGCGTGATGAAGCGGTCCTCGAAGGCGCGCATCTGGAAGCTGGCCCGCACCAGGATGGCGATTTCGTTCAGCGTGTGTCCCTGGCACTGAAGCTGCTCGATGTCCTCGCCGATGACGCGCGCCTCTTCCTCGTCGTCCCAGCAGCCCTCGACCACGACCTTTTCGCCGTCGTCGTCGTCGGTGTGCAGCGTCTTGCCGAGCCGCCCCTGATTGTGGGCGATGAGTCCCGACGCCGCGCCAAGGATGTGGCCGGTCGAGCGGTAGTTACGTTCCAGGCGAATGATCTTGGCGCCCGGGAAGTCAGTCTCGAAGCGTAGGATGTTGTCCACCTCGGCGCCGCGCCAGCCGTAGATCGACTGGTCGTCGTCGCCGACGCAGCAAATATTGTTGGTGCCCTGCGCCAAGAAGCCGCAGCCACAGATATTGGGCGACGTTCGAAGTCTTGGTACTCGTCCACCAACATATAGAGAAAGCGCTGCTGGTACTTTTCGAGCACGTCAGGGTGCTCCTGGAACAGCCTCAGGTTCTCGAGCAGAAGGTCGCCGAAGTCTGCGGCGTTCAGCTCTTTCAAGCGGCGCTGATAGAGTGCGTAGAGGTCGCGCGCTTTGCCGTTGGCGAAGGCGAAGCTCTCGCCGTCGGGCACGCGTTTCGGCACGAGGCCCCGGTTCTTCCAGCCGTCGATCATCGCGGCGAGCAATCGCGCCGGCCAGCGCTTCTCGTCGATGTTCTCCGCTTGCAGCAGTTGCTTGATGAGTCTGATCTGGTCGTCGGTGTCGAGCACCGTGAAGGACGGCTTGAGATCGACAAGCTCCGCGTGGCGGCGCAGGATCTTGACGCCGATGGCGTGGAACGTGCCGAGCCACGGCATGCCTTCCACCACGCCGCCGATCAGTCCGCTGACCCGGACCTTCATCTCCCGCGCCGCCTTGTTGGTGAAGGTGACGGCGAGGATCTGACCCGGCCGGGCGCGGCCGTGGCTCAAGATGTGGGCGATCCGGGTGGTGAGCACGCGCGTCTTGCCGGTGCCGGCGCCAGCCAGCACGAGCAGCGGCCCGTCCAGCGTCTCCACCGCCTCCCGCTGCTCAGGGTTGAGCGCGTCGAGATACTCGGTCGGGCGCCGGCGCATGGCGCGCTGCGATAGGGGCAGGGGCGCCGTGTCGTCGCCCTCGGCGTCTTCCGGCGGAAGGGCTTCGGCTGCGGTTGCGCGAATCTTGACCATGAAGCAGAACTATAGCACCCGCCGGCCCGCCGGAAGGAAGGGCGGGAGTCCGGTTTCCATACGTTGAGGGCTCGAGAGCGATATAGGGGCGGGTGGCGGAGAATTCAGCCGCCTTCGCGGGCTGCGTCATCCCGGAGTGTTCCCTTGCGGCCACCTGCCACGGGAAATTCACACGCAATTGTCCGTTGAAGGCTTGCGAGCCTGCGCGCGGGATGGCAAGGAAGCATCGCTGAGGGTTAACCATGAGCTTGGAGGTCGGGATGCTTCGGGTTTCGAAAGCGGGACTTGCGTTGCTTGGCGCGGCGGCGCTCTTTCTTGGCGGGCTTGAGCCGGCTGCGGCGGGCTGCCAAGTGATCAAGGCCACGAACAGCGCGGATTCTAAGGCCAACGCTGCGCGGGCTGCCTACCAGAACGCGATCGATACCGCGAACCAGATCAAAGCTCAGCGCGGTTGGAAGTACGTGACCCTGCGCCCCAGGAAGGTGACCCCGGATCCGTTCTGGAAGGCGGTCCGTCCCGTGGTCACGCCTGATATGCTGCTCAAGCCTGACGTGGTGACCTCTAAGACCTACGCGCAGTGCTGGGAGGGCGTCGTGGTGCCCTATGTCTGCACGGCCGGCGCGATCGCCTGCGGCAACTAGCCCCGTCGTCTTTCATCATAACGCCGTCATCGCCAGATCTCTTGGGTGAGCCCCAAGGGAGTCGGGCGATGACGCGCATGTGAAATTCCGCGCCTCACCACCGCCACATCCCTTGATAAGCTGAGTCATTGGCTGAATCGCTTCGGCCGCAAGGATGAGCAACGTGAGTCGTCTCGCATTTCCGCAATACACGCTCGGCGAGCGTGTTGCCGACGGCACCATCCATGTCATCAGCGTTGCCGCGAGCCTTGTGGCGCTGATTGCGCTTCTCGTCATCGGCATCCACACGCAAATGGTGAGCTGGGTGCTGGCGCTGGCGATCTACGGCGTCGCGCTTGTGGCGACCTTCAGCTTCTCGGCCGGATACCATCTCGTGGGCCGTCCCAAGCTGAAGGAGATCCTGCGCCGCTTCGATCACGCGGCAATCTTTCTCATGATCGCCGGGACCTACACGCCGTTCGTGCTGATCAAGATGAACAATGCGTGGGGGCTCGGCCTGCTGGCCGTGGTCTGGACCATGGCGGCCATCGGCATCGCCATAAAACTGTTCCTGCCCCGCTTCCTCGATGGCCTATCGACGGCGCTCTATTTGGTCCAAGGCTGGGCCGTGCTCGCCGCATGGGAGCCGCTGCGCTCGGCACTTCCGGGTGGGGTGCTGACGCTGCTCATGGTCGGCGGCGTCCTCTACACGATCGGCGTCGTCTTCCATCTGTGGAACCGGCTGCCCTACCAGAACGCTATTTGGCACGGCTTCGTGCTGACGGCGGCCAGTTGCCACTACGCGGCGGTGATCGGGGTCGTGCAGCTCTGATCCACGCCTAAAAGTCCTCTATTTTCGCAACGAAGCGCCTATAGAATGCGAGCCATGACCACACTCATGGCAGAGGCGGAAACGCAGCCTGGCGAGGAGGCGAGGGAAGCGCTCTTCGCCGCACTCGCCGCGCGCTTCGGCGACCGGTTCTCGCGGAGCCAGGCCCTGCGCGAGCAGCACGCCAACACGCTGACCTGGCTGAAAGTGCAAGCCCCCGACGCCGTGCTGTTCGCCGAAACCACGGAAGAGGTCTCCGAGGTCGTCAAAGCCTGTGCCGCGGCGCGCGTGCCGGTGATCCCGTTCGGCACGGGAACCTCGCTCGAAGGCCATCTCAACGCGCCGCGCGGCGGCCTGTCACTCGATCTCTCCCGCATGAACAACATTCTCGCCGTGCATGAGGCCGATCTCGATTGCATCGTGCAGCCCGGCGTCACCCGCAAAACCCTCAACGACTATTTGCGGAGCTCCGGCTTGTTCTTTCCCGTGGACCCCGGGGCGGACGCAAGCCTCGGCGGCATGGCGGCGACCCGGGCTTCGGGCACCAATGCCGTGCGCTACGGCACCATGCGCGACCTCGTGCTTGGCCTCACCGCTGTGCTGGCCGACGGCAGGATCGTCACCACCGGCGGCAGGGCGCGGAAGTCGTCTGCCGGCTACGACCTCACGCGCCTCCTCGTCGGCTCCGAGGGCACGCTCGGCGTCATCACCTCGCTGACGCTGAAGCTCTACGGCATCCCCGAGACGATCCTCTCTGGCGTTTGCGAATTCGACACGCTGGAAGGCGCTTGCAACGCCACCATCACGGCCCTGCAGATGGGACTGCCGCTTGCCCGCATCGAGCTTCTCGACGAGGTGCAGATCCGCGCCTGCAATGCCTTTTCGCATCTCAGCTTGCCCGAGCAGCCGACCCTGTTCCTTGAGTTCCACGGCACCGAGGCAGGCGCCCGCGAGCAGGTGGAGACATTCGCAGAGATTGCCCAGGCCGAGGGGGGAGGGGAGCTTCACTGGGCCGCCCGCCCGGAGGACCGCACCAAGCTCTGGCAGGCCCGCCATGACGCCTATTGGGCGGCCAGGGGGCTGAGACCCGGCACCGTCCTCATCGCCACGGATGTCTGCGTGCCCATCTCGGCGCTCGCGGCCTGCGTCACCGAGACGAAGCAGGATATTGAGCGTCTAGGCCTGGTGGCGCCGATTGTGGGCCATGTGGGGGATGGCAACTTCCACGTCATGCCCGTGATCGACCCGGAAAATGCCGAGGAACGCGGCCGCGTCCAGCAATTCCTCGACCGCCTGGTCGAGCGGGCGCTGAAATTCGAGGGAACCTGCACCGGAGAGCACGGCGTGGGCCAGGGCAAGATCAACTACCTGGCGGCCGAGCATGGGCTAGGTGTCGATGTGATGATTGCCATAAAAAAGGCGCTCGATCCGTTGAATATCCTCAATCCTGGTAAGATTTTCGCAATATCATGACGATGCGTCGGGACGCCTGGACTGCTCGCATCCTTGTCGCCTTGCCGGGGGATAATGCGACCGTGTCCGGGCCCTAGGTAGAGACATCGGTGAACTCGCTTCTGCTCACACTGACAGCGTTGTTCATTCTGGTCTTGAGCGCGCTCTTTGCCGCGCCGCTCTTCATCGACTGGAATGACTATCGCCCGGCCTTCGAGGAGCAGGCCACGAAGCTGCTCGGCCGCAAGGTGAAGGTCGACGGCAAGGTCCATCTCGTCGTGCTGCCGTCGCCGGAGCTGAAGTTCGACGATGTGAAAGTGGCCGACGCGGACGGCAACCTCGAGAAGCCGTTTCTCGAGGCGAAGTCGCTCGAAGCGCGGCTCAATATCGGGGCACTGTTCTCCGGCACCATCGAGGCGCACCAGCTCGCCATCGTCGATCCCGTCTTGCGCCTTGAGCTGAAGGCCGACGGCAGCGGGAATTGGGGCGATGTGGGCCGGCCTGGCGTCGCCGTTCCGTTTGCGCCGAAGGACGTGCTTCTCGACGCGGTCCGCGTGGTGGGTGGCACGATCAAGATCACCAAGGACGGCGACCGCAAGTTCGTCTTCAGCAATATCGACGGCGAGGCGAGTGCTGCGTCCTTGTCAGGCCCCTACAAGGTGTCTGCTGATTACGACTTCGAGGGACGCCGCCAGAACGTACGCTTCTCCACAGGCGTTATGGGCGCCGAGCAATTCCGTCTAAAGGCCGCGTTGCGCGACCCCGACCGCAACACGTCCTATCAAATCGACGGCAACGTCACGGGGCTCGGCGGCAGGCCGGCCTATGATGGCACCATCCTGATGCGTGTGACGAACTTGGCCGCGGCTGCTCCGGCAACGCCTGAGGCCACGCCTGAGGCGGAGGCTCAGCCGGCTGCGGAGACATCGCTCGCAGATCAGGTTCCGAGCGGACCAAGAGAGACCACGTCGTTCGTGGAGTTGAAAGGAAAGCTCAAGGCAGCCCCGGACCGCGCCGAGTTGCCTGACTTTGATCTCACCGTCCACGCCGATGGGCGTCCGCAGATCTTGAAGGGTAGCCTCGTGCTCGACTTCGGCGAGCCGTCCAAGGCGGAAGGTAGGCTCTCCGCCCGCTGGATCGATGTCGATGCGCTGTTTGGGTCGCCCGGCGACGCAAAAAAGCCTCCGCCGGCAGCCGTCTTGTACATGTTTGCCGAGTGGGTGCTCGACGAAGCCGCCTCTATCGGCGACGGCGCGCTCGCCCTCGACATTGACCAGGCGGGCCTCGGCGGCGATCTGATCGGTGGGCTCGACATGGAACTCACCAGCCGCGACGGCGGCGTGACCGTGGAGCGGCTGAAGGCCGTACTTCCGGGCGGGAACCGGGTCTCCGTGTCCGGCCGCTTGCAGCACGGCGCCATGGGACCGCTGTTCACCGGACCCATCGAGATCGAAGGTTCCGGCTTGCGGGCGCTGACCCGCTGGGCGGCTGGCGACCGCGATATGACGGGACAAGCGTCCGTCGGCGACTTTTCGCTTTCGGCCTTCGCCACCGTTGGCGACGGAGAACTCAAGCTCGCCGATGCGCAAGGCGAACTGAGCGACACCAAGTTCAGCGGCCGCCTCCATTATCAAGGCGGCAAGAAGAACTTGATCGAGCTGAGCCTCGACAGCGATCGCCTCGACTTGCGGGAGATGCTGGGAGACGGCCCGATCTGGCGCTCTTGGCTCTCCGCAGGCGGGAACACGATGGCTGCCCCCGAACAAAACAGCGCAGACCCGAACCTGATCCAGCAGCTGCGCGACGACAATGTTCGCGCGAGCCTGAAAGTCGGCGAGCTTCTTCTGCCCGACATTCCGCCGGGCAAGCTCGATGCACAGCTCGCACTGACCGATGGCGCACTCGATATCGAAGCACTCGATTTCGTGGCGCCCGGCGCCATCACGCTCTCCGGCAAGGGCCGCATTGCCAGCGTCGCGGAGGCGCCTTCGGGCCGCGTCGACCTCACGCTCAAAGCGGAGACCACCGAAAGCCTGCGCGTGGTCTCCGAGCTGTTCGGCCTGCCTGACAAAGTTGCCAAGTCGAAGCATCTGGCCGCGCTTGCGCCGCTCGACATTCGCGCCGGTCTCGTCGCCGGCCGCGACGGCGACGCCACCAAGGCCTCGCTCGAACTGAGCGGCCAAGTCGGCGGCTCGGACATTGCCGTCGTCGCCCGCGCCAAAGGCGAGCCGGCGAAGCTGGCCGAGGCGGAGATCGATATAGGCGGCAGCGTCACCGGCGAGCGGCCGCAGGCACTGCTGGTGCTGCTGTTCCCCGACCTGCCGCAAGACAAGCTCGCTGCCGCGGCCGGTACGCAAGGCACGCTGTCGGTGAAGCTCACCGGCGTACCGCGCACGAAGCTCACCGGGCGTGCCGCACTCGAGACCGCGGCGATGCAGCTTGCCTTCGAGGGGCAGGGCGCGCTGCGGGAGGAGGGGGTCGCGCTGAACGGCCATGGCTCAATCGCCACGGAGGATGCGAGCCTCGCCCTGCCGCTATTCGGCTTTGACGCACCGCCGAGCGCGGAAGGCGTGCCCTTGAGCCTCAGCGCCAATGTCGCCAAGCAGGGCGGCACCATCGATCTCGATGCCGTCAAGGCCAAGGTGGCCGGGAACGAGGTCACCGGGAACGCTCATTTTGAGTTCGACGACGGCAAGACACGTTTCAAGATCGACCGCCGACGCCGACTATGTTTCCCTGCCTGCCGTCCTTGGGCCGCTGGTTGCCTGGGAGCGCACGGCGTCCACCGAGGAGATGCTCGGCTCGGTCGGTGAAAACGCCGCCGAGGTCTGGCCCGCGCGCGGCTTTGCGCTCGACACTATCGAGAACACGGAAGGTGACGTTTCGCTGAACGCTCGGACGCTGTCCCTCGGCGCGCCGTTCCAGGTCGCCGACGCCACGCTCAAGGCGCGGGTCGACCACGACGGGCTGACCATCACCGATCTCAAAGGCGAGTTGTTCGGTGGCGCCTTCGCCGCCTCCGGCGGGCTGTCGCCGCGCGGCAATGGTGCGGCGCTGAATGCCAAGGTCGACCTCAAAGGCGGCAAGCTCGAGAGCCTGTCGAAGGCCGTTGCCGGGACGATCCTGGCGAAGGGTCCCTTCGATCTCGGCTTCACCGTGCAAGGGGAAGGTCTGAGCCCGCCGGGCATCGTAGCCGGCTTGAGCGGGAAGGGGACGCTTGAGCTCGGCCCGGGCATGGTTCTTGCGCTGAATCCCGGGCCTCTCCGCCGTGTCGCCGCGACGGCGGCCAACACCAAGATCAAGGCCACCAAGGAAGAGATCGCCGCCGATGCCCGCACCGTGCGCGAGACGCTCACCAAAGGCATCTACAAATACGCGCCCGCGACCTTCGCCTTCGACGTGAAGAACGGCACCTTGCGGCTGACGCCTACACCGCTTGTGTCCGCTGACGCCGAGACCACCGTAAACGGCTATGTGGAGCTTGCGAGCCTCAGACTCGACAGCGAATGGCAGATGCGCCTCGCCGGTCCGGGCGGCAAGGACATTCCACCCGTGAGCGTGGTGATCGCGGGTCCGCTCGATCGCGCTGGCGAGATCTCGCCGACCGTCGACACGGCGGCCATCGAAAGCTTTCTCACCATCACGCGGATGCAGGAAGACGTCGAGCGCCTCGAGACCCTCGACATGACGGGCAGGAATGTCCCGCCGCTGGGCGATGCTGCGGCGAAGGCCGCGGCCGCTGCGGAAGCCGAGCGCGCGGCAAAGGAGAAGGCAGCAGTCGAGAAAGCGGCCGCCGAGGCCGAAGCGGCGCGCGCCGCACGGGAAAAGGCTGAAGCTGAAGCGAAGGCTCAAGCCGAGGCGAAGGCTCAAGCCGAGGCAGAGGCCGCGGCGGAAGCCAAAGCGGCTGCCGAGAAGCAGGCTGCTGCTGAGGCGAAAGCCGCGGCGGAAGCCAAAGCGGCCGCCGAGAAGAAGGCGGCTGCTGAGGCGCAAGCTGCGGCCGAAGCCAAAGCTGCAGCTGAAGCCAAAGCCGCAGCTGAAGCGAAGGCCGCCGCCGAGAAGAAGGCTGCGGAAGAGGCGAGGGCGGCGGCGGAGAAGGCGGCTCAAGAGCGCGCCGCGGCTGAGGCGAAGGCTGCCGTAGACCGCGCAGCCCAAGCGAAAATCGAGGCGGAAGCCAAGGCCGCCGCCAAGGAGGCGGCAAAGGAGAAGGCAGCTGCCGAGGCGCAGGCTGCGGCGGATGCCAAGGCTGCGTCAGCGGCGAAGGCGGCCGCCGAACGGGCGGCGCAAGAGCGTGCTGCCGCCGAGGCCAAGGCTGCGGTCGAGCGGGCCGCCCGGGAACGGATCGAAGCCGAGGCCAAAGCTGCCGCGGCGAAAGCCGCGCAAGAGAAAGCAGCGGCCGACGCAAAGGCAGCTGCTGCGGCAAGAGCGGCGGCCGAAGCCAACGCCACGGCGTCCGCCGTTCCGAGCGCCTTGCTGCCGAACGAGCCCCAGATCACCCCTGACGGCACGGCCACCGATCCGATCGCCGACATCATCGCGGCGGATCCCACTACGGCTGAAACCG
>CAVQXI010000002.1:0-22040 GCA_963717875.1 uncultured Alphaproteobacteria bacterium
CAACGAACCTGATAAAAATCAGTGGTTTAGCCGCGATTTGCCGGCCATGGCGAGGTCCATGTTCCCCGGCGGCACGGTCCAGGTGGCGCCCTTCTTCCTGGAGGCCAAGGCGAGCGAGGTGCCGGGCGGTTGGCCGCAAGGGGGCCAGACCCGGCTCAGTTTCCCCAACAACCACCAGCAATACGCCATCACTTGGTTCGGCTTGGCCTTTTGCCTGGTGGTGATCTACGGGGTCTATGTCTGGGGCGCCTATCGCGGCAAAGGCTCTTAACGAGCCTTTTTCGGCCTTATTGCGGGGGGCCCCTGTGACCGCTAGGGTCAGCCGGAAAAGCCCCCTTTTTTCGGCGAGAGGCAGATCTTGAAGTTCATCTCCACGCGCGGTGAGGCGCCGGCGCTCTCCTTTGAGGGTGCGCTTATGGCGGCGCTCGCCCCGGACGGCGGGCTGTTCATGCCCGAGGCCTGGCCGCGCCTCGAACCGCACGAGATCGCCAGCCTCGCCGGCCTCGACTATGCCGATGCCGCCTATCGGGTGATGAGCCCTTATCTTGCCGGTGACGCTTGCCTCGGCGACCTCGAATGCGTGCTCGAGGAAGCCTATGACGGCTTCCACCATCCGGCCGTGGCTCCGCTCAGCCAGCTCGGCCCGAATTGCTTCATGCTGGAGCTGTTCCATGGACCGACGCTCGCCTTCAAGGACCTCGCCATGCAGGTCGTGTCCCGGTTCATGAACCGGGCGCTGCTCCGCAAAGGCGCGCATGCGACCGTGGTTGGCGCCACCTCCGGCGACACCGGTGCCGCGGCCATAGAGGCCTTTCGCGGCCTCGATGCCATCGACGTGTTCATCCTCCACCCCAAGGGCCGCATCAGCGACGTGCAGCGGCGGCAGATGACCACGGCCACCGAAGCCAATGTCCACAACATCGCCCTGGAGGGCACCTTCGACGACTGCCAGGCGATCGTGAAGGCGCTGTTCAGGGATGATCAGGGCTTAAGCGGCCGGCTTGCGCTCACCGGCGTGAACTCGATCAACTTCGCGCGGATCCTCGCCCAGATCCCCTATTATTTCACCGCCGCGGTCAGCCTCGGCGCGCCCCATCGGCCGCTGGCCTTTACCGTGCCGACCGGAAATTTTGGTGATATTTTCGCAGGTTACGCGGCCCGCGCCATGGGTCTGCCGGTCCAGCGCCTCGTTATCGCCACGAACCTCAACGACAGTTTACCGCGCGCATTTGCGTCGGGGATTTTCGAGCCGCAAGGCGTCGTCGCCACCTCAAGCCCGAGCATGGACATCCAGCTTGCGAGCAATTTCGAGCGCTTGCTGTTCGAGCTTGCCGGCCGGGATGCCGCCCGCGTCAGGGCCTTGATGGAGGAGCTGCGCACCAACGGCGCGTTCCGCATGAGCCAGGGAGAGCTCGGCCAGTTGCGCGATCTTTTCGGCGCGCATTCGGTGAGCGAGCAAGATACGGAGATGACCATTCGGGGGGTTTTCGAAGAGACGGGCATGCTGGTCGATCCGCACACGGCGGTCGCCATCGCCGCGTCCCACCAAGAGACTGATCTCGGCACCACGCCCATGGTCGTGCTTTCCACGGCTCACCCGGCCAAGTTCCCGGAGGCGGTGAAGCGGGCGACCGGCCGCGTGCCGGAGCAGCCCGAGCGCTTGAGCCTCCGTCTTGGCCAGGACGAGCGGTGCACCTCGCTGCCGAACGATTTCGCAGCGGTCGCCGACTTCATCGTCGGGCGTAGCCGCGCGGCGCCGGCACGCGCGGAGGTGGGCGCATGAGCGTGGAGCGTACAGAGCTGAAGAATGGCCTGACAGTGATCAGCCATGCCATGGCGGAAGTCGAGACCGTGTCGCTCGGCATCTGGGTCGGGGCCGGGAGCCGCTCGGAGGGCCACGCCGAGCACGGCGTCGCCCATTTCCTCGAGCACATGGCCTTCAAAGGCACGGCACGGCGGAGCGCCCGCGAAATCGCCGAAGAGATCGAGGCGGTTGGCGGCGAGCTCAATGCCGCCACCAGCGTGGACTCCACCGCCTATTATGCGCGGGTGATGCGCAAAGACATGCCGCTCGCCCTCGACATCCTGAGCGACATCCTTCTCGAGCCGCGCTTCGACCGCGCCGAGCTTGCCCGCGAGCGCGATGTCATCTTGCAAGAAATCGCGGCGTCCATGGATTCGCCCGAGGACATCGTCTACGACCTCGTGTCCGAGGCGGCGTATCCGGGCCAGCCGGTCGGCCGGCCGATCCTCGGAACGGCTGCGAGCGTGAGCGGCTTCGGCCGCACCCATCTCAGCGCCTACCTCGCGGCCCACTATCATGCGCCCAATATGGTGCTGGCCGCCGCCGGCGCCGTCGATCATGCGGCGCTTGTGGCCGAGGCCGAACGTCGGCTTGCAGGCCTGCAAGAGAAAACGGCGCCGCGGCCGCAAAGCGCAACCTATACCGGCGGCTCCAAACGGTCGGACAAGCCCTTCGAGCAGACCCATCTCGTGCTCGCCTTCGAGGCACCGCCTTACCGTCATCCCGATTACTTCGCAGCCCAGATCCTCGCCGGCGCGCTCGGCGGCGGCATGTCCTCGCGGCTGTTCCAAGAAGTCCGCGAGCGGCGCGGGCTCTGCTACTCCGTCTACGCCTTTTCGACCGGCCTCACCGACAGCGGCATGTTCGCCATCTATGCGGCCGGCGCCCCAGACCGGGCGGACGAGCTGTTCGCCGTGATCCGCGACGAGTTGGAGCGTGCTGCCGACCAAGGCTTCGACGAGGACGAGACTGACCGGGTGAGGGCGCAGCTCAAGATGGGGCTCCTCGCCGGGCTCGAGAGCTCGAGCGCCCGCGCCGAGCAGCTTGCCCGGCAGATCCTCATCCACGGCCGGGTGTTGCCGACCGAGGAGCTGATCGAGAGAGTCGAGCGTGTCGAGACCGCCGATCTGCAATCTATGGTTGAGCGCCTGTTTGTCTCGCCGCTCAGCCTTGCCACGGTCGGCCCCATTGCTAATGTTGCGAGATTCGAAGCTGTGGCGGAGAAATTCACCGTTCCGGCGAGCAAGGCCGCCTGAAGAGGGTGCTAGTCGATGGCGTTGCTGCGAGCTGCCTCCCCGAGCGACTTTGGGCCGGTCATCGAGTCCGAGCGCGTCATGCTGCGGACCCCGCAGATGTCGGACTATCCCGCTTGGGCCGAGCTCCGAGCCTCAAGCCGCGAGTTTCTGATGCCGTGGGAGCCGCTATGGGCGGCTGACGAGCTGTCTCGCGCCTCCTTCCGGCGGCGCGTGCGCCACTATCTGCGCGACCTGCGCGAGGACATCGGTTACGCGCTCTTCATTCACGCGGCCGCGACCGGCGAGTTGGTCGGCGGCCTGACCCTGTGCAACGTGCGCCGTGGCGTGACCCAGTCTTGCACGCTCGGTTACTGGATCGGCGCCAAATATGCCCAGCAAGGTTACATGACGGCGGCCGTCCACGCCGTCGTGCCTTTCGTATTCGATTCCCTTGAGCTGCATCGGCTGGAGGCGGCTTGCCTGCCGACCAACACGGCCTCGATGCGTCTCTTGGAGAAGACAGGTTTCAAGCGCGAAGGCCTGGCGCGCCGTTATTTGCGGATCAACGGCGCGTGGCAGGATCACCTGCTCTACGCGCTGCTTGACTCCGATTCACGCGTCTAAGTCGGCAGCGTTTCGAGAACGGGGGAAGCATGGCGAAAAGGAACGCCTCGGCAAGCGCTGAAGCGGCCGGTGCCTGGCAGCGACGCCAGGATTGGCTGCGCACGCTTGCCTGCGCGGTCCTGCTCGCATTCGCGGTTCTGCTGCCAAGCCTCGCTTACGCCATCGAGGCGATCCCCGTCGATCCGGATCAGCCCAGAATCGACATCACCGCCAAGGGCGAGCTTTACGAAGGCCGCGGCGACCAGCTTCAGATCGAGACCGCACCCGGACCGGACGGCTATATCGGCCGCATGGCGGTGCAAGCCTCGACGCCTGGGACCAATCCCGGCTGGCTCGTCTTTGCTCTGTCGAACCCTACGGACAAGCAGATCGTGCGCTGGCTCGTGGCGCCGCGTTATACGCTTGCCAATTCCCGCGTGCTTCGTCCCGAGCTCGACGCGCCCCGTATCACCGCGATCACCCCCTCGCTCGGTTTCCGGCCTGAGCCGCTCAAGAGCGATCGCGCCGACATGTTCCGGCTTAATCTTGAGCCGGGGCAGAGCGTGACCTTCGCGGCGGAGCTCGCCTCGTCGACCGTGCCGCGGCTGACACTATGGGACCCTAACTCCTATCAAGCGAAGCAGCAGGATCGCATGCTGTTCAACGGCGTGCTGCTTGGCATTACCGGATTGCTTGCCATCTTCCTCACCGCAATCTTCGCCGCCAATCATCGCGCCATCTTCCCCGCCACCGCGCTCGTCGCCTGGGCCGCGCTCATCTATTTCTGCGTCGACTTCGGCTTCTGGAATAAGCTGTTCCCCGTGGGGCCCGACCGTACGGCGCTCTATCGGGCCGCCGCCGAGGCGGGACTCGCCGCAAGTCTCGTGCTGTTCCTCTACACCTTCCTGCGCATCGGCCTGTGGCATGTGTGGATCAGGACCGTCTTCTGGGTCTGGATCGCCGCTCAGTTCGCCCTGATCATCGTCGCCATCATCGACCCGCAAACCGCCTCGGGTCTCGCGCGCTCTTCCACCTTGCTGATCGCCGGGGTCGGCACTGGCCTCATCGCCTATTTCGCGCTGCGCGGTCAGGACCGCGCGATGTCGCTGATTCCGAGCTGGATGCTCCTCATCGTCTGGCTGCTCGGCGCCTCGATGATCGTGGTCGGCAAGCTCTCCGGAGAGGTCGTTGTCTCCGGCCTCGTCGCCGGGCTTGTGCTCATCGTCGTGTTGCTCGGTTTCACTGTCACCCAGTTCGCCTTCCGCACCGGCGGCGGCGCCGTCAGCCTAGGGCCGCCGAGTCAGGTGCAGATGAAGTCGCTCGCCGTCGACGGCTCTGGCACCTACATCTTCCAATGGCACGCGGGCCGCGACCTCATCACCGTCGCGCCCGAGGTCGAGATGGAGCTCGGCCTCGACCCTGGCGCGCTCAACGTGGCCGTCGAGGACTTTCTCCAGCACATGCATGCGTCCGACCGCGAGCGCTTCCGTCTCATGCTGTGGTCGCTCCAGGAGAAGCAGGGCGGAGACCTCGTGCTCGATTTCCGCTTGCGCCGCCATGACGGCACCTATCTTTGGTACGACCTCCGGGCGCATGCCGCGCCGAACGAGAATGTGCGACTCCTGCGTTGCGTCGGCTTGATGCGCGACGTGACTAGCCTCAAGCGCTCTCATGAGCGACTGATGCACGACGCGGTGCATGACAGCCTGACCGGGCTTCCGAACCGCGAGCTGTTCATGGACCGGCTGCAAGGCGCCATCACCCGCGCCGCCGAAGGCCAATCGCACCGCCCGACCGTCATCTTCATCGACATCGACCGCTTCAAGAACGTCAACAAGAGCTTCGGCCTGGTCATCGGCGACTCGATGCTTCTGACGCTCGGCCGCCGGCTCGGGCGCCATCTCAACCCGCAAGACACACTCGCCCGTCTCGGCGGCGATCAATTCGCGATCCTGTTGGTCTCCGACAGCGACCCGCACCACGTGGCGACGCTTGCCGAGCGCGTCAGGCGCGCGCTGCGTACGCCCATGAAGATCAGCGCCAAGGAGATCATCCTCACCGCGTCTATCGGCATCGTCGTCCACGATGGCTCGCAAATCACCGCGCAGGACATGCTGCGCGACGGCGAGATCGCCATGCTGCGGGCGAAGCGCGGGGGCGCCGACCGGATCGAGATCTTCAATCCTTCAATGCGGGCCGAGGACGAAAGCCGCCTGCCGCTCGAGAGCGAGCTCCGCCTGGCCTTGGACCGGCAGCAAATCTCGGTTCTGTATCAGCCGATTACCCGGCTTGCGTCGAACCAGCTCGCGGGCTTCGAGGCGCTGCTGCGCTGGGACCATCCGACCCGCGGCCGGCTCGCAGCCGATGACTTCATCCCGCTCGCCGAGGAGTCCGGGCTGATCGTCGATCTCGGCAGCTACGTGTTGGGCAAGGCGCTGGAGGAGGCGGCGAGCTGGCACAAAGTACTGCCGCGCGACCGCGATCCTCTGTTCGTCAGCGTGAACGTGTCGAGCCGCCAGCTTTTCCGCCAGGACATGGTGCAGGAGATCAGGCTGATGCTCGCCCGCGAGTCGGTGCCGAGGGGAACCCTGAAGCTCGAGATCACCGAGTCGCTGGTCATGGAGAACCCGGAGCGCGCCGTCGAGATCCTCACCTGGCTCAAGACCTTCGGCGCGAGCCTCGCCCTCGACGATTTCGGCACGGGCTACAGCTCGCTGAGCTATCTGCACCGCTTCCCCTTCGACGTCATCAAGGTGGACCGCTCGCTCGTCCACGACAGTTCTCTCAACGGGCAGACGCCGCTCATCTTGCGCTCGGTGATCGCGCTCGCGCACGAGCTCGGCAAAGAGGTCGTAGCCGAGGGCGTCGAGACCCAGGCCGATGCGAGTTACTTGCGCTCGATCGGCTGCGAGTTTGGCCAAGGCTATTATTACGGCGAGCCGATGTCGGCGAAGGACGTCGCCGCCTTGCTCGCGGCGTTGGCCAGCCATCGCAAACGCAAGCAGCGTGAGCGCGCCCGCGCACCAGCCGAGCCGCAAACGCCGTCTGGTCTTGAGGTTGACGCGCCGAGCCAGTCGGCTTTGCCGGCGCTGTCCGGTCCGAGCACGGCGACGTCAGGCGTGACCTGAGTCGTTGACGAGGCGGATCGGGTCGATTCCGAGACGGTTGAGCGCGCGGTGGTATTTCCTATCGACCTGGGGATCGAAGATCAGCTCTGGATCGGCGGGGCAGTTGAGCCAACCATTGGATTGAATCTCGGTCTCCAGCTGACCCGGTGCCCAGCCTGCGTAGCCGAGCGCAAGCAGCGCCTGGTTAGGACCGCTTCCCTTGGCGATGTCGCGCAAGATGTCGATGGTCGCCGTGAGACAAACGCTCTCGTCGATGGGGAGCGTGCTCTCCGCCTTGAAGTAGTCGGCGCTGTGCAGCACAAAGCCACGGCCCGTCTCCACCGGTCCGCCGAGATATACCGCCATGGCGGTCAAGCTCGCGGGCAGTGAGATGCGGTCTTCCGATGGCACGATGTTGAGCTGCTCGAGAAGCTCTGTGAAACTTATATTGGGTGCCCGCTGATTGATGATGATGCCCATGGCGCCTTCTGACGAATGTGCGCACAGATAGATCACCGAGCGGGAAAAGCGTGGATCGCCCATTGCCGGCATGGCGATGAGGAGTTGACCATCGAGATAGCCTTCATCCTCGGAAGCGTGGTTTCGGCTTGCCATGCACCCATGCTACTCCAGTTCCAGTCTGAAGCTAAGAGGCAAGGGTGAATTAAGGCAGGCCGTGCCATTCTCGCCGCATCGGGCTCACAAAAGAGTGACGCTTGTTGAGCCGCTTGAGGTCGCGCCGGTCCGTTGGCGCGGCTAGATTTGCCGTCTTGTGTTCAGCTATCTCTCGAACTGGATGTCATGATCGGAACGAATTTCTTCGCGCGCCGCGCGGCATCGCTGCCCGCCACATTGGCAATTGGCGCTTTCCTGGGCATCGCCTCTGGCGGCGCCTTCGCGGCGCCTGCGGGCGAATCACCTTGGGCAGAAAAAACCGATTCGCAAGCGCGCCTCGTCAGTGGCGCGATCAACCAGAACGGGAACCCTGCACCTTACGCCGCCATCCAGCTTCGCATGGACCCCGGCTGGAAAACCTATTGGCGGAACCCCGGCGATTCCGGCGTGCCGCCAAGTTTCGATTGGTCGGGCTCGAAGAATTTGAAAAGCGCTGAGGTGCTTTACCCGGCGCCTCACCGCTTCGCGGACGCGAACGGCACGGCCATCGGTTACAAGGACGAGGTCGTCTTTCCGGTCAAGATCACGCCGGAGCATGCCGGCGAGCCGGTCGATCTCGCGCTGACCTTCGAGTACGGGCTCTGCAAGGATCTGTGCATCCCGAATTCCGCGTCGCTCAAGGTCGTGTTGCCGCCCGATCTCGGCAAGGGCGATGCGGCGCTTATCGACACCGCGCTCTCCAGCGTGCCGAAGCCTGAAGAGGCAGATGCGCTGCCTCGGATTGCGAGCGTCAGAGCCAATCTCGATGGTCCGAAGCCCGGGATCGAGATCGAGGCGCTCTTCCCCGAAGGCGCATCTGGAACCGATCTGTTCATCGACAATCCCGAGATCGCCGTGCCGGTGTCCAAGGCGCTCGGGCCGCTTGAGGGGGGCAAGCAGCGCTTCTCCGTAACCTTCTACTCGCCGGCGGAGGCGGCCGCCATCAGGGGCAAGCCTCTGAGGATGGTTCTCGTTTCTGACGAAGGCTCTACCGAGACGGCCTGGACGGCGAAGTAGCACCGTCGCGACCTTGGCCGGATGCGGCGAAGCCGGTATGGTGCCTGCGAAAACGCCTGAGGAACGAGGAGAGGCCGCATGACCATCGCCAAAGGAGACAGCCTGCCGGAAGCCACGTTCAGGGTCTTGGGCGCCGAAGGTATCGAGAGCTTGTCCACCAAGGATGTGTTCGGCGGCAAGAAGGTCGTGCTGTTCGCGGTCCCCGGTGCCTTCACGCCCACCTGCCACCTGAAGCACCTGCCGGGCTTCATCGATAATGCCGGCGCCTTCAAGAAGAAGGGCATCGACACGGTGGCGTGCGTGGCCGTCAACGATCCCTTCGTGCTCGGCACGTGGGGCAATGTGAGCGGCGGCAAGGGCAAAGTGTTGTTCCTGTCCGACGGCAATGGCGAGTTCACTGAGAAGATCGGCATGGATTTCGACGGCAGCGGCATCGGACTCGGCACCCGCTCCAAGCGCTATGCCATGTTGGTCGACGATGGCGTGGTGAAGGTGTTGCACACCGAGGACTCGCCCGGCGTCGCCGACGTCAGCACGGCCGAGAGCATGCTGGCAGAGATCTAACTACTATGTCATGCCCGCACAGGCGGGCATCCAGTAACCACCGAACTTCGTTGGATTTGACCGCTGAGGTTACTGGATTGCCCGGTCAGCCGGGCAATGATGACTACTGGCGGAACGCCGTTCACCGAGAAACGGCGCCATGCCCTCGCGGGCGAGCTCGTCGGCCCGCTCGTTGTCGTCATGGCCCACATGGCCTTTGACCCAGTGCCAGCGCACCTCGTGACGCGCTTCCGCCTCTTCCAGCCGCTGCCACAGCTCGACGTTCTTGACCGGCTTCTTGTCGGCGGTACGCCAACCGTTCCTCTTCCAGCCCTTGATCCAGCTCGTGATGCCGCCGCGCAAATAATTGGAGTCTGTGTAGAGATCGACGTCTGACGGCCCTTTGAGCGTCTCGAGCGCCTCGATGGCGGCAGTGAGCTCCATGCGGTTGTTGGTGGTCATGGCCTCGCCGCCTTTGATCTCCTTGCGGTGTGACCCCGATTCCAGGATCGCGCCCCAGCCGCCCGGCCCCGGATTGCCGGAGCAGGCGCCGTCGGTGTGGATGACCACGCTGGGCCGCTCGGCCATGCTCAATGCTCTCCGAGCCCGTAGTCGCGGTAGGACGCGACCCGCTGGTGGAAGCGGAGCTTGCGCAAATACTCGTTCGGGTCCTTGGTCTTGACCAGCGCGTTCGCGTCCGTGTTCAGAAAGTCGTAGGTGCGCGTCAGCAGGAAGCGCAGCGCCGCCCCGCGGGCAAGCAGAGGAAGACCGGCCAGCTCCGCCTCGGTCAGCGTCCGCTCCGCCTCGTAGGCCTGAAGCATGGCGCGCGCTTTAGTGACGTTGAAGCTCGCGTCCGGCTCAAAGCACCAGGCATTGAGACAGACGGCGACGTCGTAAGCGAGCATGTCGTTGCAGGCGAAATAGAAGTCGATCACGCCCGACACCTTGTCGTCGAGAAAGAACACGTTGTCGGGAAAGAGATCGGCGTGGATCACGCCCATGGGCAGGTCCGAAGTCCAGTTCGCCTGGAGATAGGCAAGCTCCTGCGCGATCACGTCCTTGAGGCCAGGGATGACCCCATCGGCGTTATCGCGAACGTCGTCGAATAGCGCCCGCCATCCCGGCAGCGACAGATCGTTCTCGCGGTGCATGGGAAAATCGAGGCCAGCAAGGTGGAACTTCGCAAGCGCCTGGCCGAGACCGGTGCAATGCTCTATCCCCGGCCGCCGCACCCACAAGCCCTCGAGGAAGCTGATCAGCGCGGCAGGACGCCCCGCCAGCTCTTTCAGCGTGCGCCCCTCGCGGTCGCGGACCGGCAGCGGGCAGGAGATGCCGCGTGCGGCGAGGTGCTCCATGAGCGCGAGGAAATAGGGGAGGTCCTGCGGCCGCACCCTCTTCTCGTAAAGCGTGAGGATGTAGGGCCCGGCCTCGGTATGGAGGAGATAGTTTGAGTTCTCGACGCCTTCGGCGATGCCTTTGAACGAGGTCAGCGCGCCGATGTCATAGCTTTCGATGAAGGCTTCGAGTTCCTCGTCAGAGACATCCGTATAGACCGCCATCTAAACCGCCGGCATGTCTCTGAGCTCGCGTGGGAGCTTGAAGGCGATGCTTTCTTCCGCCGTGGTCACGGTCTCGACTTGCACGTCGAACCGCTCGCGAAACGCGTCGATGATGTTGTCCACCAGCACCTCTGGCGCCGAGGCGCCTGCCGTGACCCCGAGCCGGCGGATGCCGTCGAACATGCTCCAGTCGATCGCGGCCGCGCGCTCTATGAGCAGCGCGTGAGGACAACCGGCCCGCTCGGCCACTTCCACGAGGCGGAGCGAGTTCGAGCTGTTGGGCGAGCCGACGACGATCATGCGGTCGCATTTTGGCGCGATTCGCTTCACCGCGTCCTGCCGGTTCGTGGTGGCGTAGCAAATATCGTCCTTGCGCGGCACGGCGATAGCCGGAAAGCGCGCTTGCAGCGCTGCTCATGATCTCTTTGGTGTCGTCCACCGAGAGCGTGGTCTGGGTGATCACGGCGAGGTTCTTGGGATCCTTGGGCGTGAAGGCCATAAGCGTCGGCAATCGTCTCGATCAGATGGACGGCGCCGGGCGGCAGCTGGCCCGTAGTGCCGATCACCTCCGGATGCCCCGCGTGCCCGATCAGCAGGATCTCGGCGCCGGCGCCGTGGAGCCGTTCGGCCTCGACATGCACCTTGGAAACGAGCGGGCAGGTGGCGTCCAGAACGAACATATGGCGGTTTCGCGCCGCTTCCGGCACCACCTTGGGCACGCCATGGGCGGAAAACACGATCGGGGCATCGGTATCCGGGATTTCGTCCAATTCTTCCACGAAGATGGCGCCCTTCGCCTTCAGCGTGTCCACCACGTAGCGGTTGTGGACGATGGCGTGGCGGACATAGACCGGGGCGCCGTATTTCTCGAGCGCGAGCTCGACGATCTGGATCGCCCGGTCGACGCCAGCGCAGAACCCTCGCGGGGAGGCGAGATAGATGGTCAAGGGAGGACGGCCGCTTTGCCGCCCATTGGCGTGATCCATGCCGGTCATCAATGCTCCTCAAACGGCTCTTTCCGGGCCGCGAAGGGCTCAAGTCTGGCCTTGTCGGGCTACCCCGGGGCAGATAGTTTGACGCCCAACGAAGGTAGGGAAGCTCGCGACATTTCAATAACTTTCGGGTCGAGCCCGGGCATATCAGGCGGGGACGCCTGGCATGTCAAGCCGAGGACGTGGTGAGTTGAGGCGTATCGAGGTTCTTCCATGGCTGCGCGCTTTCGGGGTTGGCGCGTTGCTCGTGAGCCCGGTCCTGATCTCCGGCTGCGCGGTGCCGAAGCTCTCCAGTCCCTTTGGGGCCGGCAGTGACGATACCTCCTCCGCATCGCTCGCCAATGACGACAAGCTGCCTGAGATGGGCTCGTCCACGACGAGCGATCCCGCCAGCGGCGAGAGCCTCAATTGCCCGCAAGTGGTGGCCTGGCCCAATGACCGCTTGCGCACCATCTACGCGCCTGGCCATGACGGCGACGCGCTGTCCGTGGTCAATCGCGGCGAGCTCACCAAGCTCTCGCGCGAATGCCAGTTCTTTGGTGGCCGCGTCGTCGTCAAATACGGCTTCGCCGGCCGCGTGCTGCTGGGCCCCAAGGGCCAGCCGGGCGTGGTGACCATGCCGGTCAGCATTCGCGCCGCGGGCGCCGACAAGCGGACGCTCGCCACCGACAAGATGAAGGTCACGACCACGGTCCCGGCGGGGAATTCGGTCGGCTATTTCTCCATGGTGCGTGAGATCGCCTTCCCGGTCCAAGTCGGCACGCGGCTCGAGGACTACAAGATCTTCGTCTCCCTCAAATAGGGCAGGGGACGGGGCCCTCTTGCGCCAGCAAACCGAACGACCGCTGATGCGAGCGAGGCTGCTTCTTCTCGGCCTGGCGATCGTGCTGCTGGCCGGAGCCGGCGCGCCGGGCGCGGGCCTAGCCGAGCCTTGCCGGAACGACAGCTTCCGCGGCGCCGCCTATATCGTCTGCCGCTTCGACCCCAGGAAAGACGATGTCCGCATCGTCTGGCGAGGACGGCGACGGGCGCCCCTTCCGCACCTTCGACGCGCTTGCCGCAGAGCTCAAAGGCGAGGGCCGGTCGCTCCAATTCGCCATGAATGGCGGCATGTACGAGGAGGACCTGAGCCCGGTCGGACTCCATATCGAGAATGGGAAGCAGCTTGCCAAAGCCAATACGACGACCGTCAAAGGCCCGCCAAGCCGGATCCCGAATTTCTACAAGAAGCCGAACGGTGTCTTCTATATCGGCAAGGACGGCGCCGGCATTCTGGTGACGGAGCGCTTTCTCGCGCAAAGGCCGCGAGCGAAGTTCGCCACCCAGTCGGGCCCGATGCTGGTGATCGGCGGCAAGATCCATCCGGCCTTCATCGTCAACTCATCTGATCTCAAGCCGCGCGACGGCGTCGGCGTGGCAAGCCCCACCGAGGTCTATTTCGTCATCAGCCGGGTGCCGGTGAGCTTCTACGAGTTCGCCCGGTTCTTCCGCGATCGCCTCCACTGCGGCGACGCGCTGTTCCTGGACGGGGGCAGGGCGCCCGGGCTCTATGCGCCCGAGCTCGGGCGCGACGACCCGCCGGCGCATGGCGGCTACGGGCCCATCATCGCGGTGGTGAAATAGCGGGGACGCCAAGAAGCCCCGCTGCTTTCCTCGAGAAGGCGATGGCAGCGGGGCCCCAGGCCGACGGGTACTAATGCCCGCGCAGAGCAGACGCTTCGCCGCACCTGAACGCCTCGAACAGCGGGATCAGCTGCCAAAGCGCTGAAGCGCCGACCAGGACGTAGACGATGCGCGACAAGAGGGAGCCCGCACCAAAAAGCGTGGCCACCAGATCGAAGTCGAAGAGGCCAACGAGACCCCAATTCAAACCGCCGACGATCAGCAGGATGAGCGTAATCAGGTTCAAGGGTTTCATCGTGTTCTCCATGAGGATGTCAGACGCCGGACGAATGCGAGTCCCGCCGAAGCGGAACCCGCACTTCGTTTCGCGTCTTGCTAGCTCTTCGGCGGAAGGATCACCGTGTCGATGACGTGGATGACACCGTTCGATGCAGCGATGTCGGCCTTGGTGACTTTGGCGTCGTTCACCATCGCCGTGTCGCCCTTGACCTTGATGTCGATCATCTTGCCGTTCACGGTCTTGGCTTCATTGAGCTTCACGACATCCGCCGCCTCCACCTTTCCGGGGACCACGTGGTAGGTGAGGATCGCCACGAGCTGATCCTTGTTCTCTGGCTTCAGCAGGTTCTCGAGGGTGCCGGCCGGCAACTTGGCGAAGGCCTCGTCGGTCGGGGCGAAGACGGTGAACGGTCCATCGCCCTTTAGCGTCTCGACGAGCCCCGCCGCATCCAGCGCGCTGGCCAGCGTCTTGAACTGTCCGGCGGACACGGCCGTGTCGACGATGTCCTTCTCGGCGGCACGGGCAATCGTGCTGCCGACGGTGAGGCCAAGCACGGCCAAGGCCACAACGGCTACGGCGAGATTTGAAATTCTGAACGACATTGCTTGCTCCTTTTCACTCACTGGGGTGACCCGCCCCGCGAGGCGCGAGCCCATGCGGCGAGAGGAAGGCCCCGGAGCCCGGGGGAAGCTCCGAGGCCTTGTCTCCGCGCCTGGCTGGGGGGACAGCTTTGCGGGCGCAGGGAGGGTTGACGACGGCAACATGGCACTGAAATAATCGATTTACAACTACAAAAATCGCTCATATCATTCAGAAAGATTTGATCAGGCGGTGGAAGTGGCTGGAATGGCCCAAAAAGCTCAAGTTCTGGAGGACGCAGCCTGAGCTTTGCGACGAGGAGTGACGATGAGCGATCAGATGGTTTCCGCAGGAGAGGCGGCGCGACGGCTCGGCGTGGCACCTGCGACGATCCAGCGATGGGTCGATAGCGGCGTGCTTCACGCCGAGCGCACGCCGGGCGGACATCGCCGCATCTACGTGACGGAGCTTCGCCGCCTCATCGCCGCGAGCCGCCCGGCGGAGCTGAGCGGCCTTCTCGCGGAATGGTGCGACGTGCTGATGGCGGGCGATCCCGCGAAGGTGAAGGCGGCCCTGATCGCGTCGAGGCAAAAGACGGGCAACTGGGCCGACACGGCCGACGAGGTTGCCGCGGCGATCGCCGAGATCGGCCGGCGCTGGGAGGCCGGCGACTGCCGGATTTTCGAGGAGCACGCCGCGACCGAGGCCTTGCGCCGCGCCGCCGCAGAATGCTTGAGCGAGATGCGGGTTGGCGACGGCGCCCCCAGCGCGGTGCTGCTTACTGTCGAGTACGAGCGCCATACCTTGGGGCTGACGCTTGCCGAACTCGTGCTTGCCGAGGCCGGACGTCGCCCGGTATGGATCGGCGAGGGTCCTCCCGCGGAGGAACTCCACTCCCTCGTGACCAGGCTCAAGCCAAACCTTCTGGTGGTGGCTGCATCACCGGCGAGCTCGAAAGCCGCCGTCGCGCGCTATCAGACGGAGCTGATGCAAGTCGCGGCGGATGCCGGCGCCAAGCTCATCTTGGCCGGTGGCGGAGCCTGGAAAGAGGCGCCGGGTGCCGAGCGTGTCGTGGCCTTCAAGGAACTGCGTGAGGTACTGAGGTGAGGCTGCATCATCTTCTCGGCGTTGCCGCCGCGGCTGGGCTTACGCTCCTGGCCGCCCTCAACCTCGCCAACGCGCAAGACGCCTCACTGCAATCCTGCGGTCCATTAGGCGGAATAGCAGACGCTTAGTTCAGCTTCGACTTCAGCGCGTCGATGCCCTGCTTGACGAGCTTGTCGGCCGTCTCGGGCGTGAGCTTGTCGGCGATCACCATCTGCGCTGCGGCTATCGCCGCGTCGGCGGCGGCGGCGCGCACCTCCAGCACGGCGTCGGCTTCCGCGCGGGCGATCTTGTCCTCGGCGAGCTTCATGCGCCGCTCGAAATGCTCCTTCATGGAGCGGGAGGTCTCCGCGGCAAGCGACTCGGCCTCCTTGGCGGCGAGCGCCACGATGGCTTCAGCCTCCTTGGCGGCATTGCCCTCTTTCGTGCGGTAGTCGGCGAGAACCTTCTCCGCCTCGTCGCGCAGATGCTTCGCCTCTTCGATTTCCTTGGCGATGGCCTCGGCGCGGGCATCGAGTGCGGCGCCGACCTTCTTGTGCACGCCGAAATAGAACACGACTCCAAGAAACAGGAAGAAGGAGACGGCGACCCAGAATTCCGGTGACGTGAGGACTTCCATGGCTTTTACGCCTTCCGTGCCGCGTCTACGGCCTTCTCGATGTCGCCTTTGGCGGGCGCCGTGCCGATCAGCTGGCGCACGATGTCGGAGGCGACGTCGACCGCAACCGCGTTCACCTCTTTCATGGCCGAGGCCTTGGCCTTCGCGATCCGCGTTTCGGCTTCCTCGCTTCGCGCGGCAAGCTCTTTATCGAGCTTCGCCCGCTCGGCGTCGCTCTCGGCTTTCAGCTTGGCGCGGCCCTCGTCGATGATGGCATGCGCCTTCTGCTTTGCCTCGGCCAGAGCCTGCTCGTAAGCGGCGATGGCCTCCTCGGTCTCGCGCCGGAACTTGTCCGCGGCAGAGAGATCGCCTGAGATATGGGCCGCGCGCCTTTCGATCACGCCGCCGATGCGCGGCAGCGCCACCCACACCATCAGCAGATAGAGAACGCCGAAGGTGAGGACGAGCCAGATGATCTGAGGCGCCCAATCGAGCGGATTGAGTTGCGGCATGGTCGCGCTCCTTAGAGAGCAGAGCCTAAAGGCTCAAGCCTAGAACACGAACAGGATGATCAGCGCCACCACGAGGCCGAACAGGCCGGTCGCCTCGGCAAGGGCAAAGCCCAAGAGCAGATTGGCGAACTGCGTGGGTGCCGCAGAGGGGTTGCGAAGCGCCCCTTGCAGATAGTTGCCGAAGATGATGCCGATGCCGACACCGGCACCGACCAGGGCGATCGAGGCAAGGCCTGCGCCGATCAGTTTTGCTGCTTCTGGTTCCATGGATTTTCTCCCGTGAGGCTGAAATTCAAGACAGAGGTGAAGCTACGGCTCAGTGCATATGGAGCGCGTCGTTGAGATAGATGCAGGTCAGGATGGCGAACACATAGGCCTGCAGGAACGCCACCAGGAGCTCGAGCCCGGTGAATGCGACCATGAAGGCCAGCGCCGCCCAGCCGCCGAGCAGGCCGAGCGCCACGACGAAGGCGCCGAACACTTTCAGCATGGTGTGCCCGGCCATCATGTTGGCGAACAGACGAACCGACAGGCTGATCGGCCGCGTGAGATAGGAGATCACCTCGATCACCACGAGCAGCGGCAAGAGGACGAAGGGCACGCCGGACGGCACGAAGAACTTCAGGAACTTCACGCCATGCTTCCAGAAGCCGATCAGCGTCACGCCGATGAAGATGAAGGCGGCGAGCGCGAAGGTGACGATGATGTGGCTCGTCACCGTGAAGGAGTAGGGCACGAGGCCCAGCATGTTCAGCGCGAGCACGAACATGAACAGGGTGAAGACGAAGGGGAAATACTTCATCCCCTCGGTGCCCACGTTGTCGCGCACCATGTTGGCCACGAACTCGTAGGACATCTCGGCCATGGATTGCAGCCGTCCGGGGACGAGCGCCCCGCGGCGCATGGCGAGCAGCGTGAAAAGGGTGATGATTGCCGCCGCGATCACCATGAACAGGGCGGAATTGGTGAAAGAGGCGTCGAACCCGAACAGCTCGAGCGGAAAGATCCGCTGGATCTGGAACTGGTGCATGGGGTCGGGCAGGTGGGAGCCACCCCCGCCTCCGTGGACTGCCTCTCCTGCTGCTGCGGCGTATGCTAGCCCGGTCACTTCCTAACGCCCCTAATCATCATCGTCATCGTCGTCAGTCACGTTGCGGCGCAGGTGCTCGCCTGGAAGCGGTTCGCCCTGCATGGATTTGGCCGTCCGAACCACGTTCATGATCCCGGCGGCGGCCCCTAGGAACAGGAACGCCACCATCAGGATCGGCGCGGTGCCGAACAGCCGGTCGAGTGCCCAGCCGATGAACCCCCCAACTGCTACCCCGGCGATCATCTCGGTCGCCAGCTTGAGGGCCTGGCCCATCGCCTTGCCGCGGCCTTCGGGCGCCTCGGGCGACGGGACCCCGCGCCGGCCTTGAACCGTGGCGAGCTTCCCCTCGAGAGCGTCGAGCCGCTGCCGAATAGTTCGTGTGTCGCGGCCGCCTTGTGGGCGTCCGGAACTCATTTTCGGCTCCGGCCATTGGACTGCTCAATTTCCGGGAGAGCCCTAAAGGACCGGCTGGTCCTCAAGCGTGGCGCACTTTAGTGGGGGATTCCGGCCTGTCAAGGAAGTCAAGGCGCCGCAGGGACGCCCCTGAAAGCCCGTGGAAATCGGGCCCCGCTAGCCGGCGTCGCGCAGGGCCTCGGCCGTCTCCAGATCCACCGACACGAGCTGGCTCACGCCCCGCTCCGACATGGTGACGCCGAACAGCCGGCCCATGCGCGCCATGGTCAGCGGGTGGTGGGTGATGATCAGGAAACGCGTATCGGTCTCCTTGGACATCTCCTCCATCAGCCGGCAGAAGCGCTCCACATTGGCGTCGTCGAGCGGGGCGTCCACCTCGTCCAGCACGCAGATCGGCGAGGGGTTGGTGAGGAACACGGCGAAGATCAGCGCCATGGCGGTCAGCGCCTTCTCGCCGCCTGACAGCAGCGTCAGCGATTGCGGGCGTTTGCCCGGCGGGCAGGCGAAAATCTCGAGTCCCGATTCTAGAGGATCGTCGGAGTCGACGAGCTTGAGCTCCGCCGAGCCGCCGCCGAACAGCGTCTTGAACAGATGGCCGAAATGGCCGTTGACCTCCTCGAAGGCCTCGAGCAGACGCTTGCGGCCTTCGCGGTTCAGATTGGAGATGCCCTGGCGCAAGCGCGCGATGGCCTGCTCCACGTCGGCCTTCTCGCGCTCCATGTCCTCGAGTTGCGTGGAAAGCTCGATCTCCTCCTCCTCGGCCCGGAGATTGACGCCGCCGAGCCGCTCGCGCTCGGCCTTGTGCTTGGCGAGACGGGCCTCGACCTCTTCGAGAGCGGGGATCTCGGCGCCTGCCTTCAAATTGGCCTTGGCCAAGCACTCCTCCGGTGCGCAGTCGAGCTGCTCGCGGATCGTGTGCGCCATCTCGCTGCGCCGCTCGCGGGCGGCCTCGAGCCGCGCTTCGCCGCGGGCCTTGCCCTCGCGCGCCTCGGCGAGCTTCTCCTGCACGGCGCGGAGCGCCTTTTCCTGCGCCTTCAGCGCCGTCTCGGCCACGGCGAGATCGTCGGCGGCCTTGGCCCGCTCGCGCTCCGCCTCGGCGATGGTGTCCATCAGCTTGCTGCGCCGCTCCTCGATCTCGGCCGGGAGATTCGTCAGCGCTTCGAGATCGGCGCTTGTCTCCTCTTTGCGGGCCCGCAGCGTCTCGATCTGCTCGCGCGCATTGGCGATGCGCTTCTGCCAAAGATCTTCCTCGGCGTGGATCGCCTCGATGCGCTCTTGCCGCAAGCGCACCTCGCGCTCGAAGCCTTCGAGATTGGCTTCGGCCCGGGCCGCACTGGTGCGGGCGGTCCCGGCCGCGGTCTGCGCCGTTTCGAGCCCGGCTTCGAGCCCTGCAAGTGAGGCGAGCGCAAGCAACGCCTCATCGGTGCGCATCGCCTGCTCCTTGGCCTCGCCCAGCGCCGCCTTGGTCCGGGTCAGCGCCTCGGCCAGCGCGCCGAGCTGTTTGCTGTTCGCTTGCGCCTCGTGCTCTTGGGACGCGATCGCATCGCGTGTGCGATCGAGGTCGGCGTGGGTCTCTTTCACGATTTGCCGGATGGCCTTGAGGGCTTCGCCGCTGACCATCGCCTGGCGGCTTGCCTCGGCCAGCCCGGCGTCGGCCGACTTCATGCGGACTTCGGCCTCAGCAGCATCCGCATGTAACGCTGCGAGGCGTCCGCGTTCGATCAGACGCGCGCCTGCTGCCGTGGCCGTGCCGGCCCGTACGCTATAGCCGTCCCAGCGCCACAGATCGCCGTCCTTGGAAACAAGGCGCTGCCCGGGCTTCAGGGCCGCCTGCATGTCATGGCCTTGGCTGGCATCGACCAAGCCGATCTGCGCCAATCGCCGCGTGAGCGCTTCAGGCGCGTGCACAAATTGGCTGAGCGGGGTTGCCCCCTCGGGCAGTGCGGGATCGGCGGCCTCGCTTGCCGTCAACGTCCAATGCATCGGCGCCGCCTCGTCACTTGCCGCGTCGAGATCGTCACCGAAGGCCGCGCCTACCGCCTGTTCGTATCCGGCGGTGATGCGGACCTGTTCGACGATCGGGGGCCACTTGCCGCCATTGTCGGCCTTGAGCAATTTCGTCAGTGTGGCGAGTTTGGTTTCGAGCTCTTGCGACCGGAGCTTGGCGGCGGCGGCTAGATCGCGTTTCTTGGCTTCGAGCGTGCGCGCCTGAGCTTCCTCGGCTTCGGCCGATGCAAGCTCGCGCTCCGCATGTTGGGCCTTCGCGACGAGATCTGCGAGTTCCACGTTCAACTTGGCCAGGCCGCTCTGCCCGCTCTCGGCTTCGAGCTTGGCGAGCTCTTGCTCGATCTCGCCTGCTTGGCTTTCGAGCTGCGCGATACGGCCTGCGATCTTCGTCTTCTCGCCGTCGAGGCGGCCGCGCTCGGCCCGAGCCTCGGCAAGCTCGGTGGTGGCTTGGCGCAGCGCGGTCTCGGCCGCGGCGAGCGCCGCCGCCGCCTTGGCCGCCGCCTCGCGGAGCGCCGGCTCCTCCGTGTCACGGGAGCTCGCGGCTTCGAGCTTGCGGCCTTCCTCGCCAAGCCCGCGCAACATGCCTTCGGCCTCGGCAATGTGCTCCTCTTCGCGGGCGAGGTCGCGCGAGGCTTGCGCCAGCCGCGTCTCGAGCTCGGCCTGGCGCGCTTTGGCGCGGGCCTCTTCGCGCTCGAGCGCATCGCGCTCCACGCTCAAACGGTGCAGCACCGCGGCGCGTTGTGCCTCCTCGTCACGCAATGGCTGAAGTTTCTCGGCGGCTTGCGCCTGCTCGCGGAGCGCCTCGCCCTCGGCCTTGGTCTCTTCGGCGACAGCCGAGAGGGCGACTTGGAAGGCGGTCTCGTCGTGCTCCACTTGGGCGCATGCCGCGGTCCATTGCAGGTGATGCTGCAAGGCCTCCATCTCGTGGATCTTGTCGGAGAGTCCCCGGTAGCGCTGAGCCTGGCGGGCCTGGCGGCGAATTGCCTGGAGTTGCGAGCTGATCTGGCCGATCAGATCGGCAAGCCGCGCAAGATTTGATTCCGTTGCTCTGAGCCTGAGCTCCGCCTCGTGGCGGCGGCTGTGCAGGCCGGCGATGCCTGCGGCGTCCTCGAGCACGCGGCGGCGCTCTTGTGGCGGCGCGTTGACGATCTCGCCGATGCGCCCCTGGCGCACCAGCGCCGGCGACCGCGCGCCCGTCGAGGCGTCCTCGAACAGAAGGCGGATGTCTCGCGCGCGCGCGTCCTTACCATTGACCTTGTAGGCGGAGCCAGCCTCGCGCTCGATCCGCCGCGTCACTTCCAGAATATCGGCGTCGTTGAACTCGGCGGGGGCTTTTCGGGCGCTGTTGTCGATGAACAGCGTGACCTCGGCCAGGTTGCGGGCCGGCCGGTCCTGGGAGCCTGCGAAGATCACGTCCTCCATGGCCGCGCCGCGCATGCTCTTATACGAGGTCTCGCCCATGGCCCAGCGCAGCGCCTCGAGCAGGTTGGACTTGCCGCAGCCGTTCGGGCCGACGACGCCGGTAAGGCCGGGCTCGACCAGGAGTTCGGTGGGCTCCACGAACGACTTGAATCCGAGAAGGCGGAGTCTGGTGATCTGCAAGGGGCGATCCTCAAATGGAAAGTGCGACGCGTAAGGGTTTACGCGAACTCAATGGAACGGGAACTTGGCAGCGATTCGACTTGGTTCGCAACTGGCCCAGGGTCAAGAGGCTCGAGGCTCGATAAGGGCCTTCACCTCTTCGAAGGTGACCTCGCCCTGGGTCTTCTTGCCGTTGATGAACAGAGTGGGCGTGCCGATCACGCCATATTTGCGCCCGCGCTGCTTCACCTCCGTCAAGCCATCGATAATGGCTTGATTCGATAGGCATTTGTCAAATTCCGCCCGGCTGATTCCGCTGGATTTGGCCACTTTATAGATGGCATCCGGGCGGACCTCCTGGCTCACCCATTCCGGCTGCCGGGCGAGGAAGGCCGTCACCAGGGGGAGATATTTCTGCTTCGGGACGCATCGCGTGACGATCGCGGCCTTTCCCGCCGTGTGCCCGATGGGGAACTCCCGGATGATGTAGTGGACCTTGCCGGTATCGATGTACGCCCGCTTCACCTTGGGGAACACCTTGGCGTGGTAGTTCCGGCAATGCGGGCAGGTCAGCGAGGCATACTCGACGATCGTCACCGGCGCGTTGGGATTGCCGTACTCCCGCTCGCCGAGGGGGCCAGGCTGGAGCAACTCGTCCTTGAAGGCGAGTTCCTTTGCGGCCGGGTCGGGCGCGGTGCTGGCCGCCCCGCCACAGGCCGACAGGCCGAGCGTGGCGGC
>CAVQXI010000003.1:0-36153 GCA_963717875.1 uncultured Alphaproteobacteria bacterium
TGGCTGGGGCGCCAGGATTCGAACCTGGGATCACGGGATCAAAACCCGATGCCTTACCGCTTGGCTACGCCCCAATGCGCTTGATGTTCTCTAAAAGATTTCCCGCGGCACTCTACATATGGCAGGCGGGGTGCCCTCCTACCAGTATCGGGGCTTCGGAGCAACGCCGTGCGCGCGGGCCTCAGGCGCCTTCCGCGAGGTCGGGCCTGCCCGCATGGGCCACAGCCTGTTCCGCCGACCTGGCATAGCGCACCAGTGGCTTCTTGAGCCCGGCCCGCAATAGCTCGCGGCGGACAGCAGGCACCGCGCCTACAAGGTAGACCCCGGACCCGGCGCCTGTCAGCTTCGCCGCAAACCGCAACAGCGCCTTGGCAGCGGTGCTGTCCACCATGGGCACCTCGGAGAAGTCGAGAACGAGGACGCGTGGCATTTGCCCGATGCGCTCCAGGACGCCGCTGACCGCTGTCACCGCGCCGAAGAAGAAGGCGCCGCTGATGCGATAGACGATCACGTCGCGATCCGATGCCGCGGCCGGGTCGTAGGACGTGCGGCCTTGATAGTCGTCAGCCCGGTCATCGGCGACCAGTTGGCCCTGCCCTTCGACGTGGACACTTTCGGCCATGCGGTGGAGGAAGATGAAAGCGCCAAGCACCACGCCCACGGCGATGCCGGTCATGAGGTCCACGAACACGGTGAGCAGGAAGGTGGCGAGCAGGATGAGGCGGTCGCCGGTAGAGGCGCCGAGGAGGACGACGAAATCCTCGCGCTCGGCCATGTTCCACGCGACGACGACGAGCACCGCACCAAGCGCCGCAAGCGGGATGTAACCCGCGAGCGGCGCGGCCACCAGCATGAACACGAGGAGATAGCCCGCGTGCAACATACCGGAGATGGGCCCTTTGGCGCCGGCCCGCACATTGGTTGCCGTACGCGCGATGGTGCCGGTCACCGGAATGCCGCCTAACACCGCTGCGCTCATGTTCGCCACGCCTTGCGCCACAAGCTCGCAATTGGAGCGGTGACGCCGGCCCGACATGCCATCGGCCACCACCGCCGACAGCAGAGACTCGATAGCGCCGAGCAGTGCGATCGTCGCCGCATCGGGGAGCACGGCTTGCAGCTTCGCCAGGCTGAAGGGTGGCAGTGCCGGCTCAGGCAGGCTACGCGGCAGCGCGCCGAAGCGCGAGGCAATGGTGGCGACGTCCAAGTTCAAGGCCCAAGCGACGATCGCCGACACCATCACCGCGAGCAGAAAGCCGGGCCAGGTCGGCCGCCATTTGCGTAGACCCACAATCACAGCGAGCGCTAGGGCGCCGACGGCCGCCGCTTCCAGATTGACCGTCGTCCGCGCGTCCCACAGGGCTTGCAGCTTCGGCATGAAAGCGGCCGGCTCGCTCGGCAGGTCGAGGCCGAGAAGCTCCTTGAGCTGGCTTGCAAAGATAATAACCGCGATGCCGGCGGTGAAACCGACCGTGACGGGAAAGGGGATGTACTTGATATATGTGCCGAGCCGTAGGAACCCGGCCGCGGCCAGGATCAGCCCCGCCACCAAGGTGGCGAGCACGAGCCCGTCATAGCCCTGCCGTTCGACGATGGCGGCGATGAGTACGATAAAGGCGCCCGCAGGCCCCCCGATCTGGAAGCGGCTGCCACCGAGCGCCGAGACGAGGAACCCGCCGACGATCGCCGTGAACAGTCCTCGCTCCGGGCCGACACCGGAGGCGATGGCAATAGCCATGGATAAGGGCAAAGCGACGATGGCGACGGTGAGGCCGGCGACCGCATCGGCGCGGAGGTCGTTCAGACCGTAGCCTTCCTTCAGGACCGTGACGAGCTTCGGCGTATAGAGTTCGGCGAAGGTGGGGCCACGCCGCCTTCGCCTTAAGGATCCTAACGATGCCTCCATGCGACCCTCCTCCGAAGGGCCAGCTCAGGGCACATCATTCAGGCTGGCAGGGGCAAGCGCGCGCGAGGATTGGCGCGCGGGGGCTCCCCTTGAGGCGGGAATCGACGATGCCGAGCGGGATTACCGCCTAGATATCCGGCCCCGTCTTCGGCTGCAATGCGCGTTAGTGGCGCGGGGCAAAGCCCGGTCCGGCGGGGCGGAAGGCTTTCTTGCGGGGCCGAGCCTGGGCGTCTATATACGTGCCTCTTCAGCCAAGCGGAGTGTAGCGCAGCCTGGTAGCGCACCTCGTTCGGGACGAGGGGGTCGCAGGTTCAAATCCTGCCACTCCGACCACCATCCTCGATGGTGCGGCTTGGCCTCTTTCAAGGATCACCAGAAGTCGAAGCAGCCAGAGTGACGGCTATTCGGCGGCCGTCATGAAGCGTTCGACCGTTGCCGCGAAATGGCCGCACCAATCCTTGGAGGCGACCACGGGCCACGTACCCTCGGTCCCACTCGAAGAGGCGGGCATGGGCGGGTTGAAGCGGCACAGACCGGCATGGTCTTTCATCAAGTTTGCCGCCGCTTTGGTCTGATTGTCGAAGAACTGGCAATTGCCGCAGGCGCAAGTGGTCATCGGGTGCCTCCTGGTCTTGTCGCGTTTCCCGCGAACCCGACCGACCTCAAGGCCACTCGGCCTTCGCGCCCCCGATGCATAAATTAGAACAGTTCCAATGCCTTGCGTCAATGCGCCCAGGCCCCGGAAGCCCTTCATAAACAGTCACATTTTGCGCAAAAAGCCATGGGAAATTTAACGCTGAGAGGCCCGCAGCGCTGCTGACCGGCCGCCGCTCCGCTAAGATGCCGCGCGGGTTCACGAGAAGACCAACAAGAAGCTGAGACCATGTCGGCGGAGCTTGCTTTCAATCGCAGCGTTGACGTCGATTACGGCGTGGCCGAGGAGGTTGCGCCCGGCGTGCGGCGCATCGTGGCCAACAACCCGGGCCCTTACACCTTTCTCGGCACCAACACCTATCTCGTGGGCACCGGCCGCGTCGCGGTGATCGATCCGGGGCCGGCCGACGCGACCCATCTTGCGGCGATCGCCAGGGCGACGAAGGGCGAGCGCGTCACGCACATCCTCGTCACCCACAGCCATCGCGATCATTGCGACGGCGCCAAGCCGCTTCAGGATGTGCTCGGCGGCGAGATCGTCGCTTACGGGCCGACCGGCACGTCGCGCGGCGCAGGCAGCCCTGGCCTCGGTGACGCCTTCGTCGATTCGGCCTTTAGGCCGGACCAGCCGGTCGCGGACGGCGACACCGTGAAGGGCCGCGACTTCGCGCTCGATGTCCTCCATATGCCGGGCCATGCGCCGGACCATCTATGTTTCGCCCTTGTCGGCAAGCGCACCGTCTTCACCGGCGACCATGTGATGGGTTGGAACACCACGGTGATCGCGCCGCCTGAAGGCAACATGGCCGACTTCCTCGCCTCACTCGAACGGCTGATGCAGCGCCACGACAAGATGTTCCTGCCGGCTCATGGCGGGCTTGTTCAAACGCCACAGCGCGTGGTGCGTGCCTATATCACCCACCGTAAATGGCGGGAGCAGACCATCCTTGCCTGTCTTGATGAGGGCGTCTGCACGATCCCGCGCATCGTGGCCAAGCTCTACGGCGCGCTCGACGCCGACTTGAAGGAGGCTGCCGCGCTTTCGGTGCTCGCACACCTCGAGCATTTGATCGCGCGCGACATGGTCACGGCGGAAGGTGCGATCGACCCGCTTAGCGCCTTCTACGTCCGCGCCGTTTAACGCGCTTCTTGTCGACCGGCTGTGCGGGTTTGGCGACCGGCTTCTCTTCCTCAGGCACCGCCTGTTCGAGCACCGTCTTCTCACCCTTCTCGAGCGCCGTATTTACCTCGTTATAGAACTTCCGGATGCGGCCGGCATTGGCGCCGAAATCGACCTTGCCGTAGCGCGACGCCGAACGGACATCGATCAGCGTATGGGCGTCGTCGCCTTTCACCCGGATTACCACGTCGTCGGTGAAGCCCATGATCATGGTCTTGTCCGTCGCCTCGATGCGGCCGACGCCGCTTTCGCCCGGCGTCTCATTGACGACGACGTTCCAACCGAGGCGGTTGACCGCCTCGCTGACCAGCGCGAACACCTCCGGCGCGGAGCGCTCCAAATACATGGGCCCGATATCCGGATAGCCCTCGGCCTCCATTGCCGCCTGCTTGGCAGTTGGATCGGTCAGCGGATTGGCGTCGGCTGGACGCTCGCTTAAGAGCACGGTGAAGTGGAGCGGGTCGGCGGGCGACGTCTCGATGTCGTTGAGCGGCGGCAAGAGCACGGCCTTCGCCAGAAAGTACGCCGGCAATGCAAGCCCGATCAACCCGAGGACGAGCGCGGCAAAGTCTTGTAGCGCACCGCTTTGGCCACCAAACCAAATGCGAACGAGCGAGACCAGGGCGATGATGACGGCAATCAAGAGGCCCACCATCGAGACGCCGATCAGGTTGATGGCCGCCGGTGTGCTGAGCCCGAGGAAGCGGTGAAGAAGCACCGTCAGGACGAGAAGCTGCAGGAAGAAGAGCGCGATGCGCCGCGCCCATTTTGCCTCGCCCGCTTCCTTGACCGCAAAGCGCGCGGTCGAGTAGCGCTCCATGGGATAGTTCGCCGTCACGTCGCGCGGCCCTCGTGCTGAAATCCGCCGTTCCCCGTCATTCTAAACACTAAGTGCAAGCCATGGCAGGTTTGTGGTGCATCACACATGCTGGCCGCCATTGATATGCAGTTCCGCCCCGTTGATGTAGCTCGACGGGTCGGTGCATAGAAAATAGATGGCATTGGCCACCTCCTCCGGCTGTCCCAGCCGGCGCATGGGGATATCGGCGATCAGCGCGTCGGTACCGGGCGACAGAATGGCCGTGTCGATCTCGCCCGGCGATATGGCGTTCACCCTGATTCCGCGCGGCGCGAAGTCGGCCGCCATCTCTCGGGTCAGCGCGGCGAGCGCCGCCTTCGCGGTGGCGTAGGCAGAGCCCGCGAAAGGATGCACGCGAGAGCCCGCGATCGAGCTCACATTTACCACGGCACCTGGTGCCGCCGCGAGCTCGTCGATCAGACCGCGCGCAAGCATGATGGGGGCGAAGAAATTCACCTGGAACACGTGCTGCCAATCTCGAATCGACGTGTCGAGGGAAGAGAGCCGGCTGCCGCTCTCCCCCTTCGGCGAGATCGCAGCGTTATTGACCAGCGCTTTCAGCCGTGAGCCTTGGGCGCGCAAGCGGTCCTTAATCTCGGCGATGGCGCGGACGGTGCTGTCGGGGTCGGCGAGATCGACCTGGACGTGGTTCTCCGGTCCCGCCTCCCAAGGGCATTCCTCGGGGAAAGGCTGGCGCGAGCAGGAGATCACGCGCCAGCCCGCGGACGAGAAGCGCTTGACCGTGGCGTGGCCGATGCCGCGCGAGGCACCGGTCAAAAGCAGAGTTTTGCGCACTTCGTTAGGAATGAGGGTCATGGGCGAGCGGAGACTAGGACCTCGCGCCGCTCAGGGATAGAGGCGGGTCTTGGTCCAGGCGCCCTCAGGCGTGGCCCGGCGGAACACGATCCGGTCGTGCAGGCGAAAGTCGCCGTGCTTCCAAAACTCAATCTCGACGGGCCGCACCCGGTAGCCGTGCCAATAAGACGGGCGCGGCACGTCGCCGCCGGAAAATTCCTCTACGTAGCGGGCGACGCCCTCCTCCAGCGCGGCGCGGCTCGCGAGCGGCCGGGACTGGCTCGACGCCCAGGCGCCGATGCGGCTTTCGCGGTGGCGCGTGGCGAAATAGGCGTCGGCCTCCGCATCGGTCACCGGTTCGACGGGCCCCCGAATACGGATCTGGCGCCCCAGGCTCTTCCAATAAAACAGGAGCGCAGCCTTGGGGTTCGCGGCGAGTTCGAGGCCCTTGGCGCTGTCGCAGTTCGTGTAGAAGACGAAGCCGCGCTCGTCAGCGCCTTTCAAGAGAATCATCCGCACATTGGGCATGCCTTCGGCATCGACGGTGGCCACCGCCATGGCCCCAGGGTCGGCCGGCTCGCTTTTCTCGGCCTCCGCCAGCCACTGCCGGAACAGGGCAAAGGGGTCCTCGGCGGCCGTAAAATCCTGAGTTCCTCGCGCTTTTTCGTTCATCTCTCGCTGCTCTTTTGACTTTCCGCCGACGGTCCAAGAAAAAATCCCGGGCCGGCACGGGCATTTACGTTTTCCTCACTCTGATAGGGCACGATCGCTGCTGTTGATAGTGGGCGCGGGGGATTGAGTAGCCGCGTCAGAGTTGGGGACGAGTTGTTATGCGTACGTTCCATTGGAACGCCCCTATCATTGGGGCGGGCGCTCTAGTGTTGTCAGTATTGCTGCCCGCCCTTGTTCCTCTCAAGGCCGAGGAGAGCGGGGCAAGCAACGTCGCGGCCGTGGCTACGAGCCACACGCCGCAGGGCCTGACGGAACTCAAATCCAGTCTCGATCATTCTGACCGAACGGTAGCGCTGCAGGCATTGCAGATGGCACTCAACGAGCTGGGCGATGGGGCGACGCTTACATGGCGCCGCCCGGTGAGCAAGCTCGCGGGCCGAATCAAGCCGGTCTCGGCGTTCCGTGACGATCAGGGGCGCGTTTGCCGCCACGTGATCTACCAGCTCGCCCTCGGGGCTTACGAAAAGAAGATCGAGGGCGTGGCTTGCCGTGAGGAAGACGGCCGTTGGTCGATCTCAGGCTAGAGGGGTTCAGAATGTCGAATTCTCAGAGACCCGAAACCGGTGAAGCCAACTCCGTCGAGGAGACCGGCCAAAACCGGGAGAGCCAAGGGCAGAACCTCAGGTTCACGCCGCTCAGATCCTATGTCAGCCGGGCACGGGCGCTGGCCAAACAGCCGGGCGGCGACTTGGCCCTGTCCCGCCTCATTCCGGTGCCCCGCCTTCAGGGCTAGGCGGCCGGAACCATCCGGGATGAAGCGGCGAAAGCCCTTCCGGCTCCGCCCCCCCGGTGTATAAAACCCCGAATTCTGGCTTGAAGGAGGGGTAATGGGCGACGGCGGAAAACTCATGGCAGGCAAGCGCGGCGTCGTGCTCGGCGTCGCCAACAACCGCTCCATCGCCTGGGGCATCACCAAGGCCATCACCGACCAGGGGGCCGAGGTGGCCCTCACCTATCAGGGTGACGCGCTGAAGAAGCGGGTCGAGCCTTTGGCCGCCGAGATCGGTTCCAAGCTCGTGCTGCCTTGCGACGTGACCGACCGCGCCTCGGTCGATGCGGTGTTCGAAGCGCTGGCCAAGGAATGGGGCACGATCGACTTCCTGGTGCATGCGGTCGCCTTCTCCGACAAGGAGCAACTCGACGGGCGCTACGTGGACACGACGGAAGAGAACTTCGTCCAGACGCTGCTGATCTCGTGCTACTCGTTCACCGCTCTCGCCAAGCGCGCCGAGGCGCTGATGCCGAACGGCGGCTCGCTGCTCACCTTGACCTATTACGGCGCCGAGAAGGTCATGCCGCATTACAATGTGATGGGCGTGGCCAAGGCGGCGCTCGAAGCGAGCGTGCACTATCTCGCGGCCGATCTCGGCAAGAACAACATTCGCGTCAATGCCATCTCGGCCGGGCCGATCAAGACGCTGGCGGCAAGCGGCATCGCCGACTTCCGCTATATCCTGAAGTGGAACGAATACAACTCACCGCTCCGGCGCACGGTGACCATCGAGGACGTTGGCGGCGGCGGGCTCTACCTTCTCTCCGACCTCTCCCAAGGCGTCACCGGCGAGGTCCTGCATATCGACGCCGGCTATCACGTGGTCGGCATGAAGAACGAGGACGCGCCGGATATCTCCGTGGCGAAAGAGTAACCCTCAAGCCGCTTGCTCTGCCGACAGGATGCTGTGGATCTGCGCCACGACAGCAGCGCCTTCGCCCACGGCAGAAGCCACGCGCTTGGTCGAGCCTGCGCGCACGTCTCCAATGGCGAAGACCCGGCTCTGGCTTGTTTCCAGCGGCTCGATGGGGCGAGAGGCGTTGGGGCATGCTTTGCCGGTGACTACGAAACCCTTCTCATCCACGGCAACGCAGCCGTCGAGCCAAGTCGTGTTCGGGTCGGCGCCGATGAAGAGGAACACGTGAGCCAAGGGGCATGTATGCGTCTCCCCTGTCCCCCGATCCCGAAACACCGCCGCGGAGAGTCCACCGCCGTCTTCGCCCTCAAGCCCGACGATCTCGGTGCCGGTGTGCAACGAGACGTTGGGCAACGCCGCGATGCGATCGATCAAATAGCGTGACATGGAGGCTTCGAGGCCGGTCCCGCGCACCACGAGATGCAGATGCTTCACCTTGGGCGCGAGGTAGACCACAGCCTGTCCCGCCGAGTTGCCGCCTCCGACCAGCGCCACCTCACGGCCCTCGCAGAGCTTCGCCTCGACCGGCGACGCCCAATACGAGACGCCATTCCCCTCGAACAATTCCAGGTTCGGGATTGAGGGACGGCGGTAGCGAACGCCTGAAGCGACGACGATTGTCCGCGACCGAACCGAGTCACCGTCTGTGAGGTAAAGCCGCAGCGGCGCATGTGCGTCACGCCTAGCGTCGCGGCAGCAGAGCCGCGAGACCTCCAGCGGGATGGCGATCTCCGCGCCAAACTTGAGCGCCTGATTGAATGCACGCCCGGCGAGACCGAGGCCGGAAATACCAGTCGGGAAGCCGAGATAGTTCTCGATACGCGCGGAGGCTCCAGCCTGGCCGCCGAAGGCGCGCTGATCGAGCACCAGCACCGACAGGCCCTCGGACGCCGCGTAGACCGCAGTGGCAAGCCCCGCCGGCCCGGCGCCAACCACGGCGACGTCGTACACGACGCTCGGGTCGATCTCCGGCGTGATGCCAAGACAGATACCCGCCTCCGCGTCGGTTGGACGCTTGAGAAGGCTGCCATTCGGGCAAAGCATCAAAGGTAGGTCTTCGGGGAGTACTCCGAAGCGCTCGACCACGGCGCGGCCATCGGCCTGGCTCGCATCGAGCACGGTGTAGGGATAGGCGTTCCGGCGAAGAAAGACTTCCAGGCGCGAGATGTCGGGCATGCCGGGACGTCCGACCAGCACGGAGCCGACGCTGTCCCCTTCGAGGAGCCCCACCCGGCGCAGTATGAAGGCGCGCATGACGATCTCGCCGATGTCAGCCGAACCGATCATGAGGGCCCGTATATGCGCCGCGTCGAAGGGCACAGCAGTACAGCCCCCCGCACCGGCCCGTCCCGACGCAAGCGACTCGCGCCCCGCAAGCTGGCTCACCTCGCCCGAGAATTGACCGACCCCGTGGGTCGTGATCATCGCCTCACGATTGAGTCCGTCCCTACGGACGACGTCGATCGTGCCCTTGAGCACGAGCCAGGCGGGCGCATGGCGCTGGCCGACGTCGAAGAGGATCTCGCCAGGGCTGAAGTCTTGCGGCGGGCCGCTTGCGAAGCGTTTCGCGGTCTCGATCTGAGCGGGATCGAGCACGGGGAAGAGTTGGTGACTGCGGTCGTTCGTCTGGGCCACGGGAGGTCTCCTCGTTACGGGCCCAAGTCTAGCACCAAGGTCAAAATGTGCACCGCGGCCTCGTGTCGGCGGATCTCCTGGGTTGGGACGCGGGCAATGCGCCCGCGCCCCTCCAATTTGAACTAGCCGATGCGGAACACGGCGCCGGCGACCGAGCGCGGACGCTCGCGGACCTGGCCATCGTCATTCCCTGACTTCACGATCCACTGACCGCTTGCGTTACGTCCGGTGATCATGCCGACATGATGCGACCACACCACCACAGCGCCGACGCGCGGGCCATTGGCTGGGCGGCCCCAATGGGCCCAGTTCCGCGCCAGGTTAAGTTCGGGGCCGCCGCCTTTTTGGGTGCGCATCCACCAGCCGCACCAGCGCGCAGGCCGTGGGCCGACACTGAAATGTGCAGGCTTGGCGACCTTGGCGGCCTGTGGCGATGCATTCGCCGCAAAAGGCGATGGGAATGCCTCGGCAGGGGCAAGCGGCACGGCGCTCGCCAGGATCAGTAAAGTCAGAATCGTGAAGACAGCATGCGCAGCACGCATCGGTTTACTCCTTACTTGTTGTCTTGGGAGGGGTGACCGGCGAAGTCTCGACCGGCCGCGCAAGGAACGCGCGTGGTGGCAAGCTATGGAAAAATAAGACGAAAACTGGCCTGGCCCGCGGCCACGATGTGCCGATTTAGCGGCCGGGTAGCTACCCAAAAGGTCTCAACCGAACGAAGTCCCCAGAACTCCGCCGTTTGACCCTTCACGCCCCCTCAACTAGAAGCGGCTAGAGAGACGCCATGTCGCACAACAGCTTCGGCCACCTATTCCGCATTACGACCTGGGGCGAGAGTCACGGGCCGGCGATCGGCTGCGTGGTGGACGGCTGCCCGCCCGGAATTCCGCTTAGCCAAGCCGACATCCAGAGCTACCTCGACAAGAGGCGGCCGGGTCAGTCGAAATATACGACCCAGCGGCAGGAGCCCGACACGGTCGAGATCCTGTCCGGCGTGTTCGAGAACGAAGGCGGCGAGCAGGTCACCACCGGCACGCCCATCGCGCTCGAGATCAAGAACGTCGATGCACGGTCGAAGGACTACGGGGATATCAAAGACAAGTTCCGCCCCGGACACGCCGACTACACCTATTTCCTGAAATACGGCTTGCGCGATTGGCGCGGCTCAGGCCGGGCGTCGGCGCGCGAGACGGCGGCACGGGTGGCGGCCGGCGCCGTGGCGCGGAAAGTCGTGCCGGGCATGCGCGTGCGCGGCGCGCTCGTGCAGATCGGGCCGTACGAGATCGACCGGCGCAACTGGAACTGGGACGAGGTCGACAACAATCCGTTCTTCTGTCCCGACGCCAAGACGGCGCGGGTATGGGCCGACTTCCTCGACGAGGTGCGCAAGAAGGGCTCATCCACAGGTGCGGTCATCGAAGTCGTCGCCGACGGCGTGCCTGCTGGCCTCGGTGCGCCGGTTTACGGCAAGCTCGACCAGGACATTGCGAGCGGGCTCATGAGCATCAACGCGGTGAAGGGCGTGGAGATCGGCTCGGGCTTCGCCGCGGCCGCGCTTTCCGGCGAGGAGAACGCCGACGAAATGCGCATGCATCCCAACGGGAGCCCTGAGTTCCTCTCCAACAATGCGGGCGGAATCCTGGGCGGAATCTCGACCGGACAGCCCATAATCGCGCGCTTCGCCGTCAAGCCGACATCCTCGATCCTGACGTCGCGCAAGACCGTGGATACGAGCGGCGGCGACACCGAGGTCTCCACCAAAGGCCGCCACGACCCGTGCGTCGGCATCCGCGCCGTCCCCATCGGCGAAGCAATGATGGCCATCGTCCTCGCCGACCACTATTTGCGCCATCGCGGGCAGACCGGGCAGGGCTAGACGCCTCCTTCCCTGTCATGACTGGCTTGACCCGGACACCGTCCGGCAACAGGCTTAGGGAGTGACACAGGATCGCCGGACAAACCGGCGACGAGGATGGGAGGAATGAAGTTCGACAAGGTCGTTGTCCTGACCGGTGCAGGACTCTCCGCCGAAAGCGGACTCGGCACGTTCCGCGCGCACGACGGGCTCTGGGACCATTTCAGTCTGGAAGACGTGGCGACACCGGAAGGCTTCGCCCGCAATCCCGTCATGGTGCACGACTTCTACAATATGCGCCGCGGATGGCTAAAAGAGGCGAAGCCCAACGCGGCGCATCTGGCGCTTGCCCGCCTCGAACAGGCAAATGGCGGCGAGGTGCTCACCGTGACCCAGAATATCGACTGGCTGCACGAGGCCGCCGGCACACATCACCTCATCCACATGCATGGCGAGCTTGGCCGTGCGCTCTGCGCCCGCTGCGGCACCAGCCTGCCGTGGACGCAAGATCTGTCGCTCACAACCGGCTGCCCGGTCTGCCACAAAGCGGGCTTCATGCGCCCGGACGTGGTGTGGTTCGGGGAGATGCCGCGGGAGATGGAGCGCATTCACGAAGCGATTCGCCATTGCGACCTCTTCGTGTCCATCGGCACGAGCGGCATGGTCTATCCGGCGGCGGGCTTCGTCGCCGAGGCAGCGAGCGAAGGCGCCCACACGGTCGAGCTCAATCTCGATCCTTCGGAGGGCGCGAGCCTGTTCGCCGAAGCCCATTACGGCCCGGCGACGGAGATCGTGCCGGCCTTCGTCGAGAAGCTGCTCAGCGCTTAACGCTCGAGGTGGGCGACCACCTCGACATGGGCCGAGAACAGGAACTGGTCGACCGGCACCACGCGTGTGAGCCGGTAGCCGCCGTCGACGAGGAGGCGCAGGTCGCGCGCCAAGGTCCCCGGGTTGCAGGACACCGCGATGAGCTTCTTCACCTTGGACTTGGCCAGTTGCTCGGCTTGAGCCGCGGCACCGGCGCGGGGCGGGTCGAACACCACGGCGTCGTAGCCTCGAGCTCGGCCGGTCCGAGCGGCGCCCGGAAGAGGTCGCGCGAGACCACGCGCACGGGCTTCAACTTCGGCGTATGCCGGACTGCTTCGACGAGCGCCGCGAGCGCCGCCTCGTCGGTCTCGAAGGCATCGACGGCAGCGGCCCCGGCGAGCGCGAATGTGAAGGTGCCAATCCCCGCGAACAGATCGGCGGTACGCTTGGCGCGTCCGACTCCGTCGCGCACCAGCTCGACCATGACTTGTTCGGCGTGCCGAGAGGCCTGGAGGAAGGCACCAGGCGGCAGCTTCACCTGGGCGGGCCCGAAGCACACGCTGGGGGCCAAGCCCGGCATCAGGCTGTCGCCGCCGATAGTGAGGCGCGCGATGCCGAGCCCAGCGGCCTCGCTCGCAAGCTTCGCCAAGACGGACTCCCTGGGCCGCACACCGTCTAGGACGATGTCGAGCCCGGTTTCGGTCTCGGTGACGTTCACCCGCACTTCCCGCTTGCCGCCGAGAAGCGGTCCGAGTGTCGCCTTGAGTTTCGGCAGGCGCGTCACGATGGCCGGCGACAGGATGGGGCACGTCTCGATGTCGATGAGGTCGTGGGAGCGGGCGCGGCGGTAGCCGAGGGCAAGCCCGCCGTCGATGCGGCCGAGGGCGAACGTGGCGCGGCGACGGCTGCCGAGCGGCACGGGCCGCACCGGCTCGACCTCGGCGCCCAGGCCGCGGGACCTCAAGGCCTGGAGCACAAGGTCGCGCTTCCAGGCGAGGTACGCCCCCGCGTCCAGATGCTGGAGGGCGCAGCCGCCGCACACCCCGAAATGCGGGCAGATGGGGTCTGTGCGGTCGGGGCTCGGGTCGAGTACCTGCAAGGCCGTGGCGTGTTTACCGTCTTCGCCCACCTCGGCGCGGACGCGCTCGCCAGGCAGCGTGAAGGGCACGAAGAGCGGGCCGTCAGGACCTTCGGCCACGCCGTCCCCTTGGGCGCCGAGACGGTCGATCTCAACCTCAAGCCGCATTCCTGGCTCCGATCAGGAACTCGACATTGCCGCTGCCGCCCTCGATGGGCGACGGGCTTACCCCGAGCACGGTCCAGCCTTCACCCTCGAGAAAGTCGTGGATGCGGACGACGGTCCGCTCCCGGTCTTCGGCTTTGCGGACGATGCCACCTCTACCAACCGCCTCGCGGCCGGCCTCGAATTGCGGCTTGATCAGGGCCACAAGCCACGCGCCGGGCGCGGCACGCTTGAGCGCGGCGGGAAGCGCCTGGGTCAGGCTGATGAAGCTCACATCGGCGACGATGGCCCCGACCGCCTCCGGGATCAGGGCCGCGTCCAGGTTCCGCGCGTCGGTCGCCTCAAGCGATATCACGCGTGGATCGGCGCGGAGGCGCTCGTGCAGCTGGCCGCGCCCGACATCGACGGCGTAGACCTTGGCCGCGCCCTCGGCCAGCAGGACCTCGGTGAAGCCTCCGGTCGAGGCGCCGACATCGAGTGCCACGCGGCCGGCCGGCTCAAGGCCGAAGGCGCGAAGTGCCGCCTCGAGCTTGAGCGCGCCCCGGGAGACGCAGTCGCCGGCGCCAGCCGCTACGACAATGGCGACGTCGTTCGCCACCAGGGCGCCGGGCTTCAAGACCGTCTCACCCGCCACGGTCACACAACCGCGCCTGATCAGGTCCGCGGCGCGCGCCCGGGAGGGGACGAGACCCTCCGCCACCATTTTTTGGTCGAGACGTCTTTTTTTGTAGCTGGCCAAATGCGGTTCTCATATGCTCGCGCTCGCGTCGGGAATCCTCGCGCGCGGATGAAGGCCGGGAGCGGCCGGCACCGCATCATATTACTGCGAAACGCCCCGCTCGGCGTGCAATCGCGGAGGTCATGTGAGCCAAGAGACGACGGCTTACCTTACCGACAAATGCGAAGTCCGAAATCGTGACGTAGCTGGCGGATATTCCGTCATCGCCCGGGCCGTGGTTGAGCCCGGCGAGCTCATCGGCGTGTGGAGCGGCCGCATCGTCGGCCACGACGAACTCGATGATCTGCCGGAAGAGATCCGCCGGCACACCGTCCAGATCGAGGAAGATCTGTTCCTCGCCTCGATCGGCAAGAGCGAACCACCGGACTTCATCAATCACTCCTGTGAGCCGAACGCAGGCCTCGACGGCCAGATTGCCATCGTCGCCTTGCGGCGCATCCTGCCCGGCGAGGAGGTGACCATCGATTATGCTATGTGCGATGGCTCGCCTTACGACGAGTTCGACTGCGCCTGCGGCTCATCCCTCTGCCGGGGCACGGTGACGGGTGACGACTGGCGCGATCCGGTTTTGTGGAAGCGCTACGCCGGCCACTTCTCGCCATACCTTCAACGGCGCATCGATGCGCTGCGGCGCGCGCAAGCGCCGCTGCGTCCAAAAAGGAAGAAGGTCCTTGCTCTGGCTCAGAGCGGGGCCCCTGGCGGTATCCGATGAAACCCGGCGACTGTCCCGGGCGCCCGTTGGCGCCTGCCTCCCAAAATCCCCAACACACGCGACAATCTTAGGAGCGCGACTATGCTGCTCATCAACACCTATGTGGGCCAGAGCTCCATCGAAGGGCTCGGCGTGTTCTCTGACGAATACGTGCCGTGTGGAAGCCTGATTTGGAGCCTCAACCCGAAGTTCGACATTTTCGTCAACGAGACGGAGATCGGTGCCCTGCCCCCGCATATGCAGACCTTCTTAGCCCGCTACAGCTATCCGCATTTGGATATGCCGGGCTATCGCGTGATCGACCTGGACAATGGAAAGTTCATGAACCATAGCCCAACGCCGAACACGGACTTCCGCATTTTCGACAAGGGCTACGCGCTCACCGACATCGCGCCCGGCGACGAGATCACCTGCAACTACCACGAGTTCGATCCGGGCTTCGTGGGGTTCTTGCCGGGGCTTACGGTGCCTTCGATCGAAATGCCGCTCCACGCCGATCATCCGCAAAGCGGGCTTCGTCCTGAAATGCTTGAGTGAATTGGGCAGAGTTAACCGCCCTCCCAAATCACGCTGCCAACGCGGCCGCCGCGTTTGCCAAGTCCTGCTCCCTGGACTAAGCAAGAGCCGCCTTGAACCGCCGCACGGCCCTTGACTGGCGCCGACTGCGGAAAACCTCGTGAGCGTTTCCCCATGCCAATGAGCCGCTTCCTTCTTGCCGCAGCCTTGCTTGCTGCATCGCTGCCAGGGGCGAGCCTGGCCGAGGAAACCTCCGTTTGGAATGCGAAGACGAACGGCAGCTTCGTCACGCTGACCTACGGCACGCTCTCTGCCGATAAGGCTCCACTCTTCATGCTCTCCTGCTTCAACGGCATGGGTATCGCAGTCCTCGACGTGCGGCTCGAGTTGGGCGACACGAAGTCTGGTACTGCGCTCACGATCGAGCTTGCGGGCGGGGGTCAGACGGCGAAGGTCGAGGGCGAGGCCACGCGCGACGAAGAGAGCGGCGTCACCTTCGCCGAGGCGAGCGACACCGCGGTGAAGCCCATTCTCGACGTGCTGCGCGCGACCGGCCCGGTGACGATCAAAGTGGGCGCGGCGAGTGCCGAACTGACCGATACCGGCCGCGGGGACGCGGTCGACCGGTTCGCTAAAGATTGCACGTTGGACTAAGCCAGGCGAGCGGCTCCGGGGCGGCGCGCGTCTTTGCCGAGGGCTGCGAACACCGCGGTGACGATGCCACCGGCATCGAGGCTCGCTTCTGCATACATCGTTTGAGGCTTGTTCTGCTCGATGAAAATGTCGGGCAGGGTCAGCGTCCGCACCTTCACACCCCGATCAAGGAGACCTTCGCTCGCAAGCGCGTGGAGCACTTGAGCGCCGAAGCCGCCGCTTGAGCCTTCCTCGACGGTGATGAGCACCTCGTGGTTCTTCGCGAGCTGGCGAATGAGGTCCATGTCGAGGGGCTTGGCGAAGCGCGCATCGGCCACCGTCGTGGAAAGCCCGTAGCCCGCGAGTTCGTCTGCCGCGGTGAGGCACTCGGTCAGCCGGGCACCGAAGGAGAGCAGCGCCACGGCGGAACCTTCGCGCACGATCCGTCCCTTGCCGAGCTCGAGCAGCAGCCCGCGCTCTGGCAGGGCCACGCCACTCCCCTCCCCACGCGGGTAGCGGAAGGCCGACGGGCCATCGTCGATCGCGGCGGCGGTTGCCACCATATGCATCAGCTCGGCTTCGTCGGCCGCGGCCATGACGACCATACCCGGTAGACACGAGAGATAGGCGACGTCGAAGGCGCCGGCATGCGTCGGTCCGTCGGCGCCGACAAGCCCCGCGCGGTCGATGGCGAAGCGGACAGGCAGGTGCTGGACCGCCACGTCGTGCACGACCTGGTCGTAGGCGCGCTGGAGAAAGGTCGAGTAGATGGCGGCGAAGGGCTTGTAGCCTTCCGTAGCCAGCCCCGCGGCGAAGGTCACGGCGTGCTGCTCGGCGATGCCGACATCAAAGCAGCGGCCGGGAAAGACTTCCGCGAACTTGTCGAGCCCAGTGCCGGACGGCATGGCCGCGGTGACGGCGACGATCTTGTCGTCGGCGCGGGCTTCCTCGATTAGGGCTTGCGCAAAGACCTTGGTGTAGCTCGGCGGTCCGCCGGGCTCGGCCTTCTCCTGCGTGCCAGTGACGACGTTGAAGCGGCCGACACCATGGAACTTATCGGCGGACTCCTCAGCCGGGCCGTAGCCCTTCCCCTTCTGGGTGACGACATGGACCAGGATCGGCCCGTTCTTCATCTTCTTCACGTTGCGCAACACGGGCAGCAGGTGATCGAGATTATGCCCGTCGATGGGACCGACATAGTAGAAGCCAAGCTCCTCGAACAGCGTGCCGCCGGTCCAGAAGCCTCGGGTGAACTCCTCGGCGCGGGCCGCGCGGCGCTGCCAACTCTTGGGCAGAACCTTGCTCGCCGCCTGCTTCATCCAACGGCGGAAGCTGCGATAGGTGCCGCCCGAGATGATACGTGCGAGATGGGCGCTCATGGCACCGACAGGCGGCGCGATCGACATGTCGTTGTCGTTGAGTATCACGATCAGGCGCGAATCCATGGCGCCGGCGTTGTTCATCGCCTCATAGGCCATGCCGGCGCTCATGGCGCCGTCGCCGATCACGGCGATCACATTGTTCGTGCCGCCCGAGAGGTCGCGGGCCACGGCCATGCCGAGGCCGGCGGAGATCGAGGTCGAGGAGTGGCCAGCGCCGAACGGGTCGTACTCGCTCTCGGCGCGCTTGCAAAAGCCCGACAAGCCGCCGCCTTGGCGGAGCGTGCGGATGCGGTCGCGGCGACCGGTGAGGATCTTGTGGGGGTAAGCCTGGTGGCCAACGTCCCAGATGAGCCTGTCGCGCGGTGTGTCGAAGACGTGGTGGAGCGCCACGGTGAGTTCGACCACGCCGAGCCCGGCGCCAAGATGGCCGCCGGTGACGGAGACGGCACTGATCGTCTCCCGGCGCAACTCATCAGCGAGCTGCTTCAGCTCATGGTCGGAAAGCGCACGCACATCTTCCGGAGTCTGGACACGGTCCAAGAGTGGCGTTGCAGTCTCAGCGCTCATTCGACCTTCCTAGCGGATTTGCGGGGAAAAGCGTGGGCACGATGAGTCCTTGTATCGGCCAAAACCGGGCTTCAACACGCCCTGGTGGTCCGGGCGAAACTCCCGGACAGGGGCCCGGCAGGCGACCATAGCCGACAGACCGTCCACGCCCAAGGCGTTTGTCTTGTTCCACAAATGCTTGGTTGGACCCTAATCCTCGACGTCGAGGGGCTCGGTGCCGGTCGGCTCGCCGTTCTGGTTGAGGGATATCTTTTCCACACGGGCTTCTGCCTGGCGCAGCAGCCCATCGCAATGGGCGCGCAGCGCCTCACCCCGCTCATAGATCAGAATAGAGGCCTCCAACTCGACATCGCCCTTCTCCAAGCGGTCGACGATGGTCTCGAGCTCCTTCAGCGCCTGCTCGAAGCTCATGGACTTGATGTCGGCATTGTCGGTGGGAGCGGCCATGGCCTGGCTTAGCCCTTTCCGGCGGACACAATCAAGAGGCACCCATCAGGGTCTGCACATGGACCGCGGTCGAGGCGGCGAGCGCGTCGAGGTCATAGCCGCCTTCCAGCGTGGAAACGAGCTTGCCGCCGGTATGCTTCGCCGCGGCTTCGAGCAGCTTCTCGGTCACCCAGGCGAAATCTGGCTCGAGGAGCCGGAGCTGGGCCAGAGGATCCTTCAGATGCGCATCGAAGCCGGCTGAGACCAAGAGAAAGTCCGGCGCAAAAGTATCGAGCGCCGGCAGGATGCGATCCTCGAAGGCCGCGCGGAACTCTTCGCTGCCGTCGCCGGGGGCGAGCGGCGCATTGAAGATGTTGCCGACGCCCGTCTCGCTGAGCGCGCCGGTGCCGGGGAAGAGCGGCATCTGGTGGGTCGAGCCGTAGAAAACGTCCTTCTCGGTCCAGAAGGCGGCCTGGGTGCCGTTGCCGTGATGAACGTCGAAGTCGACCACCGCCACGCGCTTGGCGCCATGGGCGGCGCGCGCGTGGAGCGCCCCGATGGCGACGTTGTTGAACAGGCAGAAGCCCATGGCGTGGGACGGCTCGGCATGATGGCCGGGCGGGCGGACGGCGCAGAAGGCATTGTCCGCATGGCCGGCCGCCACCTGATCGACCGCCTGGATGATGGCGCCGGCGGCGCGCAGTGCAGCTTCCCAGCTTCCCGGCGAAACGACCGTATCGGGATCGAGCCAATTGTGATGCTGCTTCGGGATCTCGGCGTGGACCATCTCCACATAGGCTTTCGGATGCAGGCGCTCGATCTGGCTGAGATCGGCGCGGGGCGCTTCCTCGCGCTTCAGGTCTTTGAACGTATCGCCCGAAAGCGCATCGTCGATGGCGCGCAAGCGGTCGGCACGTTCGGGATGACCGAAGCCGGTGTCGTGCTCCAGGCAGGCGGGATGGGTGAGAAGCAGCGTGGTCATACGCGGGGCGAAATTCGGTTCACTGACTCTAGGACTGTCGCTTGACCGGCCTGTGGTAACACGCGAAATGGGGGCCGACCATGCCCGTCCGCCCCGCTACAGAAGAGGCCATTGCCGAAGCCGCGCAGGCGCTCGCCCGCGGCGAGATCGTGGCGTTTCCCACCGAGACGGTCTATGGGCTCGGTGCCGATGCGCGCGACGCCCATGCCGTGGCGAAAGTCTTCGCCGCCAAGGAACGCCCGCGCTTCAACCCGCTCATCGTGCATGTGCCGGATCTCGCCACGGCGGAGACCTATGCCGTGTTCGACGCCACGGCGCGCAAGCTCGCCGACGCGTTCTGGCCGGGGCCGCTCTCCCTCGTGCTGCCGAAGCGCGCCGACAGCGGTGTCGCCGATCTCGTCACTGCCGGGCTCGACACGATTGCGCTTCGAGCACCCAATCACCCCGTCGCGCAAGCGCTGCTTGACGCGGCGAAGCTGCCCATCGCGGCGCCGAGCGCCAACCGCTCAGGGCGCGTCAGCCCGACCATGGCCTCTCACGCGGAGGACGAACTCGGCGATATTCCCGCCATGATCCTCGACGGGGGCCCGTGCCCGCTTGGGATCGAGTCGACGGTGATCAGCGTGGCGGGCGACGCGCCGGTCCTTCTCCGCCTCGGTGCCGTTCCCCGGGAGGCCATCGAGGCCGTACTCGGGCGCGCGGTTCCGCTAGCGAAGGAGGATGCGGCGGTCGCCTCGCCGGGGCAGCTCGAGCGCCATTATGCGCCCATCACGCCTCTGCGGCTCGGGGCAACCGATATGCGCGCAAGGGAAGCCTTGCTCGCGTTCGGGCCGAACGCGCCGCACGGGGCCATCGTCAGCGTCAATCTCAGCGCCTCCGGCGATCTCGAGGAGGCCGCGGCCAACCTATTCGCTTCGCTGCGCCGGCTCGATGAATGCGGCGCAAACGCCATTGCGGTCATGCCCATACCCGAGCGCGGCCTTGGCGAGGCCATCAACGACCGCTTGCGGCGGGCGGCCAAGGCGCGCTAGCCCTCATCCATGAGCGAGACTCCAAAGCTCAAACGCCCGAGCCCCGAGACCATCGAGGCGCTCGTGCACATCGTGGGCGAGAGCCACGCGATCCGCGACGAAGCGGACATGGCGCGCTACCTCACCGAATGGCGCGACCGCTATCGCGGCCGAGCGGCGCTCGTGCTCAAGCCGGGATCGACGGACGAGGTCTCAGCGATCCTCAAATGCGCCAACGAGACCCTGACGGCGATCGTGCCGCAAGGCGGCAATACGGGTCTCGTGGGTGCGCAGATTCCCGACGAGAGCGGCAATGAGGTGATCGTGTCCTTGGAGCGCCTCACCCATGTGCGCGACATCGACCTCGGCTCCAACACGATGACGGTGGAGGCCGGGCTCACGCTGGCGCTGGCGCAGCAAGTGGCAGAGAGCGCAGGCCGGCTCTTCCCCTTGAGTCTGGCTTCCGAGGGGAGCTGTCAGGTCGGCGGGGTGCTCGCCACCAATGCCGGAGGTCTGGCCGTGCTCGCCTACGGCAGTGCGCGGGATCTCGCGCTGGGGCTCGAAGTGGTGCTGGCAGACGGGCGCGTTTGGGATGGGCTGAAGACCCTGCGCAAGGACAATACGGGCTACGACCTCAAGGACCTGTTCATCGGCTCCGAAGGTACGCTCGGCATCATCACGGCGGCGGTCTTGCGCCTATTCCCGCGGCCCATGGAGCGCGTGACCTGCATTGCCGGGGCGAACGAGCTCGAGCGGGCGCCGGAGTTCTTCGCCCGGGTCTACGACGCCGCCGGCCCGATGGTGACCGCCTTCGAGATCCTGCCGCGCACCGGCCTGGAGTTCGTTCTCAAGCACGGGCGTGACACGCGCGATCCCTTCCCCTCCCCGCATGCTTGGTATCTGCTGTTCGATCTCACGAGCCCGCGGGTCGGCGAGGAGCCGCACCGGCTCGCCGAGGCGTTGCTTCAGGAGGGCATCGAGGCGGGTGAGATCGCCGATGCCGTCGTCGCCACGTCGCTAAAGCAAGCCCAAGAGTTGTGGCGCTTGCGCGAGCTGATGAGCGAGGTGCAGAAGCCCGAAGGCGGCAGCATCAAGCATGACGTGTCGGTGCCGGTCGCGCGGGTCCCGGAGTTCATCGCCCGCGCCGACCAGCTCGTGGAGCTGATGATCCCTGGCGCGCGGCCCGTGCCGTTCGGGCATCTCGGCGACGGCAACATCCACTACAATGTGAGCCAGCCCCCCGGCATGGACAAGACGGTGTTTCTCTCGAACTGGGAGGCGCTCAACGCGGCGGTGCACGAGATCGTGCTCGACCTTGGCGGGTCGATCAGCGCCGAGCACGGCATCGGCCGCATGAAACGCGATCTCCTGCCACACGCTAAAGGCGCGCTCGCCGTCGAGCTGATGCGGAAGATCAAGGCGAGCTTCGACCCCAACGGCATTCTGAACCCCGGCAAGCTGCTATGACCGACAAGATTTCGGACAGGACGCAAGATCCGAATTGGGACGCGATCGATGCGTATATCGCCGAGAACTTCCTCGACGACGATCCCGCACTCGAAGCCGCACTCGCGGCGAGCGAGGCAGCCGGGCTACCCCCGATCCAGGTGGCGCCGTTGCAGGGCAAGCTCCTGATGATGCTGGCCGCGGCGATGGGCGCGCGGCGAATTTTGGAGATCGGCACGCTCGGCGGTTACAGCACGATCTGGCTCGCACGCGGGTTGGCGGAAGGCGGCAAGCTCATCACGCTCGACATGAACCCGGACTATGCGGCGGTTGCCCGCAGCAACATCGCAAATGCGGGGCTCGCGGACCGGGTCGAGCTGCGCGTGGGCAAGGCGCTCGACACGCTGCCCAAGCTCCACGCAGAGGGGGCCGGACCGTTCGATCTGATCTTCATCGATGCCGACAAGCCGAGCACGGCCGACTATTTCGACTGGGCCGTGAGCTTATCGCGCAAAGGCAGCCTGATCGTCGTCGACAATGTGGTGCGTGAAGGCGCGATCCTTGCCGCTCAAAGTGAGAACAAGCATGTGAAGGGCCTGCGCGGCTTCTACGCGCGCGCCGCAGCCGATCCCCGGGTCATTGCCACGGCATTCCAGACTGTTGGCAACAAAGGCCATGACGGTCTCGCCATCATGCTCGTCACGGCAAAGCCCTAGGCGTTACTTCTTCTCCGCAAGCAGTTCGGCATGCGCCTGCTCGATGGCCTTCTGGTCCTCGTCGCTGACCTTGGGGAATTGCAGATCGAGCGCCTCCATGTGCTCCGCGAGCGCGCCGGCGACGACAAGCCGGGCAAACCACTTCTTGTCGCACGGCACCACGTACCAGGGCGCATGTTTGGTCGCCGTGTTGCGGATCGTGTCCTCGTAGACCTTTTGATACTGATCCCACAGCTTGCGCTCGGCCACGTCGTACGGCGAGAACTTCCAATTCTTGTCGGGATCATCCACGCGAGCGAGCAACCGCTTCAATTGCTCTTCCTTGGAAATGTTGAGGAAGAATTTGAGCGGGACCGTGCCGCACCTCGCGAGGTGCCGCTCGAAGTCGTTGATGTCCTGGTAGCGCTCCTTCCAAATGTCGTCAGTGACGAGCTTCGGTGGGATGTTCTGCTTCTCGAGGAGTTCGGGGTGGACACGCACCACGATGGTCTCCTCGTAATAGGAGCGGTTGAAGATGCCGATGTGGCCGCGCATCGGCAGCGCGACGGTGCCGCGCCACAGATAATCGTGCGCGAGCTCCAGATGGCTCGGCTGCTTGAAGGAGTGCACCGAGCAGCCTTGCGGATTGACGCCCGATAGGACGTGCTTAATGACGCCGTCCTTGCCCGCGGTATCGATGCCTTGCAGGACCATGAGGATGGCCCACTTGCCTTCGGCGTAGAGCCGCTCCTGGAGCGCAGCGAGCTTCTTGACTCCGACTTCGAGGATCTCCTTGCCGTCCTTCTTGTCGATGTCGACGTCCGCCGTGTCGTTTGGATTGTAATCCTTGAGCTTAAACTTGGCGCCGTCGGTGACCCGGTAACGTTCGATGATCTTCGATGACAGCATGCGCCTCCCCTTTTCGCCTTCGCCTTAGAGCAGTGATAGCTGCAATGGCTCCTGGATGCCCGGTTCGTCTTTGCGCGAATCGTTGATCTTCGGATTGAGCTCGACGGCCTCGAACAGATCGTCGGCCGCAGGCTCGAGGATAGCAAGCGCCTGCTCCGCTTTGGTTCCCGCAACGTCGAGCCACGCCGCGAAATGCTCGGGCTCAAGCACCACGGGCATGCGGTCATGCAGCGCCGCCACTGTCGCATTGGCTGGGCAGGTCAGGATGGTAACCGTGTCGATCTCGCCGCCTTGCGGGTCCTGCCAGCGCTCGTAGAGCCCGGCAAAGGCAATCAGCCGGCGCTCGCGCGGGCGCAACAGAAACGGGCGGCGCTTTCCCTTCGGTCCCGTCCACTCATAGAAGCCGTCGGCCGGGATCAAACAGCGCCGCCAGCGCATGGCATTGCGGAAGGAGGGCTTCTCCAGAACCTCCTCGGAGCGCGCATTAATGAGGGTGGGGAATTTCTTCGGGTCTTTGACGAAGGGCGGCAAGAGCCCCCAGCGCATCAACCGGAACCGGCGGGCCCCCTGCCGGTCGAGACACACCACGGGGATGGGTTGGGTCGGCGCGATATTATAGCGCGCCGGGAAATTCGGCGTGTCGGCATAGCCGAAATAGGCGCGCACGGCCTCGGGCGGCGAGGTCAGATTGTAGCGGGAGCACATGAAGGGGCCTTCGGTAACGCTTTGGCAATCATGATGGGGCAGCTTCCAGTTGAGGAGCCTAGGTGATACGCCGATGTTACCCGACGAGAATCGTAACGCCCACTCGGCGGAAATCCAGGAAGATGTGAGCCGGGAAGATATCGTCTCGGCATTCCGTACGGCCATGGTCGGCCATTTCCGCTCGCACATCCCGGGCACCAACATCAACGAATCGACGCTGCTCGCCAGCGACTATCTCAATCACTTCCACGAGCTCGTGATGTTATTCGAGGCGTTATCGTCGGAGCCCGAGGGTTTCGCCGACGATCTCCTCTCGTGGCGCCCGCTGACCTATGAAGAGCATTTCACCCAGTCCGGCTTCCGAGACAAGAACCTGGCGATCGCCGCCTATCGCCGCGCGCCGCCCAAGGTCCGGGCCCGATTTGACGAGGCCGTGGCGCGGCTCCATGGGGAAGCGCTGACGCTCGTCGCGGCCGTCGGCGCCGAGCTCGATAGCGGCGGAGGTCTGGACAAGGCATGCCTGGACGCTGCCGCGCGGCTACGTATCCTGATCGACGAGGCCAACGCCATCGCCAATGGCGAGATCCCGGTCGAGCGCGGCGGTAGCGAGGAGCAGGGCGAGGTCAGCAGCCAGGCGGCGATCGACGCGCTGTTCGGCACCGGCACGCGCTAAAATCGGCCTCCTGGAGGCCCGTCTAGTCGGCTAGATTTCACCATGAATTGGGGGTACTGAGGCCCCATGGGAACGCTCACGAAGCGCTTGCTATTGCTGGCTGCCGGGGCCGTCTGGCTGGCTACCGGCACCGTGAGCTATGCGCCTCCGGCCAAGGCGCAGTTCTTCTGGTTCTTCGACCAACCGAAAAAGCAAGCCAAACCACGCCCGCGGCCGTCGCGGCCGCCCGGGGACGACCTCCCACCAATCGTGCCACGGGAAAGCGCCGCGCCACCGCCGCCGGACGACCGGCCCTATGACAACAAGCTGATGCGGCTCGCCGAGATCTTGGGCGCGGTCCATTACCTGCGCGAGCTCTGCGGCGCCGACGAAGGCCAGCTATGGCGCGACCAGATGAAGGAGATCCTCAGGAACGAGGGTACGACCGCGGTGCGCCGGGCCAAGCTCGTTAACAGCTTCAATGATGGTTACCGGGGCTATCGCCGCACCTATCGCACGTGCACGCAATCAGCCACGCTGGCCACACGGCGTTTCTCCACCGAGGGGGCGCAAATCGCCGCCTCATTGGCGTCGACCTCCGTTTTCGCCACGGGGCCCCAAGCCCAGGCGCAGCCGGAGGCCCAGCCCCAAGCCGCCGCGCCCGAGCAAACCGGCGCCACGCCGGCGCAAACCGCGCAGCCAACGTCTCCCAATTAAGCGTAAAACTTAACCGTTAGTTCACTCTGTCCTACAGGCGGCGGAAGAGGGGTGTAATCGTGACACTCCACGTTTTCCGCTGCCAAAGGGGCACGTGAATTGCGGACGGCAAAGCGACCATTGCAATCCAGCGAGAGCGAGGCCCAGAAGCAGGCCGCGCTGCGCTACATTCTCGATGCCTGGGAGGAAGCCCTCCATGACGGCATCGAGCCGGAGATGCTCGCCAACGCAGCTCTGTTCGCAGCGCTCGCCGATCTCATCGACGTCTATGGCGAGGCTGCCGTGGCCAAGATGACCTCGGGGCTGTCGCGCCGCATCCAACACGGCGAGTTCACACTGCGACGCACTTCGCAGTAGCCACCGCCCTAGCGGAAATATCGAAACGCTCCCTCGACGATCAGAGCCGCGCCGAAGGCGAACAGGATGAAGCCGGCGATTCGGTTGATGACATTCAACCGGCCCTCGGTGAGCTTGTGCCGGATGGTGGCGATCAGCTCGGAGAGGCCTAGCCACCACAACAGGCTGCCGCCCATGACGGATGCGACGAGGATCAGCGCCTCGAGATTGGTGTTGAGACCGCCGATGAGCGAGCCGAGACCGCCGATCATCGCGGCCATGCCGAGAATGGCGCCGGGATTGGTGACTGTCAGAATGAAAGTCTGCGGAATGATGCCGGTGTGCTCCAACAGATGGGAGCGCTCGTTCGCCGGCGTCATCAATACGGGCCGGGATAGGAGCAGCGCGAGCCCGAAGCCGATCAACAGCACGCCGCCGACCAGCTGAATCACATTGCTATAGGTGACCATCACATCGGAGATCGCCGCGACACTGAACGCGCCAATGGCGGCGAGAAGGCCGTCGCCGAGAACCGCGCCGAGGCCGGCGGCAAGCCCGCCCCAAAATCCACGAGAGACCGCCCGCTGGATCACGAGCACGTTGACGGGGCCGATCGGCGCCGCCATCAACACGCCGATGCCCAGCCCGGCAAGCACGAGCTGGATGCCGGAGAGCACAATTTGCGCGCCTGCCTGCAATGCCTCTTGCCTACTTCCCGGTCACAAGATGGGCGGGAACGCCGCCGCGCGTTCGTCTTGACGAGACCTGGACTTGCGCTTGTTCGCCGTTCTGCGAGATTGATTGAGCACTCATGGAGTGATGCATGAATCGCCGAAAAAACGTGGTCATGATTGCGCTTGCCGCATTGGTAGCGGGCGCTGCCGTCCTTGTCTACGCTGAGGGCGGCGAGAAGGCGGGAGCGGCGCCTCCCAAGGAGTCGGCCGGGGTGCCCGCAAGCAGCGGCGACCTGCCTGAACAGAAGCCACCCTCTCCGGCCAAGGCGAAAGGGGCAAGCCCGCAAGCCGACAAAGGGCCCAAGGTACTCTACGACCTCGGCGCGCTTCCGGACCCGGTGCAACGCATGCTGACCGAGATTGTCTTCGCGGCGGAGACTGGCGATCTGGAGGCGATGCGGCCCGTGCTCGAATCGCGCGAGTTCAGGCCCATGGTGGCCGCAGCCTTTGTGGCCGATCCGATCGCGTATTGGAAAAAGAAATCCGTGGACGGCAGCGGCCGCGACGTGCTGGCTGCCATGCTGAACATACTCGCATCAGGCTTCGTGCTCACCGGAGATGGTCAAGACGCGATATATGTCTGGCCCTATTTCGCCGAAGTCGATCTCGCGGCGATGACCCCGGCCCAAGAGGTGGAGTTCTACCGCGCGGTGCCGCCGGAGCTCGCGGCCTCCATGAAGAAAAACGGTAAGTACAGCTATTACCGGCTCGGCATCTCGCCAAAGGGCGTCTGGCACTATTTCATGCAGTAGGCGCTAGTCGATGGCTTGGGGCAGCGCCTCGCCGAAGCGCACCGGAGCGCCGCCCGCTTGCCCGAGATCGCCGTCCCACATGGCGAGCCGCCCGCGCACGACGGTGCCCACCGGCCAGCCTTTGACTTTGCGGCCCGCGAACGGCGTCCAGCCGCATTTGCTGCCGATCCACGCATCCTCGATGACACGCTCCCTCTTAAGGTCGACGACGGTGAGGTCCGCGTCGTAGCCGACGGCGATGCGGCCCTTGCCGGCGATATCGAACAGGCGCTGGGGGCCCGCGCTCGTAAGATCCACAAAGCGCGCAAGCGTCAGGCGTCCCGCATTGACGTGGTCGAGCATCACCGGCACCAGCGTCTGCACGCCCGGCATGCCCGAGGGCGTGGCGGGATAGGTGCCGCTCTTTTCTTCCAGCGCATGTGGCGCGTGATCGGAGCCGAGCGCGTCAACCACGCCTTGGTCCAAGCCCCACCACAGAAGCTCCTGATGAGCGCGGTCGCGAAGCGGCGGGTTCATCTGCGCCCGCGCGCCGAGCCGCTCGTAAACCTCCGGCGCGGTCAGGGTCAGGTGCTGCGGCGTCACTTCGGCGCTCGCGACGTCCTTGTGAAGCGAAAGGAGCTTCATCTCAGGCCCGGTCGTGACGTGAAGGATATGGATGCGCTTCCCCGCTTCGGTGGCGAGCCGTATGAGGCGCTCGGTCGAGGCAAGCGCGGCGACCGGATCGCGCCACTCGCTGTGGCTCGACGGGTCGCCTTCCCGCTGCAGGCCGAGGCGCTCTCTGAGCCGCGCCTCGTCCTCGGAGTGGAAGGCGGCGCGCCGGTTGATGGTGGCCAGGAGGCGGGCAAGCGTTTCCTCGTCGTCGACGAGCAGGTCGCCGGTGGAAGAGCCGGCGAACACCTTGACGCCGGCGGCGCCAGGCAGACGCTCGAGCTCGCCTAGCTCGTCGACGTTGTGGTGCGTGGCACCGATGTAGAAGGCGAAGTCGCAATACATGCGCCCCGTGGCGGCCGCGACCTTGGCCGCCAAGGTCTCGGCGCTCGTGGTCGGCGGCTTGGTGTTCGGCATTTCGAACACCGCGGTGACCCCGCCGAGCACCGCCGAGCGGCTGCCCGTCTCCAGATCTTCCTTGTACTCCAGTCCCGGCTCGCGGAAATGCACGTGGGTATCGATGACGCCGGGCAGAATATGGAGGCCGCGAGCGTCGATGGTCTCGCCGGCAAGGCCTTCGCCGATATCACCAATTGCCGCGATGCGGGCGTCTCTAATGCCGAGATCGGCGACGCCCTCGCCTGCATGATTGACGACGGTTCCGCCCTTGAACACTATGTCGAACGTCTCGGCCATGGGTGCGGTGCGGTCCTTGCGGGCCTTTGCCCGCGCTCTTAGATTCGCGCGTCTTGGTAGCAGAAGGTCGCCCCATGAGCCATTGCCAAGCAACAATTCTTCTCGATCGTGGTGTCCTGCGCGTGATGGGCGCGGACGCGCACAAGCTCCTGCAAGGGGTCATCACCAACAATCTCGATAAGGCCAAAGGCGGGGCTGCAATCCACGCAGGCCTGCTGACCCCGCAAGGTAAGATCCTCTTTGATTTCTTCGCCGTAGCGGAAGGAGATGGATTTCTGATCGAGGCGGCGAAGGACAAGGTGGCCGAGCTTGCGAAACGGCTCGGCTTCTACAAGCTGCGCGCCCAGGTGGAGATCGCCGAGGCGCCGGAATTCACCGTGGCCGCTGCATGGGGCGGCGCCCCCGACGTCCCCGAAGGCGCGATCGCCTTCGCCGACCCGCGGCTACCTGAGATGGGGACGCGCATCCTGCTGCCGGCGGGCGCCGATGTCGCGGCTCTCGGCTGCGCTGAGCCGCGCAGGAGGCGGACTATCATGCCATGCGCATCAGGCTCGGCGTGCCGGAGGGCGGGCGCGACTACGCCCTTGGCGACACCTTTCCCCATGAAGCCCTGTTCGACCAATTGAACGGCGTCGACTTCAAGAAGGGCTGCTTCGTCGGCCAAGAGGTCGTGGCGCGCATGGAGCATCGCGGCACGACGCGGAAGCGCATCGTTCCCGTCGAAGGCGATGCGCCGCTCGAGACCGGCGTCGAGGTGGAGGCCGGCGGCCTGCCCATCGGCCCGATCGGGTCCGTCGACGGCACTTTCGGCCTCGCGCTTCTTCGGCTCGACCGCGCCGAGGAGGCGGCGGCTCAGGGCAAGCCACTGACGGCGGGCGGCGTGACGATCACGCTCCACCGCCCGGCCTTTGCCCAGTTCGACGTGCCGACGGCCGTGCCCGTATGAGCGGGCGCGAGCCTAAGCGCTGCCCGTGGCCCGGCAGCGATCCGCTTTACATCGCCTATCACGACGAGGAATGGGGCGTGCCCGAGCACGACGACCGGGCGCTTTACGAGAAGCTCGTGCTCGACGGCTTCCAGGCCGGGCTTTCCTGGATCACGATCTTGCGCAAGCGGGAGGCTTTCCGGCGCGCCTTCGACGGCTTTCAGCCGGAGAAGATTGTCCGCTATCCGCAAAAGAAGGTCGCGGCCCTGATGCAAGACCAAGGCATCGTGCGCAACCGCATGAAGATCGAAGGGGCGATCTCGTCGGCACAGGCCTGGCTCGACATCATGGAGACCGGGCCCGGCTTCTCGACATTCTTGTGGGACTTCGTCGAGGGCAAGCCGGTCGTCAACCGTTACAAAGCCATCGGCCAAGTGCCCGCGGAGACGGCGCTGTCGCGCGCCATCTCCAAGGAGCTCAAGTCACGCGGCTTCAAGTTTTGCGGGCCGACGATCGTCTATGCCTTCATGCAGGCGACCGGCATGGTCAACGACCACCTGACCACGTGCCACCGGCACGCGGCCTGCGCCAAACTGGCAAAGTCGTGATGTCAGCCGCGGCTGCCGCGGGGATCCATGCTGCGCGGATAGGTGCGCTCTTCCTGGATCTTGCCGTCACGCTTTCTGATGCGCACGGAACCCATCTTCTTGACGGCTCTTTCCAGCACGCCGCCTTTAGTGGCCGCCGCTTTGGTCTTGAACCGTTTGATGACCTCTCCTGATCCCTCACGCTTCAGTTCCCATTTCTTGTTCTTATCATTGTGGCTGAGGGAATATCTGGGCAGTTTCGCCATTGTGCGTTCTCCCGACTCTCTGATTGAGTTTGCCTCACTCTCAAACGAGACCAAGTATGAATGGCATCCATGGCGCTGAACGTCCACGGTTTTTCTTCGGTCGAGCATTTGACATTTTCGTGTGAAGCCGATCAGTGTCTGGCCATCGCGCGATGAGGACGAGACGATTATGAGCGTCGCCAACAATACCGCGCCGCGCGCGTGGCAGCGCATGCTGAGCGGGCGCCGGCTCGACCTGCTCAACCCTTCGCCGCTCGACATCGAGATCGAGGATATCGCCCATGGGCTCGCGCGCGTCGCCCGCTGGAACGGCCAGACGCGCGGCAATCATACATTCTCGGTGGCGGAGCACAGCCTCCTCGTCGAGGCCATCGCTGGAGATCTCGATTCCGCGTTGCCGCGCGATCTCAGGCTCGCCGCGCTCCTGCATGACGCGCCGGAATATGTCATCGGAGACCTCATCAGCCCGTTCAAGGCGGCGTTGTCGCTGGACTACCGCGCCTTCGAGGCGAAACTGCTCGCGGCCATCCACCTTCGCTTCGGGCTGCCCCCAGAGCTGCCTGAAGGCGTCGCCAAGCTCATCAAGCGCGCCGACAAGATTGCCGCCTATTACGAGGCAACCGGGCTTGCCGGGTTTGCCCGCGAGGAAGCGCGGCGGTTTTTTGGCCAGCCCCGGGGCTTAAGCCCCTCTCTTGTCAACAGGCTGTCGCAGTTAAGCCCCCTTCCTGCGGCAGAGGGAGAGGTGAGGTTCTTGAAACGGTTTCATGAGCTTGCCAGATGAGTAGCGTAAATGCAGGAAGCGATTCGATAGGCCAAGCCCCATGGACACGCTGATTTCTGAGAGGGATCGAACTAAGGTGCCGGCCGCCATGTCACCGGAAACCATCCTTGTCTCCCCTCTCAGCCTGGTCGAGACCACCGTCGCCGACGCCCGCGTCAGCCATCTGGTGACGTTGATCAACGGCGACACCCTGATCGACACGCCGCCCGGCATCGGCAAGGAGCGGCATCTCAGGCTATCCATGAACGACATTAGCGAGCCTCGGGATGGGCTGGTGGTTCCATGCGAGGACCACGTCGCCGATCTGATCCGGTTTGCGCTGAATTGGGATCAGAAGGCGCCGCTCCTGATCCATTGCTGGGCCGGCATCAGCCGGTCCACCGCGGCGGCCTTCATCTCGCTCTGCGCGCTCAATCCTGACGCGGACGAGCATGCGCTCGCGAGGTCGCTTCGCCGCGCCTCACCCACCGCCTATCCCAATCGGCGCCTCGTGGCGCTCGCCGACAACGTTTTGTCCCGCCAGGGTCGCATGACCGAGGCGGTCGAGCATATCGGCCGCGGCCAACTCGCCGATGAAGCGCAAGTCTTCTCGCTCCCAGCCCGGCACGCGGCGTAGGCCATGGCCGACGCTGGGCACAAGGGCGCGGCCGCCGCGCAACCCTTTACCAGCGACCCTCAGATCGAGCTTGGACTGAACGCCGCCATCGTCATGGTGCGCGATCAGCAGCCGCACATCCTCGTGGCGCGGCCCGGGACGGCGGGACCCGGCACCTGGGATGCACTGCCTTTTGGCCCGTTCGCGCCGCGCGCGCACCGGACGCTCGAGATCGGCTTGCGCGAATGGGTGAAGCGACAGACGGGCATCGAGCTCGGTTACGTGGAGCAGCTCTATACGTTCGGCGACCGTGGGCGGCATGCGGAACCAGGTGGGGCACACACGCTCTCGGTCGGCTATCTCGCGCTGACCCGTGGCGGCGGCGAAGAGATGATGGGGGCCCATTGGTCGCCGTGGTACGCCTATCTCCCGTGGGAGGATTGGCGGCACGGCAAGCCTGAGATCCTGACGGAGGAGATCGAGCCGCGGCTCAAAGCCTGGGCCGAGAAGGCGCCCTCGCCGAACGAGCCGGTGCGCCCCTTGCGCAGGCCTGAGCGGCTTAAGATCGGCTTCGGCATCGGCGGCGGCTGGGACGAGGAAAAGGTGCTGGAGCGCTACGAGCTGCTTTACGAGGCGGGGCTTGTGGAGGAGGCAAAGCGCGACGGCAGATCGGCCGCGAACCAATGGGGCGAACTGCGCGAGCTTGGGCGCCCCATGGCGCTCGATCACCGCCGCATCCTGGCGACCGCCATTGGGCGGTTGCGCGGCAAGCTGAAATACCGCCCGGTGGTGTTTGAGCTGCTGCCGCCGGAGTTCACCCTCTACGACCTGCAAAAGACGGTGGAGGCCATCTCAGGCACGCTGCTGCACAAGCAGAACTTCCGACGGCTGGTGGAGAAAGGCGGGCTGGTCGAGCCCACCGGCAACGTCTCGACGGCAACAGGCGGGCGCCCTGCCCGGCTCTACCGCTTCCGCCGCGAAGTGGTGCTGGAGCGCCCTGCCCCAGGCTTGCGCGTCAAGGCCGGCCGCGGCTAGCGGTTCTCCTACGCGTGCTCCAGAGCCTCGGCGGGGCTCGCCCTTGTCGCCACCCAAGCCGGATAGAACGAGCCAAGGACGCCCAACACCACCGCCGCAAGTGCCGTGATGGCGATGAGGGGAATCGTCGGTTCCACCGCTACGTAACGGCCGATGGACGGGATCGAGCTCAAGAATTTCGAGCCGGCGATGCCAAGCACAATGCCGACCAGGCTGCCGAAGGCAGACAAGATGAAGCCTTCGATCACCAGGGCCAGCATGATGCGTTCCTTCGACCAGCCAAGCGCCGACAGGATGCCGATCTCGCGCGTGCGCTCCAGAACCGCCATGAGCAAGGTGTTGAGCACCATGAGCACGCCCATGAACAGGGCGACCCACGCCATCGCGCTCGACACAGCCGTCATGAGACCGAACAGGCTGTCGTTCCGCAACATGCCTTCGCTTGGCGACACGGCGAGCTTGTCCAAGGCTTCGACCGCCTGCGACACACGATCGGCTTCGGCCTGATTGCCCGGATCATCGAGCTTGATAGACAGGAACGTCACCGCCCCCGTGCGGAAGGTCAGCTCTTGGAGATCAGCGAGCCTCACAATCACCTGATTGCGATTGATGACCGAGCGGTAATCGGTGATCCCGACGATCTTGAACTTGTCGCCAAGCAGGGTGATGTCATCGCCAACTTTCTTGCCCAGGGCATGCGCAATGTCGCTGCCGACTAAGGCGACCTTAGTCTCGTCGGGGAGTGGAATACGCCCGGCCTTCAGCGGTACGTGCGCCCAGTAAAAGCTGTCGGGTGACCAGCCGGCGGCGAGCACGCTGTCGCCATTGTCGGTGGCGGCAAATGTAATGAGCTGCCCCGCAACATCCTCCACACCGGGAATCTTCTTGATCTCGGGGACGACCTCTTCAGGGATCGTGCCGCCAAACGGCTCGGCGATGCCGCGGCGCTTCACGGTCAAATCCGCGCCGTGCTCCTCGAAGCTCCGCTCCACGTTCTCGTGCACGCTGCGCGAGAGACCGTAAAGAGTGATGAAGCTGCCTACGGCGAAGGCCACGCCGAGGATCGTAAGGATCGACCGCGTTCGCCTGCGTTGGAGATTGCGGAAGGCGAGTTCGACGTGATTCACAGTGCCTCCTCGCGCGCGCGCGTCACCTGCTCCTTGATGACCTCGCCGTCCTTCATGCTGATCTGCCGCTCGCAACGCCGCGCCTGGTCCGGCGCATGGGACACCATGATCAGGGTCGAACCCCGCGCCTTCTGCAGATCGAACATGAGATCCAGGATCGCCGCCGCGTTCTTGCTGTCGAGATTGCCGGTCGGCTCGTCGGCAAGAATGAGTTTCGGATCGTTGATGATGCTGCGGGCGATGGCGACGCGCTGGCGCTCGCCGCCGGACAGCTCCTGCGGCAGGTGGGTGGCGCGGTCGGCAAGACCAACGGTATCCAGGGCCCTCTCGACCCGCCGCTTCCGTTCGGCACTGTCCGCGGAGGAGCCGAACATCGCTACCTCGACATTCTCGGCCGCCGTAAGCGTGGAGAACAAATTGAAGTCCTGGAACACGATGCCGATCTCGGAGCGCCGAAGATCCGTCCACTGTTTGAGCGTGGTGATGGGCTCGCCCCGCCAGCGCAGCACGCCGCGCGTGGGCGTCCTGATGCCGCACATCACGAGAATAAGCGTGGTCTTGCCACTACCGCTCGCTCCGAGAATGGCGACTGACTCGCCTTCGCCAAAGTCGAGATTGATGTCCTTGAGCGCCACGATGCGTCCTTCGTCGAAGGCGTGGCCAACATGCTCGAGTTGGAGGAGATGCTTTGTGGTCATTCGGGTTGAATCGGCCTTGCCGCACGGGTCCGCATGAACTTGAGTACGGCGTCGATGCTGTCGTGGTTGTCGATGAATACGGTGCCGTACTCTTGCCGCTGGGTCGCGGCCGCGCTGTGGCCGTCTACCGAAAGGTCGGTGACACGCCACGAGTCGCCATCGGGCCTCAGCCACCAGATCCAAATCTGGTCTGCCTTGCCCGGTACGGTGCGTCGGCTCGCCGCGAGGTGATCCTCGCCCTCCGGTTTGCGGAAGCCGACGAATTCGAGCTTCGTGCCAGGGGCGCGCATGCGCCTCAGATAGGCCGTGACGATATCCTCCTTCATGGCCGCCAAGAGTTCCTCACGCTGTTTGGCGTCCGCCTTCTCCCAGGTCCGGGCTAGGGCGTACTTGGCCATGACCGGAACGTCAAATTTGGCGTCGAGTAGCGCGCGGACGCGCTCACGGGCATCCTCTTCGGTGCCGCCCGAATAGAAGTTCATCGATGCTTCGTTGAGGCTTTCCACGAAGGCGCGGATCGAGGCCTTGGTGGTTGCGCTGTCCTCCGCCGCGAAGGCCGGCCCTTGAAACAGGGCGGCAATCGCAAGCACCAGTACAAGCACTACGCTCATCCGCCCATGGGCACGCCTTGAACTTTTGGAATTCATGAACGACATGATCCGCATGGCTTGGAGTAAGTCTCGGGAAAACGGCGATTCGCGGGCTGGCCTCGATGATCCTACCCTTGGGGGATAGCAAGCATTTTTGATCCTTTGTAATAAGGCGTCGCTAGCCGATGTAAATTTCCCACACGCGGTCGGGATTGTCGCGGATAATTAGGACAGAACCCTGCGAGTGACCATGAGACGCGTCAAGCAAAGCCTCGGACCATTCTCTCCTCACCGGCACGCTCTCTACACGCTGATCGCGGCCATGGCGCTCGCGCTCATTTCCGGGGCCTGCTCGGCCGAGGATCGGATCGTCGACACCGAGACCGGTAAGATCAAGGTCGAGACGCTGGCCAGCGGCCTCAACCATCCTTGGGGGATGGCCTTCCTACCCGACGGACGCATGCTCGTGACCGAGCGGGCTGGGCGTCTGCGCATCGTCGCCAAGGACGGCACGCTGTCGGAACCGATCGCAGGCGTGCCTAAGGTGTTCGCTCATGGCCAAGGCGGGCTCCTCGGCGTGGCTTTGGACCCCGATTTCGCAGGAACAAGCTCGTCTTTATCTGTGCCTCTGAGCCCGGTAACGGCGGCGCGGGAACGGCGGTGGCGCGCGGCAAGCTTGGTGACGGCGGCCTGGACGATGTTGAAGTCATCTTCAGGCAAAAGCCCAAAGTCCAAGGCGGAAACCATTTCGGCGGTACGCGTGGTCTTTGCCCCCGACGGCAAGCTGTTCGCGACCCTCGGCGAGCGCTTCAAGTTCGAGCCGGCGCAAGACCTTTCGGTCGATCTCGGCAAGATCGTGCGCATCAATCCTGACGGCTCGGTGCCCGACGACAATCCCTTTATCGGGCAGAAGGATGCGCAGCCGGAGATCTGGTCCT
>CAVQXI010000004.1:0-20131 GCA_963717875.1 uncultured Alphaproteobacteria bacterium
CTCACCATCGTCATTGCCGTGGCACTCGAGCTGTTCATCGGATTCATGATCCGCGACAACCTCACGCTCAACGTCATCATGTTCGTGTGGCCGCTCGATTCCATCCTGCACTGGCAGCAGGGGAGGTAGCCTCAACCCCCATACAGGAGCGCACGTAAGGTGCGCGTCTAACGCGCCTCCTCGGGACGAGGATCGGTTACAGGGCCTTGCTTAGAGCGGCACCCGGATGCCGAAGATCATCATCAGCATGAGCCAGGCGAAGGCGGCGACAGTCGGATAGAACGTGATGCCGAAGCCGAAGGCGCGCAGATAAGGGTTCTTGTGGTAGCCGATCCAAAACAGGATGCGGCCGAGCACGAACAGCGCCGTAAGGATGGGCAGCGTGCGTGCTTCCTCCAACGGGCAGTACATTGCCAGCCCCGCATTGGCGATGAAGTACGCGGTGAACTGCTCGAACGTATTGAGGATGAACCGGTTGTTGATGTCGACCGGCGAGTTGGCCTTTGGCACGCGGCCGACGAACATGGAAGGATCCAACCGCTGCGCGGCGACGATGCAGATACCGATGATGCCCGGCACCAGGGCGATGGCGGCATCCTTGATCACCAGCGCGAGGCGGTCGGCAATTCCCCAGGCCTCCGGCGTCCACGTCCAGAAATACTTCGCAGCCGCGAAGAAGGCGGCCGCGAACAGCCAGTTCCCCACCAGCACGGCGATGAACGGCCATTGCATGGTGGTGAAGCCCATAGTCCTGGCGCGTGGATCGCGCCGCTTGGCCTTTCGGCGCACCGGAGATTGCCGCTGCTGGACGGACCGCTGCATGTTTCCTTTCGATCCCGGGTTCAGGCGAGCGGGCCCCTGAACTCCGGACGCGCTGCCAATACAATCACTTCGTTTCGTCTTTTAGCCATAGGGCCGGTGTCGGGAAACCTCAAGAGGGCGACATGGTAGACGAATGAGAACAAAACGTGTACAAGAGAACATCTGGCCCTGGCCTGCGGACTTATGCCTCAGTCCTGTGGACAGGATCCATGTCGTCTTGATGTCGCCTGGAAGCGGGCGCCGTCCGGGCGTAAGACTGGCTTCAAGGGCATTCGTGACGCACACCCGCGGGGAGGTCGAACCATGGCCGGATCGGTCAACAAAGTCATTCTGATCGGCAATCTCGGTGCCGATCCTGAAATCCGCCATACGCAAGATGGCCGTCCCATCGTGAATCTGCGGGTGGCGACCAGCGACAGCTGGCGCGACAAGGCGACCGGCGAGCGCCGCGAGAAGACCGAGTGGCACCGCGTCGTTATTTTCAACGAGGGCCTGGCCCGCATCGCCGAGCAGTACCTGAAGAAGGGCTCCAAGGTGTATCTCGAGGGCTCGCTCCAAACGCGCAAATGGGAGGATCAGTCCGGCCAGGAGCGCTATACCACCGAGGTGGTGCTGCAGGGGTTCAATTCGCAGCTCACCATGCTCGACGGTCGTCAGCGCGACGGCATGGGCGAGAGCGCCGGCGGTGGCGGCGACTTCGGCCGCACGAAGCCGCTCGGCAGCGGCGGTGGCGGCTCGTTCAACAAAGAGCTCGACGACGAGATTCCGTTCTAGCCTGTACCGTCAGTGATTGCGGGCGTGGCTGTGCGGCCGATTTTCGCTGCGGTCCGGCGCCACGCAGGCGATGTTTTTACCCCCACGCCAGGACGTCTGAGAGGTCCCATTTCAAGCCATCTCGGCCGAGCTCGGAACGGGACCGAAGTGGCTCTTTGTCGCGCCAATAACATACTGAAAAATATATACAAAACATCGCCGCCGCGAGTGCTTTGCTTGTTGCGGAAGAGGCGCCAAATCAGCTATAGAAAAACAACTCCTTGAAGCGTATCCGGGCGCGATTGAGAGGCCTTTTTTCCCTCTCGCGGCGGGCCGTTATTCAGGCGTCTGATGATTTCTTAGAAGGCGTTCTCCTTCATTGGCTGACGAAGAAGACACTGGCGTCGAGGGGCCGTCTCCCTCTGACATAAGACCCGTCTCGCTCATCGAAGAGATGAAGCGGTCCTATCTCGATTACGCCATGAGCGTGATCGTGTCCCGCGCGCTGCCCGACGTGCGCGACGGGCTCAAACCCGTGCATCGGCGCATCCTCTATTCGATGCGCGAGAACAACTACACGCCGGACCGGCCGTACAACAAATCGGCACGCGTCACCGGCGACACCATGGGTAAGTATCACCCGCACGGCAACCAAGCGATCTACGACGCGCTGGTGCGCTTGGCGCAGGACTTCTCCATGCGCCTGCCGCTCATCGACGGGCAAGGGAACTTCGGTTCTGTCGATGGCGACCCGCCGGCGGCCGAACGCTATACCGAGGTGCGTCTCGCCAAACCGGCCATGGCGCTGCTCGACGACCTCGAGAACGACACGGTCGACTTCCAGCCGAACTATGACGGCCGCGAGCAAGAGCCTGTCGTCTTGCCGGCGAAATTTCCCAACCTCCTGGTCAATGGCGCGGGCGGCATCGCCGTCGGCATGGCGACCAACATCCCGCCCCACAATCTCGGCGAGGTGATCGACGCCTGTATCACCTATCTCGACAACCCCGCCATCGACATTGCCGAGCTCATCGAGATCGTGCCGGGGCCCGACTTCCCGACTGGCGGTCTCATCCTAGGGCGGCAGGGGATCCGCTCCGCCTATCACAAGGGCCGCGGCTCGGTGCTCATGCGCGGCCGCGTGCACAACGAGACGGTGCGCAAGGAGCGCGAGGCGCTCGTCATCACCGAGATCCCGTATCAGGTGAACAAGGCGGCGATGGTGGAGAAAATCGCCGAGCTCGTGCGCGAGAAGAGGATCGAGGGCATCGCCGACATCCGCGACGAGTCGGACCGTCAGGGCATGCGCGTGGTGATCGAGTTGAAGCGCGACGCCATGGCCGACGTGGTGCTGAACCAGCTCTATCGCTTCTCGCCGCTGCAATCGACATTCGGCTGCAACATGGTGGCGCTGAATGGCGGCCGCCCCGAGATACTCAACCTCAAGGACATGATCCGCGCCTTCACCGACTTCCGCGAGGAGGTCGTCGGCCGCAGGATCAAATACCTTCTGCGCAAGGCCCGCGACCGTGCCCATGTGCTGGTCGGCCTCGCCATTGCCGTCGCCAATATCGACGAGGTGATCGCGCTGATCCGCAAAGCGCCCGATCCGGCCACGGCGCGCGAGCAGTTGATGGAACGCGACTGGCCGGCGAAGGATGTGGTGGCCTTGGTCGAGCTGATCGCCGACCCGCGCCACAAGGTGTCCGCGCAAGGTACGTACCGCCTCTCCGAGGACCAGGCGCGCGCCATCCTCGATCTCCGCCTGCAACGCCTGACGGCGCTTGGCCGCGACGAGGTCGGCGACGAGCTGAAAGGGTTGGGCGTTCAGATCGCCGATTACCTGGAGATCCTGCGTAGTCGCGAACGCATTGTCGGCATCGTCAAGGATGAGCTCACCGCGCTCAAAGCCGAGTTCGGCACGCCAAGGCGCACCGATATCCTGGAGATGGTCGGCGAGGTCGAGGACGAGGACCTGATCCAGCGCGAGGACATGGTCGTCACCGTGTCTCACAAGGGCTACATCAAGCGCGTGCCGCTCTCCGCCTATCGCGCTCAGCGCCGTGGCGGCAAAGGCCGCGCCGGCATGGCGACCCGCGAGGAGGACTTCGTCAGCCGCATCTTCATCGCCAGCACGCACACGCCCGTGCTGTTCTTCTCTTCGCGCGGCATGGTCTACAAGATGAAGGTGTGGCGCCTACCGCAGGCCGCCCCGCAGGCGCGCGGCAAGGCGCTGGTGAACTTGCTGCCGCTCGGCAAGGACGAGACCATCACCACTATTCTGCCGCTGCCCGAGGACGAGCAGTCCTGGGAGAAACTCGACGTGATGTTCGCCACTAACTACGGCAGCGTCCGCCGCAACAAGCTCTCCGACTTCATCGAGGTCCGCCAGAACGGCAAGATCGCCATGAAGCTCGACGCGGGCGACCGCATCGTCGGCGTGGAGGTCTGCAACGAGCAGCAGGATGTGCTGCTCACCTCGGCCGACGGCCAAGCGATTCGCTTCCCCGTCACCGACGTGCGCGTGTTCAAGGGCCGCGAGTTGGCGGGCGTCCGCGGCATCAAGCTCGGCAAGGTCGACGAGTTGATCTCCATGGCGATCCTGAACCATGTGGAGGCCGAGGCGTCCGTGCGCGCGGCCTATGTACGCCAGGCCAATGTTGTCCGCCGTGGCGGCACCGATTACGAGCCCGACATCGAGCCGGAGGCGGAAGGGGAGGAAGCGGTCGTGCTCAGCACAGAGCGCTACGCCGAGCTCAGCGCCCACGAAGAGTTCGTGCTGACCGTCTCCGAGAACGGCTACGGCAAGCGCTCAAGCGCATACGAGTACCGGGTGTCGGGGCGCGGCGGCAAAGGCATTATCGGCATGATCGTCAATCAGCGGAACGGCAAGCTGGTGGCGTCCTTCCCCGCCGACGACAGCGATCAGATCATGCTGGTCACCGACCGCGGCCAGCTCATCCGCATCCCCGTTGAGGACATCTCAATCATGGGCCGTTCCACCCAAGGGGTGATCGTGTTCGACACCGCTGAGGACGAACGCGTGGTCTCGGTCGAGCATATTCCCGACGAGAACGGGAACGGCGCCGAAGGCGAGGCGGAGGCCGACGAGACGGGCGAAGACGAGGCGGGTGAGGGAGAAGCCTGACGCCTCAACCCGGGCATCAGGCGGCCTAGCGCGGGCCAGCGCCGGCGGGCGTCTTGCCGTAAAGCGCCCGGATGGACGGCGCGGCAGGCGTGAGCGCCTCAAGCGCGTCCAAATCGCGGGTCATGGCCCGATGCCGCTCGGGATGGCTCAAAAGGCCGCTAGCCCTTAAGCGCGACATGGTTCTCGACAGCGTATCGGCGTTGAGCCCGAGATAGTCGGCCATATCGGTGCGATTGAGCGGCATCTCGAAGGCGAGCCCACCGCAAGGCTCGCGCACGCCGGTGCGCATGGCGAGCTCCAAAAGATAGGTCGCGACCCGCTGCCGGCAGTCGAACCGGCCGATGGCTGCCATGTGGATGGCCTGACGCGCGGTCTGCTTGGCCATCGCATTCTCGATATAACTGGCGATATCGGGATCGCTTGCCGCCAGCTCCGAAAGGGCGCTCCAGCGAAAGCGGAACACGTCGCCGGCGCTGATCGCAGAGAGTTGGGCGGCGGCGCCAGGCGGTGCGAATGCGGCGCGGAACACATCGCCCGGATAGAAGAGGGCCACGACCTGGCGCAAGCCGCCGGGCAGCGCGACATGAAGCATAAGCGCGCCCGAGCGCACCACGAAAGCCGCCTCGCTGCCCTCTAGAGTGAGCGCAATGGACTGTCCCCGGCGCATCCGCACGGTGGCGGCATGAGCGCCGAGCCGAACCGGTACCGTCCCGGGAAGGCCTGCTTTTGTTTCTGAGGGCGAGGCGCTTGTCAGTGGGAGTGGTTCCCGTGTCTTCAAGGTAGGTGTCATGACCATGGGCTTTCCCCCGCGGCGGAGGGCCGCCATGCAAGCCCAAGCAGTCGGTCGAGTGGGGGATTCGCGCCTTGATATCGATCAACACGGAAAACGGGCGCGACACCGTGTCCAACCGATCACGTTGGCCACAACGAATTGACCCAGATCAATAAAAACCGTTGCGCAGGCGCAACAGTCGGCGGGCGATATGCCCTGGCCTGATCTCGGTCAGCCCGTTTGATCGATCGGGGCTGGAGCCGGACGGCACATCGCCTCAAGAATATCGAAGAACAAGTGGCGCGGCCGATCACGGCCGTTCGCGGGACTGGGGGACGTCAGATATGAAGAGATTGGTCAAAAGTACAGTAGCAGGGCTGGTCTTGGCGGCTTGCGCTGCGGGTTCGTCTCTGCCGGCGATGGCCGGTGACGACCACGGAGATTTCATGGTCCGGGCGCTGGTCACGGGGGTCCTTCCCGACACCGACGCCACGGTGCGCGCGGGCGGCGCCGTCATTCCCGGCGCCAATGCCGAGGTGAGCGACGAGGTCATCCCGGCGACGACCCTGACCTACTTCTTCAACGACAATATTTCGTTGGAGCTCTTCTGTTGTTTTGCCAAGCATGACCTCGACGCCAAGGGCACCATCGCCGGCTTTGGCAAGCTCGCCGATACCTGGATCTTCCCGCCGGCGCTGACCGCGCAATACCACTTCAACAGCGGCGGCAGGTGGCAGCCCTATGTAGGCGCCGGCGTGCAATACATCGCCTTCTTCGACGAGAAGAGCTATGTGCCTGGCTCTACGGGCGTCAGCATCGACAATGCATGGGGCTTCACCCTTCAGGCAGGTCTCGACGTGTCGATCGGCAATGGGTGGTTCCTCAATGCCGACGTTAAGAAGACTTGGCTCGACACGGATATCAGCTGGGGGGGAACCGGAATCACGGCCTCGGCCGACATCGACCCGTTGATCATTTCGGCCGGTTTCGGGTACCGCTTCAATCTGAGCGACCTCTTCGGCCATCGCACGCAGACCGCCTCAATACCCATGAAATAATAAAAGAGAGTTGGGGTGGGGGGCCCGGCATTGCCGGGCCCTTTTTCTTGTCTGCGTCTATGCCGGTTATGTCCCACGGCCGATGCGGCCTTGCCGATCCCGCGCCCGCGCGGCTAGAAGAGGTCCTTGACGCGCTCTGAGGATCGCCATCCATGGGGGATGGCCTGCCGGCGCGCTTGGAGTCTCGGCGGCATGCGCGTTGGCCTTTACCCCGGCAGCTTCGACCCCGTCACCTTAGGGCACGTGGATATCGTTCGGCGGGCGGCTCATCTCGTCGACCGCCTGGTCATCGCTGTCGGCACCCATCACGACAAGCACCCGCTATTTTCGGCAAACGAACGGGTTCGGCTCGCAAGTGAAGTCCTGACGCCCGTGGCGAAGGAGGTAGGCCTCGGCCTCGACGTGACGACGTATGACAGTTTGACGGTCGATGCGGCAAAAAGGGCGTATGCGACTGTGATCATCCGCGGGCTTCGCGACGCCGGCGACTTCGACTACGAGATGCAGATGGCCGGCATGAACGCGGCGCTGGAGCCGGAGATCGAGACGGTGTTCCTCGCCTCGTCGCCCGACACCCGTCACATCGCAGCAAGCCTTGTTCGTCAGATCGCCGCAATGGGAGGCGATGTTTCGAGCTTCGTACCCGCCGTCGTCGCCTCAGCCCTCAAGCAGAAATTCACCGCCTAGCCAGGAAAACTTGCGAGGAAACCCCATGACCATCAGGGCCGTCGTCTCTATTTACTGCCGCGTTGCTGTTCGGAACTTTCAACGCCCAAGCCGCCAATCTCGGCAAACCGTCATCCCTCACCGAGAAGGCGCCCGCCGTCTACAAGGCGAAATTCGATACGAGCAAGGGCACCTTCGTCATCGAGGTGCATCGCGACTGGGCGCCCAACGGCGCCGACCGCTTCTACAACCTGGTGAAGAACGGTTTCTACAACGATGCGCGCTTCTTCCGTGTGATCAACGGCTTCATGGTGCAGTTCGGCATCAGCGGCAACCCGGACCTCTCCGCCGTCTGGCATGAGTCCACGATTCCCGACGATGCGGTGAAGCAGAGCAACACGCGCGGCATGGTGAGCTTCGCCACCGCCGGGCCTGGCACCCGCACCACGCAGGTGTTCATCAATTTCGGCGACAATGCGAGCCTCGATGGCCAGGGCTTCTCACCGTTCGGTCAGGTCGTGTCCGGCATGGACGTGGTCGACTCCATTTATGGCGGCTATGGCGAAGGCGCGCCGCGCGGACGCGGCCCGGACCAGGGCCGCATCCAGACGGAAGGCAACGCCTATCTGGTGGAGGCCTATCCCAAGCTCGACTACATCAAGAAGGCGACCATCGAGCCGTAATCAACCCGACAACGAGAAGGAGCCCTACATCGTGGCAAATCCCGAAGACACTCTCATCCTGGAGACGAGCAAGGGCAACGTCGTGGTCGAGATGCGTCCCGACCTTGCGCCCAATCACGTGGCCCGCATCAAGGAGCTGGCCCGCCAAGGCTTCTATAATGGCGTACCCTTCCACCGCGTGATCGAAGGTTTCATGGCGCAGACCGGCGATCCGACCGGCACCGGCACAGGCGGGTCGGGACAGAAGCTCGCCGCCGAGTTCAACGCCGAGCCGCATAGCCGTGGCGCCGTGTCCATGGCCCGCGCGCAATCGCCCGACTCCGCCGACAGCCAGTTCTTTATCGTGTTCGACGACGCGAGCTTCCTCGACCGCAAATACACGGTCTGGGGCCGCGTGATCGAAGGCATGGAGAATGTCGACAAGATCAATCGCGGCGAGCCGCCAGCGAGCCCCGATAAGATCCTGTCGGCCAAGATCGCCGCAGACGCTTAAAGGCTGACGATGCAACAAGGAGAGACGACCATGGCGTGGACGGGTCTTCTGTTTACGCTGGTTGCGCTTGTCGGCGGCGGATTGATCGCCCTGCAAGCGCCCATCAATGCCGAAGTCGCGGCTCGTCTCGGCCATCCCCTGTCAGCCGCTACCATGTCGTTCTGTGTGGGCACGATCGCCCTGATCGTGCTCACGCTTCTGTTCGCGCGAAGCAGCACCAATCTCGGCGCGCTTCAGAGCATGCCGCTCTATATGCTTCTCGGCGGCGGCCTGCTCGGCGCGATCTATGTCACCGTGACCCTCATGCTCGCGCCGAAGATCGGTGTGGCGGCGCTGATGGCGCTCGGCATCGCCGGCCAGCTGACTGCCGGGCTGCTGCTCGACCGGTTCGGCATGTTCGATTTGGTGGAGCGGGGCCTGACCGCGGGCCGGCTAAGCGGCGCCGTGCTGGTGCTGGTCGGGGCGCTCATGGTGCGGCTGCTTTAGCCGCCTTTTCCGTTGCGCACCGATCTCTTCGATTTTCATCTGCCGGAAGAGCTGATCGCGCTCAGGCCCGTGCACCCGCGCGACGCCGCAAGGCTGCTCGTGGTGGAGCCGGGCGCGACTGAACCGCTGGCCGACAAACTGATGACCGACCTGCCGGCGTTGCTGTCGCCGGGCGATACGCTCGTATTCAACGACACACGTGTCATCCCAGCGGCACTGAAAGGAACCCGCACACGCGATGAGGCCACGGCGCAAGTCGCCGTCACCCTGATCGAGCATCTCGATGAGTCGCGCTGGCAGGCTTTAGCCCGTCCGGCCAAGCGGCTTGAGCCGGGCGATCGCATCCAGTTCGGGGAGGGCGGCAACGTTTGTGCGCTCGGCGCGCTTGATGCGACGGTCGAGGCGCGTGGGGCAGAAGGCGAGGTGACCCTTGCCTTCGATCTCAGCGGGCCGGCACTGCACGACGCCATCGAGGCGCAAGGCGCCATGCCGCTGCCGCCTTACATCGCCGCGCGGCGTCCTGCGGACGACCAGGACCGCAGCGACTATCAGACCACGTTCGCGCGCGACGAGGGCGCCGTGGCGGCGCCGACCGCGGGGCTCCACTTCACTGAGGACCTAATGCGCGCGCTCGACGCCCGCGGCATCTCCCGTCATTTCGTCACGCTCCATGTCGGCCCCGGCACGTTCCTGCCCGTGCGGAGCGAGGATACCGAAGGGCACAAGATGCACGCCGAGCACGGTGTGATCCGCGAAGAGACCGCAGTGGCTTTGAATAAGGTGAAGGCGCGAGGCGGCAAGATCGTCGCCGTCGGCACCACGAGCTTGCGTCTCCTCGAAAGCGCGGCGGACGCGGAAGGGGTCTTGAAGCCGTTTGCGGGCGAGACGGACATCTTCATCACGCCGGGCTACCGCTTCCGCGTCGTCGATCGCCTGTTGACCAATTTCCATCTGCCGCGCTCTACCTTGTTCATGCTTGTCGCCGCTTTTTCCGGTCTGGACACCATGAAGCTGGCCTATGCCCACGCCATCCAAGAGCGCTACCGCTTCTATTCCTATGGCGACGCGTGCCTGTTGAGCCCGGCGGTGGCGACATGACTGAGCCCTTCTCGTTTGCGCTGAAGGCGCAGGACGGTGCCGCGCGGACCGGCGCGATCACCACACCAAGGGGTGTCATCCGCACGCCGGCTTTCATGCCGGTCGGCACCGGCGCCACGGTCAAGGCCATGTTCCCCGAGGACGTCGCCGCCACAGGAGCCGATATCATCCTCGGCAACACATACCATTTGATGCTACGCCCCGGCGCCGAGCGCATCGCGAAGCTCGGCGGCCTGCACAAATTCATGCACTGGGAGAAGCCCATCCTCACCGATAGCGGCGGCTATCAGGTGATGTCGCTCGCCAAGCTCCGCCGCATCACCGAAGACGGCGTCACCTTCCAGTCGCATCTCGACGGCGCCACCATCGAGCTCACGCCGCAACGGGCCATCGAAGTGCAATGCTTGCTGGGCTCCGACATTCAGATGGTGCTCGACGAATGCACGCCGTTCCCCGCGACCCGCGACGAGGCCAAGGCCTCGCTCGATCTGTCCATGCGCTGGGCGGAACGCTCGAAGACGGCGTTCGCCGCAATGGGCGCACCCGGCCAAGCCTTGTTCGGCATCGTGCAGGGCAGCGTCTATCCGGACTTGCGCGAGGAGAGCGCCCGCGCGCTGATCGATATCGGCTTTCCGGGCTATGCGGTGGGCGGCCTTGCGGTGGGCGAGGGGCAAGAGGCCATGTTCGACATGGTGGAGGTGACGACCGCGTTCTTGCCTGAGGACCGGCCGCGTTATCTGATGGGCGTCGGCACGCCGGAGGATATGCTCGGTGCCATCGCCCGCGGTATCGACATGTTCGATTGCGTGATGCCGACCCGCTCAGGCCGCCACGGCCAGGCCTTCACCTGGGCCGGCAGGCTGAACCTGCGCAATGCGCGCTACGCCGAAGATCCGAACCCGCTCGATCCCGAGAGCGCATGTCCCGCCGCGCAATACGAACGCGCGTATCTGCATCACCTGGTGAAGTCGGGCGAGTCGCTCAGCGGCATGCTGCTCACCTACGCCAACGTCCAGTTCTACCAAGAGCTCATGGCCCGCGCCCGCGAGGCCATCGCCGAGCGCCGCTTCGCCGAATTCACCGAGGACGTCCGCCGGCGCTACCGCGAGGGAAGCGAGGCGGCAAACGGCGAGGGCTGACGCACTATTGCGGCTCGACGTCGGAAGCCGGGCCGCCTTTGGCCGCCCCCAACGTCTTCCGCTCCCGCGCCAGCAGATAGAGACCGGCGAGGATCACGATGCCGCCGCCGCCGAGCGTCCAGAAGGTCGGCAGGTCGCCGAACACGAGGAAGCCCGCCACCGACATCCAGATCAGCCCGAGATAGATATAGGGCGCGAGCACGGGGGCCGGCGCGATCCTGTGGGCGAGGATCAGGAGCCAGTGCCCGAACCCGCCCCAGAAGCCAAGCGAGGCGAACAGGAGCCACAGCCACCACTCTTGCGGCCACTGCCAGGCGGTGAGCGCGAACGGAGCCATGACCAGGACGCCGACGAGCGGCGTATAGGTTTGCGTCACCGAGGCCGAGTCGAACGCGGCGAGATAGCGCGTGGCGATGTTGTAGAGCGCGTAGCCGAGCGTGGCGCCGAGCACGAGGAGCATGGCCCAGTGCACGGTGCCGAGCCCGGGATGCATGACCACGAGCACGCCCATGAAGCCCGCGATGATCGCGAGCACGCGGTGCCAACCCACCCATTCGCCGAGCAGAGGCCCGGCGAGCGCCGCGACCAGCAGCGGCGTGAGGAAGAAGATCGTCACGGTCTGATCGAGCTGGAGATATTGCAGGGCCACGAAGTTGAGCGCAGTGGTGAGGATCATGAAGCACGAGCGGATCACCTGGATCAGCGGCTTGGCCGAACGCAGCGAGGGCGCAAGCGCAAACGGCCACAGCACCAGCGCGCTGAACACCACGTGCCCGGCAAAGCGCAGCCACACGACTTGCGTCACTGGAACGCCCTTCGTGGCCACCAGATATTTGGCCGTGGCGTCGAGCGCGGCGAAGCACAGCGTCGCCAAGCTCATCAAGCCGATGGCCTTGAGCCTATGGCGCGGATCGGCACTTGCCGTGGGGGAAGGGCGGGGGGGCATGGGTGAGCGCCTATGTGCACCAATCTTTGCCTAGGCGCCATCCACCGATAAAAGGAGTGGCGGCATCTCACGGAGGACAGCGTGGCTGACATTCGCGCCATATGCGCCATAGGCTTGAGAGGACAACTGGGTCTCAACGGCCAGCTTCCCTGGGAGGGGAACAAAGGTCTGGAGTATGTCGCCGACGTCGCCCGGTTCTTCGAGGTGACACGCGGTCACGTCATCATCGCCGGGCCGACGACGATCGCTTCGATCCCGCCATTCGCCTACGAGGAGCGGACCATTTGCGAGATCCGCTCGAGCCATCATCCCGAAGAGGTGCTGGCTTGGTTCCCGGACCGGGTGATCTATGTGGGCGGCGGCCCGCCGGTGTGGGACGTCTATGCGCCCTATATCCGCCACTGGGACATCAACCGGCTGCCTTACGACGGAGAGGCCGACCGCTGGTTCGATCCTGCCTGGCTCGTCGCCACACAGAACGGGAACTGACGCCCCTGCTTCACAGAATCCCCACTCTTCGCCGATAAACTTCCCGCGAACTAGCCTGAAATCGCCGTATTTCGAGTATACCGCACCTGCGAAAAGGTGTTTCGCGTTGAAACTGTGAGGGCTAACATTCGTGTGAGAGCCGGGGTGGGGCACCTTCCGGTTCGCATGTCGGGACCCCAAATTTCACCAGCCTGATGGATCGCCCCGCTTGGACGGCATCTGAGGAGATGGCCATAGCCGCTGCCGAACCAGAGTTCACCGCCGAGCAGGTCGGCTGGCGCTTCGCGCTGGGTACCCTCATCCTTGTCGGTGCCTATCTCGCGTGGCCGCTGATCCCCGTGGTTATGGCGGCCGATCTCGAACCGGGCGTCAAAGCCGGCATCTCGGGACTACTCGGCGCCACGCCCTTCCTCTCCAAGTTCATCGCCGTCGCCGTGATGGGCCGGCCCGCCTACTACTTTCTGAAGCGCACCGTTTACACGCGGCTGCGCCGCCGCTGGGCCGGGACCCCGGCCGAGTAATCCTATCGAATCGAGAAATTGGCTTTGCGCCTTTGATTTCGTGGAAATGCACCTCACGAGATGGTTAGCGCGATCTCACAAAATCTGGCGTAGAGTTGAGTTTCGCGTTAGAGGCAGGAGTGCTCTGCTGCGCGCTTGAGGCAATCCCGCCTCATTGAATGAGGAGTGCCCCCATGAAGAAGCTTTTGATTGCAGCGACCCTGATCGGTGCCTTTGCGGCTCCCGCTCTGGCCATGGACAGCTATTACGTCATGTTCGACAAGAGCACGAAGACGTGCGTCATGTCGCGGACTGCCCCCAGCGACACGGAAAAGTTCAGCATGATGGGTGTCTATGGCTCCGAGGCCAACGCCCACATGGCCATGGCAGGCATGACGGCCTGCAAGAAGTAGCCGTCTTCCGAACGGTCAGTCTCTAGACCGAAACTTCAGTCGCACAGCCGCTCTCTGTCACGAGGGCGGTTGTGCTGCGTTTGAGGCAACCCGCAATGAAAAACCCCGGCCGGGGAGACCCGACCGGGGCTGGCATTTGCCGGAGAGATAGATCTTGAAGGGCTATCTCGTCGTAAACTAGCCGAGCTTCAACGGCTCCACGACAACAGCCTTCTCGTGGTGGCCGAAGCAGCCGCCCAGACCGATGGTTGCCGAGACGATGATCGCGCAAGCAATTAACAGACGCATGGTTGGTCCCCCGTTTCTTTCTATCGATTCTGTCGAAGACTATATCGGCCTTTGCCGAGAAAAGCTGTGACGTTTGGGCCACGCTCTGGCCCAAAAAAACACAAGGCGCCGGCTGTGCCGACGCCTTGCTGAGTTGCTTTTTCGAGGCTTTTTCGCCCAACGAGGCCGCTTTGCCGGTCACAAGCGGTCTCAGAGAATGGGCGTAACAGCCTGATATTCAATGGTGAGCGCGCTGGGACTCGAACCCAGGACCCTCTGATTAAAAGTCAGATGCTCTACCGGCTGAGCTACGCGCTCCCTAGGGGCGACCATATGGGCCGCTAAGGCGGGGAGGTCAACAAACAAGGGCCGTTCCTCAAGGGCTTTTGGAGGCGATGCCGCCCTCCGTGCTTCCCGGACCCGGAAAAATACGCCATCGCGATTCCCGCCCGCTTTCAGTAAGGTCCGGCCCGTTCGCGGGGACGGAACGGGGGATCGGCCATGGCCGGGAAAGGCGAAAAGCGGGGCGTCGCGCGCTATTGGCCGCGCTTTCTGCTCGTCATTCCCTTTCTGCTCGTCGCCTGGGTGCCGTTCTACAACCGCTTAGAGCCCACGCTCGGCGGCGTCCCCTTCTTCTATTGGTACCAGCTCGCTGCGATCCTCATCGGCGCGGGCGTCGCGCTCACCGTCTACTGGCTCGAGATCTGGGTGACCCGCACCACGGGACGCACGCAGGCCGACGTCGATTCGTCCGGAACCCCGGGGGACATTCTTTGAGCCTGAATCTCCCCGCAACGGGCGTCTTCGTGGCGCTATTCCTGTTCGTCACCTGGGTCGGCTTCATCGCGGCGCGCTGGCGCAAAGCCGACCTCAACGTGCTGCATGAATGGGGGCTCGGCGGCCGCCGCTTCGGTACGGTGGTCACCTGGTTCCTGCTCGGCGGCGATCTCTACACCGCCTACACCTTCATCGCGGTGCCGGCTTTGGTCTACGGGGCAGGGGCCGTGGGCTTTTTCGCCGTGCCCTACACGATCATGATCTACCCGATCCTCTATCTGATCTTCCCACGGCTGTGGACGATCGCGCACAAGCGCGGCCACGTCACCGCCGCCGATTTCGTCCGTGAGCGGTTCGACAGCCGTTTCCTCGCACTGGCCGTGGCACTTACCGGCATCGTGGCGACCATGCCATACATCGCGCTCCAGCTCGTCGGCATGGAGGTGGTGATCGGCGCACTCGGCTTCCCGGCCGGCGGCTTCATTGGGCATCTGCCGCTTATCATCGCCTTCGTCATCCTCGCCGCTTTCACCTATACGAGCGGCCTACGCGCGCCGGCGCTGATCGCCGTGGTCAAGGACGCGCTGATCTTCGTCACGATCTTCGCCGCCCTCGTCATCATTCCGGCGAAGCTCGGCGGCTATGGCGCCATCTTCGCCAACGTCCCGCAAGCGAAGCTGACCTTGGCCCCGCCGTCAGGCGCGAGCCTCGGCAACTACAGCGCCTACTTCACGCTGGCGCTCGGCTCGGCCTTGGCGCTGTTCCTTTATCCGCACTCGATGACCGGCATTTTGAGTGCCTCGGGCGGCAAGGTGATCCGGCGGAACGCCGCGGCGCTCTCGGCCTATTCCTTCGTGTTGGGACTGATCGCGCTGCTCGGCTACATGGCGATCGCCGCCGGCGTCGACAAAAGCCCGGTCCATGCGGCAGGCTTCGCCCAGTATGGCGCGAACTTCGCAGTGCCGGCGCTGTTCCTCGACATGTTCCCGTCGTGGTTCGTCGGTGTGGCGTTCGCCGCCATTGCCATCGGCGCACTGGTACCCGCGGCGATCATGTCCATCGCCTGCGCCAATCTGTTCACCCGCAACCTCTACAAGGAGTTCTTGCGGCCGGACTGCACCGATGCCGAAGAGGCGCGCATGGCGAAGATCGTCTCTCTCGTGGTCAAGCTCGGCGCCGTCGTGTTCATCGTGGCCATCCCGCACAGCTACGCCATCCACCTCCAGCTCCTCGGCGGCATTTGGATCATCCAGCTCCTGCCGCCGATCCTGCTCGGCTTGTTCACGCAGCGTTTCAATGCGCATGCCTTGCTCTTGGGCTGGGCCGCAGGGACGGCCGTCGGCACCTATATGGCGGCAACTCGCGGCTTCGTCTCGTCGATCTACCCGCTCGAGATCTTCGGCCTCACCCTCCCGGGCTATGCCGCCCTCTACTCGGTGCTGGTGAACTTTCTCGTCGTTGTGGCGTTGACGCCCGTGCTCGATCGCTTGACGCGGGCCCGCGGCACGGCTTAGCCCAGCCCGCCTTCACAAAGGGGGGCAGGGCGTCGACAGTCTCGACCACATCGCAATTCGCCGATAAGTTGTTCATATCGCGGGCCTTCGTCTGCGAGAGGGAGGACTTCACAATGGCAAACCACAACCCGGGCGCCCGCACATTTCTATTTATCGTCCTCGGCGGCATCGTGATCGGCTTCGTGATCGCCGCGTTCCTGTTAGGTGGAAACGAGAGCGAGACGGCCGTCGAGACGGAGAAGCCCGCTGCCGCGCAACCCGCCGAAGCGCCGGCTTCTATGGCCGAGGAACCGGCCGACGATGCGGCCATGTCCGACGACATGTCGCCCCCGGATGCGATGCCTGACGACGTGTCACCTCCGGACGACATGTCGCCGCCGGATGATATGTCGCCCCCGGACGATGAGATGCAGGACGAGGCGATGCCGGATGAAGCGCCTGATGCGATGACGCCGGAGGAGAACTCCGAGGAGCCGGTGACCGAGGAGCCGCCGCCTGCACCGAATCCGTAACGACGCGCGACATCCGTACGCCGGCGCTTTTTTGCGTCGTGAGAGGGGAGACCCCGCGGCGTTCCACCAAAAGAAGAGCCCCGGCGCGGGGAGTGCCAGGGCTCGTACGCATTACACAGAACGCACTACCTGCCCAGACCGAACACCACTGGGCAGAAGGAGAATGCCCCTTGCCTGTGGCAGTTCTGTGACAATTCTTTGTCAGTATCTTTAATAGACACAAGGATTTGCGGGCTCGCTCTCACCCTCTTTGGCGCAGAGCCAAGGAACGCCTAGGAAGCTGCCCGGCGAGTTGCAAGACGTTTCCCGCCGCCCACCAGGAGCCTTGTGCGCTCCCGCGCCCCATGCACAATGCTTGACGTTTCGGCAGCAGCGCTAGGAGGCGAGGGCCTAAAGATGCGGTGGCGCGGCCAAAGAGAGAGCCAGAATGTCGAGGACCGGCGTGGCGAACGCCGCGGCTTCGGCTTTCCATTTCCGGGCGGTGGCGGTGGCGTTCGCTTTCCAAGCGGCGGCGGCTCCGCGCGCCGCGGTGGCGGCATCGGGATTGTCGGCCTTCTGATCATCCTTGGGCTAATGCTGTTCTTCGGCATCGATCCTTCGGTGCTCCTGCAAGGCAGCGGGCCCGGCGGGGGCGGAGCCGGCTTCCCCGACATCCGCCTACCGCAGCAGAGACCCGACGCCACTAATTTCCCGATCCCGGGCGGCCAGGCTCAGATCGAGCACCCAAAAACGACGGGCGATGACGACCTCAAGAGTTTCGTGGCCGTCGTGCTTGGCACCACTGAGGACGTGTGGACGGAGACCTTTCGGCAGTTCGGCGCGCGCTATCGCGATCCGACCCTCGTTCTGTTCAAGGGCGCCACGCGTTCGGCCTGCGGCACGGGCATGGCCGCCATGGGGCCGTTTTATTGCCCGGGCGATCAGAAGGTCTATATCGACCTCGACTTCTACCGCGAGCTGAAGAACCGTTTCCGCGCGCCCGGCGACTTCGCTCAGGCCTACGTGATCGCCCACGAGGTCGGCCACCACGTGCAAAACCTTCTCGGCATCGCCGACAAGGTGGAGGCGGCGCGGCGCCGCGTCGGCCCACGCGGCGCCAATGCGCTTCAGGTCCGCATGGAGCTGCAAGCCGATTGCTTCGCCGGCGTCTGGGCCAACCACGTGCAAGCGGAGAAAGGGCTGATCGAGCCCGGCGACATCGACGAGGCGCTTAACGCGGCCAGCGCCATTGGCGACGATAATATCCAGAAGCAGACCCAAGGCTATGTGGTGCCGGATTCCTTCACCCATGGCTCTTCGGCCCAGCGGGCGAGCTGGTTCCGCCGGGGCTATGAGAATGGAACCCTCCAGGCGTGCGACACGTTCAATACGGGGAAGCTTTGACCCGGGTTAGATGAGCGGCGCCCTCCTTGAGGGCGGCCGGGTGCGAGACTGATGCACCGGGCCCGAATAGCGCGTAAGCTCTTGACCTTAAGGGGATTCGCAAAGCGGCGGGGTCATCACGTGTCGCCTCTGAAAGGGCTACTGGCGGGCATTGGCTGCTTCGTGCTCGCGTGCTCCACGGGCGGCGCACTGTGTGCTGACAACGTCATCACCCTCGGCGCGGCCGTTTCTCTCACCGGCAAATACGCGCTGAACGGCGCCAACACCAAGAACGGCTACGATCTTGCCGTGCACCAGATCAACGACAAGGGTGGCGTCACGATCGGCGGCAAGCCCTACAAGCTCCAGATCCTCTATTACGACGACGAGTCCACGCCCGCGCGCAGCACCGCGCTCGTCGAGCGGCTGATCCAGCAGGACGGCATCAAGTACCTCCTCGGGCCCTATAGCTCGGGGCTTACCATGGCGGTCCTGCCCATTGTCGAGCGGCACAAGGTGCCGATGATCGAGGCGAACGGTGCGGCGAGCGAACTCTTCACCAAAGGCTATCGCTATATTTTCGCGGTGTTGTCGACCTCGGATCAGTACCTGACGCCCGCCATCGACCTTGCTGCGGAGAACGCCGACAAGCTCGGCAAGACACCGCAAGAGCTCACCCTCGCCATGGCGATGGAGGACGATCCGTTTGCCCAAGATGTCCGTGCCGGCGTTCTCGCCGATGCCCAGCGGCGCGGTATCAATTGCGTGATCGACGATCAGCTGCCGCCCGAGCTCAACGACATGTCGATGACACTGACCAAGGTGAAGGTGCTGAAGCCGGACATCCTTGTGGTCTCAGGCCACGAGAAAGGGGCGCTGACCGCCATCAAGCAAATCGAAGCCTTGCGCGTCGATGTGCCGATCATCGCGATGACCCATTGTGACTCCGCACGGGTCGCCGAGAAGATGCCGAAAGCATCGAAGAATGTGTTCTGCGCTCAACAATGGCATCGCGCGCTGAAGCACAAGGGTGCTCTATTCGGCTCGGCGGCGGATTTCGCCGTGATGTTCAAGAAGGTCTATGGCTACGAGGCGCCGTACCAGGCGGCCCAGTCGGCTGCCGCGGTCTATGTTTTTGGAGACGCCTTCGAGCGGGCCCAGAGCCTCGATCCCGAGAAAGTCCGCGACGCCGTCGCGGCCACCAACCTCCCCACCTTCTTTGGGCCCATCAAGTTCGACGCCTCCGGTAAGAACATCGCCAAACCGATGGTCTTGACCCAAATCGTCGACGGCGAATACGTCGTGGTCGCGCCGGACAGGTGGGCAGCCAAAGAGCCGGTGATCGAGCACCGGCACCATTAGTCGGCGGCTAAAGCGCGTCGCCCGCGTACACCGTCGCCGCACAGGGCCGGTCGGCCTTCTTGAACAGGCTACAGGCGCCTTCGGCGTCTTGCGCATTGGAGAAGGGACCGGCGACCAGCCGCCACTTCTTGTCGGGCGCGAGCACGCAGCGCGGCTGCAAGCCCGCGACGAGGGCTGCGTGCTTGGTCAGGAACTCGCGCCACAAGGGCCGCAGCTCGTCGCGTTTCGCCACAGTGCCGATCTCGATGCCGTAGCGGGTCGAGCCGTCATTGGCGGCGGGGGGCAATTCGACGGGGTCGTATGCGGCAATATCGAGTTGCTCGCTCGGCGCCGCTTCGGGCACCTTCGGCGCGGCGTTGTCTTCTGGCTCGCCCTGATCGTCCTCCATCGGCGCCTCGGCGACCGCTGGCGGCTCGGCCTGGGCCTCAGGTTCGGCCATGGCCTGCGGCGCTGGAGCTTGGGGCTCCGGCTTCGGTGCAGGCTTGGGCGCGGGCGGCGGCGCTGCGGCGACGGGAGCTGGGGGTTTCGGCGCTTCCTCTACGACGTCTTCCTCGACCGTGACGTCCTCCACGGCAGCGGCGGGCTCTTGAGCTGGCGCCGGTGAAGCGGCCGGCGCCGCCTGAACGGGGGCAGGCCGATTAGGCGGCGAGGTGGTGACCGAGGCGGATGGCGGCAGCGCCGCTACGGGCCCGATGAACTTCTCGATCGGTGTCAGGCGCGCATTGAGCTCCGCCACCTGCTGGGAGAGCGCGCGGATCGTCCCCTTGAGCTTCGTCACCTCGGCCAAGTCGCCGCTGCTCGCGGCGGGCACCGGCACGGGCGGCGGAGCCTCCGCTGCCCCCGTCGCCATCTCGTCGCCGGTCAGGGCGCC
>CAVQXI010000005.1:0-27344 GCA_963717875.1 uncultured Alphaproteobacteria bacterium
CGCTCGCGGCGGCCACGAGGAGCCAGCCATCACGGTTCGGCGGGGCAATTTGGAGGGCGCTGGCGAAGGGCGGGAAATAGACGGCACCCAGCAAGAGGAGGCTGCAGAAGAGGACAGCCAACCAGACATAAGGATTGCGCGTGACAGCATTGCGAAAGATGGGGGCGTGCTGACTCCGCATGTTGAAGACATGGACCAGTTGGCCGAAGGCGAGCGTCAGGAAAGTCAGGGTCACGAGCGCCTCGCCCTCCAGCTCAAACTCATAGTGGCCGATGACGAGCACGCCGAGGGTCGAAATCGTCAGTAACGCGCCATAGACCCCGATGAAGGTCCATTGCGACCAGGCAAGCAACGGCTCACGCGGGTCGCGCGGCGGGCGGCGCAGCACGTTCTTCTCGCCTTCGCCGGTGGCAAGGGCGAAGGCTGGGAACACGTCGGTCACGAGGTTGAGGAACAGGATCTGGAGCGGCAGGAGCGGCAGCGGTAGTCCGGTCACGACCGCGAGCGCCACGACCATGACCTCGCTGATATTGCAGGAGAGCAGATAGACCAGGAAGCGGCGGAGATTGCCGAAGATCACGCGGCCTTCGCGGATCGCCGCGACAATGCTGCCGAAGGCGTCATCGCGCAGCACGATGTCGGCCGCCTCGCGGGCCACCTCCGTACCGCGCAAGCCCATGGCCACGCCGATATCGGCCTTCTGCAAGGCAGGGGCGTCGTTGACGCCGTCGCCGGTCATGGCCACCACCTCGCCTGCGGATTGGTAGAGCCGGACAAGGTCGAGCTTCTGCGCCGGCGTCACGCGCGCGAAAACCGGCGTTTCGAGAACGCGGCGGCGCTCGTGCTCGCCGAGCGCGCCGAGCGCTTCCAGCTCGCGGCCCTCCACGATGGCGCGCCGGGCTCGGCGATGCCGAGACCTTCGGCGATCTTCTGCGCGGTGATGGCATGATCGCCGGTGACCATGACCACGCGGATGCCGGCCTGGCGGCAATCGGCGATGGCTTCCTTCACCTCCAGGCGCGGCGGATCGCGGAAGCCGACAAGGCCGAGAAAGGTGAGGTCCTCGTAGGCCGGCGCCGCGTCCAACGGAATGGCGGCCTCGGCCAGGGCCAGGACGCGCAACCCGTCGCCTGCCAGCGACACGGCATGACGCAGCCAGTCCTCACGCAGCTCCGTGCCGAGCGGCGTCTTCGCGTCCGCCCCGATCGTCGCCGAGGCCTCGAGCACCGCCTCCGGCGCGCCCTTGACGGCGACGAATAGCTGCCCCTCGCGCTCATGCGCGGTCGCCATCATTTTGGTTTCGGTGTCGAAGGCGATCTCGTGCCGTTCGGGCCACGCGCTGAGCACATCCTCGCGGTCGAGTCCGGCGAGCGCGCCAAGCCGTAGGAGCGCGAGCTCCATGGGGTCGCCGGCGCCGCGCTCGTCCTCGGCTTTTAGGGTCGCGGTGCCGCAAAGCACGCCGACCTCGAGTGTCCGTTGCAAGGGACCCTCGAACGCGGCCGTGTTTCCGGAGGCATCGACGATCTGCTTGCGCTCATGGTCGAGCCGATAGACGGCCGACGGCAGCCAGACCTGCTCCACCGTCATGCGGTTCTCGGTCAGCGTGCCGGTCTTGTCGGTGCAGATGACCGTGGTGGCGCCGAGCGTCTCGACCGCCGCCAGGCGCTCCACCACGACATTGCGCTTGGCCATGCGCCACATGCCGCGGGCGAGCGCCATGGTGGCGACGATAGGGAGACCTTCGGGAATGGCGGCGACGGCGAGCGCGATGCCAGCTTCGATCATGAGGATGAGATCGCGGCCCATGGCCATGCCGGCCACGGCGATGAGCGCGGTGACGACGAGGGTGGCCTTGACGAGCTGAGCTGTGAGCTCGGCGAGCTTGCGCTCGAGGGGGGAGATATCCTCCGCCGCCTCGATCACAAGCCTGGTCGTGAGACCGAGCTCCGTTTCCATGCCGGTGGCGACGACGACGCCGGCGCCGGTGCCGCGGGTGATTGCCGTGCCCTTGTGGGCCATCGAGGTCTGCTCGGCGATGATGGCGTCGGCGGGCGCTGGGCCCGTGCCTTTTTCTACGGGCACGGATTCCCCGGTGAGCGTCAATTCGTCGGCAAACAGGTTTTTGGTTTCCACTAGGCGCATGTCGGCGGTGACCACGTCGCCACTTTCCAGCACGACAATGTCTCCGGGCACGACCTCCTCGGCGGAGACGATCCTGATCTTGCCGTCGCGGCGCACGCGCGAGGCGCGGGAGCCGAGTTTGCGCAAGGCCTCCATGGAGCGCGTGGCACGCAGCTCGGTGACGAAGCCGATGATCGTGTTGATGACGAGCACGGCAACGATGGCGGTGGTTTCGCTCCATTCGCCGAACACGCCGGCTACGCCTGCCGCGGCGCCGAGCAGCCAGACCACGGGGCTCCTCAGCTGAGCGATGAGGATGGCGAAGGCCGTCCGCCCGGGATGGGTGATGAGCGTGTTCGGTCCGTAGCGTTCGAGGCGTGCGGCGGCCTCCTGGTCGCTGAGGCCTTGCTCGATGCTGACCTCTTGCTGCGCGAGCACGTCGGCAGCCGGTTGCGCATAAACAAGGGGCGCGTTGGACCGCGATATCGTTTGTTCTTTCACAGAGGCAATATGCGTCAGGAGAACCGCGCGGTCACGTTTTCGGCGGCGTTGCGCCGAGCCAGTGGATCTCTGGGGCCTTGCGGGGCACGGGCGGCGGCTGACGGCGCGGATGACCGACGATAATGGGCGCGATGGGTGCATAGGTCGCCGGCACGCCGAGCGCTGCCTTGCCATCGGGGGTGGCGAGCCAATTCTGGGCGAAGCCGATCCAGCAGGTGCCGAGACCTTTGGCGTATGCGGCGAGCATCAGATTCTCCGCAGCCAGCGCGCAGTCTTCGACTGCCCAATCGGTCGGCTCGGCGGCGGCGATCACCACCAGGACGGGTGCGTGATAGAAAATGTGGAACTTCGGATCGTTGAGCATCTCGCGGAAGGGATGCGCCGGCGCGGCGAGCGACGCTTTGAGAAGATGCGCCTTGGCTTGGTCCGAGATGCGGGTGAGCCGGGCGGGGTCGTAGACGACGATGAAGGCCCAAGGCTGCTGGTTGATGGCGCTCGGCGCCTTGATCGCCGCGTCGATCAGCTCACGAACCACCGCATCGTCCACCGGCTCGTCGGTGTACTCGCGCACGGACCGCCGTCCGTCGATGGCCTCCAGCAGCTCCACGGTCTCGCGTCCCGGGCCCCTCTGCGCTTCGGCATGAACCTGTGTGTAGCTCATGCCGAGACGATCTCGCGGCCTTGGGGCGCAGTCGTTGAGCCAGATCAATTGAGACGCTTTAGGGCGGTCCGACCCTAAGGCGTTGGGGGCGGGGGCATGTCGCCTGCGTCAGGCATTCGCCTGCATCAGGCATTTCGCCGGCATCAGGCATGGCGCCGGGTGCGGGCGGCTCCACCGTGACCGGAGGGATGGGTGCGGCATCGAGCTTTGCCGTGGTCCACTCGAGAATTTCTTTCTCCATGTTGCCGAAGGCCGCGCTCAGCGCGTTCACATAGGCGCGCGCGTCGCTTCCCGTCGCCGGCGCGGACGTCTTGAACAGCTTGGAATCGATGACCTCGCCGTCTGGGTCGAGGAGCTTGACCTGGAAGGCAATCTCGGCCGTCGGTTCGCCTTCGGTTACGACGTGAAACTGCTGGATGTCGATGCGAAGCTGGAAATTGCTGGGAAAGTCGCCAAGGGTGCGGCTCACGGACTGCGCGTATCCGGCTTTGTCGAAGGTCTGAAGCAGAGTCGCTTGGACGATAATGGGGACGCTATCGGTCCAGCGTGCACCCTCCAAGGGAAGACTCTCGTCGGGCGCGGGCTGAGTCAGGATCTTGTCGGTGTTGAAGGCGAGGAGCGTGGTGGGCTCCGGGATGATGAGTTTCCAGGCCGGCGCCTGGCCAGGCGGCGCCGGGAGATCGGTCGCGGGCTTCAGCGAAAAGAGCGGATTCTCGCTCTTGCCGCCGCCGGTCAGCCGCTCGATGCCGGCGAGGATGCCGTCGACCTTGTCGGCGTTCCGGGCAAGTGCGTCCGTGAACACCTCGATGTTGTTGATCGCTTCGTTCAGGGGCTTCGCGTTCTGCTCGAGCACGGATTCGACCTCCTGGAACGCGTCTCGCGCGCTCTGCGTCCAATCCTGTCCGACACCCGGAGGCGCCATGAGTGTCGGCACCCCGCCTTCCGAGGCAAGCGGCGTGGTCGATGTACCGCCGACGAGCGTGACGGCGACGCCACCGGTCAAACCCTGCTGCTCGATGCCGACTTGCGTATCCTCGCGGACCGGCGTGTTGCGCGCCACGCCGATGGTGGCGATCACTTCCTGAGGTGCGCTTGGATTGAGGGTGACGCCGGTGACCTCGCCGACGCGGATGCCGTTGAACAGCACGGCGGAGCCGACGAGCAGACCCGACACGGGGCTCTGGAAATGGATGGCGTAGGTGTCGCGTTCGCCGAAGCCGCCTTTGTTCTCCAGCCAATAGACGAAGGCGAAGCTCGCCAGGATGACGGCGAGCATGAAAAGTCCGATCAAGGCATAGCGGGCACGGGTTTCCATCGGTTACGTCCCTTGGGGTTAAGTGCTCATCTGCCGTTCCGCCAGCATGCCGCCGCGCTTTCCCTGGAAGTAGGTCTTCACCCAGGGATGCTCGAACTCAAGCATAGCGGTAATCGGGCCCTCGGCCACGACCTTACCGTCGGCCAGAACCGCAATCCGGTCGCATGCGTTGTAAAGGCTCTCCAAATCGTGGGTCACCATGAACACGGTGATTTCCAAGGTTTGCTGGAGCGTGCGGATCAGCTCGTCGAAATCGCCGGCGGAGATCGGATCGAGGCCCGAGGTCGGCTCGTCGAGAAACACGATCTCGGGATCGAGCGCCAGCGCGCGGGCAAGCGCCACGCGCTTGGTCATGCCGCCCGACAGCTCGGAGGGGAATTTCTCGCCGTCTTGCGGCGTGAGGCCGACCATCTCGAGCTTGGCGAGCGCCATCTCGTCCATCAGCCGCTGAGAGATTTCCAGGTTCTCGCGCATGGGGAATTGCACGTTCTGCTTGACCGTCAGCGACGAGAATAGTGCGCCCTGCTGGAAGAGAATGCCCCAGCGGCGCTCGAGCGCGCGGCGCTCCTGTTCGTTCGCCTTGGCCAGGTCGACGCCGAGCACCTCGATCGTACCGTGACGCCGCGGCAGAAGGCCGATGATGGTGCGGAGCAGGACAGATTTTCCGGCACCAGAGGCGCCCACCACGCCGAGGATCTCGGCTTCCCGCACATCCAGATCGAGATGATCGAGCACGGTCGCGTCGCCGAACCCGACCACGAGGTCGTGGACTTTGATGACGGCGTTCTTGTCGGTCATGCGGGCGTTACATTCCGATCGAGGCGAAGAAGATGGCGAACAGGCCGTCGAGCACGATCACGAGGAAGATCAACTCCACCACGGAGTTCGTGGTCTGAATGCCGAGGGACTCGGCGCTGCCTTTGACCCGCAAACCTTCGGCACAGGCGACGATGCCGATAACGAGGCCCATGAACGGCGCCTTGATCATGCCGACCTCGAAATGGGTGAGCGAGATCGCGTCGGTGAGGCGTGAGATGTAGATGTCGGGACTCATGCCGCCATAGAACCAGGCTACGAGGCCGCCGCCATAAAGCGCCGACATGCAGCCGAGGAAGGTCAACACCGGAAGAGCGACGACGAGGACCAGGATGCGCGGCAGAATGAGCACCTCGACGGGGTCGAAGCCCATGGTGCGCAGCGCATCGATCTCCTCGCGCATCTTCATGGAGCCGAGTTCGGCCGTGTAGGAGCTGCCGGAGCGGCCAGCAACCATGATAGCGACGATGAGCACGCCGATCTCGCGCAAGATGAGGATGCCGACAAGATCGACGGAGTAGAGCTCGGCGCCGAACTTGCGGAAGTGGAAGATGCCCTGCTGCGAGATGATGGCGCCGATCAGGAAGGTGATCAGCAGGATGATGGGGACCGCTTGCCAGGCAACGCGGTCAAACTGGTGGACAGTCGAGGTTAAGCGGTACTCGCGCGGGCGCACGACGACGCGCGCCAGCGCCATGCCGGCGGCGCCGAGCATTTCGGAGAAGACAATGAGGTTGTGGCCGAAGTCGGCGCTGGCACTGCCGACGCCGGCCAGGAAGGAGACGAAGCGGTTCCCACCCTTCGGTTTGGGGGGTGGCTCGCGGTTGACGCCGTGCATCTCCTCGAGCAGGCCGAGATCGTGCTCGGGGAGGCCGACGATGACCGTCTCATGTCCCGACGCCGTCCATTGCCGGGTCAGGCGCTCCAATAGCCAGGCGCCGAACGTATCGAACTCGCGCACACCGGCCATGTCGATCGACACGTCTTTGGCCTTGGGCGCTTCGCCGGTGACGCCATCCACAAGGACCTCGAGCTCGCCCGCGTGATTTGCGGTCCACGAGCCGCCGGCGGCAAGTTCGAGCCGCTCCCCCACCAGTTTGTGTGTCAGCAAAGCTTCGCCCATAGCAGCGCTCCTAGCGGCCTCAATCCGGCACAAGCCTCGAAGATGCCCCCCGAGGCCCGTAATGATTCCGGCCTAAGAGTAGCGGTGAACTAGCTTCGGGTCAGGTTGATTGATACCGACTTTAGGGCAATCCCTTGGGTCGAGATCGACACGCTTTGGCTCGTGCGGCTGTAGTTGACGATCATGCTACCGGTGACGGAGCCCGTGACCCTGATCGCGAGTCTGCCCTGTCGCGCGGTACCGCTGGCCGCCCCTCGGGCGTTGTAGGTGCGCTCCTCCCAGTTCCCCGTGAGGCGGTTACCGCTCAGGCTCAGCTTGCTTCTGATCTCGACGTTGGAGGTCTCGCTCTTGCAGCGAATAGCCAAGCCGAGCTGTGACCCGCCACCGGTGTAGTAGGCATTGCAGCTCAACCGCTCCGGCCCGCTGTCGAGCAGGATCTTGCCGCTGCCCCGCCAGGAGCCGAGCAGCGTGTCGAACGGGCTTGGGTTCGCCTCAACAGGCTTCGTGGGGGTGATGAGGGTCAGGCCGACCAGGGCGGCGGTGACCAGGAGAACCGGCGCAGCGCGGCGAATCAGTCTTCTCATGGGTTCTGTCTTCTCGCAGTTTTGCGTCTCGAACAAGTCAGGATGTTGTTACGAGGTTATGACCGCGAGGCCCGAATACAACCCCCCAGGCGATATTAAGGGGCCACGCTGTCCCCAGGCGCATGCGTCGTCTGGCCTAACCCATTGGAAGCTTTGGACTTGGGCCCGGTGAACACGCTGCCCATGGGGACGATTTCGGAGATGCCAAGCGCCAAGGTCGTGCCTGTGAGTCGCGCAAATTCCTCGGCGTAATCTTTGCGGACATCGCCGAGCCAGGACCACTGGCATTCGGCGATGGCTTGAGGATCCCCGCAATGGCCCAGCGCGCGCAGGAATTCCAAGTCGGCCCGCATCCGCTTGGCGACGAAGGCTGCGCCCTCGACCTGGTAGGCCTGCCAGTACTTCAGCTGCGCCTCCGCCATCGCCGTGGCAAAGTCGAGAAGCGGATTGGCGAGGCGGCCGCGCGCGGCACCGGCGCCAGGATTATAGTCTTGCATCGTCGCCTCCGTTTGACAGAGCGCCAGGCGGCACCGGCGTAAGCCTCAGTTTCGTCCGCGTCGCCGGCGACTGCCTTGATTATGCTCAATAGTTCAAGAGGCTGGAATATGTCGCGTGGCGTGGTCTAAAGTCGCAAAAAAGCGCGTTAGAGTTCCGAAATCCTTGAGGACCGTACCATCCCGCCGTCGCCCAACGTCTCCATCACCTATTGCCGGCTTTGCGGCTGGCTGCTCAGGGCTGCGTGGATGGGGCAGGAGCTCTTGTCCACCTTCGCCGAGGAGCTCGGCTCGCTCACGCTCGTGCCTGACAGCACAGGGGGCGTCTTCGAGGTGCGCGTCGACGGCAAGATGATTTGGTCGCGGGGGGAACAGGGGCGTTTCCCCGAAATCAAGGAACTCAAGCAGTTGGTGCGCGATCGGATCGCGCCGGGACGCGATCTCGGCCATGTCGACGCCAAAGACTCCAAGGATTAGGCCCACATCTTTGTGAGATGCCTCACCAAGCCGCCGTTGTTGGCTAGAGGTTCAGGAAATCTCGACGATGGTGGCTTCGCTGGTGCCGGCCTGCACCGTTTCGCCAATCGGCTTGCCCATCATCGCCTGCGCCACGGGCGAGACATAGGACAGCGTGCCGTGGGCCGGGTCAGCCTCGTCCTCGCCGACGATGCGATAGGTCTGGCGGCGTCCATCCTCGCGCTCGATGGTCACACTGGAGCCGAAATGCACCTCGGTCGCGTCGCTCGGCGGCTCGACCACTTGGGCGGTGGCGCGGCGTGAGGTCCAGTAGCGCAAGTCACGATTGATCTTGGCAAGGAGCGGCTTGTCGTCCGCGTCGTGGGCCGCGGCGTGCTCCTCGTGCAGACGCGCGAGCTCAACCTCGATGAGTTCCAGCCCGTGCTTGGTCACGAGGTTGTGTGGTGAAATCGGCCTGTCGGGAAGATCGTCATAGACGTCCCCCCCTTCGGCCTCTTTGGTAAAGGCCTTGCTCATAAGTCACTATAGCATCATTGAAAGCCGGAATGTGGCGTAAGTGGCCGAGGTTACAACCGATCTGCTAAGGTGGCTGAAATGGGACCAGCGCAATCATGAAATACATCATCGCAGTGATTCAGCCGCACCGGCTCGACGCCGTGCGCGAGGCGCTCGCCGGCATCGGCGTGCAGGGCATGACCGTCACCGAGGTGCGCGGCTTCGGCCGGCAGAAAGGGCAGACCGAGATCTACCGCGGCGCGGAGTACACGACGCAATTCGTGCCCAAGGTGAAGATCGAGATTGCCGTCAGTGCCTCGCGGGCGGATGCCGTGGTCGAGGCGATCGGCGAGGGGGCAAGAACCGGTCAGATCGGCGACGGCAAGGTTTTCGTGCTGCCGCTCGAAGGCGCCATGCGGGTGCGGACCGGCGAGATGGGCGCCGACGCGCTTTAGCCTGCAACGAGCAGCGCCACGGGCAACTGGCCGAGCACCTCGGCAACGTTGAGGCTACCGTTCATTGCGGACACGACTTCGCCGGTCAGCGCGTTGCGCCATTGGCGGCCTGCGCGCTCCGGCGGCAGCGTCACCGCCGTATCGCCCCAGGATGCGGCCGGTACGAAAGGTATGTCATTGTCACCGAGCAAGGCGCGAGCTCGGACGGGCACGATAGTGATGGCCGCCGTCGCGCCGTCGCTCCGTAGGAAGGCGAGCACGTTTTCTGCCTGCGCGCCGTTCGTTGCCAGGGCTGTGTAATTGCCGGTGGTGAAGAGGGACGGCTGCTCGCGGCGGACTTGCAGCGCCTTCAGCGTGATGAAGAGCTTGACGGCGCCGCTTCGCCAGTCGGAGAGGAGTTCGGCCGGATTGCGCGAGGCGTCGGTGTCGAGACGCTGCCGGCGTATGTCGAAGTCGACGGCACGCCGATTGTCGGGGTCGACCAGGCTCAAGTCCCAGAGCTCCGCCCCTTGGTAGATGTCGGGCACGCCCGGCGCGGTCAGCTTGAGGAGCGTCTGGGTGAGGCTGTTAAGCGCACCGGCCACTTCCAGCGCCGTCTGCTCGCGGGCGAAGTCCTTTAGAAAATCCCGGCTCTTTGCGGGGTCCAGCGCGGCGCGGACGAAGGCATTGACGGCCTCCTCATAGGCTTGATCGGGTCCCGTCCAACTGGTGCGGACCTTCGCTTCCTTGACGGCCTTGAGCATGAAGCCGGCCATCCTGTCCGCGAGGTCCGCCATCGCCTCCTTGTCGGTAATGTCGAGGCCGAACGGCCAGGCGCCGGCCAGCGCCTGGTAGAACATCCATTCGTCATTGGCGGACGGCGCGCGGTCGCCTTCGGCCTCGGCGATGAGAGGCGCATTCAGATCGGACCATCGGGCGACGTGGCGCGCCCAGTCCTCCGGCAGCTCGCTCAAGACGTAGAGTCTGGCGCGGGCATCCTCGCCGCGCTTGGTATCGTGGGTCGAGGTGGCGAGGAGACCTGCGGGCTGACGGGCGCGCCGCGCCGCCATCGCCTCATGGAAGCGCTCGAGAGGGGCGCCGAAGTTCTCCGGTGCGCCGCCCACCTCGTTCAGCGCGATGAGGCGGTTATAGCGATAGAACAACGTGTCCTCGACGGCCTTGGCCATGAGCGGGCCGGTCGTTTGCTGCAAGCGCGTCACGAAGGTGAACGCCTCGGCGCGCGCCGCGGGGTCCGGCAGGTCGAGCCGCCAGATGCGCGCGATGAAGTCGATGGCGCCTTCGTCCTCGACCTCGCGCGTGCCTTTCGCGGTGTCTTGTGCGAAGGCGATCAGCGCCTCGTCCTCGGGGCGCGCGCCGTCGACGTCCACATAGGTGCGGTAGACGGGAAGCGCGGTAGCGAGCTCGATGATGGCGCGGCGCAGCGTGTCGCGACCGTAATCGCGCGTGGCGAGGTCGGCCTGGGCGAGCTGAAACGCAAGGTTGGTGAGCACGTCGAGCTCGCCGGCGAGATTGCGCACGAAGATATGCCGCTTGATGCTGGCGAGCAGGGCCTCGTAGTCCGCCGCCTCGCCGGTGAAGTCGAGATAGGCTGCCGTCATCGCTTCTTCGCCGTCCGGGTTCGTCAGCACGCCCCCAAGTGCGCGGATGAACTCGTAGCCGGTGGTTCCCTGGACGGGCCAGTCGGAGCGTAAGCCCTCGTCCCCCTCCAAGATCTTCTCCACCAGCAGAATGAAGGGGCGCGCATCGCCGGTCACTTCGCGAAGCTTGCGGAAATAGGCGAGCGGGTCGGCGAGACCGTCCACGTGGTCGAGGCGCAAGCCTTCGATCATCCCTTGGTCGGCGAGCTCCACCATGAGCCGGTGGGTCTCCTCGAACACGCTCGGCTGCTCCATGCGGACGCCGACGAGATCGGCCACCTCGAAGAACCTGCGATAGGTGAGGGTCTCGCGGGCCGCGCGCCAATAGGCGAGCTGCCAGGCTTGCGCCTCATGCAGGGCATGGATCGCGTCACGGTCGGCGGCGGTATCGAGCAGCGCGGCGCGCAGCGTCTCGGCCTGGGTCTCGTCCTCCGCGCGTGCGGCGAGCTCCGCTTTCAGCTCTTCGGCCGTCTCCGGCGTCGTGCTGCCGAAGCGGTTGGTGAGGTCCTCGAACTCGCTGCCGGCGCGCGCCAGCACGTTGGCGTAGGTCGGCGGGCTCAACGGCAGCGTCATGCCGCTGACGGTGAAGTTGATGCCGCCCGAGCTCGGCGATCGAAATGGAGGCCGAAGCTGCCTTTGTCGAGGGCCAGCCCGTAAGGCTCGGGCAGCACGGGGATCAGAAGCTTCGGCGCCGACCAGTCGATGTCGAAATAGCTCGCATGCGCGCTCGCCGCACCCCATTCGAGAACGTCGCGCCACCAGGGATTGAAGGGACTTGCGCCCATGTGATTGGGCACGAAGTCCAAGATGACGCCGATCCCTTCGGCGCGGAATGCCTCGACCATGGTGCGAAAGCCGTCCTCGCCGCCGAGCAGAGGCTCGATCTGGTTATAGCGGGCGATGTCGTAGCCGTGGGTCGAGCCGGGCAACGCGCGCAAGATCGGCGAGGCATAAAGATGGCTTACGCCGAGCTTGGCGAGATACGGGGCAAGCGTGCTTGCCCGGGCGAAATCCATGCTCTGGCGAAATTGCAGACGATAGGTGGCAAGCGTCGTCATCGCCTGGGCCGCTCGGCGGCAACAGCCCCGGTCACGGCGCGAAAGAGGGGCTCTTCGCCGAGCGTCTCGATTGGGGCGGCGATCTTGCGCCGCCAGTTCGGATGCTCGTCAACGGTGCCTGGCAGGTTCGCTTGCTCGACGGTTCCCAAGGCATCGTCGACCTGGACCGAGAACAGCCGGCATGGCGTGCGGGCGAGGAAGCGATGGATGGCGACGAGATCGTCGTCGAGCACCTCGCCGGAGTCGGCTTGCGTCGTGTTGGGGGCGAGCGCCTCTGCCTCGACGAGGGCGTCGATGAGAAGCTGTCTGTCGCGCATGCGCTCTTGCCGTTGCATCACGGCCTCTCGCTCGGTGACGCGGCCCGTCTTCACGCGCCAATCGATGTCGTTGCCGATCCACCAGCCTTTCAGGGTCGGCAGATCGTGGGTCGAGGCGCACACCAGGGCCTCGCGCCGATAGTCATGGGGCTGCATCCACACGCCGCCCTCCTCGGTGAAGTAGAAGACTTGGTAACTCAGAAGGCCAGCCCGGACCATCGTGTCGGTAAATCCGGGGGGAACCGTACCGAGATCCTCGCCGATGACGATGGTGCGGGAAATCCAGGATTCCTCGACCACGCCCTCCAAGAGCTCGCGGAACGGATAGGCCAGATAGGCGCCGTCGGTCGCCGAGTTGCCTTCCGGAATCCAATAGAGCCGCTGCAAGCCCATAGCGTGATCGAACCTGAGCGCGCCGGCGTGATGCATGTTCGACCGGATTACGGTGCGGAACGGCTCGAAGCGCTCTTCGTCGAGCCCGACCGGCGAGAAGGGTACGAGGCCCCAATCCTGGCCGGCGGCGCTGAAGGGGTCGGGCGGGCAGCCGATCCGCGCGTGGCGGGCGATCGCCGGACCGTTTTGCCAGCTCTTGGATCCATCCGGCGAGATGCCGACGGCGAGATCGAGATAGAGTCCGATGCGCATGCCGGCGGCAAGCGCCCGCGCTTGCGCCTCGGCGAGCTGGTTATCGGCGGTCCATTGCAGCCAGGCGTGGAACGTGACGCGATGCTTGGCGGCGCGCGCGAAGTCGCGCACGGCGAGATTCTCCGGGTCCTGATACTCTTCGGGCCACGTGCTCCAGGCCACGTCCGCGCCTTCGGCCACGAAGTGCTCCGCAAGCGCCTCGTAGAGGGCGTGACCTTCGAGCGCTGCGCCATGCCCGCGGCAAAACTGCTCGAAGGCTTCTTTCTCGCTGGCGTTGGCGTTCTTGACGAAATGCCCGAACAGGGCTTCGAGGGCGCGGCGCTTCACGCGGTAAACCGCCGGATAGTCGATGAGCTCTGTCTCGCGCAAAGTCGGGAGCTCGGCTTCGAGCTCGGCGCGCACCGGTAGGTCCGTAAACCCCGGCACAAGGTCCGGGGCGATCAGGAGCGGATTGAGGAAGTCGCGGGTCGAAGGGCTGTAAGGGCTGATGCGCGACGGATCGGAAAAGAACAGGGCATGCAGAGGGCTGAGCCCGATGAAGTCGGCGCCGAGCCCTGCGGCGAACTCGGCGAAGCGCGCCAAATCCTCGAAATCGCCAATGCCCCAGTTACGGGCGGAGCGCAGAGCATAGGCCTGCACCGAGAGACCCCAGGCACGGTGCTCGACGAGAAAAGGCGGCCAGAAGGCGCTCGCCGACAGCGACGCGACATCCTCGAAGGCGGGCGGCTCGGGCATCTGGTCAGGGTCGCCTTCCCCGTCGATGGGGACGCCCATGGCCTTAAGCACCTTGGCCTTGGTCTTCGTCGGCGTGGTGACCCAGTCGCCCTTCTCGCTGAAATAGCCATCGGCAATGCCGAAACGCTCAGCCAATTCGTCGAGCCGATCCGGCATGCGTTACTCCTGCACCGAAAGTGAGGCGACGACCGACCAAGGCGGCAGCGTGCCTTGGGCGAAACTCGCACCTGCGTCGTGGGGATGGGCGAAGAAGGGTGCGCCAGGCGACTCTGGAGAAAGTGCGGCAGGCGCGCCGGCGAAATTGGCGGCGAGGGTGAGCTTGCCTTCGTCTCCGAGCCGCCAGCTTACGGCGAAGGCGTTGCCGTGAAGGATCTCCACCTTGCCGGCATGGCCGCCGATGTCCGCGAGCTTCGGCACCACATGGGCGAAGCGTGCCGCGATGAGGCGCTTCACGAACGCGGTTCGTTCCGATGTCGCAGGCTCGAGCATCGAGGCGGTGAAGGTCGAAAGCGCATTCGGATCGGGGACCAGAGCTTGCTTGAAGGCCTCGGCGAACGCTTTGTTGTTGCGGAACTCCTTGTTCCGGCCTTTGTGCACGGCTTCGGCGAGAGCGCCTTTGAAGTCGGTGAAGAACTGAAAAGGGCGCTGCTCTCCATATTCCTCGCCCATGAAGAGAAGCGGGATGTGCGGGGAGAGCAGAAGCAGGGCAAGCGCCGCCTCCACGGCTTCGGGCGGGGCAAGCGTCGTGATGCGGTCGCCTTGGGCGCGGTTTCCCACTTGGTCGTGGTTCTGGAGGAAGTCGATGAAGGCGGTCGGTGGCAGGTGAGCGGAGGGCTGCCCGCGCTTGCGGCCGCCGCGAAACGGCGAGGGCTCGCCCTGATAGCCGAACCCCTGGGCCATGGTCTCGGCGACACGGCGTGCCGGGCGCGTCCGCGTAGTCCTGGTAGTAGCCCGTGTCCTCGTGCGTCAGTAGCGCGTGCATGGCGTGGTGCCAGTCGTCGTTCCATTCGGCGGTGAAGAGACGCGGGCGGTTGTCGGCATCAAACTGCAAGAGCCTTGTCGAGTTGTCATCGTCCTCGATGGTGAGATGGATGTGCCGGCCGGGAAAGCGGTCACGCACCTCGCGCGCCATCTCCGCCAGAATCTCCTCCCCCGATGGATCGTCGATCTGGTCGATGGCGTCAAACCGCAAACCGTCGAAGTGAAACTCGTTGAGCCAATAGAGCACGTTGTGGATGAAAAACTCGCGCACCGGTTGACGGTCGAAGGCGATGGCGCTTCCCCAAGGCGTATGACGCGCCGGGTTGAAGAAGTCCGGCGCATAGAGATGGAGGTAATTCCCTTCGGGTCCGAAATGGTTGTAGACCACGTCGAGCAGGATCATGAGGCCGCGCGCGTGCGCGGCGTCGACCAGGCGCTTCAGGCCTTCCGGCCCGCCATAGGCGATATGGGGCGTGTAGAGCAGCACGCCATCATAGCCCCAACCGCGATTGCCTGCGAACTGGGCCACTGGCAAGAGCTCGATGACGGTGACGCCGACATCGACGAGACGGTCGAGGTCGCGGGCGATGCCGTCGAAGGTGCCTTCGGCCGAGAAGGTGCCCGTGTGCAGCTCGTAGATGACGGCCTCTTCCCACGGCCGTCCTGTCCAGTCCGGGACCTGCCATTCATAGCTTCGCGGGTCGACGAGCCGGCTCATACCGTGCACGTCGCCCTGTTGCGCGCGCGACGCGGGGTCTGGCACGCGCATACCGTCGAGCGAGGACGAAGTGATAACCGTCGCCGGGGCGGACCGCGTCGGTCGTGATCTCGAACCAGCCGTCGCCGGCTTCATGCATTGGAATGGTGGCGCCGCTTTCAGTCAGGAGAGAGACCTTGGCTTGCGCCGGCGCCCACAGCCGAAAGCGGGCGCCGCCATCGACGATTTCCGTACCCCATGGCGATGAATGCGCGCGGCGCGGCGCCATCAATCGGTCCTTTCGAAGAGCAGGAGCCCGTGCCCCGGAATGGTCGTCTTGCCCGTGGCGATGGGCGCAGGCTCCGGGCGTACCAGACCGTTCGCCGAATCGCAAAGCAGCCGCCAGCGCAGATGCCGCTTGCCGAAATACGGAAAGATGAAGTCGATGGGCGCGGCGTCGGCGTTGAACAGAAGCAGGAGGATCTGGCCGTCGCCGGCGAAGGAGGCGCCGACGCATTTGGCGACAGGGTCTTTCCAGTTCTCGGCCTGCTTCTCCTCGCCGTCCGGCTTGAACCAGGCGATGTTCTTGATGCGCGGCGCAACGGGCTCGCCGTGGAGGAAGCGGCGGCTGCGTAACAGCGGGTGCTGCGCGCGCAAGCTCACCACGCCACGCACGAATTCGAGGAATGTTTTGTCCCGCTCCGCGATATCGGTCCAGTTGACCCAGGAGATTTCATTGTCCTGGCAAAAGGCGTTGTTGTTGCCGTGTTGCGTGCGGCCGATCTCGTCGCCCATTTGCAGCATGGGCGTGCCGTGGCTGAACAGAAGGCTCGCCATGAAGGCGCGGCGCACGCGGTCGCGGCGGTCGAGGATGGCAGGATTGTCGGTCGGCCCTTTGGCGCCCCAGTTATAGCTCCGGTTGTCGTCGTGACCGTCCTTGTTGTTCTCCTTGTTCGCCTCGTTGTGCTTCTTGTTGTAGGAGACGAGGTCGGTGAGCGTGAAGCCGTCATGCGCGGTGATGAAGTTGATGCTGGCCCAGGGCTTGCGGCCGCGGCGGTCGAAAATTTCGGCGGAGCCGGAAATGCGGCGCGCGAGCGCCGGCAGCATCGCCATATCGCCTTTCCAGTAAGATCTCAGCCCGTCGCGCCAGAGGTCGTTCCATTCAGCCCAGCCCGGCGGAAAGGCGCCGACCTGATAGCCGCCTTCGCCAAGGTCCCAGGGCTCGGCAATCAGCTTCACCCGGCTCAACGCCGGGTCTTGCCCGACGGCATCGAGGAAGGATGCGCTCGGATCGAAGTCGTGGTTGTCCCGGCACAGCGCCGAGGTCAGGTCGAAACGGAAGCCGTCGACGCCGCATTGCTCGACCCAATAGCGCAACGAGTCCATGACCATCTGCAAGACACGTGGATGTCCGAGGTTGACCGTATTCCCGCAGCCAGTTGCGTCGTAATAGTGCCGGCGGTCCTCGGCGAGCTTGTAATAAGAGGCGTTGTCGATGCCGCGGAAGGAAAGTGTCGGTCCGAGCGCGTTACCTTCGCCGGTGTGGTTGTAGACCACGTCGAGAATGACCTCGATGCCGGCGGCGTGGAGCCGGTCCGCCATGTTGCGGAACTGCTCGATGCCGGCGCCGGGAGATAGATAACGCTCCGCCGGCGTGAAGAAGCCGATGCTGTTGTATCCCCAATAGTTGGTGAGGCCGTTCTCCACGAGATGCCTGTCATTGGCGAAGGCATGGATGGGGAGAAGCTCGATGGCCGTGACGCCGAGCTTGACGAGATGGTCGACCACCGCCGGCTCGGCCAGGCCGGCGAAGGTGCCGCGCAAATGTTCCGGTATGTCGGGATGGCGCGCGGTCATGCCCTTCACATGCGCCTCGTAGATCACAGTTTCATGCCAAGGGCGGTTGGGACGCATTTCAGAAGGGCGATCGCCGGCGCCGACGACCACGCATTTCGGCATGAAGGGCGCGCTGTCGGTCTTGCTCATGGCAAGATCGGTGCGCTTGGCGCCGATCTGATAGCCGAAGAGGGCATCGTCCCAAATGATCTGTCCCGCGTAGCGGCGCGCGTAAGGGTCGAGCAGCAGTTTGTTCGGGTTGAAGCGATGGCCGTCGCGCGGCGCGTAGGGCCCGTGCACGCGGTAGCCGTAGAGCTGGCCGGGACCGATGTCCGGCACGTAGCCGTGCCACACCTCGTCCGTGTATTCCGGGAGGTTGATGCGGGCAGTCTCGGTGCCGCTTCCGTCGAACAGGCAAAGTTGCACGCGCGTCGCATGGGCCGAGAACACGGCGAAGTTCACGCCGCGGCCGTCATAGGTCGCGCCAAGTGGCCACGGGGCCCCGGACTCGATCTTCAGCGTCATGGTCTAGGGTTTCCAAGGGCACAAACTGCCCGGCTCAAGGCTGGCTACCGCGACGTCCCCAACATTTGCGGTCAATCGTCATCCTCCTCGCCGGGGCCGTCGATGGGCTCGACCAGTTCAAGGGCCGCGCGCAGGGGAATAGGCAGCATCACGGGCCGGTTCGCCCCTTCATATACGATCTCGTAGAAAAGCTTGTCGGCCAGGAACAACGGCAGCAATTCGCCGCCAGCAAGGTGTGATCCGCTTATGGAATCGTCGCGGGCCATGCCGTAAGCCCGGAGGAACCGCCGCTCGGCGTGCGAGCGCCAGTCCAGCGCGCGGGCCTCGATCTCGTCGAGCTGGCTCGCACCGCGTTGCTTCTGCCGGTCGAAGGCCGTCCGCGCGGCATAGTCGAACGAGCGCAGCATGGTGGCGATGTCGCGCGACGGCGGTGCCTTCTGTCGCCGCTCGTCCGCGGGCTGGTCGGGTTCGCCCTCGAAATCGACAATGTAGATGTCGTTCGCGGACACGAGGATCCTGGCGAGGTGATAGTCGTTGTGCAGGCGGAGCTTGTTGCCCCGGGCGATGGGGGGGACCAGCGTGTCGATACGTTTGAGCATGGCATCGCGAAGGCCGAGCAGCTTGGCAGCGAGGTCCTGGGTGTCCGCATCGGCGGTCTCCGGTAGCTGCTCCAGATAGGTGAAGGCCTGCTCGGCGCGCGCCACCGCCCGCGCGCCCCACTCTTCGAGATCGGCGGATGTCACGGGTTCCGGGGCGAAATTCGGATCGTTTGGATCGGCGCCGGCAAAAGCACGGTGGAGCTCGCCGGTGCGCCGCCCGATGGTCTCGATCAAGGACAGCGAGTAGGGAAGCCCATCGCTGTCACCGCCGCCGAGGCCTGACAAACTCGCCTCCTCCAATTCGCGGTCGAGCGCGTTGACAACGACGGTCCAGGCGTCGCCCTGATTGCGGATATGCTCGAAAGCGACGGCAAGCGCCGTTGGCACGCCGGCATCGTCGACATACTCGACGGCGCCGAGATAATGCGGGCTGTTGGCGAAGCCGGCCTTGGCCAGGAAGCGGCCCATCTCGATGCCCGGGTCAATGCCGGGACGGAGGCGCCGGGCGATCTTGAGGCTCACTTGATCACCGAGGGTGCGCGTCGTATGCGCGTGCTCGCCGGTTCCCACGCGGTACACGCTGAGGTCTTCGGAGAGGTCCAGCGCCCTGAGCGCATCGCTCGCATCGAAGCGAAGCGTGCCGCTCACCGCCGGCAAGGTCTCGTGCTCCGTCATCGCCTTGAGCAAGGCTCGCGGGAAGGTTTCGCCGTGGGCCGCGTCGAACACGATGCCGGCCTGCCGGCCCCGCCTGATGTTGGCGAGGAGATAGGGTAGAAGCGGACTGTCGTACCGCAAGTCCTCCTCGCCCCAAGAGAGCGCGAGCGGTAGGAAATAGCGCTGGGTCGATCCGTCACTGAGGGCCACGTTGGTCGCGAGGAGCAGGAAGCTCTCGCGGTCGGCTTGGGGAAGCTCGCCGATGCGCTCGGGCGTGGCGGACACGATGATCGAGTCCTTTGGTCCGAACCAGCGCTGACGTGCGATATAGGTGGGCAGGAGGTCGTAGACGAAACGGTCGATGCGTTCGCGGTCGCCGCGCTGGCTCTCCACCACGTTCCATCCCTCGCCGAGGATGAGCGTGTCGAGTTCCGGTAACGACTCAGGTGCTTGCTCCGGCAAGGAGGGGAGGCGCGAGACGTCGGCAAGGGTGAACCAGTAGAAGCCGTAAGCCGGCAGCGTCAGCAGGTAAGGCAGCGTGCCGATCGGCGGAAACGGCGACGCGCCGGTCAGCTCGACGGGGACCTTGCCCTTCTGGCTCGAAAGGTCGAGCTCGACGGCTTGCGCCGAGCGCGACAGGTTGAAGACGCAGAGCAGCACGTCGCCCTCGTGCTCGCGCAGATAGGCGAGAACTTTTCGGTTCCTCGGGCGCAGGAAGCTCATGCTGCCGTTGCCGAAGGCCTCGTGGGTCTGGCGCACGGCGATCATGCGTTTGGTCCAGTTGAACAGCGAGCTTGCGTGCTTCTGCTGCGCCTCGACGTTGACGGTCTCGTAGCCGTAGATCGGGTCCATGATCGGGGGCAGATAAAGCTGCTGCGGGTCGGCGCGCGAGAAGCCGCCGTTGCGGTCGGCAGACCACTGCATTGGCGTACGCACACCATCGCGGTCGCCGAGATAGAAATTATCGCCCATGCCGAGCTCGTCGCCGTAGTAGAGCACCGGCGTGCCGGGCATGGAGAGCAGGAGACCGGTAAGCAGCTCGATCTTGCGGCGGTCATTGTCGAGGAGCGGCGCGAGCCTGCGTCTGATGCCGAGATTGAGCCGTGCCCGTAGGTCCGTGGCGTAGGTCTCCCAAAGATAGTCGCGCTCGGAGTCGGTCACCATTTCGAGCGTCAGCTCGTCGTGATTGCGCAGGAAAATCGCCCACTGGCAGTCTTCAGGGATCGGCGGCGTCTGGCCGATGATGTCGGTGATCGGATAGCGATCCTCTCGCGCCAGGCCCATGAAGATGCGCGGCATCAGCGGGAAGTGAAACGCCATGTGGCATTCGTCGCCGTTGCCGAAATAGGGGCGCGTGTCCTCCGGCCATTGGTTGGCCTCGGCGAGCAGCATGCGGTCCGGGTAGCGTTCATCGAGTTCGGCGCGGAAACGCTTCAGGATCTCGTGGGTCTCGGGCAGGTTCTCGTTGTTGGTGCCTTCGCGCTCGAGGAGATAGGGGACTGCGTCGAGCCTGAGGCCGTCGACGCCCATGTCGAGCCAGAAACGCAAGATCCGCAGGATATCGGCGAGGACGCGCGGGTTGTCGTAATTGAGGTCCGGCTGGTGCGAATAGAAGCGGTGCCAGAAATAGGCTTTGGCAACCGGGTCCCAGGTCCAGTTCGATGTCTCCGTATCGAGGAAGATGATGCGGGTGTTGGGATATTTCTGGTCGGTGTCGCTCCACACATAATAATCGCGCCACACGGAGCCGGGCTTTGCGGTGCGGGCCCGTTGAAACCAGGGATGCTGGTCGGAGGTGTGGTTGACCACGAGCTCGGTGATGACCCGGATGCCGCGTGCATGGGCGGCCGCCACGAATTGGCGGAAGTCGCGCATGGTGCCGTAGGTGGGATTGATCGCGGTGTAATCGGCGATGTCGTAGCCGTCGTCGCGCAGCGGCGAAGGGTAGAACGGCAAGATCCAGATGGCGGTGACGCCGAGCTCATGGAGATAATCGAGCTTCTGCACCAGCCCGGCGAAATCGCCGACGCCATCGTTGTTGGCATCGAAGAACGCCTTGATGTGCAATTCGTAGATGACGGCGTTCTTGTACCAGTGCCGGTCGGTGCGATCGATCATGTCAGCTCGAAGGGTGGGGGCGGACGACGACGTCTCGAAGGGCGCCTTGATAGGCGCAAGCAGGACAAAAAGTAAGGGGCTTGAGGGGGCTGGACCAGGGGTCTTCGGCCTCAGGGCCGAAGACCGCGGCTTTTTTTCACGCCGGGAGGCGAGACCGGGCTAGGCGGCGCCTAGTTTCTTGCGAAACAGGTTGACCGGGTCGGTGTCGGAGTCGGCGAAGGTCTGGATGAAGCTGTCGCGCCAGTTGGCCAGGTCGTAGGTCTCGATCCGCTGCCAGAGCCGATTATGCCGCGCCCAGCGCTCCTGGCGGGGCATGGTTAGAGCCCGGTCCAAGGCACGAGCCATCTCGTTGATGTCATGCGGGTTGATGAGCAGCGCCTCGCGAAGCTGCTCGGCGGCGCCGGCGAAGCGCGACAGGACCAGAACGCCGGGGTTCTGCGGCGCCTGGGCGGCGACATATTCCTTGGCCACCAGGTTCATGCCGTCGCGTAAGGGGGTGACGAGACCGACGGCGCTTTCGCGGTAGAGGCGCGTGAGGATGTCTTGCGGCACGCCCCGGTGGAGATAGGTGACAGGCGTCCAGCGCAAATCGCCGAACCGGCCGTTGATGCGGCCGACCAGACGCTCCACCTCGTCGCGGATCTCCTGATAGACGGGAAGCGTCTCGCGTGTCGGCGGGGCGATCTGCACGAGCCGCACGCGCCCGCGATGCTCGGGGAACTCCTCCAGCAGCAATTCGAAAGCGCGGAGCCGCTCTGGCAGCCCTTTCGTGTAATCGAGCCGGTCGACGCCGATGATCGTCTTCATGTCCTCGCCGAGATCGGGAAGGATCGGTCCCTTGACGCTCTCGCTCTCGGCGAGCTTGCGGAACGCGCCGGCGTCGATGCCGATGGGGAACACGGATGCCAGCGTCGTCTCGCCTTGTGCTGCGATCCGGTCGCCGCGCAGTTGCTCGCCGTCGAGGAACGCAGCGACGTAGCGGCGGAAATTGTCGCGGTCGGAGCAGGTCTGGAAGCCGACGACGTCATAGACCATGAGCGCGTTGCCGAGCCGCTTCTGGCCGGGGATAGCGGCGAAGATCTCGGGCGAAGGGAAGGGCGTGTGCAGGAAGAAGCCGATGCGCGAGGTGCAGCCGCGGCCTCTCAGCTCCTCGGCCAGCGGGATCAGGTGGTAGTCGTGGACCCAGATCAGATCGTCCGGGCCGATCAGCGGCATCAACGCGTCGGCGAAGCGGGCGCTGACGTTGAAATAGATCTCGCTATGCTCCTCGTTGCCGTGGGCCAGGTCGAGGCGGTAGTGGAGGGCCGGCCACAGGCAGCGGTTGGCGTAGCCGTAATAATAGCCCTCGGCTTCCTCAGGGGTGAGGTTGATGGTGGCGACGGTCAGGCCGGAGACGGTCTCGACCTTCGGCTCGGCGGTGGCTCGCGTCCTTCGCCACCTCGCCGCTCCAGCCGAACCAGAGCCCGTGGGATGCCTTCAACGCATCGCCAAGGGCGACGGCCAAGCCGCCGGTCTGGAACTTGGCGGTGAAATCCGCGACGCGATTTGAGACAACCACCAGCCTCCGGGCCTTAGCTGTCATCTCAAGCCTCCCGGCATTGGCAGGTGGCATTGGTTTGGCGGGCATCCCGATGTGCACGCTTGAGACCTTCGATACCATGTCTCATAGCCTCTTTCGGTGACGCTTCCATGTCCCAACCTCCGCTCGAAGCGTCGGAGTTTAAACTGAAAACGTCACAATGGGTTCCTAACATGGGCCCAATCTGTTCCCGGTCAGGAAAGTGCAACTTCCAGTCCACTGGCACCCCCGCGCGAGACATGCGACGTAAGATGTTGGAATCTCGGTCCGAATGTCGGCTGGCGATATCGAAGGTCAATGAGGATTAATGCCTAGGTCTTTGCCCCCCATTTCAGCGAATGCTGCCTTTTTCATCGATTTCGACGGAACGCTTGTGGCCATCGCGCCCCGGCCGGACCTGGTGCATGTCGAGCCGCTTGTGCTCGAAGTCCTCAAGCGCTTGAACGAGCGATTCGACCATGCGGTTGCCGATTATCACCGGGCGTCCGCTGGATACGGTCGACGGCTTTCTGGCCCCGCTCAGGCTGCCGGTCGCGGCCGAGCACGGCTCGATCCGGCGCGACGCCGAAGGCCGCGTCCATGCCGACACAGGCAGCATCGCGGCGGTGACAAGCGTGGCGGCGCGGCTTGAACCATTGGTCGAGGCCAATCCCGGTCTTCTGCTCGAGCGCAAGCAGACCTCGGTGGCGCTGCACTACCGCCAGCGGCCGGAGCTTGGCGCGGTGTGCAAGGATGCGGTGGAGAAGGCCGTCGCCGATACCAAGGGGCTCGCCGTCCTGCCCGGCAAGATGGTCTTCGAGGTGCGGCCGCAAGGGCTCGACAAGGGCACGGCGGTGCAGGCGTTCCTCGACGAGCCGCCGTTCAAGGGGCGCGTGCCCGTCTATATGGGCGACGACGTGACCGACGAGGACGCCTTCGCCGCGATCAACGCATTAGGTGGCATCACCATCAAGATCGACGACGGCGATACGCAAGCGCAATACCGGACCGACCGTGCCGGTCTGTTCGCTTGGCTGGAAAGCCTGGTCGCGCAAGACTGAAGCGGACTACTGCGCGGCCATTTGCTTACTGCGCGGCCTCGGCCGCCAGCCGCAAGTCCTTGACGAGAAGGTCGAACTCGCGCCGCTTGTCGTGCTCCTCCTGGAGTCTCAGGAGATAAGAGGGGTGGACCGTGATGAGCGCCTGGGCGTCGCTTGGAAGCGCCATGAGGCGGCCGCGGTTGGCGTTGATGGTCATCGCCTTCCCCATCACCGCGCGCGCCGCCGTGGCGCCAAGTGCCACGACCACGCGCGGGCGAATGATCTCGAACTCGTTCTCCAGCCACCAGCGGCAAACGTCGATCTCGCGAATGTCAGGTTTCTTGTGGATGCGCCGCTTGCCGCGCGGCTCGTTCTTGAAGTGCTTCACCGCGTTGGTGATGTAGACGCTCGCGCGGTCGATGTCGGCGGCTTCGAGCGCGGTGTCGAGAACCTTGCCGGCGGGGCCGACAAAGGGGCGCCCTCTCACATCCTCATGCTCGCCCGGCTGCTCGCCCACCAGCATGAGGGCCGCATCGGCGGGGCCTTCGCCGAACACGGTCTGAGTGGCGTTCTTGTAGAGGTCGCAGCGGGTGCAGCCTCTGGCCTCGGCCGCGAGCAGCCGGATGGCCTCGGCTGGATCGTTGACCCGCTTTTCCCGGAATAAAGGAAGGTCGTCTTCCGGCCTTTGCGGCATGGGCCAGGCTAACCCTGTTCTGCGTTGCAAGGCAAAGGGATGCGCGCAAAGCCTTACAAGACCCGCCGAATGGCCTTATATGAGAGCAGGGTCGGGGGGCGCTGTTAACTTTAGCTCCGAGGTGTCAAATCGATGCTGGACGACATGCCACGGCAAAGCACCGCCCTTGTCGCAACATCCGGAACCGACGTAGCGGACTACGTCGATGAGCCTTCGGGAAAGCCCGCCAAGGCGAGCCGTCGTTCGCGCGCGGTCCGCCAGAAGGTGGTCAAGCCCAGCGCGCTCGGCATGCTGCTCCGGCCGATCGGCATTTCCGTTGGTGTCGTGCTGATCGCCTATGCGCTGCTTTCTCTCGGCACGACGTTCTATCGCAGCTATTACCGCCATCTCGACCAGACGGCCGCCGTTCATCCCGACAAGAGCATGTTCGACGTGTTCTTCGGCGACAGCACGCTGCCCCCGGACGCGGTCGACCTCGTGGTCAAGGACGTGGACGGCACGCTGCACAAGGTGGTGGCGAGCAAGTCGGAGACCGACAAGTTCGTCAACGGCACCATCCTCATGCTCGACGATGAGCGTCAGCGCATCAAGGAGGCGGCGCATCAGGATCTCGAGCGCACCTTCGCGCTCGCCTTCCAAGACCGCGAGCAGGCGATTCAGTCTTATGCCGATTGGTTCTTCGCCTGGAAGCGCTCTTACGTGGTGCTGAAAGAGACCATCTCGTCGGCCATCACCCGTTTCTTCGAGACCGGCAAATACGAGTCGGTGAGCGAGGCGGTCGAGGCGGACGTCAACGACTACTTCCGGAAGAACTACACGGAGCAGGTGCTGAAGCCGGAACTGCGCGACGAGACCATCACCAAAGGCGTCGAGCAGGCCGCGCGCCACGCCCATGACAGCTACCGGCGGGTGATCGCAAATTCAGACATGCGGCTTCAGCTGTTCCTCGCCAAGCACACGAGCCACATGGAGGACATCCCGGCCACGGCCTCGATGACCAATGTCAAGCTCGACTGGGACGCGCAGAAATGGAAGGCGCCCACCTATCTGATGGACGATCGCGCCTTTGACGGGATCGTCGGCGTCGGCACCGCGGCGGCCGGCGGCACGGTGGGCGCGCTGGCGCTCGGCCCGGCGTTCGACGCCATTCTCGCCCGCAGCTTCGGGCAGCTGTCGCAACGCCTCGCCACCTCGCTCGGCACGAGAGTCGCTTATGCCGAAGGCGGCGCGGTCGCGGGCACGGTCGTCCAGCCCATGGGCGGACAGGTGATAGGCGCCGCCATCGGCATTGCTATCGGTACGGTCGCCGACTATCTGGCCAACGAGGCCAACGAGGCGATCAATCGTGACAGTTTCGTCGCCGCCAACGAGGAGGCGCTCGACGCGACAATCACCGCGTGGAAGTCGGGGCTTGAGGCCAGCGTCGACACAGCCATCGACAAATGGTTCGATGACGCGAGGGCCTCTGTTGTACTTGCCTCCCAATAAGCTCGCCGCAACGCCAGACGATTCGCAGAAGCGGCCTTGGGGTGAAGCGCCCAAGATGAGCCATGTGCCGTGGCTCGCCGAAGCCGGCATGGCGCCTCCAAAGCCCGGCTTTTCCGCGGATTCCGGGGCGGAATTTCGGTCGCATTTCCGCCGCTTGCCGGGCTATGCTGAGCCCAAGAAGGAAAACGGTAGGGGCGTTACGGGGATGGAGGAAAACGTCAAAGCCATCGCGCGGCCGGCTGCGAGCCGGTCCTTGCGTGAGGCGATCCGCAAAGCCCGCCTCGAAGAGGCCGAACGCCTCGACGTCACCGCCGACGCCCGCGACGGCGAGATCGCGCGGCTCGAGCTGCTCCAGGCCGAGCTCGAGACGGTGTTCGCCGATATTCCGCGCCAAGACGACCGGTTCAGCCTGGCGCTGGTGCCGAGCCGGCCGGCGCGGCTGTGGATCGATCTCTTCACCTATGTGGCGGTCGACGACGGCTCGGGCGCCTACCTGTTCATCCGCAACAGCGAGAATGGACGGCGCACGTTGTTCAGCGCCAATAACGTCTCCGACATGGTGGACCGCATCACCACCTATATGGCGCACGAGATCGTGCGGCGGGAGCGTATGGAAGCGGCTCTCCTGGAGCCCGGGCCGCGTCAGAAGCTCGTCGTAGAGCCGGAGCGTTCGGGTCCTAGCATGGGCGTCGTGCTCTCGGCCTTCGTCATCGGCATCCTCACCGGCGCGGCCGGCCTGTTCGCGGCCGTGTGGCTCAGCGTTCCCTAAGCACGCGCCGCTCGCATTCCCACACTTGATCGTTGCTGCCCGCCGCGCGGCCGACCATCTCGACGCGCCAGCCGTTGCCGGCGCGCTCGATATTGTACTCGTTGTAGCGGGCCGCGGGCGTGCGGCCCTCGATCGACTCCGAGGCCGACGGCACGCCGACGACGATGGCCGGGCCGGTAACGGTGTCGATCTCATGCACCGTTTGCCTGTGGTTGTGGCCGTGCAGCACGAGCTCGGCGCCATGCTTGCGCAACACCTCGCGGAATCTTTTCGCATCACGCAAGCCCCGCGCCCAGTTGGCCTGTCCGGGAAGCGGCGGGTGGTGAATGAGCACGACGCGGAACAGGCCCTCGCGGCCGAGACGATCGAGCGCGCTGGCGAGAAAGGAGAGCTGCTCCTTGCCGAGCTTGCCGGCGGCGACGAACGGCATGGTGGGGATCGCGGAGGAGAGCGCGACGATGCCGATGTCACCGAAACGGCGCACGAAGGGAAAGCCGTCCTCCGGTGTCGCGAACAGGTCTTCGCCCGCCCCGTTCGATTCCATGTATGGGTGCCAGTGGCGTGTGCTGGTGTCGGGATGCATGCGCACATAGGCGTCATGATTGCCGGGGATCGCGGTGACGTCATCCGGGCTTCCCAGATGATGCAGCCAGTCCGCGGCGCGTAAATATTCTTCCGGCAGACCCAGATTGACCAGGTCGCCGGTGACGGCGATGTGGTCCGGGGTCGCGCTCGACGAGATCGTGGGTGAGGAGATCGAGGATCTCGCGCCGGTGCACGAATTTGCGGCCGCGATGCCAGTTCACGTAGCCGAGGATGCGCTTGGACAAGAGCTGCCGGCGCCTGGCGCGCGGCAGCGGGCTCAAATGAATGTCGGAGAGGTGGGCGAGCGTGAACACGAGTGGGCTTGAGCTTTCTTAGGATTTTTCGAGCGTCCGGACCCTAACCCGG
>CAVQXI010000006.1:0-211808 GCA_963717875.1 uncultured Alphaproteobacteria bacterium
GCCGGGAGCCGCGCACATGCCGAAGACGAGCCTGAATCTGCGCTAAGCGATCTGGCGGGCAGGCTGCGTCCCTTTGCGCAGGGCAGCGCTTACAATCGCTGCCGGCTCAGGTTCTCCGAACATGGAGCCTTGTCCAGTATCGCAACCGAGCTGCATCAGCCGGTCGAGGACCTCTCTGTTTTCGATTCCTTCAGCCGTGGTGTGCAAACCGAGGGATTGGCTCAGGCTGACTATAGCCTTCACAATTCTCGCTCCCTCGGGTTTGTGCAGCATTTGGCTGGTAAAAGATCGGTCGATCTTGAGCGTGTCGAGTTTGAGCTCGCGGAGGTAATAAAGCCCCGAGTAGCCGGTGCCGAAGTCGTCAAGTGCTATGCGCACGCCCACATCCCGGAGCGATCCCAACACAACCTTGGCTTTGTCCAACTCCCGCACCACTGCATTTTCCGTGATTTCAATCGCGAGGCGGTGCGGAGCAAAAGACGACTTGGAAAGAAGCCCGAGCACCCTCAGCGGGAGATTGGGATCGTTGATCAGCCGTGGCGAGACGTTGACCGAGAGGTAGAGATGCTCCGGCCAAGCTTTGGCGTCGTGGATCGCCCGCTCTAGCAAGGCATAGGTCATTTCGCCGATCGTGCCAGTATCCTCGGCGATGGGAATGAAGGCATCTGCTGATAGCAGACCCCTCGTCGGATGCTCCCACCTGGCCAACGCCTCAAAGCCAATGGTTTCCGAGGTTTTCAGGTCAACGATCCGCTGGTAGTAAGGCACAATCTGACCATCGGCGATGGCTTCCTCGATTTCTCCCTCCAGCTCAACGCGCTGTTGCAGTCTCTGGTCCATCGCGGGGTCAAAGAAGCGGTATTGTGCGCGCCCTTCGGACTTGGCCAAATACATCGCCGTGTCGGCTTGGCGGAGAACGGTCTCCACTTCTGCCCCGTCACGTCTAGCCATTGTGCTGTTGCGATTGCCAGCTTGGTCATAGATCGCGACACCGACACTGACGCCGACTTGAAGCGACAAGGCCGCGAGTGGGATTGGCTTCTGAACCTCATGGACAATCCGTTGCGCCAAACGTGCGGCAGCATCGCCATCCGCGCGGCAGTGCATCAGAACACCGAACTCGTCGCCGCCGAGCCGCGCCACGGCCCCATGCTCCGCGATGGTGGACATGCGCTCGGCGACGACTCGCAGCACTTCGTCCCCCAGTCTGTGGCCGTAGACGTCATTGATCGGCTTGAAATTGTCGAGGTCGACGATGAATAGCGCACAGGCTTCGCCCTCCGGCACGTGGGAGACCCAGCGGCTAAAGTTTTCAATGAACCAGCGCCGATTGGGCAGCCCGGTGAGGGCGTCGTGGCGCGCCTGCCGATGCGACTCGCGCTCAGTGGCGCGTCGCCGCGCCACCTCGTGGCGCAATTCGATAACGCGTCGGGCTGAGAAGAACATTGCGGCGACGCCGAGAACAATGAGAAGGATGATGATCCAGTCCAAAGAATGATTTTGGTGGTGCCTCGTGAGCTCAAAAAATCGGTCGAGGGCTTGGAACCACAGCGCCAAAAGATAGACAGGTAGCGCAACGAGGCCGATGAGGATCAGATCGATCGTCAGGCTGGTCTGTCGAGCGAACCAATCCGATAGTTTGCGGACGGGTTTCATTAGGTCCATCGTCCTTGATGCCCAGCGTGCCAGGGGTGCGGAATGCTTTCCTCACAGTGCTGGATCGCAAGGGGCACCTGACATCAACATCGGTGGGCATCCGAATTCTAAGCCTCGATCTCGGAAGTAACCGTTAAGCAGGATGGTTAAACCGGGCCATGGCGCAGAATGTCTTGCGGTCCGGCCGGGCAGCCGGCGGCGTGGCGGCGAGCATCATTTATGTGGCAAGCGAGAGCTACTCGTTCGTCGTCGCCTCGATGTTTGCCCGCCGCCGGGCGTGGCGGTGCCTTCAAAACGCCACCCGGTGGTCGAAGCTGCTAACAATGCCAGCGTCCGCTACGGGTCAGAAGCGGACGTGGAGCCGACCTGCTGGACGTCGCTTGTGCCATTAACAGACGTCTATACCTCGCCAGCCCGCTCCTGAGGTGGTGCACCAAGCGCTTGGCCGCATGCGTGAGGGCTCGCAGGAAGCTAGGCGGGACTCAAGAAAGGGGTGCGATCGACGCAGCGGGCGCTCGATCGGCGTAGCCTGAAGAAGGCGTAGAAATAACTGAGCCAGAGGACGACGGAGAGGCCGTAAAAGATGATGGTTCGCACGGACCACCACGGCCAGAAGCCGGCTGAGCCGATGGCGATCGCATTGGGGTACCAACTGAAGAGCGTGGAGCGCCACCGATTCCACATGAGGGTCACTTCCGTATTGCGATCCTGCGCGGTCTTGGCGTCGTTGAAGACGCGCTCGCTGTTGCGCTTCACCACCACCAGGAATTGTCGTTGATCAGCTCGAGGCCCCTGTCGGACCGGTTGCGCATGTAGATGTATTCGATGTCGGTCGTATTGCCGCGGGCGTCGGGATCGCTGCGGCGCACTTCCGTTCCTGTGATGACGCCGGTTGTCCATGTTGGACGTGCGTATTCCCATCCAAACCAGAGGGGGATACCCACCACGAGTGCAGCGATGGCCAGAACGGGGCTTCCCCGCGCCAGAAGATAAAAGCGAGCACGAGAATGCGAACAGGACGATGTAACCGATAGACAGCCAAGCCTGGAGCATGGCTCAAAGCTCCCCAGATGAGACTGCGCATTCACTGCCTCAAGCCGGTGCTTGACTTGGATGGCGAGGCGAAGACGGCCAAAAAAAAGCAGAGCAGTGCCAACGAGCTGTTCTGACGTTAGGCGATTCCTCCAGCTAAACGAATACGGACGAGGTTTCCGGTCCGCGGGTAGCGGATCCACGATGGTGGCCAGCGACGCTCATTGTGCAATGCAGCATAAACCCCTTGCAATTTGTTGTGCACTGCACCATATAACTCGTACGATCAACCCCAGACCGCTAGAGCGGTGCCGCATAAGAGGTACGAAATGACCGAACATTCCAAGATTGCTGATGAGTTTCAGAAGGTGGGCAAGGATAGCTTCGACGCCGCTGTCCGCTCCTACGGCGATGCGAACAAGGGCTTCCAGGCCATTGTCGCCGAGGTCACGAATTATTCGAAGAAGGCGTTTGAAGACGGCACTCGCGCTTTTGAGCAGCTCGTCGGCGCAAAGTCTGTCGAGCACGCAGTCGAAATCCAGTCTGAGTACGTCAAGAAGGCCTACGAGGCCCACATTGCCCAGATGACGAAGCTCGGTGAGATGTATGTCAGCCTCGCGCAGAACGCGTTCAAGCCACAGGCTCGCTAAGAACGTCTCCAAAGCACTTCGCGATTAGGCTCGAAGGTCCGGGGCTCAGCCTCGGGCCTTTTTTCTTGACCCGCCCGTTTGCGGCGTTGGCTTCCCCAAGGGTCTATGGGACCCATGACCACGAGTGGGGGGTATCCGTCTTCTGCGCTAGTCATCAGCCCGAGTGTTGCGATCGCGACATCCTCGGATGGAAGGCGTGACGCGTTCATACTGTTGCTGGGTCTCAACCCCCTCCGCTGTGCTGCCGTTGATTATTCCGCGCGCGACCAAGCCCTCACTTAAATTCCGAGGACACTCTTTACCTTGCTGAAGGCTCCTTCGGTGGTCTCTTGGATCGTGTCCCACACGCTTTTGCCCAGCGGCGTCAGCGATGCGCGGACTGTAGCCTGAGTGATGCCCATGAGGCTCATCTTGGCGAGGGTGACCGGTCCTGCGACCCCGTCGGCCTTGAGGCCATTTTTCTCTTGATACTCTTTGACCGCCTTCGCTGTTCCCGTGCCGAAAATGCCATCGGCCTTGATGCCGAGCTTTTCCTGCAGCTTCTTGACCGTATCACCGCGCGACCCGCGCTTTAACAAGATCAGCTCGTTGAGACCGAGCGAGGCGAACGTGTCTGGTCCGGCGATGCCGTCCACCTTTAGCCCCTTCTTCTGCTGATAATCTTTGACGGCTTTCTCGGTCTCTTCTCCGAAAATTCCGTCGGCTTTGACGCCGAGCTTTTCCTGAAGACGTTTCACTGGCTCGCCCTTGAGCCCACGCAGCAAAATCGTCATGTCTAGCCTCCTTGCTGGGCCGTCAGTTCGGCCGGGTATCGTTCTCGTAATGTCGTCTTGCGCCGGAGCGTTCCTCAATTTCGGGCCGTGTCGTCCGAACTTCAGCGTTCCCAGAGCCTGTCACGACGAGAGCAACCAGCCGCATGATGGTGAGGCTTGAGGCCACCGGTTCATCCCACGCTCCTTTGACCGTGACAGCGCATACGTCTACAGATTTGGGTCCGGCTACATTTCGCCTTCTTGAGAGGAAGGTCTGCCCGCACAATTGTCGGGCGTCCAATTATTCGGTCGTCTTCCCGTCGAAGTGCTCCTTGTCTTTCTCTGCGTCCGCCTTGGTGGCGTGCACGACGCCATCGCGATGGTTCGGCGGAGCGTAGAGCGTGTAGAGCTTCATCGGGCCTGACGGACCGTTGATGACGTTGTGGCGGGTGCCGGCGGGCACCAAGATCGCGAACCCGGGCTTGATGCGATGCTCAACGCCATCAAGCACCGCCTTGCCTTCGCCTTCCTCTACCCGGAAGAACTGATCGAGCTTGTGGACCTCTGCACCGATATCTTCACCGGGCTTGAGGCTCATCACGACGAGCTGGCAATTCTTCGCCGTATACAAGACCGTGCGGAACGTCGTGTTCTGTTCCGCTGTCTTTTCTATGCTGTGGACGTAGCCTTTCATAGTTTCCTATCCATTTTTGCCTCGTCGGACATGCCAGGTACGGCCAATTCAATGGGCCGATCAACTACGTGGGCTGGCGGCTTTCGAGGAAAACGGTAAAGTCCGATCCTGTCGCACGCCGCTATGCCGAAAAAGTTCGGCGACTAGTAGCTGACTAGTACCAGCGTCCGCGGCCGAACCAGCCGCCGCCGATCAACAGCAACACAACGATAATTACGAGAAGTGTGGTGGTATCCATGGTCTTGCTCCGTGTAAGTGCAAAAGGCCCCGGACAGGTAGTGCTCCCGTCCGAGGCCTTACGCTTTTACAAAGTAACTGGACCCGGCAGTTCGGGGGGAGGGAGCCACCGGTCCAACTGATGGCATAACCCGCACCTCAACCATTAGTTCCATAATAGCGACCGCTCGCGTTATTCGGGCGTAAGCAAATGCGCCAATGTAACGCCAGTGACGAAGCGGCCTCGGGTGTCGCCTGGGGCCGTTCCCTTTTTCCTGATCTGACGAGGTTCGTTTCGTCATGAGGTTTTGCTATAAATTCGCCTTGCAGGATAAGCAGATAGACGGAAGTTTTCGGCGTGGCCAAACGCAATCCTTTCGCCGCCATCGCGCATGGTCATAGCTTGGCTGAGGCCATCGTCGACGCCATACGGGAGCCCCTTCTCGTGCTCGACCCGGACTTCCGCGTGATCGCCGCAAGCCGCTCGTTCTACCGTACTTTCGCAGTGACGCCGCGGAAGACGGAAGGCCAGCTGATCTTCGAGCTAGGCGACGGGCAGTGGAACATTCCAGGGCTCCGGGCACTCCTTGAAGACATCATTCCGAAGCGCCGCACCGTCGATGCCTATGAGGTTGAGCACGAATTCCCGTCGATCGGTCGACGCGTGATGCTACTCAATGCCCGCCGCGTGTTTGACGACGATGGCTCGGCTTCCGCCATTCTGCTGGCGATAGAGGACGTAACCCGGCGCCGCGAGGCTGAGCGCGAAAAGGACGAGCTGCTTCAACAAAAGGAAATCCTGCTCCAGGAGATGCAGCACCGCGTTGCCAACAGTCTTCAGATCATCGCCAGCATTCTTCTGCTGAAGGCGAGGACCGTGCAGTCGGAGGAGACGCGTCTCCACCTCCAAGAGGCCCACCAGCGCGTCATGTCGGTGGCAAGGGTGCAACAACAGCTGCACGCCTCTGGGCTAAACGAAAGGATCGAGATCGGGCCTTATCTGACGAAGCTGTGCGCCAGTCTTGCAACCTCGATGATCGGCGATCGTCGGCCGATCTCCATCGAGGTCAAGGCCACTAGTGGCTCGGCGACATCCAGCGAAGCCGTGAGCCTCGGGTTGATCGTGACGGAACTCGTGATCAACGCCTTGAAGCATGGCTTCCCGGAGGGCGATGAGGGCGAAATCCTGGTCAGCTACGACGCGGAGCATTCCGGCTGGCGCCTCTCAGTTGCCGACAACGGCTCGGGGGCCAAAGAAGCGACGGACGACGAGCCTCCGCACATTGGCCTTGGCACGAGCATCGTCGAGGCGCTGGCGCATCAACTTGAGGCTACGGTTCAGAAATCCAGCGGGCCTCAGGGCACCAAGGTCTCAATTATTGCCCCCGCAGTCAGCTAGAAGCCGAACTGCACATGGAGCCATGTCCGCTACGGGTCAGAAGCGGACCTTGGCGAGCAGACCGAGGGCGTCAACTCTACCCCTCAAATCAGACTTGCTCGGCGTCGAAATGAACGTCTGCCAAGTGCCAATATCCGACCATCAACTGACGGTGACCTCTTGTAAGCCGTTGAGGGCCTCGCGCGCTGGTCACTTGACGGTTCCGTAGCCTGCCGCGAAATTGGACGAACCATGGCAAAGCTTAGGGCCGTCGTCGTGCGGGCCCCAGGTGGGCTCGACCAACTCGAGCTTCGTGATGTCCCCGATCCCGGCCAGCCGGGGCCGGGCCAGATCCGCGTTGCGCTGCATGCGACCTCGCTGAACTTCCATGACCTGCTGGTTGCCAAGGGCGCCATCCCCACGGCCGACGGCCGTGTGCTTATGGCCGACGCCGCCGGCATAGTCGAAGCCATCGGTGAAGGCGTTACTGAATTTGAGGCCGGCGACAATGTGGTCTCCGTCTTCTTCCCGCAATGGCAAGACGGCCTACCGTTTGATGCGGTGGGCAATTTTCTCGGCACTCCGGGCGATGGCATCGACGGGTACGCCACAGAGTATGCGGTGCGTGCCGCCACCGACTTCACCCTCGCCCCGCGCGGCTGGAGTCATGCTGAGGCGTCAACCATTACCACCGCCGGGCTGACCGCCTGGCGCGCCTCATCGCCGACGGTCAGCTGAGGGCAGGCGCCAGTGTGCTGGTATTGGGCACCGGTGGGGTTTCCATCGCCGCGTTGCAGATCGCTAAAGCTATGGGCGCCTCGGTTGTCGCCACGTCCTCCTCGGAGGAAAAGCTAGAGCGTCTTCGGGCGCTCGGTGCGGACCATGTCATCAACTACCGGCAAACTCCGGAGTGGGGCCGTGAAGTCTTGGCGCTGACCGGTGGGCATGGTGTAGATCACGTCATCGAAGTAGGCGGGCCCGGTACGCTGACACAGTCCATCAAGGCTGTGCGTGTCGGAGGTCACATCGCATTGATCGGCATCCTGACGGGCCGAACGGGCGAGGTGCCCACCATGGCGCTAATGGCCAAACAGGTGCGCCTGCAGGGCCTGATTGTCGGGAGCCGCCGCCAGCAGCAAGACTATGTGGCCGCGTTGGAACAGACTGGCCTACGCCCGGTGATCGATCGCAGCTTTCCGCGAACAGATGGCGGCTGAGTACCTCAAAAAGCGGCAGCCACTTCGGCAAAATTGTGGTTGAGTGGTGAGGGGAAAACCTGCGTCTCACTCAGACGCTGACACCAAAAAGCCAGCCCACGCCCGCAGTGACAGCCATTGCGAACAAACCCCACATCACCACACGCAAGGTAGCGCGCAAAACGGGGGCAGCGCCCGCCTTTGCCCTAACGCGCCAAGAGCAGCCAAAGTGATGATAGTGACAACAAGGACGACGGGAATGATGAAACCTGCGGGGGCTGCAAGCGCAGCCAACAAGGGGATCGCCGCCGCGACGCTGAAAGTTACGCCGATGTGAACGCAGCCTGAAGTGGGTTGGCCGCGTGTACCTCTGATAGCCCGAGTTCGTCTCGACATGCGTACCAAGGGCATCGTGCGCGGTGAGTTCTTTGGCAACCACAAGGGCGGTTTTTTCACTAAGACCCTTCTCTCGATAAATGGCGGCGAGTTCAGCAAGTTCGGCGTCCGGAAGCTCCTGCAATGCTTTGGTTTCTCGTGCGATGTCGGCCCGTTCCGTGTCGGATTGCGAAGAAACGGATACATATTCGCCCGCAGCCATCGACATTGCACCCGCGGAGAGCCCCGCTATGCCCGCGATAACGACTGTGCTTGGGTTCGGATCGGCCGCAGCCACGCCTACGATCAGGGAGGAAACGGAAACGACCCCGTCATTCGCGCCAAGGACGGCAGCGCGTAACCACCCGCTGCGAGTGATGTAATGCGGGTCTCCTGGATGGGCCGTCGCTTGGGGCATTTTGTTCCTTTTCCGAAGTTGGAGCTGAGCGATATCGGTCTCATCCGATGATGCTAATCGGCGACGAACCGCAGAGCTATCCGAGTTACTGTGACATTGCCGCGCTGACAGCTTGCACAGTAGCGGTCTTGGCAGATTTGGCGAAATTCAGAAAGAGTGACGCTGATGATTGAGATCCATCGTCGAAACGGTAGATCAAGAGCACGAGCGCTGTTCTTGGGAGCCTCCCTCAGTTGCCCCCCAAAGCCGACGTGTAGCCTTACGGGGCAATGTGCCAAGGTCGTGGGCAGGTAGCTGTCCGACCATCGCCTAGATTTGGTTTCTCCAATTTGCTAGCAAGAACTCACCACCAATTTGGAGAAATAAAATGCTCAATAAGCTTCTTCTTACCGCGATTGCGGCCGGTCTCGTCTTCACGTTCTCCCTTCAAACCGCTCCGGCTGAGGCTGCTAACCATATGATCATGAACGGTATGACGTGCAAGGATGCCGCCAAGAGGCACTTTCCGAATGATCGCAAACTGCGACGTGAATGGGAGAAGACCTGCAAGAAAATCTGGAAGGCACACCAAGGCAAGTAGGCGCGCTGCCTGAACTTACGCAGCGAACACGACCTTGATGTCGTTGTCCGAGAGCAGATGGGCGTGTTTCCGTCCGAGCAAAGGCCGCAGATGGCGCTCTATGCGGCCTCGGTCGATCTTCTGAGTGGAAGTGGCTTTGTCCTTGAAGCTCTCGGAACCGAGATAGGCGTCTACCAATTCGCCAACTGTCGGCGCCTCAAGCAGCGCTCGCTTATTTCCGAGAGGGTCTCCACCGCCTCGAACGACCTGCCGGTAGTCCTCTGCCTTCTGCCTGGCTTGTGCTGGCGTCCAATCGCCATGCTTGCCTATCGTGGCGCGGCGCTGCCGTCCTTCTGGGGTTCTGTATTGGTACAAATAGCTCTTAACGCCGCTTGGCAGCACGAGCAGACCGAAGCCTCTGAGTTCGCTGTCCCACAGGATGTAGCGCTTCGGCTTGGCCATCGCAGCGTCCACACAACGCTTCGCAATTTTCGCCATTTGCCCAGCTCCCGTGTCAGCACCATGTCACCAACCGAACAGAAATGGGGGTAAGACAGGGTCTGAACTGAGCGCTTAAAAGTAAGTGCTTTGCTCTTGATGCATAAGGGGAAAGTAAGAGTTATCCAGAAGTCCGCGAGGCGAGGCTACGAACGGTGTTCACATCGCAGGGGTCACTGGTTCGAGTCCAGTACCGCCCACCACGCATTTCCCTATCGTAAGTCCCTCCCGGTCGTGGATAGGTCGATCCGGCCGAGCACGTCGTGATGCGCGCTCGCCAGCCACACCGTTCCGTTACGCTCGGCAACCGCGGTGATGAAGGAGAGCCGCGGATGCCTGGTCTTGATGTTGTGCACCAACCGGCCTTCGAGGTCGTAGGCCTGCACCCACACGATGTCCTTTGGCCGGGGATGCAAGCGCTGCGGAACCCGGAGCGCCAACTGCCGGAAGACCGGGTGCCGGGGGAGCAGGAAATCCAGCACCGGAATCCGTGGCGCGGGCAGCGCCACCCATACCAACCCGGAATCGGACAGGCTGATATTGTCCGGGAAGCCGGGCGTCGCGGTCGCGAAGTCGACCCATTCCCCGGCGCGCGGGCCCTTGAGCCAGTATTTCAGGATCCGGTAGCCGATCGTTTCGGCGACGAGCAGGTAAGACTCGTCGGGCGCGAGCTCGACGCCGTTGGCGAAGGCGAGGTCCCTGCGCAGCACCGTGACCTCTCGGTCGGGAGAGACGCGCATCAGACATCCCGACGTCGCATGCTTGATGACGTCCTCCTGGAACGCGTCCCACGTCGCGGTCTCCGATGATGTCGAGAAATAGATCGTCCCGTCCGCGCAGATGACCGCGTTGCTGCAGAAGTGCAGGTGCTTGCCCTCGACCTTCTCGACCAACACTTCGACTTGCCCGGTGGTCACGTCGAGACGGAGTAGTCCCCTGTCGTGGTCGCACACCAGCAGATTCCCGTCCGCGTATTCCTCGATACCGAGCGGCCGCCCGCCTGTGTTGCCGAGCACGACGGACCCTTGCGCGCTCACGCGCACCACGTCGCCGTTGCTCAAGCCGGTGACGACGGATCCCGCCCGGTCGATCAGCACATCCTCGCCGCCTTTACCCGGAAGCTCGACCACCGTCACCGGCAGCGCGACAGGCGTTCCACACGGCGTGGACGGCGGTTGCCAACGGGCCGGACGTTGCGACGCCATGGATGCCTGCAGCCGGGTTCCTTGAGGTATGCTACCAAGTAAGATGATCCCCGTTCTCTTACTGGCGTTTTTGTTCCTGCTCATCCTGAGCGTGCCTGAGCTGAGGGACGCGCACCCCGTTCCGAGGAACAAGCGTCGGACCGAAGACTAGCAGGCTTTCCTCACTTGGAGGCAGGCAAGCGTCCACCCATCCGCTCGTTGCACTTGGCGGCCATCGATTGACGCTGACGTAAGCCGGCCTATCGGGCCAAGGCGGACGTGTCATGCATGGAGAGGCAAAAAGAAGAAGCCCCGTACGGGGGAGGACGGGGCTTCTCGGGTTCCGAAGAGTGGAACGGAACCAAAAGATGGGGAGAGGGAAAATCCCCATCGTCGGGGGACCATTTCTGCTTACACCCGCTGCTGACGGGTGGAGATTAAAAGCCGGCAATCTTCCGGTCCGTTTTGTCGCGTGTGGCCGACCAACCGGGTCTGTGGCTTATCGGCAACGCTCGCACTTTTTCTGTCGAAAAGTTCAATGCGGCCCGACATTTGCCCATTTTGAACCGGTAAATGGGCCAATCAGATTATCGGGGGAACGGGGGAAGCCTCGCCTTTGCTGGCGGGGCTTCTTCTGCCTTTGGCAGCTAGCGGCAATTGGCGCGCGCGGGCGCCTGGCAACCCTTAATGGATCCGCGGCGTCTTCGCGATGTTTGTGAGATTGAGCCGGGCGGAGAGCAATTCGTCGGGCACGGAGGAATCCAACCAAATGCTTGCGCGCGCTCCCCGAGGAGCCATGTCCCGGGCCGCGGTGGCGCCGAGCATGGCGACCAGCGTGATCGCCAGAAAACCCATCATCAACTGTTGACGCATACTCATCGCGACCGAATCTGACGGCACGGCGATGAAATTTGCGTTTAGAGATTTGCCTAAAATTGTGTTTACGGCGTTTACGATTGAGAAGCCGGCGCGCATTTGTCCCGCGGCGGCCTCTCATCAAGCCGTGGCGAAGCGGCGCGCGCTCGCCTGCATTCTCTTGGGGCTTTAGTCTTTGCCCCTCATGAGCGCGTCGAGGCTCCAGGGCCCGCCGCCGGCAAAGGCGATATAGAGAAACACGAAGCAATAGAGGATCGCGGCGTCGCCCCCGTTGGCGAGCGGATAAGGGCTCTGGGGCGCATGGGCCATCCAATACGCAATGGCCATTTCACCTGAGAGGACGAAAGCCACACACCGCGTGAATAGGCCGAGGACGAGCAAACCCCCACCGACCAATTCGAGGACGCCCGCGACCCATGGAAGCGACATGACTTCGGGCGAAAAATCGGATGGCGGGAAGCCGAGCAGCTTGGCCGATCCGTGCTCGAAGAAGATGAGCGCCGCAACGATGCGCAGGATGCTGAGCACGCGCGGCGCCCAAACGGTCTGAAGGCTGTCTGCGTTCATGGCTTGTATTTCCCCCTCGTGGCTTCTGATGAGCGTGAGGCCGGAAGTGTAGCCGCGAAGCGCTTGGCCGTCAGCACACGCTCTCGTTAGGAGAATTTTCTTGCTCAGGCACGCCGTGCGCGAACGGACCGAACCTTTTGAAACGACTCGCAAAGAAAAAGGGGGCCCCGGACGGGACCCCCAAGAGGCTTCTGGGAAGAAACGCTAATCAAGCCGCGACGGATGCCTTCTCCATCGGCACCGAGGCGATCGTCTTCAGTATCTGGGAGGCGATCTGGTAGGGGTCGCCTTGGCTGTTCGGCCGGCGATCTTCCAGATAACCCTTGTAACCGTTGTTCGCGAACGAGTGCGGCACGCGGATCGAGGCGCCGCGGTCGGCGATGCCGTAGCTGAACTGATCGATCGACTGAGTCTCGTGCTTGCCGGTCAGCCGCATGTGGTTGTCGGGCCCGTAGACCGCGATGTGATCCGCGCGGTTCTTCTCGAACTCGGCCATGAGCGCCTCGAAATACGCCTTGCCGCCGACCTCTCGCAGATACGTGGTGGAGAAGTTGGCGTGCATGCCCGAGCCGTTCCAGTCTGTGTCGCCGAGCGGCTTGCAGTGATACTCGATGTCGACGCCGTATTTCTCGGTGAGCCGCTGCAACAGGTAGCGAGCCATCCACATTTCGTCGGCGGCCTTCTTGGAGCCCTTGCCGAAGATCTGGAACTCCCACTGGCCCTTCGCCACCTCGGCGTTGATGCCTTCGTGGTTGATGCCGGCGGCGAGGCAGAGATCGAGATGCTCCTCGACGATCTCGCGCGCGACCGACCCGACATATTTGTAGCCGACGCCCGTGTAGTACTTACCCTGCGGCTCCGGATAGCCCTCGGGCGGGAAGCCGAGCGGACGGCCGTCCTTGTAGAAGAAGTACTCCTGCTCGAAGCCGAACCAGGCGCCCTCATCGTCCAGAATCGTGGCACGCTTGTTGGTAGGATGCGGCGTCTCGCCGTCCGGCATCATCACTTCGCACAGCACGAGCACACCGTCCGCGCGGGCACCGTCCGGGAAAACGCGGATCGGCTTCAGCACGCAATCGGAGTTGCTGCCCTCGGCCTGCATGGTGGAGCTTCCATCGAAGCCCCACAGCGGCAGATCTTCGAGGGTCGGGAAACTTGCATACTCTTTGATCTGAGTCTTGCCACGCAGGTTCGGCGTGGGCGTGTATCCGTCGAGCCAAATGTACTCGAGCTTGTACTTTGTCATTGCGTACCCCTCATGAGGAATGACCGGGAAAATTCACTCAGGCATGCCTGATCTGGCCGCGGAGGCTCGCGGCCAATAGCCGGGGTCGAAGCATCAACTATGCCAACGGGGCAGATGGCGGCGCCGCGCATGCAGACCGGGCCGCGGCAGGGATAGCGCCGGCCGACGTACGTTCATTTTTCGGTAACAATTAGCGGGACTTGGCGAAGTCGCTTCCGGTCCGCGAAAGTGCACGGAGCTTGCGCACCGGCTTGCCCGAGCGCCGGAACCGATCATGCCGATCTATCAAGCAAGCGCTTAAGAAGCTGAAATAATAGTCATTCCGCAAATTTGTTGTGCAGATCGACTCGTGAATCGAGCTATAGAGGAAACCAACCTCTCGTCAGTGCGCATACGCTCTGACGAACATTGGAATGGAGACTAGAAATGACGGCGAATTCTTTTCAGGGATCCGCCAAGATCTATCAGTTCCCCGCGGGCGGCCGTGCGGGCTTGAGCGGTCATCGGCACCAGGCGAAGCCTGCCGACGACTTCGCAGCGCCCCGCATCGCTCGGGTGACCTCCGGCAGCGCCTGGTATCACGAAGAGGCGATCCGGGAATCCCAAGGCGTCCGGAAGAACTGATGACACTGGCAGAGCGAGCCTCGCTCGCAGAGACCCGACAAACGAGAGGGCCGGCTTAACAAGCGCGGCCCTCTTTTGTTGTGCGCGGGATTCTGCTCGAAGGCGCGTTTTGGTGCGCCGGATTTCGCTTAGCCGCGGGCAGTTTTGCGCGCGGCGGAAGCCTCGGCCTCGGCGCTCTCGAACATGGAGAGCATGGGCTCGTCCGTCAGCACCACCTCATCGTATTCGCCGAAGCCATTGAAACAATTCGCCAAGACGCGGCCGTAAGCGCCAACCTGACCGATCTCCAGATAATCGCCTTCAGTGACAGTGTTCGGCAGCACGAAGGGGCCCGGCAGAAAGTCGGAGCTGTCGCAGGTCGGGCCGTAGAGAGCGAACTCCGCCTCGGGCGCGGCCTTGCCTTGCTGCGGCGTGAGCAGCCGCGCCGGGAAGCGGAAGCCGCAATAGGCCGCGTCGAACAGCGTGCCGAATGCCCCGTCATTGATGTAGAGCGCATTGCCGCGGCGCGCATCGACGCGCACGATAACCAACTCCGCCTCGGCCACCAGCGCCCGGCCCGGCTCGCAAAGAAGCTCGCAATTATGCTTCACGGCAAGCTCGTCCGCAGCCCGCACGACCTCGGCCAGGTAGTCTGCAAGCTCGGGCGGATCGGAATGTGGATAGCGGCTCGGGAAGCCGCCGCCGATGTCGATGGCGTCGACCAGCACGCCTGAGGACACGATCAGTTGTCCGACCTGGCGGAGCGCCTCGCCGAAGGCGGCCGGCACGACGGCCTGGGAGCCAACATGAAAGGTGATGCCGAGCCGCGTTGCGCGCTGCCGGGCTTTCAGCAGAAGCGCCGGCGCCTCCTCTTGCGAGGCCCCGAACTTCCCCTCAAGCGGAATGAGGCTATGGGTGTTGGGACAGGCGATCCGGAGGTAGAGCGTGAGGTCATCGGCCCCGCCCGTCTCCTCCAGCACCTTGTCGAACTCGTCGCTTGAATCGAAGGCGAAGCGCCGGACGCCGAACTCCCGGTAGGCGCGGGCTATAGCGCCGCGCGACTTCACGGGGTTCATGAAGAAGAGCTCCGCCCCTTCGATCGCCGCCATGCGCTCGATCTCGACCAGCGAGGCGACGTCGAACGCCCGGATGCCGGCTTCCACCAGGGCATCGATGACCTGGGGCGCATCATTGGCCTTGGCGGCATAAAGCACGCGGCCCGGAAAGTTCGCGAGGAACCACGTCGCCGCGCGATGCGCGGTATGGGGCCTGAGAGCTAAGACCGGCCGCTCAGGACGGCGATGACGGAGAAGCTCCGCGGCGGAAGTGAAAACGTCCATCCCATGCGTACTCCCACACGAGATTGCCGATGTCGGTAACTGCCCTTGGGCGAGTCCGCTTGCGAGCCGGCGTGGTCCCTAGGAAATCCTGGCCCCCTTGTAAAGAAGTTTTCGTGGGCTGACTATCTTCGTGTGCCGAAAATCTAGGCCACCGGCCCTCTCCCCGTGACTGACGGACGGCAGCGGCGGCAAAAAAATGGTCCATCAGTTGGGCTTATCCGCCACCGATAGGACCGAGGTCGCGGCGCTCGAATAGACCGGCTGTTGCAAGAGCCCGAAGGTCTTGCGCGCGGAGAGCCGCACCATGGCCGCCATATAGGCGTAGGCCTCCGCGCTATCGACCATGCCGTCACCGTTGCCCACGGGATAGAGATCGGCGCTGCCAGCAAGCCCCTCGATCACATAGCGGGTGAAGAGGCCGATGTCATAAGTCGTGTCGAGGAGCGCGCGCTGGCCACGGTCCGAGGCGGACATCACGGTCACCGTGGAAAGCGGTTGAGGCGGCAGCACCGTCCTCGTCGTCTCGGGCAGGTTGGGCGGCAGCACAAAGGCGCCGTGGTCGCGCCCATATTCGCTTTCGAGCAGAACCAGCACGGACTTCGCCTTCAGCGCGGCGAGATTGGCGTAAAGGGTGGAGAGCGGATAGCCGCCCAGCTCCTCGCGATAGGGCTCGGCATCGACCGGCAGCAAGTAGGTCTCGCTGTGGCTCGAATTGGTGGCGCCGTGGCCCGAATAGTAGACGATCACCTTGGCATCGGGCTGGGCGCGGACGAGACGGGCAAGCTCCCCGTCGGAGCCCGGCGAAGGGCCGAATAGGCGCTCGAGATCGACCTTGCGCGCATTCCGCATGTCGATGATGCGGTCCTGGCGATAGCCGAGATGCTCGGTGAGGAAGGCGTACATGGCACCGGCGTCGTTCCGAGCGGTCTCGGCCGGCGGCAGATTCTTATAGGTGCTATTGCCAATGACGACGGCGATGGCCGAGGGATCCTCCGCCGCCGGCGGCATGGCCCGGTAGAGCTCGCGGATACGGGTGAAGGACTTCACCACATTGCCGTTGCCGCTGCCCGGCCGCGGAAGCTGGCGCGGCGGCATACTGCAAAGCTCAAGATGTCCCTCGTCGCTCGATACGCCGCACGTCGTCGAGCGATAAATGCCCTTGGATCTGGACACAGGAGCGGCACCAGATCACCCCATAGTGGTTCTGCAGATCGTCGAGCTGGGCCTGGCCGAGCCCCTTGGGCGGCGGCAGGCAGCCCGGGCTGCACGCATGCGCTCTGACGCTGTCCCCATGCGCATGGCGCAAGACACCGATCAGATCCTCCGGCAGGCAGTCGATGTCGAGGCGCGTCGGCGGGACGGGCGGCTCTTCTTCGATGACAGGCTCCGGCGGTGCTTCGGGGGCAAGGGCCGCCGTCACTGTGCCTGCATCCGCCCCCGTTTCGGCATCCGCCGACGGCACAGGCTTCTCGGGTTCGGCAGGCTTCTCAGGCTCCTTCTCAGGCACCTTGGGCTTCACGGCCTCCGCGACGGCTAAGTCCTTGCACAACTGGTGCAGCTTCTTCTGCACCGGCTCGGCCATGAAGTCGCCGTAGGACTTCAGGCCGTGGTCGTTCTTGAAGAACCAATGGGCCGTCCAGGTGTCCTCGTTCGCCTTGCCGTCGATCGGCCCCTTGTAATAGCCGAGCTGGGCGAAACAGCGCTGCGTCCACGCAATCGTCTCTTCTCGTTTATCGTGATGCTCGGCCGCAGGCGCCGGCTCCGTCTCCGGCGTGACCACGGCGGTGGTAATCTCGGCGCGCAGACAGTTGCCATGGCGCAAGGTGTAGCCTTCACGCTGGCACACGCAGCCCCCCGCCCCTTCCGAATAGGTCCAGGGGAAGCTGCAATTGTCTTGAGAATTGCGGGCTGCCAGGGTCGCAGGATGAGCCTCTGTGCCGGGACAGGAACCGCGTGGGGCGCGGTTTGTGCCGTTCTTGTCTCGCCCGGCAACGGCTCGGCATAGGACAGGCAAGAGAACGCCGCCGCGCCCACACAAAGGACGAGCCCGAATATCAGGCACCGCCCGCGTCCCAATCTCCCCGCCATGAATACCCTCAACGCAAAACTCGCACGATCGCGCCAAAACACGCGCGCCAATTCAACACATTCGCCCAACTCCGCAGCAAGAGCTAGGCCAAGCCGCACCCTCGTCAGGAAGCCCATCAGCATCGACGCTAACGGCCGATGGCGGCAAGAGATTGGCGAACCGCCACTTAACCCAGAAATTAGCCTAGCGGACCACGAGCTTGATGGCCGTGCGGGCCGGAACCTCGAGGTCATGGGGTCTTCGATTTCTTGACGGCGTTGGGGCGCGGCGGCAGCGACTTGAGGAAAGGCGGCGATGGCGCTCCGATCCTCCGGCGTCAGTCTCGCCATATTCTCCTGCACCGGCACCATGGTCTCGCCAACCGTGTCGAAGTCGGGCGTGTTGCCGGTTTCCAGCAGATAGGCAATGTCCTCTTGGGTCCAATCGCCGATGCCGTCGTCGCTGGGCGTGATGTTCGGCACCGCGTCGTCACCGTCAGGGCTGCGCGCGCCGGCAAAGGCCTTGGACGGGATGGTGCCGCCGAACACGTCGCGCGGTGAGTGACATTCCGCACAGTGGCCCGGACCCAGCGCGAGGTAGGCGCCACGGTTCACGTCCGCACTTTGCTTAGGATCAGGCAAGAAGCTCTTGCCGTCGACGTAACGCCTCTGGAACAGGCCGACCCCGCGGCGAATGTTGTAAGGAAACTTGAGCGCGTGCGCCGGCGACCTCGCTGATGCACCGACGGGAGCGTATCGAGATAGGCCTTGAGGTCGATCAGGTCCTCGAAGGTCATGCGCTGATACGAGGGATAGGGAAACGCAGGATAAAGATGGATGCCGCCCGGCGCGATGCCGCGCTTCATGGCGTTGACGAAGTCGAGCGTGGTCCACGTGCCGATGCCCGTCTCTTTATCCGGCGAGATGTTCGGTACATAGAAGGTGCCGACATTCGTGTTCAGACAGCGCCCCCCTGCGAGCACCGTCTCATCTTTGATGTCGAGATCATCGCACGCAGCCTTCGGCACCGCGTGGCACTCGGCGCAGCCACCGGCCGTGAACATGTATTTCCCGTTCGCGATGTCAGGCGCGTGGTCGGGCAGCGCCGACGCGGGCACCGTCTGAGGGATGGTCAGCAGGTAGAAGGAGATCGCGCCCGCAGCGGCGAGCGCAAGCAGCACCAGCAATGCTCTGCGCAAGGCTTGTTCTCCCGGATCGCCCGTTCTTCAGAAGAGAGTCGCTCTGCTTGCTGGCAAGCCTTCCACACCCACTCGCGCCCATCAAGGCATGGGAAGCGCACGCCCCTCGTCGAGCACATCCCACCCCCGACGCACGGCAGGCCGCTCGGCGATGCCCACGTACCAGCGCCTCACATTTGGATAATCGGCGAAGTCCACCGTCTGCCATTCGAAGCGCGAGATCCACGGCCAGATGGCGATGTCGGCGATGGAATAGTCGCCGGCGACATATTCCACTTGCGCCAGCCGCGTATCGAGCACACGCCACAGGCGCTTCGCCTCCTCGGCATAGCGCTCCTCGGCGTAAGCGCTCTTGCCCGGATTGAACTTCACGAAATGATGCACCTGACCGAGAAACGGACCGGCGCCGCCCATCTGCCACATGAGCCATTCGACCACGCGCCATTTGGTGGGGAAGTCCTGGCTCCACAGCATGCCGGTCTTCTCGGCGAGGTAGAGCAGGATTGCGCCCAACTCCATCAGGTGGAGGCCGTTGTCGGTGTCGATGATGGCCGGGATCTTGTTGTTCGGCGACACCTTGAGGAAGTCCGGATCGAACTGGTGATCCTTGGTGATGTCGATGGGATGGACGCGGTAAGGCAGCCCGACCTCCTCCAACATGATCGAGATCTTCTGCCCGTTCGGCGTCATCCATGTGTAGAGCTCGATCATTCCCCTCATTCCCAATTCACAAATTTGTTGCAGTGCAATCCTCTGCACGAGGAATGGCCGCGCCGTCAAAGGGTGCACTGCAATGCAAACGTGTTACTTCGCAGTTGCGGAAAATTTGATTCACCAAGTCTTCATTCCCCCGCCTCCCTATCGCCCAGAACAAGTCGCGGCGCCGCCACAGCCCGGTGTTAGTTACCATTAATGAGCGCCGCAGAACGATGCGTGCGCCAAGGGGAGGATTCGATGTTCAATTGTGCCCATCTCGATAATCAAAACCAGAAGGGCGCCGCGCCGAGCCAATCGAGCTTCGCCCGTTACGCCATCTACTACACGCCGCGACCCGGAACCGCGCTCGCGGCATTCGGACGCTCCTGGTTCGGCCGCGCCAATGACGGCGCGACATTGGAAGCGTTCTCCACCACCGGCCTGCCGAGCTCCGGCTTCGCCAAGATCTCCTCGATGCCTGGCCGCTACACCGGCCTGCATGCGCTATTCAGGGCGCCGTTCGCCTTGCGCGACGGTGTCGGGCTCGAGGGCTTGAAGTCGCGGCTCATCACCTTCGCTGCACGCCGCAAGGCAGTGGAGACCGGTCCCCTTACGCTCGCACGCTCCGGCCGCTATCTCGTGCTGCGTCCTGTCGAGCCGATGGCGGCATTCGACTGGCTCGCCACACAATGCGTGAGCGCGTTCGAGGACTTCGCGGCCGACCCCAACGAGGCTGATGGCGAGGACCATCGCCATCTCAGTCCCTATCAGCGTCTCCTGTTGAAGAGCTTCGGGCACCCCCATGTGATGAGCGAGTACCGCTTCTCCATCACGCTCACCGGCCCGCTCAATTCAAGCCACCTCGAACGCGTGTCCCAGGCGTTGTGGCCCGTGATCGAGGAGATCTGCGCCGAGGGCGTCACGGTGGACGGGCTCTCCCTGTTCGGCGATGCCGGCGGCCGCACGCCCATGCGGATGATCGGGCGCTATCGCCTCGGCGGCTAGAACCCTTTTGGCGCCATCGCGGGCACTTTTGGCGCGAGCCTAAGTTTTGACACACCGCTCCGCCACCCTCGCTTCGCTGGGGAAAACGGGGGTTGCGATGCCCGACTATGGGGAAATCCTGGCGTTTCTCGCCGCCAATCCACCACAACTCGAGGCCGAGCGCGAGCTGCACGCTTCGCTGCTCGAATTGCTCGCCAAATGCCTGCGCGCAGAGCAGATTTTCACCGGCGATGAGGGGGACGAGGATCGCGACCCGAGCACAATCCGCTGGGTGAGCGTCAACTGACCGCATGAGCGGTGTTGACCCTTATCAAGGTGTGAGCCCCCAACTGATTTAAGCCAAGGTCTACGCGGACCTGGCCTGACGGGGCATGCCCTTGGCATTTGCGCGCAAGGGCGCCGGGGTGCTATTTGAAACGTTTGGATGGGTCTGCCTGGGCGCTGGATCGGCCAGCATTTTTGCATCGGTTTCAGGGAGTTGACTTTCACCATGAGGGAAAGCACGGCGGTAAAGCACTCAGACGCTGAGGTGGCGAAGAGTTCGGCGGAGGATATCGTCCGAACGTTCTCGCAAAGCGTCGCAACCGGCGATCGCTCTGATCAGCCCTACCTGCATTGGGTGTTGAGGGGATGTTTCCCGGACGACACCATCGAGGACATTCTAGCCCTTCCCTTCCCCGCGCCGTCACTCGAGGGCGTGTCGGGAAAGCGGGAGCTGCATAACAACACGCGCAGATATTTCGATGCCGAGAACCGCAAGGCCTTCCCGGTTTGCGAGGCCGTGGCCGAAGCCTTCCAGGACGAGCGCATCACCGGCCTGATCGAGAAGACGTTCGGCACCAAACTCGACGGTACTTACTTGCGCATCGAGTTCGCCCAGGACACCGACGGCTTCTGGCTCGAACCGCACACCGATCTCGGCGTGAAGTCCTTCACCATGCTGCTCTACCTATCGAGGGACGAGAACCACGAGAATCTCGGCACCGATATCTACGGCCCCGACAAGGCCCATGTCGGCCGCTCGCCCTTCACCTCCAATGCGGCGATGGTCTTCGTGCCGTCGGACAACACGTACCATGGGTTCGAGAAGCGGCCGATTCCGGGTGTGCGCGTCTCGCTCATCATCAACTACGTCACCAACGAGTGGCGCGCGCGCGAGCAACTCGCCTTCCCGGAAGCGCCGATCGCCTGATCGCGCTTCGCGTGAGAGAATTTGCATTGCAAATGGCCGGGCTCGTCCCGGCCATTTTGTTTATTGTCACGCACCGACGGCAACGATGGGGAGACGGAGCGTAACGCATGAGCAAAGTCGCTTGGATCGGGCTCGGCGTGATGGGCTATCCCATGGCCGGCCACCTCAAAGCCCGCGGGCACCACGACGTCACCGTCTTCAACCGCACCCGCAAGAAGGCGGAACGCTGGGTGGCCGACTACGGCGGAATGCTGGCCGCCACACCTGCCGAGGCAGCAGACGGCGCTGACTTCGTGTTTGCCTGCGTCGGCAACGACGACGATCTCCGCGAGGTCAGTCTCGGGCCGGACGGTGCCTTCCAGGCGCTGAAGGCCGGCGCCATCTTTGTCGATCACACGACCGCCTCGGCCCACATCGCCCGCGAACTGCATGGAGCGGCGCGAAAGCGCGGCGCCGGCGCCCTCGACGCGCCCGTGTCGGGCGGGCAATCCGGCGCCGAAGGCGGCACGCTCACGGTCATGGTCGGTGGCGACGAGGCGAACTTTGCCAAAGCGAAGCCGGTGATCGAAACCTATGCCCGCGCCGTCAACCTCATCGGGCCGGCAGGCTCGGGACAGCTCACCAAGATGGTCAATCAGATCTGCATCGCCGGGCTGATCCAAGGGCTCGCCGAGGCGCTTCACTTCGCCAAGCGAGCAGAATTGGACGTCGAGAAAGTCATCGCCACCATCTCGAAGGGCGCCGCTCAATCCTGGCAGATGGACAATCGCTGGCAGACCATGGTCGAAGGCAAGTTCGATTTCGGCTTCGCCGTCGATTGGGTGCGAAAGGACTTCGCCATGTGCTTTGACGAGGCGCGCCGCAACGGCGCCAGCCTGCCGGTCACCACGCTGGTCGATGAGTTCTATGCGGACGTGCAGGCGATGGGCGGAAACCGCTGGGACACATCGAGCCTCATCGCACGGCTTGAACGGGAATAGGGCGGGTCGCACGCTTCTCTTCGGCGGCGTATTCGAGCGGCAATGCCGTGGTGAACTTGATCTGCTCCATGGCGAAGGCCGAGCTCACGTCGGACAGCTCGATCCTGGAGATGAGCCGCTTGTAGAACGCATCGTAGCGCTCGATGTCCGGCACGACGACGCGCAGCAGATAATCCACCTTCCCGCTCATGCGGTAGAACTCGACCACCTCGGGAAAGTCCTCCAGGGCGGCGTGGAACCGCTCTAGCCACTCTTTCGTGTGGTTGCTCGTGGTAATCGACACGAACACCGTCACGCCGACATTGACCTTCTTGGGATCGAGCAGAGCAACGCGCCGCTCGATCACCCCTTGCTCCTCGAGCTTCTGGATGCGGCGCCAGCACGGCGTGGTCGACAGACCGATCTGCTTGCCGATTTCGGCGACCGGCAGCGTGCAGTCCTTCTGTAAGATGTCGAGGATCTTGCGGTCCATGCGGTCGAGCATTGCCAGGGCCTGACAAAATTCCGCGGATAGGACCGCGTTCCGGGAACAGGGTTCCACGATCCCTGCCCTTCTGCCCTAATCGTTAGATTATTCTTCCAAATCCCGCAAGGCTAGAGAAGCTTCCGGACCTCGCGCCGCAAGACCGGCAGAAGCTCCGCCTCGAACCAGGGATTGTTCGTAAGCCAGGCATTATTGCGCCAGGAGGGATGTGGCAAAGGCAGGACCCGCGGCCGCAGCCTCGTCTTTAGATGCTCCGGCCAGCGAAGCATCGTCTCTTGCAGCGTCTTCCCCTTGGCCCCGCCGAGATGGAAGTCTTGCGCGTAAGAGCCGACCGCAAGCACAAGCTCAATTCCTGGCAGCGCCGCGAACAGTCGCCGGTGCCATAGCTCGGCACACTCGCGCCGTGGCGGCAGGTCGCCCCCCTTCGCGTCCTGCCCCGGGAAGCAGAAGCCCATGGGGACGACGGCGACGCGCGTCTCGTCGTAGAACTCGTCCGCCGTTACGCCCATCCAGTCCCGCAAGCGATCGCCTGAGCGATCACTGAAGGGCGTTCCGGAGGCATGCACGCGCGTGCCAGGTGCCTGGCCGCACACGGCGAGCCGCGCCGTAGCGCTCGCCCGCAACACTGGTCGTGGCTCGTGCGGTAGTGGCTTGCCACGAGGGTTTTCCGCGCAGACGCGGCAAGCCCGGATCGCGGCGAGCACATGGTCGAGCTCAGCCATGACTGCGCGTCACTCCGGCGGCGACTGGAGATCGACGATCATGCCGTCTTCGGCGACCAGATAGCGGGACGTGTCGACCTTGCCGATCTCGGCAAGCATCGCCTCCCCCATATGTGTGAGGAGCACCTGCTTGGCGCCGAGCTTCCCGTAATTGGCGTCGATCGTCTTGTAGTCGAGATGGATGGGAAGCGTCACATCGTATTGAAAGCACTCGCTGATGAGTAGGTCCGCATCGCGCGCCACGTCGTACAGCACCTCGACCCAGCCTGTGTCGCCGGTGAACGCCAGCACCTTGCCGTCGATTTCGAAATCTAAGCGCGTAAGGCGGTGCGCCGGACGGATGGTGCACCTCGAAGGGTGTGACCGTGACGCCCTTCACCTCGATCGGCGTCTGCTCCTCATACTCGACGAAGACCAGGTCGAAGTCGCGCGTCACCGTCGTGGCGTTCGGGTAGAGCGCCTCTGCCGCCGTGACGAACCTGTCCTCGATGCCTTTTGGCCCCGTGACCACCAGAGGCCGCGTGCGGTTGCTCACATATTTGGCGTCGATCAGGAGCCAAGGAAGACCGCCGAAATGGTCCCCGTGCAGATGGGTGACGAACACCGTGTCGATGTCGTTCGGACTGATCCCGAGCCGGCGCAGGCCGATCAACGACGTGGTCCCACAGTCGATGAGGAACGTCGAGGCGCGCGATCGAACGCAGAACGAGGTTTGGAGACGGCTGCCCGCGCCGAAAGCGTCGCCACAGCCAATGACGGTCAGGTGCATGGAGGTCCCATCTTAGCCAAAGCCCGCTCGCCTTCGCGAGCCTCTTGATAGCTTGGAAATGGCGCCCCGCGGACCCGGTTCAAGGTCCCGTATCAGGCCGGAGCGACAGTAAACGTGCCGTTAGGGATTTCCCCTGATAGTTCTCGTTAAGCCTATTTGGGGGATCGGGCACGGCCACGCGCCGACGCTATGTCGTTGACCCTCAAAGGCTTTTGTTAGTGGGACAGTTGCGGGTCTAATCAGTCATGTCAGGAGGCGCGTCAGCCGAAGCCCCGCGGGTCCGTTCGGGATCGGTCAACAGCCATAAGCGGCGCGCTTACCGCAGCGTCCAAGAAGCCCGCGAAAAGCTCGCCTACAAGTCAGGCTACAAGCCGGAGTTCGAATACGAACTCCTGATGATGTTCGTGAAGAACGAGCTGTCGGCCGCCGTGACGACGCCGCTGCTCGCGGTCATCGTCGCCATGGGCGCCATGTTCTGGGCGCCGCCGCGCGCGCTTCTGCTCTGGCTCTGCGCCGTGTTCGTGTCCAAGGGCATCTTGATTGCCCTCTGCCGGCAATTCACCAAGGCGCCGCGCGAGGACGCAACCACCCCCATCTGGCGTGCCAAGATCACCGCCGCCGAATTCCTCTATGGCGTGACCTGGGCGAGTGTCGCCTTCATCAGTCCCGAGACCCAAGGCGAGGCCGCGCACACCTTCGTCTTCGCCTCGCTCCTCGTCGTCATCTCGATGCGCATGCTGTTCGCCTCGACGGTCATGCCCATCGTCTACGCCGGCACCTTGCCGATGACGGTCGCTATCGTCATCAGCTTCGCGCTCCTCGATAGCCCGTTCTACTGGGCGATGGCCGCCATGGCGGTCGGCGTGCACATCTATTTCATCTGGCTGATGAACGGCTTCAACAGCACCGTCATGGCCATGCTGGAATACCGCGCCGAAAAGGATGCGCTGATCGCCGAGCTCGAGCAATCGAAGTCGATCTCCGACGATGCACGCTATCGCGCCGAGGAAGCCAACCTCGCCAAGTCGCGTTTTCTCGCCACCATGAGCCACGAGTTGCGCACCCCGCTCAATGCCATTCTCGGCTTCTCGGAGATCATGCGCGGTGAGATCCTTGGCCCGCACGCCAACCCGACCTACAAGGAATACGCCAACGACATCCACGAGAGCGGCCAACACCTGCTCACGCTCATCAACGAGATCCTCGACATCAGCCGCATCGAGGCCGGCCGCTACGAGCTGCACGAAGCGCCCCTGGCACTGGCCAACGTCGCCGAGGATTGTCACCGTCTGATGAGGCTGCGCGCCGAGAACAAGGGGCTCAAGATCGTCGAGTCGTTCGAGGAAAACCTACCGCTGCTCTGGGCAGATGAGCGGGCCATCAGGCAGATCTGCCTCAATCTCCTCTCCAACGCTATCAAGTTCACGCCGACCGGCGGAACCATCACGCTCAAGATTGGGCGCACGCCGCTCGGCGGCCAATTCCTGAGCGTGAAGGATACCGGCCCTGGTATTCCTGAGGGCGAGATTCCCCGGGTGCTGCGGAGCTTCGGCCAAGGCTCCCTCGCCCACCAGACGGCGGAAGGCGGCACTGGCCTCGGCCTCCCCATCACCAAGGGGCTGACCGAGCTGCATGACGGCACCTTCGAGCTGAAGAGCAAGCTGCGCTACGGGACCGAGGTCATCATCACGCTCCCCCGCAGCCGCGTCATGGAGGCGCTGCCGCGCTTGGCCGAGCCTGGCGAGGAGCAGCCGGACGAGCCGCAAGTACCGTGGCGCGCCGCCCACGACAAGCGCGCGAGCTAGCCTCCCGGTCACGCACCGGCCGACGATTTGCCCTATACCACCAGACCTCTTACATAGGTCGGGAGGGACCCAGCAAACTGGCAGTGCTCTTTGGAAACGCCTTGCGTCAATGTCTGTCTGCTCGACGAGATGTCGGGATTATGCGTCGGCTGCGGCCGCAGCGGCGATGAGATCGCCCGCTGGGTCGAGATGACGCCCGCCGAACGGCGTGCCATCATGGCGACCCTGCCCGAACGACTGGAGCGCATCGAGCGCCAGGCCGAAGCGGAAGGTTCGCGCGCGTGACCACTTGGATCGCCCTGTTCATCCTCGCCCTCGGCGCCATGCTGCTCGTAGGCGATGCCAGCGGCATGATCGAGGGGATTGACGCGACAACCTTCGGCTATCTGGCGATCATGCTCGCCCTCCTCGTCTACGTCGCTGGCGGGCTGATGACGCGCTATGCCGGCGGCGCGAGCGCCATGGTCCGCGATGCGGTGACCTGGCTCGCGCTCGGTCTCGGCCTGGTCACGCTCTATGCCTACAAAGAAGAGCTCACGCCTCTCGCCGCGCGCGTCGTAGGCGAACTCCTGCCCGGCACGGCCATGACCGTCGAGGAGAGCGCCAATGGGCTCACCGAGGTCAAGATCAGGCGGCGCCTCGACGGGCATTTCACCGCCACCGTGGACGTCAACGGCAAGCCGATCTCGATGATCGTCGATACCGGCGCGTCGTCCATCGTGCTCCGCCCCGAGGATGCAAAGAAGGCCGGCATCAATATCGATAAGCTCACCTACCGGATTCCGGTGCTGACAGCCAATGGCCGCACCATGGCAGCCAGGGTCCGTCTTGACGAGGTCGCCATCGGACCCCTGGACCGCACCAAGGTCGAGGCCCTAGTGGCCAGACCCGGGGCGTTGACCCAGAGCCTGCTCGGTATGAGTTTCTTAAGCCGCCTCCGCTCCTATGAATTTTCGGGCGATTTCCTGACCCTACGCGGGTGAAATCCGCAGAACACGGCAGGTTGCGGAGCGAGGCGTTTTGCGTTCGGCCACCAAAAATATGCTCATCGAGGCCATGCAGTGGGGCGCTCTCGCCCTCGGCATCGTCGCCTTCATCTACTTCTTCGACGATCTGCGTGCGGTCTTCCGTCCAGACGGCCTGCCAACTCTCGCCGAGGTAATGCGGGATCGGCCCGTCGACAACGAGGAGAAGGGGGCGGGCTTCAACCGTGAGGTCAGGCTGAGGGCAGACGCCAACGGCCACTTCGTGTTCAAGGCTGCCGTTAACGAGCGCCTGGCAAGCTTCGTGGCTGACACGGGCGCCACCTACGTCGTGCTCACCTATGACGATGCGCGGCGCCTTGGGCTCTCACCGCAGACCCTGGATTTCTCCGCCCCGGTCCAGACCGCGAACGGCATCACGCATGTCGCGCCCGTGACCCTGGACCGTGTGCGTGTGGAGGACATCACGGTCCGCAACGTGCCCGCCGCCGTGGCCGAAAAGGGCGTACTCGCCACCAATCTCCTCGGCATGAGCTTTCTCAGGCAGCTCAAGAGCTTTCACATCGAAGGCAACGAGCTGGTCCTAGTCCAGTAAGGGCAATGTTGCCGCGAAGGTCAGATCACCGGCACGCCGCCCGGGTGCTTCGCCTTGTGCTCCGGCTCCACATGGATAGTAACGACGGCATCCGGAATATCTGATTGGATCGCCGCTTCGATGCGGTCGCAAATCCCATGCGACTCGGCGACGCTCATATTGCCCGGAACGACGAGATGAAACTGCACGAAGGTGGCCCGCGCGGCATGGCGCGTACGAAGGTCGTGCGCCTCGAGCGCGCCTTCCGCCCCCGCCGATATCGCCTGACGGATCTTTTCGAGCTCTTCCTCGGGCACCGCCTCGTCCATGAGGCCGCCGATGGACTTGCGCACGAGCACCCAACCCCACCACAGGATATGCAAGGCGACAAACGCGGCGATGATGGAGTCGAGGATGAGCCAGCCGGTGAACGCCACGAGGGCGACGCCAACAAAGACACCAAGCGAGGTGACGACGTCGGTCATGAGATGGCGCGCATCGGCCAGCAACGCCGGCGATCGCCGCCGGCCGCCGACGCGGAACAAGACCAGGCACCAAGCGCCATTGATCAAGGTGGCAAAGCCGTTGATGGCAAGACCGATCATGGGCACGTCGAGAGGCCGTGGCTCGAGGTAACCGAAATAGGCCTTCCGCAGGATCGCAAGCGCTGCAATGACGATCAGCACGCCTTCAAGGACCGCGGAAAGATACTCGGCCTTGTGGTGGCCGTAGGGGTGATTGGCATCCGGCGGACGGGCGCTGACACTCACGGCGATGAAGGCCGCAAGGGCCGTCGCCACGTTTACGATGCTCTCCAGCGCGTCGGAGTAAAATGCGACGCTTCCAGTCAGATGATAGGCCGCATATTTCAGCGCGAGGACGAGAACGCCGATGCCGATACCCGCAAGCGCGAGTTTGATGACTTTCTTCATGGCGGTGCGTTCGGACTGGACGGTGCGGCAACTCGGCGGCGACCCCGAGCCGGGATGACGAACTGGCTCCTAGGGGTCTAGAACGCCCGATGCAAGCCTTCTCTTTTCGATTGCAACTCGCTTGCATTAGAAGCATGCGCAAAAGGGCATAAGGTTCTGCTCAGGAACCTCGCGCTTCCCGATACGATTGTTATATAAGCCCGAAACGCAGAACGTCAGGGGGGAGAATGTTTCCCAAGCCGCGCCAAGACCTCGTTCCCAATACTGCTGAATTCGAGCGCCTGCCCTTGGTCAAGGTGACCGGGTTCCGCGAATACGACGCGCGCTGGCTCTACCCGCAGGAGATCAACCTACTCGGCATGGAGATGGTCGGCCTGGGGCTCACCACCTTGATGCGTGAGCGTGGCGTGCCGGTTCGCATCGTCGTCGGCCACGACTTCCGCTCCTACTCATCGGCAATCAAGGCGGCGCTCACCACCGGCCTCCTCGCCGGCGGCGCCGAGGTCTACGACATCGGCCTCTCCCTCTCCCCCATGGCCTATTTCGCCCAGTTCGATCTCGACGTCGAAGGCGTCGCCATGGTCACGGCAAGCCACAACGACAACGGCTGGACCGGCATCAAGATGGGTTTCCAGCGGCCGCTCACCTTCTCGCCCGACGACATGACGGCGCTGAAGGAGATCGTGATGAACGCGAAGTTCGCGCCCTACCACGAAGGCGCCCGCTACACCTACGTGCCGGATATGCCCGAGCGCTACATGGCGGACCTGCTCAAGCACGCGAAGCTGCGGCGCCCACTCAAGGTCGTCGTGTCATGCGGCAACGGCACCGCCGGCGCGTTCGCACCGCGCGTCCTCGCCGAGCTTGGCTGCGAGGTGATCCCGCTCAACTGCGAGCTCGACTACACCTTCCCCGCCCACAACCCGAACCCGGAAGACATGGGCATGCTCAATGCCACGCGCGACGCGGTGCTTGCCAACAAAGCCGATCTCGCGCTCGTGTTCGACGGCGACGGCGACCGCTGCGGCGTGGTCGACAATACAGGTGAAGCGATCTTCGCCGACAAAGTCGGCGTCATGCTCGCCCGCGATATCTCCGCTCTCAACAAGGACGCCCATTTCGTCGTCGACGTTAAGTCGACCGGACTTTTCCAGACCGATCCCGTGCTGAAAGAGCATGGCGCGAAGACGGCTTATTGGAAGACCGGCCACTCTTACATCAAGCGCTACAGCTACGAGACCGGGGCGCTTGTCGGCTTCGAGAAATCCGGCCATTTCTTCTTCAATCCGCCCCTCGGCCGGGGCTATGATGATGGCCTTGTAGCTGCGCTTGCCGTGCTCGACATGCTCGACCGCAACCCCGACAAGACCCTTGCCGATCTCAAGAATGCCCTGCCGCGCACGTGGCAGTCGCCCACCATGTCGCCCCATTGCGCCGACGAGGTGAAGTACGACGTCATCGACCGCGTGGTGAAGCACTTCCAGGATGTCGCCGCGAAAGGCGGCAAGCTCGCGGGCCAAAACATCCGCGACCTGATCACCGTGAACGGCATCAGGATCGTGCTCGACGACGGCACGTGGGGACTGGTGCGCGCCTCCTCCAACAAGCCTGAGCTCGTGGTCGTGGTGGAGAGCCCCACCTCGGAGGCGAACATGCGCGCCATCTTCGCCGAGATCGATGCCGAGCTCGCCAAGCAACCTGAAGTCGGGGAGTACAATCAGAAGATCTAGGGAGGTTTTATGCGCGTGACCGCAACAGAACCGTCAGATCTCTGTCGCAAATTTGCAATCCGAATCTGCTTCCTTGCGCGTCAGTCATGATCGAATTCGATTACACAACTGTCGTGTTTGCAGCAGGCCTCATCGTCGGCGTGACGCTCGACCTTCTCCTGCTCCGCACGCTTCTCGCTCCCCCTTTCCGCATTTGGCCTACTCCCGAGCCGGGAAGCTGGCAGAGCCTCACCTTCTGGGGACTGTTTCGCGGGGGCATGGTGCTGACCTTCGTCGTTGCCGTTCTCGATTGGAACGCGACCCCGCTGCTCGATTGGACCCGCTTCATTGCCGGCCTACCGCTCGGCCTTGGCGGGCTGTTCATTACCGTCTTCGGCTATTTCAATCTCGGCCTCGGTAACACCTATTGCGGCTCCGATGGCCTCGTGAGCCACGGCCTCTACCGCTTCAGCCGCAATCCGCAATACACCGCCTCGATCATGGGCCTGATCGGCCTGTCGATCGGCGCCAACTCGATCCTCACCATCGTGCTCTCATGCGTGATGATTGGCGCCTATGTGCTGATGTCCTTGGTCGAAGAGGACTGGCTGAAGCAGCACTACGGCACGAGCTATCGCGAGTATTGCGAGCGCACCGCCCGCTTCCTCGACATCCAGGGTCTCATTCTCGCGCTGGGCGATCGCAAGAAACCGTCCCGCCAAACCGGCTGAGCCAACAAACCACATCAAGCGTCGGACAAACGGAATTCGTCATGCCCGGGCACAAGCTCGGATCGAAATCAAGATCCGGGGTGCCCGGCATGACGAGATTGGTTTCAGCTAAACGGCGCTGCTGCTACTCGGCCGCCACGGCCCCATAGCTCTCACCCAGGACGATATCCCTCGCCTGCTTTAGCACCGCGATACCGGCGCCATCGAGATGCGCGTTCTCGGCGAGATGGCGACGGAAGGCCCGCGCCCGCTTCTGCCCGTGATAAAGGCCAAGGATGTGGCGGGTCATGGCGTTGAGCCGAACCCCGTGGGCCAGCTCTCGCTCCACATAAGGCATGAACTGGTCGAGCACCTCGTCCCGCATCGGCGCAGACTCGTTTACGCCGTAGAGCGCCCGATCCACCGCGGCGAGAAGATACGGGTCGGCGTAGGCCGCGCGGCCCAGCATCACGCCGTCGAGATGCTCAAGATGCGGCTGCGCCTTCGGCCAATGAGGCGATGCCGCCATTGATGACGATCGCAAGATCGGGCCGGCGCGCCTTCAAGCGGTGGACCCGGTCATGATCGAGCGGCGGTACGTCCCGGTTTTCCTTGGGGCTCAGGCCATCCAGCCAGGCTTTGCGCGCATGAACGATGAAGGTTTTGCAGCCCGCGCCGGCGGCCGTGTCGACGAACCGATCGAGACTCTCTTCTGCGTCCTGGTCGTCGATGCCGATACGGCACTTCACGGTAATCGGTACGAAAGCCGCCTCGCCCATCGCGCTCACACAGTCGGCGACGAGCGCAGGCTCGGCCATGAGACAGGCGCCGAAGCGCCCTGACTGCACCCGGTCCGACGGGCAGCCGATATTGAGGTTGATCTCGTCGTAACCCCAGTCCGCGCCGATCCGCGCCGCCTCGGCAAGCTTCTTCGGATCGCTGCCGCCGAGCTGGAGCCCGACCGGATGCTCGGCGGGATCGAAGCCAAGCACCCGCTCCCGGTCGCCGTGGAGCACGGCCTCAGCCGTCACCATCTCGGTGTAGAGGAACGTATGGGCCGAGATGAGCCGCAGGAAATAGCGGCAGTGGCGGTCGGTCCACTCCATCATCGGCGCGACGCAGAAGCGGTGAGAGTCTGGTTTCAACGGCTTACGCTCTCGGCAGGAATCGATCTCTGAACATGGCGACAGCCAGCAGTGCGTGCAAGCCAAACGACTAACCGTAGGCTTCGCCCCAATTGTAGAGGGCCTTTAAGACCGGACCCAACGCCCGTCCTTTGTCGGTTAAGAGGTACTCGTAGCGTGGGGGATGGCTTTCATACAGCCGCGTGGTGATGACGCCTCTTGCCTCCAACGCTTTGAGCCGCGCCGACAACGTGTTCGGTGCGACGCCGGGCAATCCTTCCTCCAGCGCCTGGAAGCGCAAGGGTCCCTTGCGGGACAGGTCACGCAGGATGAGTAGCGACCATTTCTCGCCGACCACGTCCAGCGCCCGGGCGACCGGGCAATCCTCAATTCCATAACCGCTTGCCATACCAGTTACTTAGCAAGTCTCTTCCTTATGTCAAGTCGCTATCTATTGACAAGTAGCTATTAGATACATAGCTACTGGACGTCGTTATCGCGAAGGAGGACAAGCGATGTCCAAGACCGACCCCCACGCTTACACGCGGCGTTGGAGCACCGACGCCGAGATCGGCTTCTTCACCCGCTCCGACGGCAGTCGCCTCCGCTATCTCAAAACCGGTACTGGGCCAGGCCTCGTTCTGCTTCACACTCTCAGAACGCAGCTCGATTATTTCCAGCGCCTGATCCCGCTGCTTTCCGATCGGTTTACGATCTACGCAGTCGACTATCCGGCCCTTGGCTGGTCCGACATCCGCCCGGGTGCTGCCTACAACGAGCCTGACCTGCGGAAAGCTGTGGTCGAGTTCGTCAAGGGGCTCGATCTCAAGGATGTGACCCTCGTCGGCAAATCCATGGGCGCAACGCTCTCGCTCACCGCCTCAACCGAACTCGGCGCCCGCGTGCGCCAGATCGTGGCGCTCAACAGCTACGATTATCCGCAAGGCGTCGAACGCGCGAACCTGCTCGCCTGGATCGTGGTCAAAGCACTGCGCACGCCCCTCATTGGGCCTCTGTTCACCAAGATGTCGAACCCCATGATCCTGGGCGGCATCATGCGGGGCGGCTTCTACGACGGTAGCAAGCTGCCCAATGATTTTGTTCGGGAGCTGCTTCGCAGCGCGAAGCGGCCCGGCTACGTAAGGGCTGAGACCAAGTATTTCCAATCGCTGCCGAGCTTCATTGCCTCACGAAACCTTTATCCACGCGTCACGGTGCCCGTCACGCTGGTCTATGGCAGTCACGATTGGTCGCGACCGGAAGAGCGAATGTCAGTGGCCGCGCTCCTCCCCGGGAGCCGGCTGATCACCCTCGCCGACACTGGGCACTTCTCATCGCTTGAGCGGCCCGACGACGTCGCGCGCATCGTTCTCGAAGCAACTGCAGCACCTGACCATACGCCGAAGCTTCGGAGAGCCTCATGAGACTCGAAGACCACCCCACGGTGAAGGCGCTCCCGGTGTAGAGGAACGTGTGAGCCTAGATGAGCCGCAGGAAAAAGCGGCAGTGGCGGTCGGTCCAATCCATCATCGGCGCGACGCAGAAGCGGTGTGAGTCTGGTTTCAACGGCTTAGGCTCTCAGCAGGAATCGGTCTCTGAACATGGCGACAGGGCGCCAAGGCCGCAAGCGCCCAACGTCGTTAAGATCTAATTCGGTGCCGCTTCGGGGGCAGCCTCTTCGGCTGCGGCCGCGGGCACCTCAACCTTCTCCGGCGGCGCCAGCGGGTGCGGCTTGGAGTTCATATAGGCCGCCACGTCCCAAGCCTCCTGCACCGTGAGCACAGGCGCCTGAGTAGGTGCTCCCTGGAGGCATATTGGGGCGGATGTAGGAGGCCGCATAGGCGATCTGCCCCATGCCCGCGCCGCCGTTGAAGCTCCCATCGCCCCAAAGCGGCGGAACGAAATAGCCGACCTCCGGGCTCGGTTTCAGCTCCCCCTGCCCGTCCGCCCCGTGGCAACTGGCGCAATGCTGGGCGTAGACCTCGGCACCACGCCTGGAATCCGGCACCGCCGCCGGCAGCCCGATCGGCATCAGTCCCATGCCGGGCACACGCACGCCTTCCGGCGTACCCTTGCCGACGAACTTGATGTACGCGATCAGCGCTTCCATCTCGCGGCTATCCTCGGGCAGCGCATGCCCGTTCATGCCGAGCTCCATGCAGCCATTGATGCGCTCCGGCAGCGTGATCACCTTGTTGTTCACCATCATCGGAAAGGTCGCGGCGGTGGAGACGAACGGCGCCGCGAAGGGCTGCAGGCCTGCCTCCAAATGGCAGCTCTGACAGGCGAGATCGTTGCCCGCGAACGCCATGGCCGGGTCTTCCGCGCTCTTGCCGATATAGCGCGGCGTATTGACGATCAACTCCCTGCCGTAGCGGATCAGATCGTTCTCAGGGCCGGGGCCGAGCGTGGAAATATCGACCGCATAGTAGTCGGCCGCCTTGTCCCAGAGCAGGTAGCCGGCGCCGAAGCCCGCCACGGCCGCAAGCGCGATAAAAATCTCGAAGATGATGGCTCGCAAAACGTCGGCCCCCAACAAACTTGATCTAGGCTAGGCGGCTGTGCGCCCGGCCGCATGAATCACTATATGAAGTCTGAGCCCTCATGGTCTTGAAAGCATGACAGAAGCAGCCTCCACCGAAGACCGCCCCGCCATCGATCACGCCATCGACCCCGTCTGCGGCATGAAGGTCGACCCGCATGTGGGGAAACCGACCCACGACTACCAGGGGCACACCTATCATTTCTGCTCGGATGGCTGTCAGGCGAAATTTGCCGCAGACCCCGAGCGCTATCTCAACAAGCGCGACGAGCCGGAACCGGCGCCACCCGGCACGCTCTACACCTGCCCCATGCATCCCGAGATCGTGCAGGAAGGCCCTGGCAGCTGCCCGATTTGCGGCATGGCGCTTGAGCCCATGGGGGTGCCGCCTGAGGACGCCGAAAACCCCGAGCTGATCGACTTTACGCGGCGGCTCTGGGTCGCCGTGCCCCTGTCGCTCATCATCGTCGTCCTCGACATGAGCGCGCACGTCTTCGGGGTCGATCTCCTGCCCTTCCTGCCGCCGCACGCCGAGCAATGGCTTTTGCTCGCGCTCGCCACCCCCGCGGTGCTGTGGTGCGGCTGGCCGTTCTTCGTGCGCGGCTTCGAGTCGATCCGCTCAGGCTGGCTCAACATGTTCACCCTGATCGGGCTCGGCACCGGCGCCGCCTATCTTTACAGCCTGCTGGCGACGGCCGCGCCGGGCCTATTCCCCGCCTCCATGCACGACGCGCACGGCCTCGTCCCGGTCTATTTCGAGGCTGCCGCCGTCATCGTGGCGCTGGTGCTGCTCGGCCAGGTGCTCGAGCTGCGCGCCCGCGAGAAGACCGGCGGCGCCATCCGCGCGCTTCTCGATCTCGCGCCCAAGACGGCGCTTCGCGTGCTCAAAGACGGCAAGACCGAGACCGTACCGCTGGCCGAGGTCAAGGTCGGCGACATCTTGCGGGTGCGCCCCGGCGACAAGATCCCCATCGACGGCACGGTGATCGAAGGCCGCAGCGCCGTGGATGAGTCCATGCTCACCGGCGAGCCGGTCCCAGTGGAGAAGACCGAAGGCGATGCGGTCACCGGCGGCACGCTGAACGGCTCCGGCTCCTTCGACATGCGCGTCGACCGCACGGGCGCGGAGACCACGTTGTCCCAGGTGGTCAACATGGTCGCGGACGCGCAGCGCTCCCGCGCACCTATCCAGGCGCTGGCGGACGTGGTTGCCGGCTATTTCGTGCCGGCAGTGATCGCCGTGGCGGTGATCGCCTTCGTCGTCTGGATGTTCTTTGGGCCCGCGCCCCAGCTCGCCCATGCCCTGATCGCCGCCGTGAGCGTGCTCATCATCGCCTGCCCCTGCGCCCTCGGCCTCGCGACGCCGATCTCCATCATGGTGGCCACGGGGCGCGGCGCGCAGGCCGGCGTGCTCGTGCGCAACGCCGCGGCGTTGGAACGGCTCGCCGCGGTCAACACGCTCGTCGTCGATAAGACCGGCACGGTGACCGAGGGCAAGCCGACCCTGACTGGCGTCGAGGCGGCACAAGGCTTCGATGACGGCGAGGTCTTACGCCTCGCCGCAGCGCTTGAGGCCGGCAGCGAGCATCCCCTTGCCGAGGCCATCCTGCGCGGCGCCGAAGTCAAAGGTCTCTCCCTTGACAAGGTGCAAGGCTTCGAGGCGGTCACCGGCCAAGGCGTGAAAGGTCGCATAGCGGATCGCGAGATCCTTCTCGGCAACGCGCGGCTGATGGAAGCCTCCGGCATCGATGCCGCGCCGCTTGCGGAGTCCGCCGAGACGCGGCGCCAGAACGGCGAGACGGTGATGTTTTTGGCCGCCGGCGGCAAGCTGGCCGGCATCGTTGCCGTGGCCGATCCCATCAAGGAGAGCGCCGCGGAATCGATCGCCAAGCTTCACGCACTCGGGCTTCGCATCGTTATGGCGACCGGCGACAATGAGACGACCGCGAAGGCGGTCGCGTCGAAGCTCGGCATCGACGAGGTGCATGCGGGGCTCCGGCCCGAAGAGAAACTCACCCTGATCGAAGACTTGCAGCAGAAGGGCGCCGTGGTCGCCATGGCCGGAGACGGCATCAACGACGCGCCGGCTCTGGCTAAAGCGGATGTCGGCATCGCCATGGGCACCGGCGCCGACGTCGCCATGGAGAGCGCCGGCCTCACCCTGCTCAAAGGCGATCTCCGCGGCGTGGTGCGTGGCGTCAATCTCGCTCGGGCCACCATGCGCAACATCAAGCAGAATCTGTTCTTCGCGTTCTTCTATAACGCTATTGGCGTGCCGATCGCGGCGGGCGTGCTCTATCCGGTCGCGGGCATCCTGTTGTCGCCGATCATCGCCGCCGCGGCCATGAGCCTGTCGTCCGTGTCGGTCGTCGGCAACGCGCTGCGCTTGCGCCGCATCGACCTCGGTTAGCAAAAGCCTAAAGCCCCGCGACATGCCCACGCATGCCGCGAAGGGAGCAGGCGTCTTTCATGAGAGGCAAAATTTTAACGCCTTGTGCCTAGCGTCGGTCTCGGATCGCACGCTCCGAGGGAGCAATCGGTTTCCAAGCAGAGCGTCAGACCATGGCAAAGGCCAAGTATCACAAAACCCAACGCGTATTCGTGAAGCCCGTCGGCACATGGGCCTATGTCGAGGCCGTGGTTCCGAAATGGGTCAAGGGCTGCGACGAGCCAATCAAGATCGCCTATGACTGCGGCATGGGCCGCGAGTTTGCGCAAGAGGAGCTCGAGGAGGAGTCCAAGGGCCTTCAGCTAGCGGCTGGCAACGGCACCGGCGAAGCGTGGCGCGTCCTCCGCGGTCACAACCGCTGGAAAAGCGCCGAGCAATGCGGCCATCATCCCTATCCCGGAACGCACCCGACCGTCGTGACCTCCGATCGCGATTGGGGCGGCTGGCGCGTTCCCGGCGCGGAATATGATCTCGATCCTCGGCGCATCGAGCATCAGGCCCAAGTGATCGCGCGGGCCCCGGTCTTCGTGAAGCTCCTCGAGGAGTTCGTGCAGTACACCGATGGCGAGGCCGAGAACCTGAGCGACGATCTCACCAAGCTCGCGCAGGTCGCCCGCCGCATCCTCGAAGAAGTCGGCGAGTAAACCGGCCACCTCTCGGAAACTTCTCAGTCACAGCATGGGCGACGCGTCTAGATCGGCGGCTTGTCGCCGATGACACCGATGATCGCCACGATCACGACGGCGAGGACAAAGACACCGAAGAGCCAGCCGTAAAAAGTGAGGCGCCGCTGCTCTTTGTCCAAGGTAAGCTCGACGTCCCGGGCCCACTCGCCCGGATAGTCACGCCCTGATACCTGATGGCTCGGCAGCGAAGTTGATGATTCCATTTTGGTCCCAGTCATTCCGGTTCTCCTAGCTGGTACCTAGCTGACAATTGCCAAATAAATCGCCAACACGGCCAGCACCACGAGACCCCCCACGAGCCCCGTGAGGAAAATCGCCCGCGACCGTCTAGTCTTGAGGACGATTTCGCCCTGCCGCGCTTTCTCGGCCGGATAGGATTGCGGCGGCGTCCGCCGTGAGCGGGAGGATGCTGCCTCGGTCCTGGTTGCGCTCATTGGACATCTCCTATTTGAGGCTTGTCCAGGATAACACGCCACGCGGCCCTCGGTTTCAGGGTTTGGCCCAGAAAACAGGCAGGTTCGGGCTTGGCAGCGCGCGCTTAGGTCTCTAAGAGCGAGCTGAGAGGATGGTGTTGCCGCGATGAACGACTCTAGCCGTCAAACGAAGTTCCTGAAGGACTATGCGCCGCCCGATTATCTCATCGAGGAGGTCGCGCTCGACGTGGAGCTCGCGCCGAAAGCAGCCCGGGTCGCCTCAAAGCTCAGAATGCGCCCGAACCCGAAAGTGGCGACGGGCGGAAAGCCGCTCGTGCTCGACGGCGAGGCTCTGACGCTCGAGCGCGTCGCCCTGGACGGCAAAGATCTATCTCCCGGTGAGTATGTGCTGTCCGAGGGGGCGTTGACCATTGGCAGCGTGCCTGCGCAGCCCTTCACCTTGGAAGTCGTCACGCTGTGCGATCCGGAGGCCAACATGGAGCTCTCCGGCCTCTACCGTTCCCGCGGCACCTATTGCACCCAGTGCGAGCCGGAAGGCTTTCGCCGCATCACCTATTTCATCGACCGGCCCGACGTGCTCGCCGTCTACACCGTACGGATCGAGGCCGACCGCGCCACCACCCCGGTGCTGCTGTCGAACGGCAACCCGGTCGAGACCGGCGACATCCCCGGCACCGGCCGGCACTACGCCGTGTGGCACGATCCCTTTCCCAAGCCCTCTTATCTCTTCGCGCTCGTCGGCGGCGACCTTGCGTCGATCCATGACACTTTCACCACCGCCTCGGGCCGCAAAGTGGCGCTCGCCATCTACGTAGAGCCCGGCAAGGAGGATCGCTGCGGCTGGGCCATGGAATCGCTGAAGCGCGCCATGCGCTGGGACGAGGAACGCTTCGGGCTCGAATACGATCTCGACGTGTTCAACATCGTCGCCGTCAGCGACTTCAACATGGGCGCGATGGAGAACAAGGGCCTCAACATCTTCAACGACAAGCTCGTGCTCGCGCGCCCCGACACGGCGAGCGACGCCGACTACGCCTCGATCGAAAGCGTCATCGCCCACGAATATTTCCACAATTGGACCGGCGACCGCGTCACCTGCCGCGACTGGTTCCAGCTCTGCCTGAAGGAAGGGCTGACCGTGTTTCGCGATCAGGAGTTCACCGAGGACGTCCGCATGGGGCCCGTGGAGCGCATCATCACCGCGCGGCTGTTGAAGACGCATCAGTTTCCCGAGGACGCCGGCCCCCTCGCCCATCCCGTGCGCCCGGGATCCTATATCGAGATCAACAACTTCTACACGTCCACGGTCTACGAGAAGGGCGCCGAGGTCTGTCGCATGTTGCAGACGTTGCTCGGCCGCGACACCTTCCGCAAAGGCCTCGACCTCTATTTCGAACGCCATGACGGCGAAGCGGCGACGGTCGAGAACTTCGTCGACGCCATGGCCGACGTCTCGGGCCGTGACCTCACGCAGTTCATGCGATGGTATACCCAAAGCGGCACGCCGGAACTGGCCTGTTCGCTCGACTATGACCCGCACGCCAAAACCGCACGGCTTCACGTCAGCCAGGTGGTGCCGCCAACCCCGGGGCAGGCCAGCAAGGAGCCCATGCTCATCCCGCTGAAGGTCGGCCTGATCGGCGCGAACGGCGATGAACTGCCGCTCAAGCTCGATGGGGACGCGAGCCTGTCCGACGGGCTCCTCGAAGTGACCGAGCGCGAGCAGGTCTTCGAGTTTCACGACGTACCGGCACCGCCCACGCCGTCGCTTCTGCGCGACTTCTCCGCGCCCGTGCGCCTCACCACCAACCTCGATCCCGACCAGATCGAATTCCTGATGATGCATGACAGCGATCCGTTCAATCGCTGGCAGGCGGCCCAAGCCTACGCCGCCAATCTGATGACCACGGCGGCGCGAAGCGGGCTCGATCTCGGACCGGTCACAGGCACGCAAGCGAACCGTCTCGCCCAGGCATTGGCTGCCACCGTTCGGGACGAGACGCTCGGGCCCGCCTATCGCGCCGAAGCCTTGAAGCTGCCGAGCGAATCCGACATCGCACGCGAGCTTGCGCGCAACGTCGATACCGACGCCGTGCATGCTGCCCGCGATGCCTTGCGCGCCAAGATCGGCGAGATCATCGGCGATGCGCTGGCGGAGATCTACGCCTCGGCCACGGAGAAAGGCCCCTACGCGCCGGATCCGCTAAGCGCAGGCCGGCGCGCTCTTCGCAACGCCGCACTCGACCTCTTAGTCGCAACCGAGAGGCCAAACGAGATCGCCCGCGCCGAGCGCCAATACCGCGAGGCGTCGAATATGACCGATGCCATCGCCGCGCTCTCCATCCTGTCTCACCTGCAATCGCCGGTCCGCGACGCGGTGCTCGACGATTTCTATGCGCGTTGGGAGGATGAGCCGCTCGTTCTCGACAAATGGTTCGCCGTGCAGGCCCGCGCGGCGCGCCCTGATTCCGTGGAAATCGTGCGGGCGCTTCTCGGCCACCCGAAATTCTCGCTCAAGAATCCCAACCGGGTGCGCGCGCTCATCGGCTCTTTCGCGCAAGCCAATCCTTCGGGCTTCAACCGCGCGGATGGCGAGGGCTACCGGCTCTTGGCCGACCAGGCGCTCGAAATCGACCATTTCAACCCGCACGTGGCCGCGCGCCTTCTCGGCGCCTTCGAGAGCTGGCGGACGCTGGAACCGGGGCGCCAAGCCCACGCCAAGGCCGCCTTAGGGCATCTCGTAAGCCAAAAACTGTCTACCGACAGCTACGAGATCGTCACCAAGACCCTGGGCGACTCCTAAAGTCGCGGAGGCTGTCAACGGCTTATTAACCCAATTTCCACAGGTTTCCTCTGGACAGACGCGTTCGTCATCGATTCCATGGACGGAAGCGATTCGGAGATGCGGCAACTTCTCCGGGACTACGACGCGAGAAGTAAGGGGGACCGAATGGCGCGGGCGCGATCTGCGCGTGGCGAGGGAGTCTTTTCTATCGCGGGGCTGCATTGGCAGGACCCGCGGGCGCTCGTCGACCGCCATCTCCCCTCGGCCGAGGTTCTACGCCGCCTCGTTCCGTTTCTCCTCGTCGGGTTCGCGGCGATCGCCTTCTTGGGCTTTGCCTACCAGATCGGCAACGGCAGGCAGGCAGCCCTTCAATCCGCCGAGCGGCAACTCGCCCTGACCGCCGATGTCACCGCCCTCCATCTCAAGGCCGAGACCCTAAGCTCCGCCACCGATTGGCAGGGCGCCCTTGCCGGCAGTCTGCCCCGCGGCGCAACCCGCAATGGCCGCATCGCCCTCCTCGCCGACGCCGAGGGCAATATCCAGGCCCGCGCGCCGATCGGCAGCCCCTATAAGGGCAATCTCCTCACCATTCTCGGGCCGCAGCAGCCCCTGACCATCATGGGCGCCGATGCGGGCGTGCTGCGCATCACCCTTCTCGACGATACCGATGCCATCGTCACCGTGCGCAACGTGCCGCAGACCGATGCGCAAATGGCCTTTGTGCAGCCCATCAGCGGTGCGCTGGCTGATTGGCGGGAAGATGCGGTCGTTGAAATTACCCTGCTCGTCTGCGCCGGCCTCGTGCTGGCCCTGATCGCCGGCGGGCTGTGGTACCTCGTGCCGTTCGCGACGGCCCCCGAGGCGAACGATGACCTGACCGAAGAGCTGACCGAGGCTCTACCCGGCTGCGGCGTCTGGCGTTGGAACCTCGCGCGCGGCCACGTGCACTGGTCCGCGCCGATGTACCGCCTGCTCGGCTTGGAGCCGTCCGCCAACGCTATGCCCTTTGGCATCCTGACTAAGGCGCTGCATCCTGACGACGACCTGCGCGCGGAGCTCGACCGCAACCTTCGCGAGGGAATCTCCCTCTTCGATCAATGCTTCCGGCTGCGGCACGCCGACGGCCATTGGGTGGCAATACGCTTGCGCGGCCACATCACCCGCAGTCTGACCGATAAAGAGCCTTACCTCACCGGTATGGCGGTGCTCGCCGACCAAGATGCAGTCCCCGGCGCAGCAGACGCCAACGCCAGACTGCGCGACGCGGTTGAGAACATCTCCGAAGCCTTCGTGCTGTGGGACAACCAGAACCGCCTGGTCATGTGCAACAGCAAATATCAGCAGTTCCATGGCCTCAGCGACGACATGGTGCAGCCCGGCAGCTCCTACGACGAGGTCATTGCGACGGCTTCCGAGCCCATCGTTTCCAAGCGCATCGCCGTCGCCGGCAAGGATGCCAACGATTCCCGCACCTACGAGGCGCAGATCGAGGACGGCCGCTGGCTGCATATCAATGAGCGCCGCACCCGTGACGGCGGCTATGTCAGCGTCGGCACCGACATCACCGTCCTGAAAGAAAGCCAGACCCGGCTTGCCGAGAGCGAACAGCAGCTCCGCGCCAGTGTCGCCGAGCTCAGGCTCTCACGCCGCGAGCTGGAGCATCAGAAGCAGCAGCTTGTCGATCTGGCTGAGAAATACGCGCTGGAGAAGAACCGCGCCGAGGCCGCGAACCGCGCCAAGTCCGAGTTCCTCGCCAATATCAGCCACGAGCTGCGCACGCCTCTGAATGCCGTGATCGGCTTCTCCGAGGTGATGCAGCAAGCGCTGTTCGGCCCGCTCGGCCATCCGAAATATCAGGAATATGCCCGCGACATTTACGCGAGCGGCGCCTACCTGCTCGAGGTCATCAACGACATCCTCGACATGTCGAAGATCGAGGCGGGACGCATGAGCCTCGACGCCAGCAACGTGGACGTGGCCGACATCATCGAGGACAGCATGAAGGTGGTGAGTCAAACCGCCGCCGAGCGCGACATCACCCTGGAGCGTCACGGCCCGGCCCGCCTCAACATCGAGGCCGACCGGCGCGCGCTCAAGCAGGTCTTCCTCAATCTCCTGTCGAACGCCGTCAAATTCACCCGCGACGGCGGCCGCGTCGATGTGCATCTGTCCCGCATCCGCGGCCAAGTGAAGATCGCCATCAAGGACACCGGCATCGGCATCGCCGACGGCGACATCGCCAAGCTCGGCCGGCCCTTCGAGCAGGTCGAGAACCAGTTCACCAAGAGCCACCAGGGAAGCGGACTCGGTCTCGCCATCTCCCGCGCTCTGATCGAGCTCCACGGCGGCTCGTTCAACATTAAGAGCCGCGAGGGTCAGGGCACGACCGTGACCTGCATCCTGCCCACGCGCGCCGTCACCCCCGCCGACGAAGAGCCGCTCGCAAAGAGCGCCTAGCCGCCCTCCGCCTCACGCGACGATGTGGTCGAACGCCTCGTGCACGGCGGCGAGCGTGTCTTTGAGCGTCGCCTCCAGCGTATCGAAGTCCGGCATGTCGGAGGCGCGTGCCAGTAGATCGCGCAACGCGAGCGGCGCTTCGGCCGCGGCGAACGGCTTGTCGAGACAGAGCCGCAAGACTTGCGTCAGCGTGTGACAGAGGCGCGCCGCAGGGATCAGGATTTCGGCATCGCCGGGCGTCAGCACCCCTGCGGCAGAGAGCTTGGTGAGCGCCATCTCCGTGTTCTGGTCGAGAATGTCCGGATGCTCGGCGGCGCTCACGATTTGCAGGAACTGGGCGATGAACTCGAGATCGATCAACCCGCCCCGTACCTGCTTCAGGTCCCAGATATCCTCCGTGCCCTTCTCGTCGGCGATCTTGGCCCGCATGACCTTGACCTCTTCGGCCACCGCCGCCCGGTCGCGCGGCCGCGTCAGCACCGCCCTGATCGTGTCGTTGATTGCCTTGCGGAGCGCCGCAGGCCCGGCCACCGCCCGGGCGCGGGTCAGCGCCAAATGCTCCCAGGTCCACGCCGAGCTCGTCTGATAGTCGATGAAGCTCGAGAGCCTGGTCGCCACTGGACCCTGGCTGCCGGAGGGCCTGAGCCGCATGTCCACTTCATAGAGCGCGCCTTCGGCGGTTTGGGCCGAGAGCGCCGCGATCAGCCGCTGGGTGAAGCGGGTGTAGTACTGCGTGCCCGACAGGCTCTTTTCGCCGTCGGACTGCGCGTCGTCGCCGTCGAAATCGTAAACGGTGATGAGATCGAGATCGGACGCCGCCGTCATCTCGCTCCCGCCGAGCTTGCCCATGGCGACCACCGCCGCCCCGCCGCCCCGCATATGTCCGTATTGGGAGACGAGCTGATCGCCCACACGGTCGGAAAGTGCCGCGATCAGAGTCTCGGCAAGGCCCGCATAGGCCGCACCCGCCTGCCGCGCCGAAATCGTGCCCGATATCACCCGGACCCCGATCAGAAAGCCTTGCTCGCGGCCGACGATGCGCGCCCGGTCGAGGGCGTCCTGATAATCGCTCGCTTGGGCAATGGCATTGGCGACCAGCTCCTTGAGCTTCACCGCCGACGGCACCGCACCGAAGAATCCCGGATCGAGCACGGCATCGAGAAGCTTGGGACGCCGCGCGATGATACGGGCGAGCCGAGGCGCCGTCCCCATAATGTCGGCGACGAGACGCAACAGACTCGGATTGGCCGCGAGCAGCGAGAAGAGCTGCAAGCCGGCCGGCATGCTAGCGATCACCTTGTCGAAGGTGGCGAGCGCAAGGTCTGGCTCAGCGGTACGGCCGAAGGCATCGAGCAGAAGCGGCAGGAATTCGGTCAGCCGTTCCCGTGACTTTGCACTTCGTGTCGACGCGTAGCGCCCCGACTGCCAAGCGCGGATGGCGGCAACCGTGGCGATCGGATTGTTGAAGCCGAGCCGTTCCAGCGCGGCGAGCGCCCCCGGATCGCTCTCATCAGCAACCACGATGCCGGGCACTTCCGTCGCCGGCTCGGGAATCTTCTCGAACAGCGCGCCGTAATGGGTCTCGACCACTTTGAACTGTGCGATCAGCGCATCGCCGAACGCATCGGTGTCTTCGAACCCGGAAAGCCTAGCGATGCGGTCGAGCTCCGCCCGGTCGCCAGGGATGATATGGGTCTGCTGATCCCCCACCATTTGCAGCCGGTTCTCGACCCGGCGCAGGAAGAGATAGGCACGAGTTAGATCGTCCGCCGCCGTCTTCTCGATCCAGCCCCCGTCCGCAAGCCGCTCCAGCGTCGCGATCGTGCCGCGCGTCCGAAGCTCAGGGTGTCGCCCTCCGGTGATCAGCTGCTGAGTCTGGGCGAAGAACTCGATGTCGCGGATGCCGCCGCGGCCGAGCTTGATGTCGTGGCCTTCCACGGCGATGGCGCCGTGGCCCTTAAAGGCATGCACGCGCCGCTTCATGGCGTGGATGTCGGCGACCGCGGCGAAGTCGAGATATTTGCGCCAGATAAAGGGTGAGAGCTGTTCCAGGAACTCCTCGCCCAGCGCGATGTCGCCGGCCACGATCCGCGCCTTGATCAGCGCCGCCCGCTCCCAGTTCTGGCCGAAGCTCTCGTAATAGGTGAGGCCCGCGTCGGTGGAGAGCGCGATCTGCGTCGCGCCCGGATCGGGTCGCAATCGCAAATCGGTGCGGTAGGCATAGCCATCGGCCGTGTGCTCCTGCACGAGCCGCACCAGATCCCGCGTCAGGCGGACGAAGAAGGTGGACGGTTCCACATCCGCAGCAAGCCCCGCCCGCTCGGCATCGTAGAACACCATGAAGTCGATATCGCTCGAATAGTTGAGCTCCATCGCCCCGAGCTTGCCCATGGCGATGACGAAATAGCCGGGCGCTTCCTCAACCGAGGAGACCTGCCCCGCCTCGCGCGCTTTGCGGAACAGAAAGGCGACCGCCTCTTGCAGGGTGGCGTCAGCCGCCTCGCTCAGCGCCTTGAGCGTCACTTCCGTCGGCCACACGCCACCGAGATCGGCCAGTCCGATGAGTAGCGCCGTGCGATGCTTGAACTGCCGCAAGAGCACCATGGCCTCTTTCGCGCCCGGTGCCTTCGCCATATCCACGGCAAGCGCGGCACGTGCCTCGGTAAGATGCGTGTCGGGATCGCGCACGAGACAATCAGCAAGGAGCTGGGGAGAGCGTTGGGCAAGCGCGGCGAGATAGGGCGCGCCCGAGAACACGGCTTCGAGTAGCGCCTTTGTCTTCGGCGCTGCGGCCAGTCGGGCGGCCGGCGCAAGCGCGGGCACGTCGCCCAAGGCCTGCAATACACCGGCAAGAACGTCGGCCCCGCGGGCCGCGTCGTAGATCTGGGGAAGCTCGGTGATGCGGTCGGCGAACGCCGTCACGTGGGTCTCAGCTCTGCTCCCGTGGGCGGCTCAGGCACCGTCCCGTTGACGAGCACGTCCCCCTCCATGGGCAGGGTGAGGACGACGCGGAGGCCGGGTTCGTTGTCCTCGAGCCTCAAGCTGCCACCATGCAACCTTGCCACCGCCGCGACAAGGCTCAAGCCGAGCCCGCTGCCCGGCTCCGACCGGCTCGCCTCGAGCCGAACGAAACGCGCCAGAACCCGTTCCCGCTCGGCGGCGGGTACGCCGGGGCCCCGGTCGGTGACGATGATCTCCGCCACCCCGTCATGAGTTTCCGCGCGCACACCCACCTCCGGCGCCCAGCCATTGCCGCCCTCAGCCGTCGGCGCACCATATTTGAGCGCATTGTCGATGAGATTGGTGATGGCTTGGCCGAGGAGCTGCCGGTCGCCGTGGATGACGATGGGCGTCGAGGCCTCGGCTTTCAGCGCGATGCCGCGCTCCTCCGCCACCGGCTCGTAAAGCTCGGCGACATCGCTCACCAGTGCCGCGAGGTCGAGCTTCTCGCGGTTCTCGCCGCCGGCCCCCGCCTCGAGCCGCGCGATGGAGAGCAGCGCATTGAACGTCTTGATGAGGCCGTCGGCCTCCTCGATGGTTCGCTCCAGCGTCTCGCGATTCGCCGCCTCGTCATACGGTTCGCGCAGCGCCTCCTCGACCCGGTTCCGCAAGCGGTTCAACGGCGTCTTGAGGTCGTGGGCGATATTGTCGGAGACCTCGCGCAAGCCCGCCATGAGCTGCTCGATGCGAGCCAACATGAGATTGAGGCTTTGCGCCAGGCGGTCGAGCTCGTCGCCCGAGCCGCTCACCGGCAAGCGGCCCGCCAGATCGCCTTCCATGATCGTGCGGGTCGTGGCCGAGAGATTGTCGATCCTGGCGAGCAGCCTGCGGCTCACCCAATACCCGCCGCCAATGCCGACGATCGCCATGACACCGAGCCCCCACAGCATGGTGGTACGGATCAGGCGCGAAAGTTCCCTTCGGTCCTCGATGTCGCGGCCGACGATCAGCCTGTAGCCGCCCGGCAGGCGGAACACATTGGCGAAGGCGAGGCGCCGTTCGACGCCGCCGGGCGCCGGCCGGCTATACACGAACTCGACCGGCCCCAGGCTATCCCAAAGCTGCGGTGACACCGCGCTGAGATTGCCGGCAAGTTGCGTCCCCTCTTTGTCGGCGACGAGATAGAGGCTGTTGCCCGGCGTTTGACTGCGCTCGGCGACGATGCGGACGAGCTGATCGAGGCCGCCGCCGCGATACTGCTCGGCGAGCCCCTTCAACTCCGCATCGATGGTCTGATTGAGCTGCCGCGAGAGCAGGACCGTCGTGTTCCAATAGATGTAGAAGATGGCCACGATCGCCGCCGCGCTGAACAGCGCAAGATAGGTCAGCGACAGACGAAAGGTGGTGGTCCGGAAGAGCTTAGTGAGCGCTGTCACGGATGGTGTAACCGGCGCCACGGACCGTGTGCAGGAGGGGGTTGGCGAAGTTCTTGTCGATCTTGGACCGGAGCCGCGAGATGTGGACATCGATAACATTGGTCTGCGGGTCGAAGTGATAGTCCCATACGTTCTCGAGCAGCATGGTCCGGGTCACCACTTGGCCCGCATGCTTCATAAGATATTCGAGCAGCCGGAACTCACGGGGCTGCAACATAATAGCTTCGCCGGCGCGCGTCACCTTGTGCGACAGCCGGTCGAGCACGAGATCGCCCACGACGAAACGCGTCGAGCCCTCCTCCGGCGAGGTGCGCCGGGCCAGTGCCTCGATGCGCGCAAGCAGCTCGCTGAAGGCATAGGGCTTGGTGAGGTAGTCGTCGCCGCCGGCACGTAGACCCTTGACCCGGTCGTCGACCTCGCCGAGCGCGGAGAGGATCAGAGCCGGCGTCCTGATCTCCTCGGTCCGAAGCGCCTTGATCACGCCGAGCCCGTCGCATTTCGGCAGCATACGGTCGACGATCAAGACGTCGTAAGCATTGGTCCTGGCGAGATCGAGCCCGGCCTGGCCGTCCGCCGCATACTCGGCGACATGGCCCAATTCCTTCAGCGCTCGCTTGAGGAAGGCCGCGGTCTCCTGATCATCCTCGATCACCAGAACGCGCATATCGGCGGGCCTCCCTGACAACGCTGTCTCAGTCGTAGCTGGATAAAGGGGCGGGCGGCGCAGTCGGGGGGAAACCGCGCCGCCCTCCGGCGTTAGAAGGCTGTTTTAAGCCTTCTTCAGCGAAAGCGCCACGAAGCGCGTCTGGTCGCCGGTCTTAACCTGCATCAGGACCTTGACGGTATCCTTGTCCGTCTTGGTTCCTTCCATCGCCTTCTTGATCCCGGCGGCGACGTCGTCCGGCTTGGACACGTCGACACCCGCGACCTGAAGGATGACGTCGCCAGGCTTGAGGCCCTTGTCGGCGGCGTCGCTCGAAGGATCGACTTCGGTGATCACCACGCCCTCTTCACCTGCACCGGGAATCTTCGCCGCCGGAGCAAGCGACAGGCCGAGGTCCTTCATCTGCTCGGCCTGATCGGCAGCAGGCTCGTCCTGCTCGAGCGCCGCGAGCTTCTTGGCGCTGGGGAAAGCGCCGAGCTTCATGTCGACCTCGCGCTTGTCGCCATAGCGGACGATAGACAGCTTGACCTTCGAGTCGGGCTCGAGCTCGGCGATCTTGCGGGCGAGGTCACGCGAATCTTCGACCTCATCGTCGTTCACCGCGACGATCACGTCTCCGGCCTTGATGTCCTGTTTCGCCGCAGGGCCGTCCTCGGTCACCTTGGTGATCATGGCGCCCTTGGCCTCCTTGAGACCGATCGAGTCGGCGATGTCGCCGTTCACGTTCTGGATGACGACGCCAAGCCAACCGCGATCGACGGTACCGTGGCTCTTAAGCTCGCCGACCACCTCCTGGACGAGCGCCGCCGGCACGGCAAAGGCGATGCCGACATTGCCGCCCGAAGGCGAGAAGATGGCGGTGTTCACGCCGATTACGTTGCCGTCGAGGTCGAAGCTCGGACCGCCAGAGTTGCCGCGGTTCACCGCCGCGTCGATCTGGAGGTAGTCGTAAGGACCGGAGCCGATGTCGCGGTTATGCGCCGAGATGATACCGGCCGTCACCGTGCCGCCCAGCCCAAAGGGATTGCCCACCGCGAGCACCCAGTCGCCGACCCGCGGGTCCTTCTGGGAGAACTTCACATAGGGGAACGTCTTGCCCTTCGCGTTGGTCACCTTGATCAACGCGACGTCGGTGCGCGGATCGGTGCCGACGAGCTTGGCCTCGTACTTCTCACCGTCCTCCATCGTCACCGAGATGTCCTCGGCATCCTCGATCACGTGGTTGTTCGTCACGATGTAGCCGTCGTCCGAGATGAAGAAGCCGGAGCCTTGGGCAAGGCTCGGGTGCGGCTTCGAGGGATGCTGCGGCATACCTTTCCGGAACTGCTTGAAGAAGTCGTAGAGCGGACTGTCCTCCGGCAGGTCAGGCATGCCGGGGATTGCGTCGTTGTTATCCGCGACCTTCATCTCGCCCTTGACGTTGATGCTGACCACCGCCGGGCTGACCCTGGCCACCAGATCGGCGAAGGAAATCGGCGCGCTGCCGTAAGGCGTCTGAACAGTCTGCGTCGTCTGCGGGGTCTCAGCCGCGGCGAACGGCACGTCCGTGCCGAGCGTCAGTCCCAATGCGCCCGTGGCAATCAGGGCAGCAGCGGCGAGGAGCGCGGGCTTGCGGGTCAACCTCCGCAACCGCGGGCTCTCGTTCGCAGCAGGGCTCTGGTCAGTTCTCATTGGTCACCTCTCTCCTGAGATGTAGGAATCTCGTTGATGGTTTTGCCCCGTATGAAGCGGCAAATATCTAGGGGTCTAGATATAGGCCTTCACCGATTACGCCGCGGTTTCGACGGCATTAAATTTCAGTAAGGTTCACCGCCGCGAACGGCCCGGATTTCAAAGGGTTTTGACCCCTCAGCGCGCCTTGAGATCAGCTCTCACCCACGAGCTTCTTCAGGCGGCGTTTCTCGCTCGCGGTCAACGGCCTCGGCGCCTCGGCGACCAATTCGCGCCGCCGATAGCCGTATACGATGGTGGCGATCGCAGCCAACAAGACGAGCGGCGTGGCGAGCCACAAGAGCCAGGTATGCGGGGAGAACCGCGGCTTGAGCAGCACGAACTCCCCATAGCGCGAGACGATGAAATCGATGATCTCCTGATCGCTGTCGCCCGCTTTCAGCCTTTCGCGCACGAGGATCCGCAAGTCCTTGGCGAGCGGCGCATCAGAATCGTCGATCGACTGGTTCTGGCAGACGAGGCAACGCAAGCCTTCCGACAGCGCCCGCGCCCGCGCTTCCAGCGCTGGATCTTGCAGCATCTCGTCGGGCTGGACGGCCAATGCAGGGCTCGCGACCGAAAGCACGATCGCCAGAGAAAAGAGCCAAGCCCTGAGAGAAGAGCGCGCGGCCATCGTCACTTCCCTGCAGCCGCCGCCTCAGCCTTGGCGCGTGCTCGTTTGGGCGCGCCGACCCGCAAGCGGCGGTCCGACAGCGACACGCCGCCACCAAAGAACATGACGAGACCGCCGAGCCAGATCAGGCGAACCAGAGGATTGAAATAGACCCTGACGCTATAGGCTCCATTCTTCAGCTGATCGCCCAGCACGACGTAGAGATCGCCACGCCAGCTGACGTGAATGGCGGACTCGGTGGTGGCGTTCTTCTCCACGATAAATTCGCGTTTCGACGGCATGAGCTCCGTTACCGGGCTTCCGCCACGGGTGACCTTGAACATGCCGACGCGCGCGCGGTAGTTGGGCCCTTGGCGCGGCTCCACGCCTTCGAACAGCAGCTGGTAGCCGGCGATGTCGAGGGTCTGACCTGGCGCGAGCGCTTCGATCCGTTCCGCGCGCCACGCCGTGGTGGCGACGATGCCGATGACCACGAGGCCAAGTCCGGCATGAGCGAGCGCGCCGCCATAAGCGGCCCGCGGCAAATTACGCGCGCGGCGCCACGCTTCCCCCGATGCGGCTTCGAATAGCTTCACGCGATTGGCGATGTCGGTGACGGCGCCGAGGAGGAGCCACACCCCAAGCCCGATGCCGAGCGGGGCGAGCCATGGACCCTTTTGCATGAAGGCAAGCACGACCACCATGACCAGAAGGGCAACAATGGCGGCAGCCATGAGCCGCTGCGCCGCAGCGAGGAGGTCGCCACGCTTCCAGGCGAGCAGTGGCCCAAAGGGAACCACGATGAGCAGCGCGACGATCAGCGGCCCGAAGGTGAGATTGAAGAACGGCGCCCCGACCGAGATCTTGTCTCCGGTGAGCGCTTCGAGCGCGAGCGGGTAGAGCGTGCCGACCAACACCGCCGCACAGGCTACCGTCAGCAGGAGATTATTGAGAACGAGGCTCCCCTCGCGGCTGATCGGCGCGAACAACCCGCCTTGCGACAGGAGCGGTGCGCGCCACGCGAACAGCGCGAAGGCGCCGCCGATGAACACGCCCATGATGGCGAGGATGAACACACCGCGCGCCGGATCGACGGCAAAGGCGTGCACCGAGGTCAGCACGCCGGAGCGCACGAGGAACGTCCCCATAAGGCTCAAGGAGAAGGTGATGATGGCGAGCAGGATCGTCCACACTTTGAGCGCGTCGCGCTTCTCCATCACCAGCGAGGAGTGAAGCAGCGCCGTTCCGGCGAGCCACGGCATGAACGAGGCATTTTCGACCGGGTCCCAGAACCAGAAGCCGCCCCAGCCGAGCTCGTAGTAAGCCCACCACGAGCCCATGGAGATGCCGAGGGTGAGGCACATCCAGGCGGCCAGCGTCCACGGCCTGACCCAGCGCGCCCACGCGGCGTCGATACGCCCGTCGATCAACGCGGCGACGGCGAAGGAGAACGCCATGGAGAAGCCGACATAGCCCGCATAGAGGAACGGCGGGTGGAAGGCGAGCGCAGGATCCTGCAGCACGGGGTTCATCCCCTGCCCGTCGAACGGCGCCGGGTTGAGTCTGATGAAGGGATTCGACGTGATGACGATAAACAGCAGGAATGCCACTGCGATCGATCCCTGCACCGCGAGCACATTGGCCTGCAGCTGGCGCGGCAAATTGGTGCCGAACGTCGCGACCGCCGCGCCGAACAGCGTGAGGATCAGCACCCAGAGGATCATCGAGCCCTCGTGGTTCCCCCACACGCCGGAGATCTTGTAGAGCATCGGCTTCGCCGCAGCGGAGTTCTGCCAGACATTCAACACGGAGAAATCCGAGGTGACGTAGGCCGTCATCAGGGCGAAGAAGGCAATGGCGACGAGGATGAACTCGAGTTGCGCGGCGGGCACGGCGATCGCCGTGAGTTGCGGATCGCGATAGCGCGTGCCGATCACCGGCAGCACCATCTGCACGATGGCAACGCCGAGGGCGAGGATCAGCGCGTAATGGCCGGTCTCGGCGATCATCCTTTCATACCCACCTAGTTGGTCGCATTCGGCGAAGGCCCGCTGGCCTCGCCCCGCCACACGCCTTGTTTCTTCAACTTCGCGGCGACCTCCGGCGGCATGTACTTCTCGTCGTGTTTGGCGAGCACATTGTCGGCGTGGAACACGCCATCGGGCTCGAGCGTGCCTTCGGCGACCACGCCCTGCCCCTCGCGGAAGAGATCAGGCAGAACGCCGGTATAGGTCACCGGCAATGTCTTCGCCCCGTCGGTGACAACAAAGCGGACGGTGGTGCCTGCGTCCCGCTCCACACTGCCCGTCTCGACGAGCCCGCCGAGGCGGAAGCGCTTGCCCGGTGCTGCCTGCATCGCGGTCAGATCGCTCGGGCTGTAGAAGAACACGATGGAGTCGCTCATGGCATAGAGCACGAGCCCTACGGCGACCCCAAGCACGACAAGTGAGGTGCCGATCAGAACGCCTCTGCGCTGTTTCCGGGTCATGACTTCAATCCAAGCTCCGCCGCAAGTGCGTCGAGCTGCTCGATGGCTTGCGTATTGCCGGCGAACTGGCTCTTGGCGCGGGCCAGTGCCGCAAGCGCTTCATCCTTGCGGTCGAGCACCGTATAGGCGCGGACCAGCCTAAGCCAACCCGCCAGATCGTCGCCCTGCTGCGCAAGCCGCCCTGCAAGCCTTTGCACCATGCCTTCGATCATGGCCTGGCGGTCCCCGGGGCTCATATTTTGCGCTGCAGCAACGTCGGCCGCACTGGGCCCCGGCGCGCCCTTCGGCGGCGCCGTCTCGGTTTCGGCGATGGGATTGCCGGAAAGATGCGCCTCGGCTGTGGCGATGCGCTTCTCGATCATCGCCCGCCAAGCCTCATTGCCGCCTTTCCTATCGAGCAGGTCGCGCCAGTCGGTAATCGCGTCCGCGTAGTTGCCGTCCTGCTCCTTGGCGATGGCGAGGAGAATGCGCGGCTCGACCAGCGTGGCATCGAGCGCAAGCGCCTTCTCGAGCGCGTGCTTCGCCGCGTCGCTGACCAAACCGCCCTGCTCCAGGACAAGTGCCTGGCCATAGCCTGAAAGACGCTGCGCCGAAGCCCCGAGCAACAGAATGGCTTGCCGGTAAGCTTCAGCCGCGTCGCTATAACGGCGCGCACCCAAATAGACGGGCGCGATCACGTCCCAACCTTCGCCTTCCTCGGGATGCGCGCGAAGCCGCGCCTCCACCCGGGCGACCAGCGCCGCAATGTTCGTCTCGGCGGCCGGATCTTGCAGGCGCGCGGCAAGGGGCTGATCGGGAAGACGGGGAGAGCCGTAAAGGAGGTAGAGGCTGACCGCGGCAAGCGGTAGCGCGAGCGCCACGCCGATCAGCGCCGCGCGCGCGGGTTTTGCGACTTTCGGCGCGGCATCGCTTTCGGCCGTCTTGCTGTCGGTCGCGAGCAGCCGGCGCGCCACTTCGAGGCGCGCGGCCTCGGCCTCGGCGTCGCCGATCAGGCCCCGCGCGCGGTCGCTCTCGATCTCCTCGAGCTGGTCGCGGTAGACGGCAGCGTCGAACGCCTCGCGTTCGGGCGCAGGGCCGTCGCCGCCGGCAAGCGGACGCAGCAAGAAGAACAGGACGATCGCCGTAAGACCGGCGAGAATGACCCAAAGCAGCACGAGGGGCCCTAACCTCTAGAAGCCAAACGAAGGCTAGGCATAGGGAAAGGCGCTAAGCGGGGCAAGGTCCACCCGGCGGACGAAGATTAATTCGCCGCAATGGTAAGCCTTGGGCGCCACCACGTGCAAACAGCCGCTAACTCACTGTCTTCCAGGTGCCGTCAGGCGCCCGGCAGGCCGTGCCGCGGGCGGTCTGCGGCTGGCCGCTGACATAGATCGTGTGGGTGTAAGGCCGGCAATACGAGCTACCCTGCTGATAGGGCTTGCCTGGCACGATCTGGCCGCGATGCTGATTGTTCGGATTGTTCCATGGGGTGACTTGGCCCGCCTGGCCGTACTCCAGGGCCCGGTATTCCGCGGCTGCCGCTAGCTGGCGATCGCGCTCGTCCATATCGGCACCGATCAGGTTGCCGAGCAGGCCACCGGCCATCGCGCCGATGGCGATCCCGGGAATGCGGTTGTTCTTGCCCCCGATCGCCGCGCCGGCCGCGCCACCGGCGACAGCGCCGACAATGGTGCCCGTTCCTTGCTTGTTTCCGGGTCCGCAGGCCGGAAGGAACAGCGGCACAAGTGCAATCGCGATAATCCGCTTAACTCTCATTGGTATCCCCCTCAGCCCAGAGTTAACCAGTCGGTCCTCGGCGAGAGACTGAGTAGCTGAAGTTTAGCGTCCCTGATGGACCTTAAGAATAACAAATCTGGCTAAAATAGGTTGCGCTGGCGTAACCGGGAAAAATCAAGCCGCAGGCAGGGTTAGCCGGGCCCGCAACCCCCCGTCCGGCGAGGGTTCGAGCTCGAACCGCCCCTTATAAAGATGTGCCAGGTCGGCCACGATGGAGAGCCCGAGCCCCGAGCCCGGCTTACTCTCGTCGAGGCGCTGCCCGCGCTTCATCGCCCGCTTGCGCTCCGGCTCCGTCAGCCCAGGACCGTCGTCGTCCACGGCCACGGTGAATCTCTTGGCCCCCGGCACCGACTTGGCCTCGACCACCACCCGGGCTTTCGCCCACTTGCAAGCATTGTCCATCAGGTTGCCGGCCATCTCCTCGAAGTCCTGCTTCTCGCCCTGGAATTTCAAGCCCGGAGCTGTGCGGACGGTCAGCGCGATGCCCCGCTCGCCGTAAATGCGGTCGAGCGTCCGCTTTAGCGCATCGAGCACGGGCTTAACCTCCGTCAGATCACCGATCACGCCCGACCGCGCCGCAACCCGCGCCCGGTCGAGATGGTGGGTGATCTGGGTGCGCATGATCTCCGCCTGCTCGACCACTTTATCGGCAAGCGCGCCCTTATGGGCGCGCGCCTCATTGCTGATCACACTGAGCGGCGTCTTGAGCGCATGCGCCAAGTTGCCGACATGGGTGCGGGCCCGTTCGACGACGTCGCGGTTCGATTGGATCAGGGCATTCAGCTCTTGCTGGAGCGGCTGGATTTCGTCGGGCAGTTCGCCTTCGAGGCTTTCCGCATCGCCTGAGCGGATCGAGGCGAGATCCTGGCGAATCGCGCGTAAGGGCAGCAGGCCGAAGCGTACCTGGAAGAAGGTCGCGATGACGAGGCCGAGCCCGAGCAGCGCGAGCGCCAGGATGAGCATGGTGGTGAACTGGGCGAGATCCGCGTCGATCTCGGCGGCATCGCCCGCCACCGCGTAGGAGTAGGGCTTCGAGTTGGGACCGCCGGGTCTGATCTCACGCTCGAAAATGCGCAAGTTCTGGCCGTCAGGTCCCGGCGCATAGCTCCGCCGTGTCAACGTGTCGTCGGGGGAAACACCGTTCTGACTTGGCAACTCGAGTTGCTGATCGAGCAGCGAGTCGGAGACATAGAGAGGACGCTTGGCGCCCTTGAGCGGCTTGATCTGCCAATACCAACCCGAGAAGGGGAGGGTAAAGATGGGATCGCCGAGATTGGCTGGCTCTTTGGGAGAACGCGTCCCCTCTCCCGTGGTCGAAGCCACGAGGCTCGTCATATAGACGTTGAGGCGCGCGTCGAAATTACGTTCGACGGCCTCGCGATAGAGGGAGACAAGGAGGATGGCCGCGACGGGGATGACCACGAGGGTCCACGCCGCAGCCGAGGCGAACAGCCTGAAGGCGAGAGATTTACGCCCCATCTTCGTTGTCCGTAAGGCGGTAGCCTAGCCCCCGGACGGTCTTGATAAGATCGATAGGAAGTTTCTTGCGCAGCCGCCCGATGAACACCTCGACCGTGTTCGAGTCGCGGTCGAAATCCTGTTCGTAGAGATGTTCGACGAGCTCAGTGCGTGAGACCACGCGCTCGCGGTGCATCATGAGGTAATGGAGCACCCGGTACTCGTGCGACGTCAGCTTTATCGCCTGACCGTCGACGGTAACCCTTGCGGTCTTGGTATCGAGGCGGAGCGGGCCGCACTCCATCTCGTTGTGGGCGTGGCCTGCCGAACGCCGCAGCAACGCGCGAAGCCGCGCCAGAACCTCTTCCATGTGGAAGGGCTTGGCCACGTAGTCGTCGGCACCCGCATCCATGCCGGCGACCTTGTCGCTCCAGCGCTCGCGCGCCGTGAGGATCAGAACCGGCATCGTGCGGTCGTCGCGCCGCCACTGCTCGAGCACGCTCAAGCCGTCCTTCTTCGGCAGGCCGAGATCGAGCACCACCGCGTCGTAAGGCTCGGTATCGCCGAGGAAGTGGCCCTCCTCGCCGTCGAATGCGGTGTCCACAGCGTAGCCCGCCTCGCCGAGCGCGGTCACGAGCTGGCGGTTGAGATCCGGATCGTCCTCGACGACGAGAAGCCGCAAAATGCTTGTCCTCCCTTCCGTTGGGCGCGCCTTCCGCGCCCTCCTAGAACTGCCCCGTACGGGCGTTAACGGTCAGATTCGTCACCGCGCCCGTCTTCCCCAGCACGCTGACCCGATAGACGAAGTTGTTCCCGTTTTGGCATAGCGTCGCGGAGATCACCTTACCGCCGGTCCTGGACTGGACCATGGCAACGAGTCTGTTGCCGGGAACGAGCCCGTTCTGCGCGATAAGCGCGCCGGCCGAATTCCACGGCACGCATCCCGCCTCGGCGGGTAGCCCCGCCGCAATCAACATGACCGCGGCCAGCGCCCCAATGGCAGTCCGCTTCAGCACCCGACACATCGTCTCAGTCCCAATATCCTTACTTGGGGGCGACCCTAACGGAGCGGCCATGAACGACGCATGAACGGTTGCCCGGGCTCACTTCTGCCGGGCAGACTTGCCCCCCTTGCCGGCGGCGGCATCGTCCACCTTCGCGCCGAGCGCCGCAACGATTGTCTCGTGTTCGATCATGTGACGGTCATCGACAGAATTGGTTTGGGACGTTTGTGGTATGAGAGGCGGCTCCAAGGAGAATCGCATGCCTGAGAACAAGGCACCGATCGGCCGCCGCAAATTTCTGAAAAGTGCGAGCCTCGCCGGCGCCGCGGTCCTGTCGGCACGTGTGGCCAAGGCCGAGGAGCCGACGCCGACCATCGGGCCAATGCCGGACCCGGAGACCGGCGCGGAGCCGGTCTTCTCGCCCGATGCGCCCGCTACCCCCTTGGTGAACCCCGGTAAGCCCATGCCCTCCGATGTCACCGCGGCTCAGATCCGCAAAGTCTTAGAGCTCGAGCCCAACCAAACTTGCGGCTACGTGCGCGAAACCTATAAGGGCGCGCTCTCGATCGCCCCGGGCGGCCTGCCTGCGCCCTTCGAGACGGGGCGCCCGGTCGGCACCGCGCTGTTCTTCATGGTGACGCCGGAAGCGCCGGTGAAGCTTCACCGCATCATGAACGATCAGCTCTATCACTATTACGGCGGCGACCCGATCGAGGTGCTGCTGCTCTACGAGAGCGGCACCAGCGAGCTCGTCGTCGTCGGCCCGAACGTCGTCGGCGGGCAGCTCGTGCAGCTCTTCATTCCCGGCGGCACGTTCCACACCGCGCGCATCACCGGCCACCGCCGCTGGTTCTTAGGCGGCAGCACCGAATGGCCGGGCGTGGACCCCACGCGCGACGTCGAGCTCGGCGATGTCGAAGAGTTGGCCGCGAAATATCCGGAAGCTGCCGCCGATCTGCACGACTTCCCCACACCGCAGGAGCCGCCGCCCCCGCCGAAGCCGGAACCCGAGCCGGCGAAATGCCCCGAGCCGGAACAGACCGCTGCGCCAGAGACGCCGCACGAGCCCGAGAAACCTTCCAAGCCCTAGCGGTTAGCTAAGCCTCCCGCCGTCGTTGCGGTCGGAGCGGCTGGCGACCTTCATCATGAAGTCCTCATGTCTTTGAGACAAACAAAAAGGGCGGCCAAAAGCCGCCCTCGCCAACATCGCATCGTGTTTTGAGCCGCAGCCTCAGCCCAGCGCGCGGGCCTCGACCATCTTGCGCAAGGTGACGCGGTCGCGCGTGGACACACCGATCAGCTCGGCCACCCGCCACACCAGGTTCGTTTCGAACTCGTCGACGATGCCGTCGGCCAGCACCACCTCCCACAACATCTCCACGATGCGCTTGCGGCCGTCCTGATCGAGCTCACGGCAGAGAACGCTGGTGAAGCGGTAAAGGTCGACCGCGTCGCGCTCGCGCACCTCGGCGGCCTCGAACAGCTGCCGGGTTTCCTTGTCGTCGAGGCCGAACTGCTTCTTGAGCAGTGCCTTGACCTTGCGGCGCTCATTGGGATCGAAGTTGCCGTCGATACCTCCCGCCGTGACGAGCAGCGCGCCGGCCGACAACCGCAGCTCCTCCTCGCGGAAATTGGCGGCGCGCGACGCACCGCTATCCACGCCCTCAACGAGATCCTTGAGCTTGGTCCACAGCGTCATCGGGGCTCCTCTTACGCTTTTCGCGAAGCCCCTATAGCGCAGCAAGGCCTATCCACGCGAGTCCTTGAGCACGCGCGCTTGGCCGCATCGTAACGAAAATGCTGACGTCCCTTAGGCCGCAGCCTGCTGCTCCGGCTCGGTCACGGCGCGATAGCGCACGATGCCGTGCAAGGTCTCCCCATCGGGATCGATCCGCGCCTCGGTGAACTCGTGGCGGAGGTTGACGAGATAGTGGTCGTCCAGCGTGAGCGGCTGATTGTGCAGCACCATGCGGATGACCTCGATGATCTCGTGCACCTCGGCCGCGCTGTCGGCGCGCGACCACACATGCAGCGTGAGGCTGTGCTCGGTTCCGTCCTCGGTGCCCGTGCTCCAGTCGAGGTTCACGGTCTGCCCGAGGGTGATGAAGGGAAACTGCGCCGCAGGCGGCGGGTTGCTGTAGATGCGTTCGCCGCCAAGAAGCGACGTCAGCTCGGGGGAGTTCGCCAGAGCCTGGAAGATGCTGCTCTGGAGGGCCCAACTTGAGGCAGTCATGGCAGATCTCCATTAACGTTCATTAACCAACATGTAGGTGCCGAAACACCGAACGCAAAGCCCCACCCCATCACTAATACGAGATCAGACCCCGCTTTGCGGACGCTTGAAAGACGCGCTCAAACTATCTCTGAGAGTTTGCTTAATGCGGGGTAAACGCGCCCGAAAAACCGGCCAAAGCCAGGGGTTCGCGGGTTGCCGCCCCGTGCCGTACTCGACGAAACGCCCGGCCGGGAGAGCGGTGCCGACGGCGTAGGCTATTCGGCTCCCGTGGCTCATGTCCCTGACCTCGACCGTCCGCCCGAGGTCCCCAGGCGCCCCGCGCGCGGCGTCCCGCGCAAGCGTCTCCGCCTCCCGCGCCGTGTCTTGAGCGCGCGGCAACCCTGGCCTCAAGCTTGCGCCGCAAGGCCGTAAGCCCCCGGACCGAAACCGTCATCATAGATCCCGCTCCTCGCACAGGCATCTGAGCCAGCGCCGCCGCTCGTCCTCGTCGATCGCCGCGAGGATGTGGAACACGCGGGTGCGCGGCCGATTAAGCGAACCTTGATCGGTCCACGACATCGAACGCGACCGCGTGCGCGCCGTCTGCTATTCTCGCCCGTCGCCGAGGGCCTATCAGGAACTCAACCTTGAGGACTACGGAAATGAGCAAGTCCAACTGGCCATCGTTTAAAATTCCCACTGCACTGCTTGCCGCGATCGTTCTCATGCTCTTCGCAAGCCCACCTGTCCGCGCCGAAATTCACTGCGCCGGCGGTCACTGCAACTGCAGCGGGGACAAGGACTGCAACACGATGTTCACGCATCTCTGCAAGGATACGGGTGGAAGCTGCAACAACGACAACAACACCTGCACCTGCACACAGAAGCTGAAAGCCGCCACGGGCACCTCGGGAGGCAAGAAGCACCTTCCGGACCTGGCGCCTGCGAACAAGACCCTGAAAAAGTACTAGCGGTCACGCAGCCTGGCCAACGCCTCGAAGAAAGTGGCGGCCGCACCGCGTGGGAGGGGCGCACGTGCGGCCGCCGGCCTGGCCAGGCTTTAAGGCTTTGGGGCTAGCCCCTACGACGTGCCGAACTTCAAGAGCTTGATGGCGTCGAAGTCCTGCACGCCGCCGCCGACCCGCTTGGTCGTGTAGAGCAGGACGTAGGGCTTGGCGGAATAGGGATCGCGCAACTGCCGTGACGATGCCGGGCTTTTAACTCACCGAATGGGCGTCGGCGTCAACGGCGACGCCCTCCCCCACTCGATGTCAAATTACCGTGCCGCAGCACCCGCGCGCGGCGGCGCCTATTGCGCGGTGAAACCGCCGTCGATGGTCAACACCGTGCCGACCACGAAGCGGGCCTCGTCGGAGGCGAGATAGAGCGTGGCCGCGGCGATCTCCTCCGGCCGCCCGAGGCGCTTAATCGGAAACCAGCCTTCTGCGTCCTTGCGGCTCACATGATGATCGTCGATCCAGCGCAGGAACATGTCGTCGGGTATGTCGAAGGCGCAGGACGCGATGGCGTTGATCGAGATGTTCTCCGCCGCCACCTGGAGCGCGGCGGACTTGGTCAGGGCGATGATGCCGCCCTTGGTCGCGGCGTAAATGCCGTTGTCGGGCACGCCGGTGATGCTGCTGGTGACCGAGGCCTGGTTGACGATCGCGCCGCCACCGGTCTTCCGCATCTGCGCGACCTCGTGCTTCAGGCAGTAATAGGTGCCCTTCAGATTGGTGTCGATCACCGTGTCGAAATCCTCCGACGGCAGGTCGAGGGTCGGGCCGGAGATCTCCTTGGACGCGTTGTTGACGGCGACGTCGAGCCGCCCGAAGCGCGCGACGGTCGCCGCCACGAACGCTTCCACATCTGACTCCTACCGAGATGTCGGCGTGGCGGTAGAAGCCGTCCGCACCTTGCGCCTTGACTTGGGCGAGCGTCTCCGCGCCGCCGTCGTCGTTGATGTCGCATAGCGCGAGCTTCGCGCCACGCGCGGCGAAAGCGTTTGCCAGAACGCGGCCGAAGCCCTGCGCGGCGCCGGTGATCAAAACGACCTTGTCTTTGAAATCGAGCATTCGCCTATGCCTCCGCTGCAAATGACCTATGCCCAAGCGAGAACACGATTGTAACGCGCTTTAGCTTAGCGTGCGCGAAGCACCCGCGCGCCACGGCGGAACTTGGCGGCGAGGCTGCGCAGCCTCGGCCTCCGACCCAAGCGCGCGCCCGACCCGCTCTGGCCGCCGTTTCACCGTGCTCACCCGCGCGTCGGGCAGCATGGGGAAGGTGACGACGGAGATCTCCCACAGATCGATCTTGTCGAGACGGCGCACGCCCGACTTCGGATAGGTGCGGCCTTGCACCGTGCGGAAGCCGATGGAGAGACCGTCGAGCGCGCCGGCGCGCATCAAGCTCAACACTTCACGCGCCCGCGTCACCTCCGGCATCAGCCGGCCGCGCGCGAAGAGCCCGCGCGCATCCTCGGCGAGCTCGAGCCACACCCCGATCGGCTCGTCCGGGTCGTGCTGGAACAGGAGCTTCACGCCGCGCACGCCGCGCGCCTTGAAGCTGTCGCCGAAGGCGCCGGGCATGACCAGGTCCTGGCCGAGATCGACCGCGCCGAACAGGCTGGCATAGCCTGAGAACGTGCCGTCGGCCTCGACCGACTTGAGATCGACGGGCGCGAACTTGACCTCGCGCTCCGGCAGCATCTCGCCAAAGCGTTGCAGCATCTTGTTGTCTTTCGTTTTTGCTTCGGCGATGCGCCGAGGGCTAGACGCCCTTCATGCAGACGCCCGCGGTCATCGCCACCCAGGCGAGGAAAGCGGCCCAGAAGGCGTATTGGCCGACCGCGGCAAAGCCGCCTGGAAGGACGCCGAACATGCCGAGCAAATAGAGCACGACCGCGATGATCGCCAGCGTGCTCGAGAGATAGAAGATGTTCTTGGTCGGGGGTGTGAGCCGCAATGCCATGGATGCCTCCCTCGTTCGATGCCCGAGAGAAGGCTAACACGGCGGCAACCCGCCTCCTACCCGCGTGCCTCATCCAACAGCGCGCGCTTGCCCATGCGCTCATCGTCTCCTGAGGTCGGAAGGTCATTCGGCAACAACGCCGCGCTCGGAGCGACTTACCGATGTACGGTTAGTGTTGCGCGCTCAAGTTGGAGGCCGTCGGCATCACTGTCGATCTGTGTCTTTGCGCCACAGAGGACGAATGAAGTCTTCCACAAGCCAACTGCCGCCGGCGGCAATCATCACCCCCGCAGCCAAAAGTATGAATCCACGGATCACTGCCGCTTCCAGAAACTCGAAGAAGACCATATAGACGCCGCCTAGAAGCAAGGCGCTCGCTATGACAAGAGAAATTGCCTTTCGCATGGTGCGCCCTCCTACAGCCAGCTTACAGGAGGCGACCGCAGCGCGCGCTCTGAACCAAAAACGCCGCCCCATCTCTGGAGCGGCGCTTTTGCGCGTCAAGCGGACTGATACGCGAGACAGCGGCACTTCGTGCCTTGGCACTGAGTGCCTCGCCCCACCTGTCGCGTTGTAGCTGAAACCTAGCCCAGGACCGTCACGCTGTCAAGGAATTTTTTCCTAACCCAGCGACGAATTTTTTGAATCTCATCCATTCTTTTTCGAAACGGGGCCTTATTTCTTTCGCATAACGCGGATAAACATCATTGTCATCAAGTTTACGCCAGTTAATAACAAACCGATCCCGTTGCACTTGAATGAGCTTCGTCGGAGGCTGCGACAAAAACCAAAATCGGCCGGAGTCGGGGTCTGCCAACTGGACGCGAACCCGTGGGCGCTGCCGCCATCGCTCCTCGTCATAGCGTTCAATCTCTGGGGCTAGAGGAGAGTGTACTTCCGTATCCGGATACTGTTCGCGGATATTGGACCAGTAGAGCCCCGCGTGAGGGCTTCGCCACTTTTCAAGCGGAGCAAAGGCCACTGAGACAGCCACTTCCGAAACTGGGGGATTCTCAAATTCAGGAAGAGGACCCAACTTGCCCGTCATAGAAGCCCCTGACATCTAGCAGCCAAGAATCAGATGGCAACACGGTTCGGTCGCCGTATTAGCGGATGTTCCTATGTGCCACAAGCGAACCCCACAAATTGTACCAGACCCAAAGCTCGCGGGGATTAAGAGTGTCTGAGAATCCGTTGCTACCTTGCGGCAGCTGCACACACAACCCCACCCCGCGCATCAATCCTACGCGGCGGGCATGGGGTCACCCCACAGGTAGCGGGCGATTACTCGTAACCGGGCTCGCCGAGACGGGCCGCGAAATGCACCATGAGCTCTTTCGCGGCGGCTTCCGACAGCCACAGCACCAAGGGACCGCTCATCGTCTCGGCCGTCACCCGGTAGCGCGGGACCGGGTCGCCCGCCGATCTCACGGGCTCGGTGAATTCAATTCTGGTGATGAGAGGCGTCTCGTCCATGGGCCGTCCTGCCTGTCGTTGACACCGTGGGCCTGCGCGAAGCGCCTAGAACAGCCAGAGGAAGCAGGCGGCGAAGACGATGGCGACCAGCGCCACGAGCGGCCAATCGAGACGCTGCCGCCAGGTCCGCGGCGCGTCGTCGAGATGCGGGTCGGGCACCGGCCGGTAATGCCGGTTGCCGAAGTCGGGCTTGGTGATTCGCGTCATGGCGCGAGTGTGCGCCCGTCATGGCAAACAAATCGTTTGCGCCGCGTGTCACCCGGCGAAAAGCCTCACCGGCGCGCTTCAAGCGCCGGTCTTCTCCTCCTCGAACAGCGGCATCATGCGCTCGCGCATCAGCCCGATCGCCTCGCGCACGGAGCCGACATTGATGCGCGGCTCGATGCAAGTGGTGCCGCGGGTCAGAATCTCCCGCACGTCGGCGCGGGTGAGGATCTTTTTTTCAACGAGCACTTCAAGCAGGGCCAGCGTCGTCACCCCATTGGCGACGGCGATGCCCTCGGCACTGCATCCAAGAAAATTGAGCATGGCGCTCCTCCGGTCCCCTTCGGGACTTGTCCCTAGGTTTTGTCGTCCCGCTCTTGCGGCGGGCGATTTTTCGAGGAGACACCCCGGAAAGCCTGCGCGCAACCCCCGCGCCGCCCCGCGATGAGCCATCCGGTTAGGATTTGTTAACCATGGCGGCGCAGCATGGGAGGAGCACGAACGAAGATGGGAGAGGCCCATGCCGCCCAGACGCAAGCGTCCCCGGCACAATCGCGCGGTCAGAACGTGGCGCGCCGGCCCGGGACCCGCCCGCAGCGCGCTCAGCAAAGGAAGGCGCTCCGCCTCGCGGCGGGCGGCACGCGTTCTCGCCGCTTCAGCCTTGGCAGCCGGAGCCGGAGCTTTCACCGCTGCACAAGATCCCGACGCTCCGCCCCTGGCTCGCCGCACGCGCCGCGATGACGCGCGACATGCACGGCGCGCGCACGGCCTGCTGATCGCGCCGCCGCGCAGTCCGTTAGCCTTCAGCCCCTTGCGGCTCGGGCGTGCAGTTCGGCGCCCAGGTCCACTGGCCGCGCGACTGCGCATCGCAATTCGGCTTGATGTCCTCGGGCGGCGCTTCGACCGCAGCGCCGAGCGGATCGATGCAGAACACGTGACCGGTGACCGGATTGATCTCCGCCTTCTTGCACGCGGGCGTGTTCGTCTCGTCCGCCGCAGCCGCACCGGCAGCCAAAGTCATTCCCAGCAGCATCACCACAAGCGTCCGTCCCATGCTCATCTCCTCACGCGCGACCACACCGGCTTTCGCCAGCATGATACAGAGCGTAATGATACAGAGCGTAATGATACAGAGCGTAATGACTCGCATCTTGTAGGAATTGGGCGCAGAGTGGTTCTAGTGCGTGGGTGACCCCCGGTGAGTATGGTCGCCATTTCGGCGGCGTTCCCCGTGCGTGGAGCCCACGCACACTTCCTCTTCCCCCTCCAAGACAATTCTCCAAACCGCTTCGGCGCAAGCGCCATCTGGCGTAAGCTTGCGGCATGCGCGGGGCGAAGGCATAGGCCGGCTTTGCGTTTTGAGCTGGGCTCTCCCCGCGCGAAGGGAGGATGCCATGCGAATGATCTACCTTGCGCTCGTCGTGTTCGTCGTGGTGCTGGCTCTCGGCATTGTCAGCGCCGCGCACAGCTTCGACCCCGCGCCGCAGCAGGTCGCGGCCAATTACACCCTCGCCCTCAAGCTGCCTGGCCTCGATCGGCCGGCGCCGAGAGTCATGACCGTGCGCGAGGACACGCCGCTCCAATTCTGCGGCCAATGCACGAGCGATTCAGATTGCGGCACGGCACACAAGTGCTGCGGGCCGTCCAGTTGCCTGGAGTGCTTCCGGGTCGATACCTGTCCGTAAGCGGCTGACGGCTACTCGGCCTTCGGCACTTCGGCCGATTTGTCGGGCGCCGTCTCGTTTCCGCTGGCGTCGTCTGCGCCGCCGCCTGCGGCCGGCAGGGAATGGCTTGCGCGAAGCACTTCGAGTAGAGCCCCTGCACCGCGCAGCTGACGCCCGATTTGTATGCCGTCTCCCATGTCGCTTCCGGATAGATCGCTTGCGCTTTCTTGAGCCACCCCTCGCGCGCCGCGTCCTCGGACGCATCTCGCGAGCTCGAGAAGCCCGGCCCGCTGCCCGTCACCGGCTCTCCGGCGCACTCGAAGCCCGGCGGCGGCCCGGCCTCGGGCTCTGCGGGCATCGGCGTCTCGGCCATCGATCCCGCCAGTCGCCGGCAGCGCCAGCAAGATGACGGCGGCGCTTAGGGCAAGTCCACGGACTGAAGCGACCTTCGACATTGCAAAAACTCCCTCCCTGGGGCGTGAATTGTTGGCCCTCGTTTCGGGAATTCTTAGCACAGAGTTGGGCGCGCCATAAATGCGAAGGGCCCGCTTCGCAAAAGCGGGCCCTTGCCAGTTCACGAGGGTCCGGGACTCTTCAAATCCCGGAAAGCCTCACATCACGACTTGCCCTCGAGCGACTTGTAGCCCGCTTGAGCCTTGGCCAAGTTCTGCTTGGGGCTCTTCATGAAGTCGGCCTTGGCCTGCTCGCTTGAGAAGCAGTAGGTCTTGCCGTCATAGTTCGCACTCACGGAGCAATCCGTGTGGACCTCTTTGTGGTTGGCGAGGCCCCAGGCACACATGTCCTTGAACTGGCCGGTGGCGGCGAAGGCCGTCGTGGCGAGGCCGAGGGCGAGAGCGCCGGCGAGAAGCGGGGTGGTCACATAGGTCCGCATAATACTGACCTCCTATGTCTTGGGGGGTTGGCGCCCCTTCGGGGGGCAGTGGGCAAAACGCACCCCGCCTCGGCCGGTTCCCGTTGCGGCCCGCGCCAGAATGCCGCGTGCTCACATTAGCGAAGCGGGGTCCCCGCCCCTCACGCCATCGTGAAACTGGCGCCTCAAGTGCGGCGTCGTCGCGCTGCCGCTTGTCCTTGATGCTGCCCCGGTTTGGGGCGACATTCTCGCCGAGGCCCGTAGGCGATCCGGCAAATGGCGCCTCACCTTTCAGCCTTGACCTTCGACCGGCCTCTCGGTGCAAGGGGGCGCTGGAAGGCGCTAGCATTCTAAGGACGGCGGTCCTAAAGCGGGGATGTCACCCTGCGTCAGCATGCAGAGCTGACGAGGGCCGGAAGATGAGGTGGGGGTTAGTCATCGTGTCGAGGGTTTGCGTGGCGCTTCTTGCGGCGGGCCTGCTTGGCCTGCCGCTTGCTGCCTGCAGCGCTGCCAAGGCCCCGGATGTCGGCTTCCTCCCGACCCGGGCCGTGCCGGAGACCCCCGACCCTAAGGCCGCGTTCGAGACCGCGAAGGAGGGTTGCGTGGAAGAGGCGCGCCGCAAGGGCATCTCCTCCGTGACCCGCCTCCTCCTGCTCAGAGGCAAGACCTCCAAATCGGACTATATCGACTGCATGGAGAGGAAGGGCTACGCCGTGGTTGACCAGTAGGCGCCTCTGGCCCCGTGGTCCCCGTTTCCTTGAGGCCGGCAGGCTTTGGTTAGTGCGCCGTTAACGGAGTTGCGCGAGCCTTCTCTGGCAACTTCCGGCGGCGCCGGCGCCCAAGCGTTTTGGGGCTGCGGAACCCCGCAGAATCTCTATAAAACGCCGTAATCAAGGTGTACGGTGCGCCTCGGGTTCGCCCCTTTGGACGGCCGGTTTTGGCGCGCCAATTCGAGATAAGCGCAGCGAGAGGTCGGGGTTAAAGTGCGGGACTTCCTACAAGGCAATCGCCGCGGCAAGCTCATCGATTGGCTGAAAATCGATTCCTGGATCGATTCCGGCCTCTACGGGGCCTGGATCGGGTTCCGCGATTGGTGGAGCGCCTACTCCTCGTTTTTCGGCCGGTTCGAGGTCAAAGGCTTCGTGCGCGCCTGTAACGAGCTCGCCTGCGAGGCCCTGACCTTGAGCGTGGCCGGCTTTCTTGTCGTCTTGAGCTTCGCCCTCCCCGCCTTCGAGATCGCCCAAGGCAAGATCAACCTCTCCGACGAGTTCAGCGTCACCTTTCTCGACCGCTACGGCAACGAGATCGGCAAGCGTGGTCTGTTGCGCGATGACTCCGTGCCATTGGATGAGATTCCCGACGTCTTGATCAAGGCGACGCTCGCCACCGAGGACCGGCGCTTCTTCGACCATTTCGGCATCGACGTCATGGGCACGTTCCGCGCTCTCGCCGAGAACGCCCGCGCCGATCAGGTGGTGCAAGGCGGCAGCTCGCTCACCCAGCAGCTCGCCAAGAACATGTTCCTGTCGCCCGAGCGCGCGCTGTCGAGAAAGATCAAAGAGGCGTTCATCGCCATCTATCTCGAGAACCACTACACCAAGCCCGAGATCCTCAAGCTCTATTTCGACCGCGCCTATCTCGGCGGTGGCTCCTACGGTGTCGAGGCCGCAGCGCAGTACTATTTCGGCAAATCGGTTCGCGACATTAACCTCGCCGAGTCCGCGATGCTCGCCGGCATGTTCAAGGCGCCGACTCGCTACGCACCTCACGTCAACCTCGCCGCCTCGCGGGCCCGTGCCAACGAGGTGCTCACCAACATGGTCGAGGCGGGCTATATGAGCGAGGGCCAAGTCTACGGCGCCCGTCTGAACCCTGCCAAGATCGTCGAGCGCGGCGACTCCAACACCCCCGACTACTTCCTCGATTGGGCCTTCGAGGAGGTGCAACGGCTGATGCACGGCAGGTCTGAACGTATCCTCCTCGCTCGCACCACCGTCGATCTCAGCCTCCAGAAGATGGCAGAGGACGCCGTCACCACGCAGATCGCTCAGTTTGGCCGCGCCCGCCATTTCTCTCAGGGCGCCATGGTCGTGATGGAGCCGGACGGTCCGGTGCGCGCCATGGTAGGCGGCAAGGACTACGGTACGAGCCAGTTCAATCGGGCGGCACATGCATACCGTCAGCCCGGCTCATCCTTCAAACCTTACGTCTACATCACCGCGCTTGAGAACGGTTATACGCCAAACACCGTCGTCAGCGGTTATGGCGCCCGCTGCGGGAACTGGTCCCCTCACAACTATGCTGCCGGCGAGAGTAATCGCATGCGGTTGATCGATGCGCTCGCCCATTCGATCAACACTATCGCGGTGAAAGTCTCCCTTGATGTCGGACGCGAAAAGGTGATGGCCACCTTGAAGAAGCTAGGCATCACGCGTCTCAAGAAGACTTGCTCCCTCGCGCTTGGCGACCAGGGACTGACCCCGCTCGAGCATACGCAGAATTATGCGGTGTTCGCCTCGGGCGGTCTGGAAACGCACGCCTATGGTATCGAGGAGATCCGCACACTGAAGGGAGAATTCCTCTATTCCCATGAACGCGAGGCTCAGCGGCCGCGCAAACAACTCTTCTCCCGCAAGGCAGTGGAAGAGCTGAACACCATGATGCAAGCCGTCGTACAGCGCGGAACCGGTAGGCGAACGCAGCTCGACTACACCTACAACGTCGGCAAGACGGGCACGAGCTCGAAATGGCGCGACGGCTGGTTCATGGGCTTCACCGGCGAGTACGTCGTAGGCGTCTGGATGGGCAATGATAACTTCTCGCCCATGGCACGGGTAACCGGCGGCAGCTTCCCCGCCCAAGCATGGCATGACTTCATGGCGGCGGCCCACGACACGGACAATATCCCGGACATCCCTGGCATCGCGCCGCATCCGGTCCAAGTCGCAGAGCGAGCTAGGCTTGCCGCCGCTCTAGCACAAAACACGACGGCTGACTTGCCGGTGCCGCCTCCCGCCGATAGCGTCAAGGATATGTCCACCGCGACGCGCGAAGTGCTCAAGAGGCTCAGCGAGCTTCTAAAGGACGCCCCTCCGCTCAAGCCGAACCAACAGCCTGGTCAGGGTCGTGCCGAGGCACCCGCAGCGGCGCCCGCGCAACCGAGCTTAGCTTCGGCGGCGAATACAGACGGGACACCACGTCCGGAACCCCTGCCGGCGGCGCCTGAGCCGGAGAACACCGTGTCGGCGGGGCGTGACACCGACGCCGTCGTTCCTCAGTAGACGGCCGCGTCACTCCACGATCGAAAGACAATGCCCGCTTGACCAGCGCCCTACCAAACATGCCGCTAACAGGCACTACGACGCGCAGCAGCCTGTGGCGCGAAGAGGGCAGCACGTCGATGCGTGCGCTCGGCTACTTCATCGGCACGTTCGCTGTGGCGTTGATCCTCGGCATCGGGTCGGCCTGGTACATGATCGAACGCGGCTCACCGCTTACGACCGCCAGGTTCGGGCCGTGGCAGAGCTGGCTAAGCGAGGGCAACCCAAACGCGGATCCTTACACGCGGGCGCATCTTGCGCGGAGCGGCAGACTTCCCCTCACCTCCACCGTCGCCCGCTACTTCATGGCGAATACGGACAGCCGTGGCCGGACCCTTAGCTCAGGGTGCGAATACTCAGTCGTCGGCGCCCCGCTCGATGCACGCTGGTGGTCGCTCGCCGTCTATGACGCATACGGCTCGCTCATCGCCAACCCCTCCCATCGCTACAGCTTCAACAGCGAGGAAGCCATTCGCCGATCCGACGGAAGCTTCCACATCACGCTTTCGCGCCATGCCCGTCCTGAGAACTGGTTGCCAGAGGGACGGGGACCCGACCGCAATCTCGTGCTGGTCCTGCGCGTCTATGGCGCTCGCGACACGGATATCAGCGGAATTGGGCAAATCCCGCTGGAGCGCCTACCGAAAATCGAGCGTGTACGATGCGAGTAAGGCTTCCCGGACTCTATATTGCGCTTGGCGTGGTGCTTGCGGGCTTGATCCACGTGGTGGCCGTACTCACGCTGCCAATGCTCGCGCCGCGGGACGCTCAGGCGAGATTGGCCGCGCTCGGTCCAGCCAACACGATGATCCAACTGCCCGCGCCCGCTCCGGGACGGCAGGTCATGCCATTGATGGCACCGGACGTGCGTTATGCCGTCTGCCGGTACGATCTCTCCAAGGGGCCGGTGCGCCTAAAAGCGCGGATCGCTGACGGGCTCTGGGTGATCGCGTTCTACACGCCGCTTGGCGAGAACTACTATGCGGTCGTCGGTGCCGACATGAAACAGCCGGACCTAGACCTGATCGTCGCCACCAAAGATCAGAACGTCGCGGAAGTTGGCGTCAACTCGCCGGAAGCTTTCGACAATGTCGTGGTGGTGACTTCGCCGGTCGAAGAAGGGATCGCGCTGATCCGCGCCCCACTCAGCGGTCCGAGCCGGAGCGCCGAGGCCGAACGCGCGCTCAAGGCCGCTTATTGCGGACTACACGACAATCCGAGCGCTAGTCCTTAGGCCCGCGACTTCTTCCGGGCGCGGGGAACCCGCCGCCGGTTTGTCTGTCCCGTGGTCCGGGGTGCGTCACTGGACGTCCGGCGCTCGATGCGCACGCCTGGGAAAATGATGATCTCACCAAGCGAGCCCTCGACGGGTTTTTTGATCCGGGCCGCGGCTTCCTCGGTTCGGCGGAATTCCAAGATGGTCGCCATTTTAGGTCTCCACGGAGTGCCTCATGGTGAGGCGCAATCACGGGCGCCAACGCGCCTCTCGCAAAGTAAGGCCCAGGTAAGGTTAACGAACTCCTAACCACAGACGAGACCTTCAAGCCTCCACCACATCGTCACCAAGAAAATGACGGCCCGCCCGGTCTTCCACTTCGAGGATCCAGAGATCGGGGTCGAACTCGAGCTGCCGTGCAAGGTAGAGGCTGGCGTCCGCCGAGGCGACGGCGCCGGTCCCGAGACAACGCACCCAACGCCGGTCCATCTCACCGCCGTTCAGTCCAGCAGGAGCAGGACCATAGAGAAAGACCGTTCCATCGAGCCGATCCACGGAGATAAAAATCGCGCCGGCGGCGGCATCCCCGCGGCGCACGATCACAACCGGAACGGCCCTAGCCTGGCAGCGGCGGAGATACGCCCTGACCCAAATCTCGCTCTTCACGCGCATGGACGATGAGCCTAGCGCGAAACATCAAACGCGAAACGTCAAAGATGTGAGGCCGTCTTCGTCAGGTCGCGACCGGTTACCCGCCGAAACTCATTGAGCAGCTCCGGGGTGATCTGCCCCGTCTCGGCAATGTTCCGGTCACGCTGGAAGGTGCTGATCGCGCTCGCCGTGTTTGCTCCCCACGCGCCATCGATCGCACCCGGCGCGTAGCCGAGATCGGCGAGGATCTGCTGCACTCTCTTCACCGTCGCGCCTTCGGCGGCGTTGGCTGCAATGCTGTCAGTCGCGGCAACGGATCCCGTGGCGGCCGCAGGCGCCACGCTGTCACCGAGCAGGATCTGGCGCAGCAGATCGTCGCTGGGGACACCCGTCACAGGGAGACCCTCTTTGCTCTGAAAGGCCGAGATCGCCGCGCGTGTCTTGTCGCTTAGGGTACCGTCCACTTGGCCCACATCGTAGCCGCGGGCGCCAAGCTCGCGCTGCACGGCCCTGACGACGAGCTGCGATTCGCCCTTCCCGGAATCCAAAGGCGCCAAGTCGGTGCTGACCGGCGGAACGCTTTTGGACTGAACGGAGGCCGCCGCCTGCTCGACCGGGGGGTCAACGTGCACGATTTGGGCTCTGGTGGTCGTGCTCGTCTCCGGCTCCGTGGCAGCCATGCCCCTGGGACCGTGCTCTTGAAGATAGAGCGCGTTGTAGATGATGGTTCCTGTAAGGCCGAGAAAGGCCAGGAACACGAGCCGCGCGGTTACTACGCCCATCGTTCACGGTAGCTGTTGAGAATCCAGGAAAGAGAAGCACCCCGCCTCTCCAGGCGCATCTTGGCGCCCGAAACTAAAGAGATGCTAAACAAGCACGGCACGACGAGGAGGAGCCTCATGCCGCCGACACGGTCGGCGCATGCAGCGGCGCCTCGACAGATTCGGGAGGCGCATCCACTGGCAGGACGATCGTCGCTGTCGTGCCCTTGCCGAGCGCGCTCGTGAGCTCAAGCGTCCCGCCGTGGAGACGCGCCAAACCTTTCACCACCGACAGTCCGAGCCCGGCGCCTTCGTGGCTCCGGTCATAGGAACTGTTGGCTTGTACGAAGGGACTGCCGAGCCTCGGCAAGTCTTGGTCGGCGATACCGATACCGTTGTCGCAGACTGCGAATACCACGTTGCTGTCGACCACGCGCGCCGACACGCGCACCCATCCGCCCGGCTCGGTGAACTTGATCGCGTTTGAGATCACGTTGAGCAGCATCTGCTTGCAGGCGCGCTTATCCGCCGCGAGCTCGGGGATGCCAGGCGCCACATCGACCTTGAACGACAGAGACTTCTGCTCAGCGGTGTGTCGCATGATGTCGCAACAGGAATTGACCAACGAAGCGACATCGAACGGCTCTTTCACAATATTGAATTTGCCGGCCTCGATCTTCGACATGTCGAGAATATCGTTGACCACGTTGAGCAAGTGATCGCCGCTTTCGTGGATCAGGCGTGCATAGTCCCGATAGCGGGCCTCGCCGAGCGCCCCGAACAGCTCCCGGTTCAAGATCTCCGAGAAGCCGATGATGGCGTTAAGCGGCGTGCGAAGCTCATGGCTCATGCTCGCAAGGAATTGGGTCTTTGCCCGGCTCGCGCCCTCGGCATCGTCACGGGCGCGCAGTAACTCGGTCTCCTGTGCCTTGCGGTCGGAGATGTCGCGGGTGATGGCGACAATACCGGGACGTTCAATTCCATCTGTCGGCGGCATCGGTCGGCAGCGCATCTCCACCCAAGCGTAACGAGCCGCATCGCCCTTCCCCGCCCGGCGCACTCTGAACTCCACGGCGATCGCTTCGTTGTTTGCCTGGCAGCGCGACAACGCCGTGAGATAGGCCGGCCGGTCGGCGACGTGCACGTGCTCGAAGAGGCCGTCGCCAAGAACCTTCTGCGACGGCTCGCCGAGGAGCTGTTGGGCGGCAAGCGACGCGAAGAGCACGCGGCCCTTATCGTCGTGGCGGGTGATCAGGTCGTTCGCGTTCTCGGCAAGGAGGCGATAACGCTCCTCGCCCGCGCGAATCGCAGTCTCCGACCGTTGGTGAACCATCTGCACCATGACGGCCAAGCCCGCCGCATAGGCAGTCGCCGATGCGGCGCCGACGAGCGCAAACCCTTCCGGCGACAGGGCCAATACCGGCGCCGCCGGCACGAGCCCGAGCATCCCGAGGGCGGCGAGAATGGCGAGCCCAAGACCGGCTGCGCCTCCCGCCCAGGCGACGATGCGCCGGTCGGTGGCAAGCGCTGCCTCGAGCGGCACGACCACCAGCCACGGGATGAGACCAGAATCGAGGCCACCTGTCAGCCAAGCGCAATAGGTGACAAGACCGGCGAAATTCGCCGCCGAGATCAGATGCGCGGCGGCAAATCGCCCAGTCCGCGACAGGAAGATGGCGATGGCAATGGGCGACAAGAGCCACAGGAACGCGGCCGCACCGAGCAGCGATGGCTTGCCGCCGACCACGAGGTAGATGGGAAAGACGCACAGCGCGAGCAGGCCGCCGAGCAGGCGCGATGCGATGAAAGACTGGTGGCGGGCGAGGGTTAAGGCGTCGCCGCGCGCCGAATCGTGGACAAGCGAGCCGAAATATGCGGCCAGCCCGCGTACACTTTCACTACTAAACACACGCATCTCGGAGCGGGCAGTTGTTGCCCGCTACGTCCCCGATTGTCTCGAGGGTGGATTATTGGCGGGCGCGCTTAAGGAAAGCATAAAGCGCCTTCCCGGCCGGCCAGAGGCAACCAATCGGGCTGACCTCGCGAAATGGACGGAAAACCAGGCGTCTGCCGGCACGATCCTTGCTGTTTGAATCAAACTTTATGCAATTCTGCCTCAAAATAGAAATGCATTAGAAGGAAGTACTAGGAAAGTCATAAACGGGTAAGACTCAGAATCTCATCTAATTTTCGATTCAAAATTTATGGATTGCAGTGAAGGTCCCTTATTTCATTTGAGATATAGTGCTGGAGACTGCAGGGGAATAGCAGGGACTGAATGCGGCAACCAAGCCGCGCGTTAACAGAGAGGGCAAACCGATGATGTTTCTTATCAGGACAGCCTTTTGGCTGATGATCCTGGTCCTACTGCTTCCGAGCGACAAGGACCAGCAAAACAAGATCTATGGCACCGCCGAGGCGACGGTGAACGATGTGGCGGGCTTCTGCGATCGGAACCCGCAGACCTGTGTCACCGGCCAAGACGCCTTTGAGGTGCTCGTCCAGAAGGCTCAATACGGCGCGCAAATGCTCATGGGCTTTGTCGACGCAAAGACCGAAGGTTTCGGCGACCGCCTGCCCGACCCCGTGGCGATGCCCGGCGACGGCAGCATCATGCCCGTTCCGTCGGCCGTGCCGTTGGAGCCGACGACGTGGGACTCTCAGGACACGCTGAGCTCCGAGGACCGCGAGGCGGCCTGGGGCGGACCCGGCGTCTAACACGTCAGGCGCCGGCGTGTTGCGGCGGCGCCGCGGTTTGAAATTTTGGCCGATCGCGCGCTTCGCGATCGAAACAAAAGAAAGTCCTTGGCAGCCCCCCGCCTGCCAACAGGGCGCGCAGTTGGGAAGGTTTCCTGCCCTTTCCCTCCCAAACTGCGCGCCCTATCCTTTTTGACGCAGGCTGGTCGCGGCGCCCCTCATTGCGCTCTATACTTGTCCCATGGACCAAGCGACCGATACGCGCTCTACGAGCTTCGAGGAGATTCTCGCTGACTTCGAGCTGCTCGATGAGTGGGAGGACCGCTACCGCTACGTCATCGAGCTCGGCCGGAAGTTGAAGCCCCTCCCCGAGAAGGAGCGGAACGCCGAGAACAAGGTGCAAGGGTGCGTCAGCCAAGTCTGGCTCTCGACGACAGTCGAGCGGGATGGTGTTCCGCGCCTCACCTTTATCGGCGACAGCGATGCTCACATCGTGCGCGGCCTCGTCGCGATTCTCTTCGTCATCTATTCGGGGAAGACCGCAGACGAAATCTTGAGCATCGATGCCAACAAGACGCTCGGCGCGTTGCATCTCAACGAGCATCTGACACCGCAACGCTCGAACGGCCTGATGGCCATGGTAAAGCGCATCAAGAGTGACGCCGAAGCCGCCAAAGCGGCAGCGCACTAGGCCTCCTGACCGCCATTCTGGCTGCCCTCCCGCTTCCACCCATCGAGGCTCGGCCGATAATCAGCCTCACCCCAATGACGCAGGCCACGCCTGCGGCGTGCTGAGCCATCTTCGGCGATCAACCCGTAATGCTTGGCAAGTCGGGTCAAGGCGATCTGAAGGACGACCTTCCCAGCCCGTTGCGGCCAGCCATTCGCCTTCTCGGCCTCCTCAAGCCCTTTCAGCTCGCAACAGATATCCACGAGCACGCCGGAGATCTCCGGACCGACGGCCATGAGCGCCCGCATCACCCGTTCCTTGGCGGCAAGGACCTCGTCGCGCAGCATGGCCACGTTCGACGGCGCCGCCCGCCGCGAGCGCTCCGCCGGCGCGAGCGCCGACCAATTTGCCGTTACCCGCGGACTCATATGCGCGAACCAATAGTCCGCGCGCAGACGTTCGCCGGCTTCGAATTGCGCATCGTCGATCAACGGCTTGCCATTCCGGTCCTTTCGACTCCTTAGCCAACCGAGCGGGCTTTCAGCCTCGTTCACGGCGACCCGACGGCGCACGCCGCCGACCTCCCGCTCCGCTGTAGTCCAAAGCTGATGTTGTTCCCGGAAGGGGTCGGTGTCGGACTCACTCCGGCGCAGTCTGGACTGCCCCGCTTCTGAGAGAACGAAACGGTCGCCCTGCGGCTCCAGCCAGTCATGTGCAAGACACGCTTCGATGACGCGCCGTGTCACCGTTGCGGCGCACCCTCCTCGCGACGTGTCGTCCTCGAGCCGAAAGGCGCCTCGCTCATCGCGTGCGATAAAAGCTCCCGCTGCAAGACGCGCGAGCAAGCGCCTGATCGCCGACGCTTGCTGCATACGGGTGCGTCTGTCGCTCATTGAGGCGCGAGTCATCGGCACCCCCGGCGCCAGGCCAGTGCGTCGATGAGCGAAGCGACGGCGTGTTCGAGATGTTCGAGCCGGCCATCAAGCTCGGGATCATCGCGCCGGTCTTCGACGAGCTCGCACGCATGAGCGACGGTGGTCGCAGCCGGCGCCACGGCCTATGTCAGGTCGCGCGATCTGCCGAGGCTGCTTCCCCTTTGGCCGCATGAGATCGAGGACCAATCAGAGGAAGGCCGGCATCGTCTTCTTACGAAGCTCCGCCGCGCGCTCCGCGCCGAGCGGCGCCGGGCCCGAGCCGGTCATTGGAGCTATGACCTGAACCGGCATCTTGGGCTATTGAGTGCCTACAAGGGAGAGCTCGCAAATCTCGGCGTTTACGCGCCGAGGGTCAGCCGAATTGCATCTGCCCCGATAGCGGCCTCTGCTCAGGCTCGACGCGGGGATAATGATAAAGCGTGAACTCGGCTGGGACATGATCGGCGCCGCTCGGCCCTGCCACGTCATGACAGAGGATCCTGTCGACCCGGCTGCCATCGTCGGAAAGGGGCAGTCTCAGCCAAAACAGTACGATGTGGTCGCGCCCTTCCGCTGGCCCGCGGACGGCACCGTGCGCCGGCAAACCCTTATCCGCGACGCAAGCATGGATGCGTCTCCAATACGTCGCGCAATCCCCGGCAAACACCTCGCCGATGCGCTTCCCCGTGATTTCTTTGCCGTAGATGTCCCGCAGCCGCGTCCCGGCCAGCCGAAACAGGCCCTGGTCGAGGCCGTCCCGGAGATCGATCAGCCCGAGATGCGGAAGGAGACGCGGCACTTTGAGCGGATCGAGATCGGACCGCGCCGGCATGGGACGCTCACCGGCAGATTGCAGCCAATAATCGAAGAGTTCACGCTGTCCCTGTGCCACTAGCTGAGCCCGAAAGGCGCGCCCGGACAGCATTTCGATCCCCCCTCGCGCGAGCCCTGCCGGTCTCGCGAATCGCTGCTAACTCCCCGACTATGTGGAGTTCGAGCGTCACATGCAAGGGATGCGAGGCTGATTCATTAAGAGTCACAAAGGCTTGTGGCCGAAGGTGAAGGCGGCTACCCGATCTTGCGCGCAAGCCGTCGACGCGAAAAATCCAAAAAGGTGCAATGTCGCGAGGCGTCTACCGGCGCCGCTGTCCGAGCCCCATGCGCTTCGCCAGATCCGAGCGCGCCGCCGCGTAGTTCGGGGCCACCATCGGATAGTCATGGGGTAGCCCCCACTTCTCGCGGTATTCCTCGGGCGACAGGTCGTAATGCGTGCGCAGGTGCCGCTTGAGCGACTTGAACTTCTTCCCGTCTTCGAGGCAGATAATGTACTCCGGCGTGACCGATTTCTTCACCGGCACTGCGGGCTTCAACTCTTCCTTGGCCGGCATCCCAGTCGCGCTGGAGGCTTTGCTCAAAGCATCGAACACATTGTGGATGACTCCGGGCAGGTCGGTGGCCACAACCGTGTTGTTGCTGACATAGGCCGAGACGATCTCAGCGGTCAGTTCAACCAGTTCGTTCTTCTCCAGATTCGCGTCCATGAATTGGCTCCTTAATCCTGCCCAATCCCCTATAGGGCCAAGCAGACCACGAATCAGTGGTGGCTTGTGCATCCCTCGGGCCCACGGGCTCTTAGAGTCACCAGATTACGCCGTTTTTGTGACGAAAAACTACAATGTTACACAACAACAGAGTATACGCCGCCCAAACATGCTCAGGTGATTTGATTTCTATAGCACTTTTTGCCGAAACCGCAACTCGCCTCTTCTACCGAAAACTGGAAGCTAACCAACACAACTCAAGGCGCGGAGGTCTTCTTCAAGCCACATCCGCAGCTTCGGCGCTCGAATTAGTTGAAAACATAAACTCCCACCCCGTCTTGCACGTGAATTAGGCCGCATCTCAATCAAGCCTGCGTGAGAGCCCCGCGAGACCTCTTAGGCCGGGGCATTGCCGCACCTATATTCTGGTCGAACAAACGCAGACCTAGATGAAAGTGTTCCGACCATGAGCAACGCTGAGAAGAACGACAAGACGGCCACCGGACAACTCGCCACGTCGAAGGAAGAGTGGCGCGAGAAGCTCTCACCGGAGCAGTTCCATGTCACAAGGGAGCATGGCACCGAGCGGGCCTTCAGCCACCCCTACCACACCGAGAAGCGTGAGGGCATGTACCGCTGCGTTTGCTGTGGTGCGCCGCTCTTCAGCTCGGATACGAAGTTCGATTCGGGCACCGGTTGGCCGAGCTTCACCGATGTCGCGGCTGCGGACACCGTGACTACCCACGAGGATAACGCCTACGGCATGCGGCGCGTCGAGGTGCGTTGCGCGAACTGCGAGGCTCATCTCGGCCACGTGTTTCCGGACGGTCCGGGGCCGACTGGCCAGCGCTACTGCATCAACGGATGTGCGCTCGACCTTGACACCAATGCCTCCAGCGGCAAGACCAGCACCTAGTTCCTAGCCGCGTCGTTCCAAAGCATGAGCGAAAAGCATCTCCGCGCGCGAGCGCCTCTCGCCGCCCGCCGCCCGTCAATCTCACGCCATCATGGTATTGAGCGCGTGGACGACTACGCTTGGCTGCGCGCCGACAACTGGCAGGCGGTGATGCGCGATCCCACCGTGCTCGCCCCCGACATCCGCGCGCATCTCGAGGCCGAGAACGCCTACGCCAAGGCGGTGATGTCGGACACGGAAGCGCTTCAGGCGACGCTCTTCGCCGAGATGAAGGGGCGCATCAAGGAGGACGATTCAACCGTCCCTGCCCCGGATGGCACCTTCGCCTATTACACCCGCTACGTGACGGGCGGCCAGCACCCGGTCTTCTGCCGCACGCCACGCGGTGGAGGCGCGGAGCAGATCCTGGTCGATGGCAATGCGCTTGCCGCTGGCCAGGCCTATTTCCGTCTCGCCAACGTGGCGCACAGCCCCGACCACAGTCTCGTCGCCTACGCCGTCGATACCAAAGGATCGGAGTTCTACACCGTCAACATCATCGAGGCGGCGACCGGAAAACTGGTGGATGCCCGCATTGCGGACAATAACGGTAGCCTTGAATGGGCCGCCGACAGCCGCACGCTTCTCTATGTATGGCTCGACCAGGAGCACAGGCCCCGCCGCCTCTTGATGCATGGCGTCGGCGGCGAAACCGCGGACCCCATGATCTATGAGCAGGAAGACCCGGGCTTCTTCCTCGGCATCGGCACGACCCAGGACCAGCGCTATCTTCTGCTCAGCGTCCACGATCATGAGACGGCAGAGATCAGCCTGATCGACGCACACGAGCCCGCATCGCCCCCGCGCCTCGTGGCGGCGCGCAAGCCCGAGCACGACTATTCCGTCGACCACCACGAGGGCCGCCTGATCATCCTCACGAATTCCGGCGGCGCGGAGGACTACCGCATCATCGAGACGCCGGCCGACAATCCCGGCCCGGAGAATTGGCGCGAGATCGAGCCGCACCGGCCGGGGCGGCTGATCCTCGACGTCGTCGCCTACAAGGATTTCCTCGTGCGGCTCGAGCGCGAGGACGGACTGCCGCGCATCGTCGTGCGCGCATTCTCAGACGGCGAAGAGCACGAGATCGCCTTCCATGAGGAAGCCTACGCGCTCGGCATCGCGCACGGCTATGAGTACGACACGAACACGTTGCGCTTCACATACTCGTCCATGACCACGCCTGCGCAAGTCTACGACTACGACATGCGCACCCGCGAGCGCGCATTGCGCAAGACCCAGGAGATCCCGAGCGGCCACGATCCGAGCCTTTACGTCACCCGCCGCGTCATGGCGCCCGCGAAGGACGGCGAAACGGTACCGGTCTCCCTGCTCTACCGGAAAGACACGAAACTCGACGGTACCGCGCCGCTCCTCCTTTACGGCTACGGCGCGTACGGCATGACCATCCCGGCAGGATTCTCCACCAACTGCTTGAGCCTCGTCGATCGCGGCTTCGTCTACGCCATCGCCCATGTGCGCGGCGGCAAGGCCAAGGGCTATCGCTGGTACAAGGACGGCAAGCGCGCGAAGAAGGTGAATACCTTCACCGACTTCATCGCCGCGGGCGAATATCTCGCCGAGCAGAAGTTCACCTCACGCGGCCATATCATTACCCATGGCGGCAGCGCCGGTGGCATGTTGATGGGCGCCATCGCCAACATGGCGCCCGATCTCTTCCTCGGCGTGATCGCCGAGGTGCCGTTCGTCGACGTGCTCACCACCATGCTCGATGCGAGCCTGCCGCTCACCCCGCCCGAATGGCCGGAATGGGGCAACCCGATCGAGAGCGCCGACGACTACCGCACCATCGCCGCCTACTCGCCCTACGACAATGTGTGCGCGCAAACCCATCCGCACATCATCGCCCTTGCCGGGCTGACCGACCCCCGCGTGACCTATTGGGAACCGGCCAAATGGGTGGCGAAGCTGCGCGAGGTGGATACGGGCGACAATCTCATCCTGCTCCGCACCAACATGGAGGCCGGGCCACGCGGGCGCGAGCGGCCGCTTCGAGCGTCTGAAAGAGGTGGCGCTCTCCTACGCCTTCGCACTGAAAGTCGCCGGCCGTTCGTGAGTTCCTGCCCCTAGGCGGAGCCGCGCCATTTGTGCAAGATGCCACCCATGCTGCTTTCCCGCGACAAGTCTCAAGTTCTCATCATCGACGTCCAGGACAAGCTCTTGAGCGCCGTCTCCGGCAAGGACCGCGTCGTGGACCGCTGCGTGCGCCTCGTCATGGCCGCACGCAAGCTCGGCATCCCCATCACTCTGTCGGAGCAATATCCGCAAGGCTTGGGCCCGACCGTCGATTCCATTCGCGACGCCTTCGCCAATGACGGCTTCGTCGCCGACAAGACCGAGTTCTCCTGCATGCGGAACGAGCTCTTGCGCGACAGGCTGCATGATCTCCGCCGCCAGGGCCGCTCCCAGGTCGTGATTGGCGGCATCGAGGCCCATGTCTGCGTGTTGCAGACCGCGATCGATCTGGAAGCCCAAGGGTTCGAGGCCTTCGTCGTCGCCGACGCCGTGGGCTCCCGCTCGAAAGTCAGTCGCAAGCTCGCCTTGACGCGCCTGTCCAAATCGAGCGTCGACGTGGTCGACAGCGAGATGGTCCTGTTCGAGTGGATGGAGCGCGCAGGCACCCCTGAGTTCAAGGAGCTTCAGGCGCTCATCAAATAGACGGTTCCTGAACGGACCCTGCACCCTCGGTTCATGCTGGGTTCAGGTGCGAAGACGCACTGTCCAAGGCGTCAGATCCCTGTACTGATGTAGCGAACCTTCCTCGGCACCGGGCGCGGAGTTCAGGGGCTCCGCGCCCACCCCTTCCCTCGACCGACATTCGCGCCATGCTGCCTTGACGGGCTGATGCGCAATATTTTCGCGCGCCCTTTCCAGTTCTCAAAGGCAAAGAAGCGCGCCGGCGTTCCAAAACCGCCCCGCTTTTGTTCATTTGTCACAGGCTTGTGGCTCAGCTTGCTTCGCCCCGATGGAACCTTTAGCTTTCAGCGGTCTTTCCTAGTCTCACCCGCAAAACACATCCCCCGGAGATCTGCCGTGGCATTCGAACTCCCACCCCTTCCATATGGCTATGACGCGCTTCAGCCTTACATGTCGGCCGAAACGCTCGAATATCACCACGACAAGCACCACAAGGCTTATGTCGACAACCTCAACAAGCTGATCCAGGGCACCGAGTACGAGGGCAAGGATCTCGAGGCGATCGTCAAGGCGAGCTTTGGCAAGAACGCCGGCGTGTTCAACAACGCCGCCCAGGACTTCAATCACATCCAATTCTGGCCGTGGATGAAGAAGGACGGCGGCGGCAAGAAGGTGCCGGGCGCCATCCTCGCCTTGATCGACCGCGATCTCGGCGGCTTCGACAAGTTCCGTGGCGACTTCCTCCAGGCCGGCGCGACCCAGTTCGGCTCGGGCTGGTGTTGGCTCACGCTCAACAAGGACGGCAAGCTCGAAGTGACCAAGACGCCGAACGGCGAGAACCCACTCGTCCATGGCGGCTGGCCGTTGCTCGGCTGCGATGTCTGGGAGCACTCCTACTACATCGACTACCGCAACGCGCGGCCGAAATACCTCGAAGCCTGGTTCGATAACCTCATCAACTGGGAACACGTCGAGGAGATGTACGCGCAGGCGCCGAACAAGTAGCGCACGCCGACAGCGAACGGATTGCAGCGGGCGACCCATAGCAGGTCGCCCGTGTTGCGTCAGGCGTCGGCCTCGCCGAGAGCCGCTTGCTCCGCGATCTCGCTCGCTTCCAACCAGCGCGCTTCCGCAGCGGCGAGTTCGCGTTCGATCTCGCCGCGCTGCTTCATCAGTTCGCCAGCCTCATTTGCGGCAGTTGGCGCGGCGAGCTTCGCGTCAATCTCATCGCGTGCGCGCCATAGGCGCTTCATTTCGGCTTCGGCCTGCTGCACGGCTTTGCGCAAGTCCTTGGTCCGTTCGCGTGCCTCTGCTGACGCCCGCCGCGCATCTTTGCGGCTGACTTTCTGTTTGCCGGAGCCCTGACCATTGCCGCCTCTCGCAGTGCCGCCGCTCAACACCTGATCGCGGTAATCGTCGAGGCTGCCATCGAACTCACGCGCCGTGCCGTCGGCAACGAGGATGAGCCGGTCCGCAATCAGGCTCAGCAGATGACGGTCATGGCTCACCACCACCACCGCCCCGCCGAACGCGGCCAACGCTTGGACCAGCGCCTCGCGCGCGTCCACGTCGAGATGGTTGGTCGGCTCGTCGAGGATCAGGACATGCGGCGCATCACGCGTGATGAGCGCGAGCGACAGCCGCGCGCGCTCACCCCCGGACAACTGCCCAACCGCCACGTTCGCCTTGTCGCCCGAAAATCCGAAGCGGCCGAGATGCGCCCGCACCTCGCTCGGCTTCGCATCCGGCAGCAAGCGCTCCATGTGCTGAAGCGGCGTGTCCTCCGCCACCAGCTCCTCGATCTGATGCTGGGCAAAATAGCCGACCGTGAGCTTGCCGCTCGCCGCTAGCCTTCCCGCCATCGGCGTGAGCTGGCCGGCAAGAAGCCGCGCCAGCGTCGTCTTGCCGTTGCCGTTCCGGCCCACAAGCGCGATGCGGTCGTCCGGATCGATGCGCAAGTTGAGTCGCGACAGCACGGGCGTATCCGGCGCATAGCCGACTGCCACGTTCTCGAGCACGACAAGTGGCGGCTTGAGCGCCTTCGGGCTCGGGAAGTCGAACACGAGCGAGGCGTCATCGGCCGCCTCGGCGATCGGCTCCATGCGCGCGAGCGCCTTCAAACGGCTTTGCGCCTGGCGCGCGGTGTGCGCCTTGTAGCGCCAGCGGTCCACATAGGCTTGCAGCCTCTGTCGCTTGGCCTCTTGGCTCGCCCGCGCCGCTTCCGTCTGCGCCTGGCGCTCGCGCCGCTGACGCTCGAACTGATCGTAGTTCCCCGCATAGAGAGCCGTCTTGCCGCGCTCCACGTGGAGGGTGTGGTCGACCACGTTGTTCAGAAGGTCGCGCTCGTGGCTCACCACGATGAGGCTATTGCGATAGGCCTTGAGGAACGACTCGAGCCAGAGCGCCGCTTCGAGATCGAGATGGTTTGACGGCTCGTCGAGCAGCAGAAGATCTGGCTCCGAGAAGAGCAGCGCCGCGAGCGCGACCCGCATGCGCCAGCCGCCGGAGAACGTGTCGAGCGGCTGATGTTGCGCCTCTTCCGGGAAGCCGAGACCGGCGAGGATGCGCGCGGCCCGCGCCGGCGCACCATGCGCATCGATGGTGTTGAGCCGCTCATGGATCTCGGCGATGCGATGCGGGTCGATGGCATGCTCCGCTTCGTCGAGTAGCGCGGCACGCTCCGTCGCCGCGGCAAGCACCGTCTCGAACGGCGTCGCTTCGCCGCCCGGCGCCTCTTGCGCGACATAGCCGATGCGCAAGCCCGACGGTGCTTCGATTTTGCCGTCGTCGGGCTCATAGAGCCCGGCGATGACCTTCAGCAGCGACGACTTGCCGGCGCCGTTGCGCCCGACCAGCCCGACATGCGCCTTCGGCGGCAGGGCTGCCGAGGCGTGATCGAGAATGAGATGGCCGCCCAGGCGCAAGGAGATGGCATCGAGTGTGAACATGGGCGGCGTGATAGCACAGGACGAGAGGGCCTTGCCTAGCGCTAGCGCTTACGTCCGCCCAGAATTCCGCGGTCAGACGGAATGGTCTGGAACGGAATGTATTCTTCTTTCTTGCCGGCCGATGCCTTGCCCGTTCGCGACTTTCCTGAAGTGGCATTGGCACCCTCTCCTTGGTCCAATACACCGAAGCCGCCGAACCCCCCGCCACGTCCACCCTTCAATTGGCTCTTGAGAACGTTCTCAAGAACTCGCGTCGCCATGGGCACGCCAGTGCGAACGATCGTCTTCCCGAGCGTCGTCCAGAAGCTGTCGCTGCGCGAGCCGCCGCCGGTTTTCTTCTTCGCCACCTCGGTCTCCTCAGCTTTCGCCTCGGCGTGCTCTTCGGTCCGCTTCTTTAAGATCTCGTAGGCCGACTTGCGGTCGACGGTCTCGTTGTACTCGCCAGCCACAGGACTCGCGGCGATGACCTTCTTGCGTTCGGCCGCGGTAATCGGCCCAACACGCGCGTTCGGCGGCTTCACGAAAGTCCGCTCGACTATGGTCGGCTGACCCTTCGGATCCAAGGTCGAGACCAGCGCCTCGCCGATGCCGAGTTCCATGATCGCCTTCTCCGTATCGAAAGCAGGATTGGCACGGAACGTCGTTGCTGCGGCCTTCACCGCTTTTTGCTCAAGGGGCGAGAACGCGCGCAATGCATGCTGCACACGGTTGCCGAGCTGGCGCGACACGGTGTCGGGCACGTCGAGCGGATTCTGCGTCACGAAATAGACGCCGACACCCTTGGAACGGATGAGACGCACCACCTGCTCGACCTTCTCCAGAAGCGCCTTCGGCGCATCGCGGAACAGGAGATGCGCCTCGTCGAAAAAGAACACGAGTTTCGGCTTGTCCGGATCGCCCACCTCGGGCAGCTCCTCGAACAGCTCCGACAACAGGAACAAAAGAAAGGTCGCGTAGAGACGCGGGCTTTCCATCAGCTTGTCGGCGGCAAGCACGCTGATATAGCCCCGCCCGTCACGGGACGTGCGCATGAGATCGCTGACCTTCAGCACCGGCTCGCCGAAGAAATGCTCGGCGCCTTGCTGCTCCAGGACGAGCAGCGAGCGCTGGATGGCGCCGACCGACGCCTTGGTGATGTTGCCGTACTTGGTAGTGAGCTCGGCGGCACGCTCCGCCAGGTTCTGAAGCAAGGATTGTAGATCCTTGAGATCGAGCAACGGCAGCTTCTCATCGTCGGCAATCCGGAAGGCGATATTGAGCACACCCTCTTGCGCCTCGCTCAAATCCATTAGCCGCGAGAGAAGCAGCGGCCCTAGCTCCGTGATCGTGGTGCGGATCGGGAGCCCCTGCTCGCCGAACAAATCCCAGAAGATGACCGGATAGGCTTTGAACTCGACGTCGTAGCCGATCAGCTTCGCGCGTTCCTCGATCCAGCCCTTGGCTTGCCCCTTCTCGGCGATGCCCGAGAGATCGCCCTTCACGTCGGCGCAGAACACCGGCACGCCCTGGTCGGAGAAGGCTTCGGCCAAGCCTTGCAGCGTGACCGTCTTACCCGTTCCGGTGGCGCCGGTGATGAGCCCATGCCGGTTGGCGAGCCGCAGAAGGATAAATTCCGGCTTGTTGCTCTGGCCGATATAGACGCTCTCGGCGGGAAGCTGCTCCGGGTCCAACTTCACGACGTCTCCAACCGTGGCATCACCCTTGGCCTTTGCCGTACGCGTCTTGGCTGCCGCCCTTTTTCTCGCCATCGCCGCCGCTCTCCCTCGCTTTGCCTGCGATACTGTAGCGGGTGCCGAGCCCGCAAGCCAAGGCAGCCCATGGCCGGAATCTTCGAGAATCCCACGGGTTTCTTGCCGGGCGGGCTTCTGCTAGGAGAAACCGAGAACCACTTAGAGCTTTGACCGATATGGCTGAACTTCCCTTGGCCCGCGACTTCCCCACCGCCGACGAGGCGGCCTGGAAGACGCTGGTCGAAAAGGCGCTGAAAGGCGCACCCTTCACCGCGCTCGAATCTAAGAGCTATGACGGCATCGTCATCGAGCCGCTCTATCGCCCAGCGAAGGACGCGGACGTTGTGCCCGGCCGCGCGCCGGCCACGCCTTGGGCGGTGATGCAGCGCATCGAGATCGCCGACGGCAAGGCGGCCAACCGCCAGGTCCTCGACGATCTGAACAACGGCACGAACGGTTTCAGCCTCGTCTTCCAGGGCTCCGTGGGCGACTACGGCTACAGCTTTCCGCAGTCGGATGCCGTTTTGAAAGACGCGCTCGAGGGTGTCCATGTCGACTGGGGCATCTCCATCGAGCTTCAGCTTGGCCCGCTCTGCAAGGATGCGGCGCTCATGCTCGCCAACCTGGTGCAAGCGAAGGGGATCGCACCGAGCGACGCAAACATCCGCTTTGGCTTCGATCCCATCGGTATTCTCGCCGCCAATGGCTGGAACAGCTTCGTGTGGCCGGAGATGGCGCCGGTGTTCGCAAAGCTGGTCGCTGAGATGCTGGAGCAAGGCTTCGCGGGGCCCATGGCCGTCGGCGACGGCCGGCCGGTGCACGCGGCCGGGGGCTCGGAGGCACAAGAGCTCGCCTTCGCCCTTTCAACCGCGCTCGCCTATTTCCGTGCCATGCACGAAGGCGGCATTCCCCTCGACGCCGCGCGCCGCCTCGTCTTCTTCCGCCTTGCGGCCGATCAGAACCAGTTCCTGACCACCGCCAAGTTCCGCAGCATCCGCAAGCTGTGGTCGCGCATCGAGGAAGCCTGCGGGCTCGAGCCCGAGCCTGCCTTCGTCGCCGCCGAGACCGCCTGGCGCATGATGACCAAGCGTGACGCTTACGGAAACATCGTGCGCGGCACCATCGCCGCGCTTGCCGCTTCTGTCGGTGGCGCCAATGCAGTGACGGTGCTGCCGTTCAGCGCGGCCGTCGGGTTGCCCGATGCTTTTGCCCGGCGCGTCGCGCGCAACACGCAGACGATCCTTCTCGAGGAGTCGAATCTCTATCGTGTCGCCGATCCGTCCGCGGGCTCGGGCGCTATCGAGGCCCTGACGGACGAGCTTTGCGTTGTCGCCTGGAAGCTGTTCCAGAACATCGAGGAAGCCGGCGGCCCTGCGGAGGCGCTCCGCGCCGGCCTCATCCAGCGCGAGGTCGCCAAAGTGCGTGAGGCGCGCGAAGCCGCCACGGCCCGCCGCAAGGATCCTCTCGTCGGCACCACCAATTTTCCCGACCTCGCCGAGGAGCCGGTATCCGTGCTCGATGCGGCGCCGTCCGTGCCGTGCGAGGAGCCGGGCGAGCAGACCGCTGAGCCTTTGCCGCGCATGCGCCTCGCCGAGCCGTTCGAGGTCTTACGCGATCGCAGTGACGCTTATCTTGCGAAAGCCGGCAAGCGGCCTAAGATCTTCCTCGCCTGCCTCGGCCGGCCGGCCGACTTCAACGCCCGCGCGAGTTTCGCCAAGAGCCTGTTCGAGGCCGGCGGCATCAAGGCCATCGCGCCCGAGACGACACAGTCGCACGACGACATGCTCAAGGCGTTCAAGTCCTCGGGCGCCAAGCTTGCGTGCCTCTGCTCCTCCGACAAAGTCTATGGAGCCGAAGGCGCAGGAGCCGCGAAGGCACTCAAAGAGGCCGGCGCCACGCGCATCTATCTTGCCGGCAAGCCAGGCGACATCGAGGCAGCACTGAAATCCGCCGGCGTCACGGACTTCGTGTCCGGCGGCGCCGACACCCTGGCAATTTTGCGCGGGGCTTACGAGACATCTAGGGGATTAGGCGAAGCCCACGGGGCGCGCTAAATTTGAATATTCAAGGATTGAAATACGTGGCTGGGATTCCGAAATTCACAGATATTGATTTCCAGGCGCCGCGCGAGCCGGAGCTGAACGCAGGCGCATCCGCCTGGGACACGCCGGAAGGCATCGCGGTGAAGCCGGTCTACGGGCCGGACGATCTGAAAGGTCTCGACTTCCTGGATGGCATGCCGGGCGTGCCGCCTTACCTGCGCGGCCCCTACCCGACCATGTATGTGCAGCGGCCGTGGACGGTCCGCCAATATTCCGGCTTCTCCACGGCGGAGGATTCCAACGCCTTCTACCGGCGCAATCTCGCCGCCGGCCAGCAAGGTGTGTCCATCGCCTTCGATCTCGCCACCCACCGCGGCTACGACTCCGATCATCCGCGCGTGACCGGCGATGTCGGCATGGCGGGCGTGGCCATCAATTCGATCTACGACATGCGCACCCTGTTCGACGGCATTCCCCTCGATCAGGTGTCGGTGTCCATGACCATGAACGGTGCGGTGCTGCCCGTGCTCGCACTGTTCATCGTCGCCGGCGAGGAGCAAGGCGTGCCGCACGAACGTCTCTCCGGCACGATCCAGAACGACATCCTCAAAGAATTCATGGTGCGGAACACCTATATCTATCCGCCCGAGCCTTCGATGCGCATCGTCTCCGACATCATCGGCTACACGTCGAAGCACATGCCGCGGTTCAACTCGATCTCGATCTCCGGCTATCACATGCAGGAGGCGGGCGCGACGGCCGACCTCGAGCTCGCCTACACGCTGGCCGACGGCATCGAATATGTGCGCGCCGGCATCGCCGCCGGCCTCGACGTCGATGCGTTCGCGCCGCGGCTCTCCTTCTTCTGGGCCATCGGCATGAATTTCTTCATGGAGATCGCCAAGATGCGCGCCGCGCGCGTCCTCTGGGCCAAGCTCTTGATGGACGAGTTCCAGCCGAAGGATCCGAAATCGCTGGCGCTGCGCACCCACTGCCAGACGAGCGGCTGGAGTCTCGCCGCGCAGGACGTGTTCAACAACGTGATCCGCACCTGCGTCGAGGCCATGGCCGCGACCCAAGGCCATACCCAGTCCCTGCACACCAACGCGCTCGACGAGGCGCTGGCCCTGCCCACCGATTTCTCCGCGCGCATCGCCCGCAACACGCAGCTAATGCTGCAGCAGGAGAGCGGCACGACCCGCATCATCGATCCGTGGGGCGGCAGCTACTATGTGGAGCGGCTCACCTACGACCTCGCCGCACGCGCCATGAAGCACATCGAGGAGGTCGAGAAATTCGGCGGCATGGCCAAGGCCATCGAGGCCGGCATCCCCAAGCGCATGATCGAGCAGGCGGCGACCGCCACACAAGGGCGCATCAACTCCGGCCGCCAGACCATCGTCGGCGTGAACAAGTACCGCTCCGACACCGACGCCGACATCGCCATCCTGAAAGTCGACAACCGCTCGGTCCGCCGCCAGCAGCTCGACAAGCTCGAACGCCTTCGGGCCGAGCGCGACGAGGCGGCCGTCCAGCGCGCTCTTGACGCGCTCACCGAAAGCGCTGAGACAGGCAAGGGAAATCTGCTCGAGGGCGCCGTCGCGGCGGCCCGCGTCATGGCGACCGTCGGCGAGATTTCCTATGCGCTGGAGAAGGTCTATGGCCGCCACCGCGCCAACGTTTCGGCAATCACCGGCGTCTATAAAGCGGAGATGGGCCGTAAGGACGGAAATATGAACCGGGTCGCCGAGCTGATCGACGCCTTCGAGACCGAGCATGGGCGCCGGCCCCGCATCCTGGTCGCCAAGATGGGCCAGGACGGCCACGATCGCGGCCAGAAGGTCATCGCCTCCGCCTTTGCCGATCTCGGCTTCGACGTCGATATCGGGCCCTTGTTCCAGACGCCGGAAGAGGCCGCCCGCCAGGCGGTCGAGAACGACGTGCATATTCTCGGCGTGTCGTCGCTCGCCGCCGGTCATTTGACCCTGGTCCCGGCGCTCCGCGAAGCGCTTGAAGCCCAAGGCCGCGGCGACATCATGATTGTCGTCGGCGGCGTCATCCCGCCCCAGGATTATCCTGAGCTCTACGAGGCGGGCGCCAAGGCGATCTTCGGCCCCGGCACGCCGATCGCCGATGCGGCCATCGACATTCTCGGCAAGCTCGGCGTCGGCGGCACCAAGGCAGCCGCCGAGTAGCCAGCATATTCACGTCGCGTGAGCCAGGTCGCGAGCGACCGCCGACACTTTGCGTCGCATCGCCGCAGAGCTTTGATTGGGCATCGCCAGAAGACGAATTCCGGCATGACATCAATATGTTAGCGGCACTCCTACCTTGGAATTGTTCCACTCTTAAACGCGCCTGCAGTTAGGGCTTGCGAGCACGAATGCTGCATGGCCATGGTGCTCTTGCTGGGCAGAGCACAATTCAAGAATCGCTAAGAGAGGCACGATGCGCACGCTAATCGGGCTATTTGCCCTGCTCGCCGTTTTCGCTCCGGCCGCCAACGCCGCCGCCGAGGAAGTCGCCGTCACCATCAAGGACCACAAGTTCAGCCCCGACGAGATTCACGTCCCGGCCAAGCAGGCTGTAACTCTGAAGGTCACCAATGCGGACGCGACGCCGGAGGAATTCGAAAGCCATGATTTCGATGTCGAGAAGGTCATCGCCGGCGGCCAAAGCGCCGTGATCCGGCTTCAGCCGCTCGATACCGGACCCTACCGCTTCTACGGCGAATACCACGAAGACACCGCCCAAGGCGTCCTCGTCGCCGAGTAACGCGCTGTGCTTGGGGCCCTAGTCATCGTCTTTCGTGAGGTCGTCGAGGCCGGCCTGGTGGTCGGCATCGTGCTGGCCGCCACGCGCGGTATTGCGGGGCGAGGCTGGTGGGTCTCGCTCGGCATTCTTGGGGGCGTGCTCGGCGCTAGCGTCGTCGCCGCCTTTGCCGGCGCGATATCCAATGCCTTCGAGGGATCGGGCCAAGAGCTGCTCAACGCGATGGTGCTCGTCATCGCCGTGGTGAGCCTCACCTGGCACAATGTCTGGATGGCCGAGCATGGCCGCGAGCTTGCCGCCGATATGCGAAAAGTCGGCAGCGACGTAAGCGAAGGTCAAAAGCCCCTCGCCGTCCTTGCCGTCGTCGTGTTCGTCGCCGTCATGCGCGAGGGATCCGAGGTGGTCCTGTTCCTCTACGGCATCGTGGTGTCCGGGACCGACATGGTCTCCCTGCTCGCCGGCGGGCTGCTCGGCCTGGCTGCCGGCGCGGCCTTGAGCGCCCTGAGTTATTACGGGCTCGTCGCCCTGCCGCTGCGCTACATCTTTTCCGTGACCGGCCTGCTCCTCACGCTGCTCGCTGCCGGCATGGCGGCACAGGCCGTCCACTTTCTGCAAATGGCGGGGATCATCAACGTCTTTCAGAACAGGCTCTGGGACACGTCATGGTTCCTGTCGGATTCCAGCATCCTCGGACGCATGTTGCATGTGCTGGTCGGCTATGACGACAGGCCGACCGAGCTCCAGGTCATCGCCTACGCCGCAACGCTCGCCATCATCCTCGTCCTGATCCGCATGGCCCGTAGCGAGCGGCAGCCGCGCACAGCCAGCTAGGGCGCGGCACATATCCGGCTTGCGCTTTGGCGAGTTTGCCCCTACCCCGCATGCCATGACCGGCAGCAAGAACACCCCGAATCTCGAGGATTTGGCGAAGGCCGTCCGTATCGGCGACCGCGTGGCGCTCGGCCGCGCCATGACCCTGGTCGAGAGCGCCAAGCCCGAGGATCAGGTGCGCGCGCAGGCCCTTCTCGAAACACTTCTTCCCGATACCGGCAACTCGATCCGCATCGGCATCAGCGGCGTGCCCGGCGCCGGCAAGTCCACCCTGATCGATCAGCTCGGGCTCAATCTCATCGCCGCAGGCCACAAAGTGGCGGTGCTCGCCGTCGACCCGACCTCGTCGCGGACCGGCGGCTCCATCCTCGGCGACAAGACTCGCATGGGCCGCTTGGCATCCGAGCCCAACGCCTTCATCCGCCCCTCGCCCGCAGGCACCAGCCTCGGCGGCGTCACCAAGACCACGCGCGAGACCATCTCGCTTGCCGAGGCCGCAGGGTTCGACGTCGTGCTCGTGGAAACCGTCGGCGTTGGACAGTCGGAGACCGCCGTCTCCGACATGGTCGACGTCTTCGTCGTGGTCGCTATTCCCGGCGCGGGCGACGAGCTTCAAGGCATCAAGCGCGGCCTGCTCGAGCTCGCCGACATCATTGCCGTCAACAAGGCCGACAACGACAATGTCCAGCGTGCGGAACGGGCGGCGATGGAATATCGCACGGCGCTGCACATTCTCGCCGCCGGCCACACGACCTGGTCGCCCGTCGTGCTGACGCTTTCGGCCCGCGATAATCGCGGCCTCGACGCCTTGTGGGAGAAGATCACCGAACGCCATGCCTCGATCGCCGAGTCCGGCATCCTGGCCGAGCGGCGGGCCGAGCAGGCAGCGTCGTGGATGCGCGAGATCTTCGAGCAGCGCCTGCTCGCCGCTTTCAAGGGCGGACGGCGGGCGGCGCGCCACTATCAGGAGCTCGAGGACAAGGTCCGGGGCGGCGAGATGACGCCGTCGGCCGCGGCCGACGAGCTTGGCCGCCTCGTTGGGCTGGAAGAGCCCGAATAAACCAGCTCTCGCGAAACCCCTTCCCTCGCGCGCAAGGCGCTTGTAAGCCAGACATATGGCAAGGCCGCGCGTTCTCCTTACGGGCTTTGGCCCCTTCCCCGGTGTCGCCGAGAACCCCTCCGGCTGGCTGGCCGAGACCCTTGCCGCGCGCAAACCCGCCCACGACGTTGATCTCCACGGCCATGTCCTGCCCACCGAATGGGAGGCCGTTGCCGCGCTCGCGCCGGACCTGCACGCGAGTCTGCAACCGCATGTCATGATTCACTTTGGCGTCAGCCCGCAAGCGCGGGGCCTGCGCATTGAGCGCTCGGCGCATAATCGGGCCGCGCGCCGTCACGATGCCAGCGGGCGCCTGCCGGGAACGCCCGCCATCTCGACGACGGGTGCCGCGCGCCTCGACACGGGCCTGCCGGTTGCTCGGCTTGCCGCCCATCTCAGAGCCCAAGGTCACGCCGCAAGCGCATCGGGGTCTTGCGGGCGCTATCTCTGCAACTTCCTCTACTACCGCTCCCTCGAATGGGCGAAAGCGCAAGGCCGCGAGGCCCTGTTCGTGCACGTACCGTTGACGCACGCGCAAGGTGGAACCTTCGCCGCCGGCGCGCTGCTCGAGGCCGCAGGGGAGACCGTCGATTTCGTTCTCCGCTTCGTCGCCGCGCAAGACCGGACGAGCCCCGCCGATCCAGCGCCCGCACATGCCGTGCTGCATACCGAGGACAGGCCGTCATGACGGTCGGGCGTCGGGAGCTCATGCTGGCCGGCCTCGGCGCAGGACTGGCTGCTGCGGCGGGACCGCAGGTGGCGAACGCGCGAAAAGTAAGTACGCCCGAGGCGTTCAGCACCTATGGCGTCGTGCCGGCGGACGGCGCCATCGACCAGACCGCGACGTTGCAAGAGGCCGCCGATGCGGCCGCAAACTCAGGCACGCCGCTCTATCTTCCCGCCGGCACCTATTCGACCGCGCGCCTCACCCTCAAATCCGGCACCCATATCCATGGCGTGCCGGGTCTCACGATCCTCCGCTACGCGAGCGGCGGGGCGATCCTTGCGACCGAAGGTACCGACAATGTGCGCCTCACCGGACTTGTGCTCGATGGCGCGCAAAAGCCGCTCGGCGCGGACGGTGCGCTGATTGTGGCGACCGATTCGACGCATTTCGACCTCTCCGACTGCCGTTTGATGGGCTCGAGCGAGGACGGCGTGGTCTTGCGCAAAGTCTCGGGGCGCGTTGCCGATTGCGAGATTTCCGACATCGGCAAAGGCGCCCTGTTCAGCGAGGACGCGAAGGTGCTGGAGATCGCGCGCAATCATGTGCACGACTGCGGCGACAACGGCATCCTCGTCTGGCGATCAGAGGCCGGCGAAGACGGCACCATCGTCACCTCGAACCGCATCGAGCGCATCGCCGCCAAGAGCGGCGGCAGCGGCCAGAATGGCAATGGTATCAACATATTCCGCGCGGGCGCGGTGCTCGTAAATGCAAACCGCATCACCGACTGCGCCTTCTCCGCGATCCGCTCCAATTCCGGCTCCAACTGCCAGATGGTCGGCAACTCCTGCGCCCGCCTTGGCGAGGTCGCGCTCTATGCCGAGTTCGCCTTCGAAGGCGTGGTGATCGCCAACAACATCGTCGACCAAGCGGCCATGGGCGTCTCGGTCACCAACTTCAAGCAAGGCGGCCGCCTCGGCGTTGTGCAAGGCAACCTGATCCGCAATCTCTTTCTGAGGAAGGACGCCGACACCCGCGGCATCGGCATCGGCGTGGAGGCCGATACCGTCGTCAGCGACAATGTCATCGAAGGGGCGCCGGCCTACGGCATTCTCGTTGGCTGGGGGAACTATCTTCGCGACGTGAGCGTCACCGACAACGTCATCCGCAACGCCCATATCGGCATCGGCGTGGCGGTGAGCTCGTCAGCCGGGACGGCGATCATCACCGACAACCTGATCACCGACGCCAAGGACGGCGCCATCCGCGCCATGAAGGGGCCGACACCCGTCGGCCCAGATCTGGCACGCGAAAGCGCCGAGGCCTATCGCAACCTTGCGGTCTACGCCAACCTCGCTCGCTAGCCCGTCGCCGTGCGGCCTACGGCGCCACGGAGATCTCGAAGTGCGCGCTTGAGCTCCTCACCCGCTGCCATACGGCCGACAAGAAGCCCGCGCCAATTATGCACCTCACCTTCCAGTTCGTTTGCGAGCACCGCCCAGGCACTTGGCAGGAGCGCGCCAAGCACCTCGCTCATCGCCCGCTCCGCGCCGCGTTTGGCGCCGTCGTCGATCTTGAGCGCGATGCCGAGGCCAAGCTCAGGCAGCGCCGCGCAGTGCACGCCTTCCGCGCCACCTTTGGTGAAGGCGGTGCCCGCGAGCCCGCGCAACACGATCGTGTCGAAGCGTCCCTCGCCGGCGACGAGGACCGGCGCCGCGAAGCAGGCTTCCATCAAGCGGTCAGCAGCCTGCGCCCGTTCCGGTGCGAGCCCCGTGCCGGTGCCGAACCGGGAAAACCCCTGGGCGAGCGCGCTGAGCGGCAGCGCAAATGTCGGCAACGAGCAGCCGTCGATGCCCCTGTGAGCCGGGTCGAGCGAGACTCGGCAAGTCTCTGAAAGGATTCGCGCGATCATCACCTGGAGCGGATGGTCCGGCTTCTCGTAACCGCGCGGATCGAAGCCGAGGTAGACGGCAGCGGCGAGCATCCCGGCATGCTTGCCCGAGCAGTTGTTATGGATCGGCCGCGGCCGCTTGCCCTCCACGCAGCAGAGCACGCGTCGTGGCATCGCTCACAGGCCAATGCGCCCCGCACGCGAGATAGCCTTCGTCGAGGCCTGCCTTGGCGAGGAGACTCGTGACCGCGTCGAGATGAACCTGATCGCCGCTATGGGAGGCGCAAGCCACCGCGAGTTCCTCGGCACTGAGCCCAAAGGCGTCAGCAGCGCCGCTTTCCACCAACGGGATCGCTTGCAGCGCCTTGACGGCGGAACGCGGATAGGTGGGGCGCGCCACGTCGCCGAGCGCCAGCACAAGGTGCCCTGCCGCGTCTGAAATCGCGATGGCGCCGCGGTGACAGCTTTCGACGCGCGGTCCCCGAAAGACATCGACGAGAACCGGATTAGGGGAGGTGGACTCCATAATGCGCTAACCGCGGGCGCGCTCAGGGACCCGCGCCGGCTTCTTCTCGGCGGCGAGCTCCGTCGGCACACCCGCCGCATGCTTCGAGGCGCGGATCACCAGAGACGTCTTCACGCTTGCCACGTTCGGCGCCGCCGTCAATTCGTGGATGATGAACTCCTGGAACGCGCTCAAGTCAGGTGCCACGCAGCGCAACAAAAAGTCGATCTCGCCCGACAGCATGTAGCAGTCGCGCACGATGGGCGATGCCGCTACCCGCTCCTCGAACGCGATGAGATCCGCCTCCGCCTGGCTGTGCAGCTTGATCATGGCGAAGGCCGAGACGTCGAAGCCCAGCACCTTGTCGTCGAGGATCGCGGTAAAGCCCTCGATGATGCCGGCCTCCTCGAGCGCCCGCACACGGCGCAAGCAGGGCGGCGCCGAGATGCCGACCTTGCGGGCGAGCTCCACGTTGGTGATGCGCCCGTCGGCTTGCAGCTCACGCAAGATCAGCCAGTCCGTGGCATCGAGGCGCATAGCACGCATGGCTCTTTAGCTCCCTGGACGATCGCAGGCCCATCGCGGTAGAAGGCGGATGGGAAGCCTCCGAACTTCAGAAATTTCGGCTTTGCGCAATTTTAGGTCTTCCGAGCAAAAGAATCGAAAAGAAATTGAGCGCTTTCCATTCCAGAAAGTTTAGCGGAACTCAGGCAGAGCCCCCTCAGGCGACCGAAGGCGCCGCGGCCTTGATCGCCGAGAGCCGCAAAGCCCGCGCCGACAAGACGTGGATTGTCACCGACGGCTCGGTCGGCATGGAGGCCCAAGGCATCGCCGTGGCCGAGGCCGTCGGCCTGCCGTTTACCTTGAAGCGGGTGCGAACCAAGGGCGCCGTGCGGCTTCTCCCGGCCCCGCTCCAGCTCCTCGTGCCGGTGAAGACGCTGTTACGTGCAGTGGAGTCCAACGAGGCGCTCGAGCCCCCTTGGCCGCGCCTCATCATCTCCATCGGACGCCGGAGCGTGCCGATCGCACTCGCCATCAAGCGGCTTTCGGGCGCTTACGCGCTCCACATCCAGAACCCGAAAGTGCCCGCGCGGCTGTTCGACCTCGTGGCGGCGCCCGCCCACGACAATTTCGACGGCCCGAATGTCATCACGACGTTCGGCGCCGTGCACAGCGTGACCCAAGAGCGGCTTGCCGAGGCCGGCAAGAGCTTCGCGCCGCGTATCGAGGCTCTGCCGCATCCGCGCATCGCCGTGCTGCTTGGCGGCGAGAGCCAGTCCTTCAGCTTTCCGCCCGAGGCTGCGACCGGCTTTGGCGCCAAGCTCGCGATGCTGGCGCGCGAGACAGGCGGCTCACTCCTCGTGACGCCCTCGCGTCGCACCCGCGCGGACTCGCTTGCGGAGCTGTCTCGCGCCATCGATGGCGTACCTAATTTCGTCTGGGACGGCACCGGCGACAATCCTTACTTCGCCTTCCTGTCACTCTCAGATGCCATCGTCGCGACCGAGGATTCGGTCAACATGGTCACCGAGGCGGCCGGTACCGGCAAACCGGTTTATGTCCAGTCCCTGCCTGGCCGCTCGACCCGGCTCTCCCGCTTTCACGCGTTGATGCGCGAGCGCGGAGCGACCCGGCCCTTCGAAGGGCACCTGGAATCGTGGAGCTATGCACCGATCAACGACACCGAGGTGGTCGCGTCCCATATCCGCCGCGCGCTTGGCCTCGACACCAAGACGTGACCGGCCGCGACCGCGGAGCGGGGTTGCGTGAGCGCGTCCTTGTGCTTACCTCTTCGCTTCCGCTCTAAGTCCGAGAGGCATGCATCATGGCTTCCCGCCACGCCAAGGTGATCATCATCGGTGCCGGTCCTGCCGGCTACACGGCCGGCATCTATGCCGCCCGCGCCATGCTGAAACCGCTCCTCATCGAGGGCATTCAGCCGGGCGGCCAGATGACCATCACCACCGATGTCGAGAACTATCCCGGTTTCGCCGAGGTGATCCAAGGCCCTTGGCTCATGGACCAGATGCGCGCGCAAGCCGAGCATGTCGGGACCGAGATCATCGCGGACACGATCGTCGAAGCCGATCTCAAGCGGCGTCCCTTCCGGCTCAAGGGCGACAGCGGATTGGAGTACACCGCCGACGCGGTGATCATCGCCACCGGCGCCAAGGCCCGCTGGCTCGGCCTGCCCTCGGAGCAGAAGTTCCAAGGCTTCGGCGTGTCGGCCTGCGCCACTTGCGACGGCTTCTTCTTCCGCGGCAAGAACGTCATCGTGGTCGGCGGCGGCAACACCGCCGTCGAGGAAGCGCTATACCTCTCCAATCTGGCCGAGCAGGTGACCCTGGTGCATCGCCGCGATGAGCTTCGCGCCGAAAAGATCTTGCAGCGGCGCCTGTTCGACCACCCGAAGATCAAGATCATATGGGATCACCAACTCGCGGAAGTGCTCGGCGATGACGACCCGCTCAATGTCACCGGCGCCAAGCTCAAGAACACGAAGACCGGCGAAGAGACGACCATGCCCATCGACGGCGTCTTCATCGCCATCGGCCATTCGCCGCAGACCGACCTATTCAAGGGCCAGCTCGACCTGAAGCAAGGCGGCTATATCTTGACGAAGCCCGGCTCCACCGCGACCAGCGTGGAGGGTGTGTATGCCGCGGGTGATGTTGCCGACGACGTCTATCGCCAGGCCGTCACCGCCGCAGGCCTCGGCTGCATGGCGGCGCTCGACGTCGAGCGCTATCTGGCTGGCATCGAAACGCACGCCCAAGCCGCCGAGTAGCAGCGACCTAGAACCACACCGACGCGACGCCGTAGAGGCTTTCGCCCGCCACGAGCCCAGCCGCCAAGCTCAACAGGAAACGTGACGCCCAGCGCGGCGCGAGCCAATGAGCCACGCTTGCCAGAGCTGCGCCCAAGAACAGGGTGATCGAGGTGCCTGCCGGGATGACGAAGGCGAGCCCGACCGTCGTGCCGCTCGGCACCATTAAGAGCCACCGCCCGGTCACCCGCCGCTCGACCAAAGCCAGCACCACGCCGAGGACGCCAGCGATCGCCATGGCTATCAGCGCCGACTGGGGGATGCCCGACAGCCCGACGGCCAGCGTCTCCGCTACCGCCTTCCAGGTGGCGACGGCCGGCGCCGGCCATTCCGGCGTGAGGAGTTGGTGCGCGGGATCTGAAATCAGCGAGAGGTAGACGAGACTGCCGATCACACTGCCCATGACCACGCCGCCGCATTGCGCCACCACCTGCCGCGCCGGGCTCGCGCCCACCTCGTAGCCCGCGCGGAAATCGTTGAGCAGGTCGGCGCTCTGCCCGGCCGCGCCGCCCGCCACGTTCGCCGTCATCAGATTGGTGATGGGCTGGCCCGGCGCCATGGCACCGAACGAAAGCTGCGACACCTTGCCGATGGCGCCGATCGGCGCCACCGAGGTTTCGCCGACGACGCGCGCCGCGACGGTGGCGAGCACGAAGGCAAGCGGAATGGCGACGATCGCCATGGTCCAGTGAATGCCGAACAGCACGATCTGCAGCACCACGGTCAGCGCCGCGGCGAGTGCGAACACGCCGAGCCGCACAAGAGATCCCGATTCGCGCGCCGGCTTTTCGGTCTCGGCGCCCCTCCCCCGCGCGCTACCGATCAAGGCAGCGGCGAAGCTCGTCAGGCTCGCCGTCACCATCATGGTCACGCCGGGCCACAGCAGCCAGCCCACCAGCGCCTGGAACCAGCTCTCATCCGCATCGGCGACCTCGACGATTCCGTGTGAGATCAGCTCCGGCCCGATCACGCCCCAGGCGATGAGCGCGCCCGACAACAGACCGAGCCCGGCGCGCAAGCCGATAATGCTGCCGAAGCCGAGCAGAAGCAGCGACGGGTCGAAGGCCAGCGTCAGCTTCTTCGCCGTGAGCGACGGTGCCAGCCGCGGGATCTGCCACAGCACGTCGTCGACGATGTTGAACACCACCGCGCCGGCCAAGCTCGACAGCAGCACGGCAACGCGCTTCATCGTCTCGCGTCCATGGCTGAACATGTCGCGCATGGTTTCCGCCGTCGCCATGCCGGCGGGAAACACCAGGTGCGACTGCACGATCAGACGCGGCCGCAAATACCAGCCGACCCACACGCCGAGAAAGCTCACCGCGAACACCCACGCCGTAAGCATCGGCCAGGGCAGATTGCCGCCGGTCATGATCGCCAGCGCCGGGATCGGCGCCACCAGCCCGCTCGAGGCGATCGCGGCCGCCGCCGAAGCCGCGGTCTGATTGATGTTGCTTTCGAGCATGTCCCACGGCGCCAGCCCGAAGAGGCGCGTGACCGGCGCCCAGAACGCGTAGGCGAGCAGCAGCGCGGTGATCGACATGTTGAAGGTCCAGCCGATCTTGAGCCCCGAATAGACGTTGCACGGCGCCAGCAGCGCGCCGAGGATCATGCCGGTGGCGAGCGCGCGCAGCGTGAGCTCGCGGCCGCCCGCGCGCGCGATGGAATCGGTCGTGGTTGCCATCCCGCGCTTGGTGCCACGAACGCCCGCGTTCACCAACCCTTGAGGATCCTGGGGCGGCGCCCTCCCATCCGCGCTATCCAAGGACCGCCGGGGCAAGCGTTCCTTAAGGGGCGCTGGCATAGCCTCAGCTGCGGAAAATGCTGTAATCTAGGGCCGCTACCGAAGCGGGCCGAGAGCCGGCAACCCAGGAAAACCGGGCTTAAGGGGAATTCATGGCAGACAAGCAGATGTTCGAGATCCCGCCAGAGATGCGCGATCTCGCCGAGAAGAACGTCGAGCAGGCGCGCGTGGCCTATGGCCAGTTCATGGAGTTCATGAGCCAGGCCATGAATGCCTGGTCCTCCGCCGGACCTGAGGCGGGGAACTTTGCGGCTCTGCAAGAGCGCGCCATCACCTTCGCCAAGGAGAACGCCGAGCGCTCCTTCGGGCTCGCCAGCGACCTCGCCCAGGCCAAGGACATGCAGGAGGTCGTGACCCTGCAGAGCCGCTACGTGCAGACCCAGATGCAGACCTTCGGCATCCAGGCCCAGCAGCTCTCCTGGCTCATGGCCGACGCCTTCCGCAACATGCAGACCAAGCCGCCCAAGGGCTGAAACGCTGGCGCGGTCTTGGAAACTGCGCTCGCCTAGCCCGCCTTGCGCCGCTGGTCCACGCCACGCGCCACCTGCTCCTTGATCGGCCGAGCCGCATCGGCGGTCACCTGGGTCGACAGCTTCCGCACCTCCTCCGCTTGGTCCGCGAGCGCGCCGAACTGCTTCTGCCAATAGGCCGCTTGCAGTTCCATGGCCTCGGCGAGGGTCTTGGCCCCGGCCAGGCTCTTCGCAAGATCCAATCCGGAATTGACGTTGCGCTGGGCGATCTCGATGACCTTATGGTTCAACGCGATGGCGCCTTGGCCCATGGAGTTGAAGGACCGCTCCATAGTCGCCAATGCGCCTTCGAAAGCGTCCTTGGAGTGCTCATACACCTCGCGTGTTTGCGCAACGTTCTTCTCGGCAAGGACGCGCATCGCCTCCGAGAGGGGATTTCCGAAGGTCAAATTCTCAAATTGGGCGGCTGTCGTGGGGTATGCATCGCGCACCTTCTCGGCGGCGATTTGGGGGTTGAAGGACTTGTTCATGGTAGGCCTCTTTGGTTTAGGTCGCAGGAAATCGAAGCCTTGCGCCTCGGGGGCATGTCGCGGAGAGGAGTTCTCGGCGTCAGTTCAGCAGCAGGCCTTCAAGGGCCCACTCTTGAAGCTCAACGGGATCGGTCACCCCATCCGCAGCAAGCGCCATGAGCTTAAGACTGAGGGTCGTCTTGAGTTCCGTATCGCTTTCAAAATCACGAAATGGATCGCAAGACTGAAGCATCAACCAGCTCGAATCGAAGGCCTGGCTCAAGGCCTTGAGTGTCTTCGGATCGTATAGATCAAGTCGGGGGTTTTGAGGGTTCATAACACTCCCTCTGCCTTGCAGGCGGGAGTTCTTAGGCTCTCAGCCGCCGGTGCCTGTTATTGCGCTTACCGGCGATAGCGCAGCATGCGCCTTTCCGCGGCGCATAGCGAGTTGAGAGATGCCCCAGGCTCGCAAAGCGCCCTTTTGAGCGCGCCCCACGGGCATCTGCCCGCGAGGCTGAGTAGGGAACCCCGAAGGGGACGGCGCGCCAAAACCCCTCGCCGCGGCACCGCTGCGAGTCCTGTCAAAGAGCGTGCCCCCAAGAGGGGGATGGCGCGCCGAGAAGCGCAATCCTTTTGGCTCGTGCCTTTCGGCACGCGGGCGCCTCGCGGCGCGCCACACGCGCTCAAGCAGCGAAGCGATAGCGCATCAAAAATGCGCCAACGCAACCAACCCGAACGCATGCTATTTGCGGCGTCTTATCGGCGTCGGGCCCCGCTTCTCAGTGGCCTTTTGCGCGTTGGGCCGTCGAACCGGAGCACGAGAAACACGCGCTCAAGTAGGCCGAAGGCCGGTAGCGCCAAGAACACGTCCCAGCCAGCTTCTGGCGGGGGCTCCTAGTGGCCCCGGGGGGTGACTCCGGCACCGCCCGGGAGCTTCATTGCGCATGAAACCCGCAGGCGCCGCACCCCGTCCCGCGATCAAGACGCCTCTAGAGCGCGCCCCTCAAACGGACGAGGTGATGCGATCATAAGGCCGGTTTGAGAGGCGGGGATAAGCCCTTCATTTCTTCGTCACCCCCCGGCCATGACGAAGGAGAAGATACCGACGCTCGGTCGTGCGGAGGATAAGGTCAGGGAACCAGGAAGAACGCGATCGTAAAGCCAATCACGATACCGCAAAGCACGATGATGAGATAAGCGCGGCTGCCGGGATTGTGCTGCGCCATGGTTCGCCCTCCCCGCGGCTATGACGTCATCAGTCGTCGCAGAGGCTGACGAACTCGAGGCCCTGTTCGGCGCAGATCGCGTGCGCCTCGTCCTCGCTGCCGGCCTCGATCAGCACCACCATCGGCCCTTCGAGCGCGAGGAACTTCACGCGCTCGGGCTTACGGGCCCGCCCCACGCGGACGACGCTGACGCTCATGCGCTCGGTTGCAAGCCTGGATCGATCTGCCATGCCGGAATCATGCCTGATTCGCGGGGATTTGGCTCTCTGCCTTACACGATTGCCAAGGCCGGAAAAGGCACGGTAGCTTAGCAGGGATAAGGAAAGCGGCGTCCTCTAAGAGATGGGGCAGCTTAGAGGCGGAACGCGCCCGAGGCTGGCCCAGGCCTTCGAGGGCGAACACCAAAGCGGAAACATCTCAAGGATGGCGGTTCGGCTGCGCGATGCGACCCGGGCCTCCGATGAAAACGGAAGGCCCTGATGGCGCATGATCGATTGGTGACGGCGGCGCTCGCCGCCGTGGTCCTCCTCGTTGCTTCCCCGGCCCTGGCAGCCCAATGCGGCAACAATTCCGCCGGTTTCGAGACCTGGAAACGGCAATTCGCCCAAGAGGCGCAAGCCCACGGCATCGGCCAGCGCGGCATCAGCGCGCTCATGGCCACGTCCTATTCCACCGGCACCATCCGCGCCGACCGCGGCCAGCACAGCTTCAAGCTCAGCCTCGACCAGTTCATGGCCAAGCGCGGCGGCCCGGCCATCGCCGCCAAGGGCAAGCGGATGAAGGCCGCCAACGCGGCGCTGTTCAACGCCATCGAGAAACGCTACGGCGTGCCGCCCGGGCCGTTGATCGCCATCTGGGGCATGGAGACCGGCTTCGGCGGCTTCACCGGCAACCAGCACACGCTCTCCGCCGTGGCGACGCTGGCTTATGACTGCCGCCGGCCGGAATATTTCACCGGCCATCTTTACGCGGCACTCCAGCTCGTCGACCGCGGCGTGTTGAACCCCGCCCAGCGCGGTGCCATGCACGGCGAGGTGGGCCAGACCCAGTTCCTGCCGAAGTCGATCCTGCTCTACGCGGTCGACGGCGACGGCAACGGCCGCATCGATCTCAACACCAAGGCCGACGCGCTCGCCTCCACGGCGAACTTCCTGCGCGGCCACGGCTGGCAGCCGGGCGCCGGCTATCAGCCCGGCCAGCCCAACTTCGCCGCCATCCAAGGGTGGAATGCGGCGGGCGTCTATCAGCAGGCCATCGCCATTATCGGCAGGCAGATCGACGGCGGCTGATGACGCGCCGCAAGCCTTCCCGCAACAAGCCTTCCGGCCCATCGACACCCACGACGGGCACACGCAGCCAATCCCTCTCCAAGGCCCTTGCCAGCAGTCTCGGCAAGGTCATCGCGCTGGTGCTGGTGCTCGGCCTCGTGCTCCTGATCAACCACTATTGCAGCATCCAACCGGAGCCCTTCGGGCCCGACGCTCATGTCGTCTCGATCGACGGCGATACGCTGCGCGCCGGGAACGGCGCCGCGTACCGCCTGTTCGGCGTCGACGCGCCGGAGTTGAAGCAGACCTGCGAGGAGGCGAACGGCAAGTCGTGGCTGTGCGGCCGCGCCGCCAAGGCGAAGCTGACCACGCTCATCAAGGGCGGCAACGTGACGTGCGAGGAAAAGGACAAAGACCGCTATGGCCGCGTGGTCGCGGTGTGCAGCGCCGCAGGCGTGCTGGATCTCGGCGAGGCCATGGTGCTCGACGGCTACGCCATCGATCTCGCCTCCCAAGGCAATCCTTATGCCCAGGCCGAGACGGAGGCACGCGAAGCAAAGCGCGGCATCTGGCGGGGCACGTTCCAGGAGCCCGCGAAATGGCGCCTGGCGCACCCGCGGACCGACTGACGCGCTGAAAACCGCCCCCCTCGCCTCCTTCCAAACCGGCGACCCGTGTGGTTCAATTCCTCCAAGCGTTGGGAGGCGCACTCGAAACCCAAAACTGGTGCCAGAGGATGGGGGATCCGATGAAACGACTAGCGCTTGCTCTCGTATTGTCCGGCTTGATGCTCGCAACAGCCCAAAGCGCTCAGGCTGAGGGGCGCCGGATGATCGTCTTCGCGCTCTACGGCGCCGCCGGCACCACCGGCAGCACGGCGACCACCACGGTGATCGATTTCACCACCCAGGTCGCCTGCCGGGAGGCGCGGGACGAGCTCCGGCGCAATGCCAGAGCGCCGGGATTCGGCATCTTCGTCACCTGCGTCGAGCCCTAGGACAAGCCCACCGAAGGCAGCATCGACCGCGACTCCTCTCTCCTTGAACGAGAGGGACCGGACACGTGCGGCCTGGGCGCGGCAATGTGCGGCCCTTCCCGCCATTCGGTAACGCGTTCTCGCCTGAATGTGACAGGGTGTGAAGCGAGCCCCGCCTCAAGCACTGATAGCTTTTGCCGTTCGCCTTTGACCATCAAGGCGAGCCAGGGAATAGCTTTCAAACAGTGGGAGTGGAAACATGAAGCTCAATGGAAAATCTGGCGCGGCAATCGCGGGTGCGGCGGCTTTGTTGGTGATCAGCGCGGCCGGCCCGTTGGCGCCGGCCGCCGCCAACTACGACGTGAAGTGCTTCGGGCTCAATTCCTGTAAGGGCCACGGCCAATGCAAATCGCTGGCTAATTCGTGCAAAGGCCAGAATAGCTGCAAGGGCAAAGGCTTTCTCATGATGGACAAAGCCACCTGCCTGTCCAAGGGCGGAACCTTGACCCTAGGCTAGGCCATCGGCGAGACGAGACTCCTAGGCTCCCGAGCCCCGGAGTCTCGGCTCACTCTTCTCTTCAGCGTCCTTCGTAAGGCTGCCTTTGGCCTGCTAGGCGGCCTTCGCGTAGTAGGACTTGAGCTGGTTCATCACCTGCTGCTTGTCGAACTCGGCGCCCATGGCGAGCATGGCGTCGGCGAAGCGGCTCGTGATTTCGGTGATCTGCTCAGGGCTGAGCTGGTTCAGGATACCGATACGCACCTGCACCGGCTCCGACAGGGTCGGCCAGATGCCGAAGCCTTGCGCGCGGGCGCCCTGCACCAGCTCCTTCTCCTTGCCGGCGAGCTTGCCCGGCAGGTTGAGCACGACGAGGCTCGTCATGTTCGAGGTCACCTCGCAGCCCATGGCCTCGACGGCCTGACGCAGCGCCTTCTCGTGATAGGCGTAGTCTGAGGCTTTGCGGCGGCGGCCGTAGCCGAGAATGATGCGTAGCGCCTCGTGGAACGAGGCGACCGCGTAGCACGAATGGGTCTGGTGATAGCCGGGCGTATCCACGTCCTTGCCGTCGATGATGCCCCAGTGGCGGGCATCGAGGATCGGATGGTTCACATAGGTGCGGCAGCCCCGCGTCTTCACCACCTCGATGGCCTTGTCGGTGAAGCTGACCGGCGCATAGGTGAGCGGCAGCGCCAGCACGCCCTTCTGCGGACACGACGCCCAGGCGACCACGCCCGGATAGTCGTCGATATTGAAGTCGCCGACGCCGAGGCTCGACACGGCATCGACGATACCCATGACGCCGTGCTTCACGCAGGCGTCGGAGAAGCCCTTGAGGTCGTTGATGCGGCCGGAGCCCGTCTCCCAATGAGCCATGAACGCCCACATGGGCTTGTGCTCGGCGAGCGCCTTGTCGACGGTCTCGCCGGTGACCGACTGGCCGTGCGGCGTCTCGACCACCGTCACACTCGCCGCCTTCGGGTTGAGCGGATCGGCGGCCAGCTCCTCGGCGGTCGCCGCCTTCATGCGGATGGTCAGGCTGTCGATACCGGAGAAGGTGCCGTTCGGGAAGACCACCACCTTGTCGCCCGGAAGGATCATGCTGAGCACGCAGTCGAGCCCGTCGAAGCCGGTGCCGGCGACGCCATAGGTATAGACGTTCTTGGTGCCCCACAGCTCCCGGAGCATCAGCTTTGCCTCGATCATGCCGCGGAGCACGTCCTTCTGCATGTGATCGGCCACGCCGCTCGCGGCGAAGCGCTGGAGCACGCGCGGATCGGTGTTCCCCGGCCCGGGGCCGGCGGCAAGGGTCTCGGGGATTTCAAGCTGCGGGAATACGGTCATGGGAACACCCTCTGTCTTACGGTCAATGATCAAGAAATCGGCTTATTCGTCTACCGGGCCAGGCGGAAACGGGCAAGACCGGCCCGGATAATTTACAACGAAAGAGCCCTCACGGCGGAGGGCTTTGATCCAGGGCAGTTTCGATGATTTTGCCTTGACTTCAATGACTTAAGTTGTCGAGCCAGCTTCTCGCGGTTCACGGCGTCACGCGGGTACCCTTTCGGGCGCGTAGGGCCCGCAGGCCTCCGATGGGGGCGCTACGCCGATTCGATCGCCGTCCGCTCTCGCCAGCCGCAGGGCCGCCTCGGCCTCCCGATGCATGCGGGCGAAGTCGGACCCGTGACCGTCGCATGCGGCGATCCCGATCGACACGCTGAACGGAGCGCCGGACACGAGCATTCCTTCCTTGGACAAAGCGGCAAAAATCTTCTCGGCGATCGTCACGGCGCCCTCACTGCCGCAATCCGGCGCGTAGACCAAGAATTCGTCCCCGAGCCGTCCGCACTGATCGCCATCGCGCAGACTGTCGCGAACAGCTTGAGACGTGCGCGCAAGAACGGCGTCACCGGCAACATGACCACTCGCGTCATTGATCGTGGTGAGGTTGTTGATGTCGACGAGCAGCATCGCGGTCTTCCCCGCATGCGCTTCCAATGCCTTCTTGACGACCTCCATGACGCCACGCCGATTGAACAGGCCCGTCAGACTGTCATGAGTTGAAATGTAATGGAGCTCCTGCATGCGGCGCTGCATCGTCGCGTGGTAGCGCGCCACGAAGTACCCTATCGCCAGCGCCAAAACCAAAGCGGCAGCGAGAGACGCAATGGCAATGGACCGGAAGCGAGCTTCGCGCTGCGCGTAGTACTGCGTGTCGAAGTCCACGCCGACAAAGCCGCTATAGCGGCCTTGGCTGTCATAGATGGGCACGTGCGCGGTTAGAAAAGTCCCATAGTCGTCCTGCTCGAACTCGGGAGTGATGTAGGTCTTGCCGGAGGCGATCTGTCTCAGCCAGTCGCCATCATCGTCCTCCTCGACTTCGAATTTCTCCATGTACTCCGATGGCTTCAGCTTGTGCTTCGTATGCAGGTCCGGCGACTTGGCCGTGTCGAGAACGAAATAGGGAACGCCGCCTCGATCGACCATCGTGTAGACGTAGAAGATGTCTGGGTCTGCCGAGTGGAACCGCACGAGCGGAGCCACGGCGCGCGCATAGAGTTCGTCGCTATAGTTTTCGGGATTGAGCAACTGACGGTGCAAGTCGCCATCGACGACGCTTGCCGCGATCTGCCCGATCTCACCGACATGCGCGCGGAACGTCTCGAGGCGCGCTTCCTTCGACAAATATTGGGGGATGGCGACGATCGCGACGAGAATGAGCAGCCGCAACAAGGCTCGCAATGCCGAAGACAAGAGGATCTATGTGCCGTCTGGAGGGTATGGGCGCACCGGGGCTGCGGTTTGAACTGCACAGGCGCGAGCACGGCATGGGCCTTACGGCCTCGACAACGAGACCGGTTCCAATCCACGCTAACGCGCTTGGTTTAGCCAATCGTTACGGCTAACCACACTCAAACGCCGATATAAATCATGCCGCTTTGGCGCCGCGATGGGCCAAAACCTGGTCCGCCGCCTTGCCGGTGAGCTCGGCCAAATGGTCGGGTTTGGCGTGGAACGTCCCCACCCCGGCCGTGGCCGAGCGGAGCTCGACGATCAGGTTCTGGATTTCGGCCTCGGGGATATTGGCCTGAACCACGTCCCAACCGGGCCAGCCGGGGCGCGCATCGAACCCCAGGATCTGCCCCCGATGGGACGACACGATGGAGTTGATGCGCGCCGTGGCCTCCGATGGCACGGCGATCTCGACCGCCATGATCGGCTCCAGCAGCACGGGCTGGCATTGCGGCATCCCATCGGTCATGGCGATGCGTCCGGCCTGGCGGAACGCCATGTCGGAGGAATCGACCGAGTGGTAGGACCCGTCGATGAGGCACACGGCGACATCCACCACCGGGAAGCCGAGCGGCCCCGCGTGCAGATAGTCGCGCACGCCGATCTCGACCGAAGGGATGTAGTTCTTGGGCACCACGCCGCCGGTGATCTTATCGGAGAACGCGAAGCCCTCGCCCCGCGGCAAGGGTCCGATGGTCACCACCACGTCGCCGAACTGCCCGTGGCCGCCCGATTGCTTCTTGTGGCGCCCGCGTACCTCCGTCGATTTGCGGATGGTCTCCTTGTAAGGGATGTGCCGCGGATGCGTGGCGGCGTCGATGCCGTATTTGCGAATGAGCCGCTCCAGCGCCACGCGCAAATGCATCTCGCCCTGCCCCCACAGCACCATCTGTCCCATATCCTGGTCGTGGGTGATGGAGAGTGATGGGTCCTCCTCGACGATCTTGGCGATGGCCGCGGTGAGCTTCACCTCATCCTTTTTCTCCTTGGCCTCGATGGCGAGACCGAACACCGGCTCGGAGATCTCCGCCGGCTCGATCTTGGCCGGCGCGCCCTTCTCGGTGGAGAGCGTGTCACCGGTCATGACGCCTTCGAGCCGGCCAAAGGCCACCGTGTCACCGGGCTCGGCCGCGTCGCGCTTCACCGGCTCCTGGCCCAAGAGGCTGAACACGCCGGCGATACGCTCCTCGCTCTCGCCGCCATAGACGGAGTCGCCGTCGGCGAACTTGCCGGCGAGAATGCGCGCGAGCGACAGCTTGCCTCCATGGGCGGTGTGGAACGTTTTCATCACGTAGGCGCAAGAGGCCGCGTCGGCCACGCCGAGCCGCTCTGCCGTCTCGCTGACGAACGGCGCTTCGTGGCGCAGCGCCTTCAACAAGCGCAAGATGCCGTTGCCATTCTCCGCCGAACCGAGCAGCACGGGGCAGATCAGCCCGTCGCGCAGCTCCGTGGCAAGGTCGTCGAATACCTTGTCGCGCGGCGGCGGCACATCCTCCAACAACTGCTCCATCAGCTCGTCGTCATAGTCGGCGAGCTGCTCCAGCATGGAAAACCTTGCATCCTTCTCGCGGTCGGCGAGCGTCGCCGGAATCTCGATCACCTCGCTCGTCGCATGCTCGCGATAGACATGGGCGCGCTCCAGCGCGAGGTCGATGAAGCCGGTGACGATGTTGTTCTCCCAGATCGGCACCTGGCGCAGCACGAGCGGCTTGGTCGAGGCGGGCTGCAACATCGGCACGATGTCGCGCACGCGCGCCTCAGCCTTGTCGATCTTGTTGAGGAACAGGAAGTGGGGAACGCCGCGGTCCTCGAGCTGCTTGAGGATGAGCTGGAGCGCCGGGACCTTCTTCTCGTCCGGCTCGCACACCACGACAGCGGCGTCGCAGGCGGTGAGCACGTTGGCGGCATCGGCCTGAAACTCGATGGAGCCCGGGCAATCGAGGAAGGTGAAACTGTCGCCGAGGAAATCGACTTCTGCCACGTTGAGCTCGACGCTCATGCCGTGATCGCGGGCTTCTTCCGAGGCGTCGCCGACCGTATTCTTGGCGGCGGTGGAGCCCTGCCGGTTGATGGCGCCGGTCCGCGCCAGGATGGATTCAAGGAGTGTCGTCTTACCGCTGAGATAGGGGCCAACCAGTGCGATGCAGCGGGCGCTGCGGGCTGGTTGGCCCTGCGCTTGGCCCATGTTCTCCTCCCTAACTAAACGCCGCAGGAAGGGCCGCTTTTCGGCTCTTCTCCCCCCTGCGCGAGCCTTAATGACGCTATCGTGTCAAGCTGAGGGCCCTCTGGCAAGGCCCCCGATTCGGGACGCGACACGCCGCCCTCAACTGGTTGTTCCGATCCTCTTCCAGTATGGTGGCGCCCTCACGAAAGAGGGATTCCATGCGTCTTGTTTCCGGCTGCCTGCTGATGGCCTTGGTTTGCGTGTTGTCGGTGGTTCTTTGGGGCGGAAACGCCTCGGCGCTCACGCCCGTTGCCGCGCCGTCAGCGCCGCAACCCCTGGTCCACGACGCCAAGATCGTTTGTGGCGATTTTGGCGAGGGATACACGTGCAGGAGGGAATCCGGCACCGTCCGGAGGAGCGGAAAAGCGCCGAAAGTTCCGGGGAGCAGTTCAGGCAGCTCCGGCGGCGGCCTTTTCGGCGGCGGTAGTGACGACCCGGACGCCCTCCCGCCTGCTCCGGGCGATACGGGAACCAGCACCCAAGCGCCGCCCGCGGCGCCTGCGACCTGTCCCGCCAATTCCGAGCTGCTGGGCGGGCACTGCATTCCCTTCACCCAGCGCTGCACCAACGGTATTCCGCCGGCGAGCTACCCGCCGCAATGCCGGGGGGAGGAGAAGCAGGTGTGCAACTTCCACCCCGACGGCTCCAAGGATTGCTGCTGCCGAACCTACAGCAAGTACTAGCGGTCTTTGGCCGCGTCTTCCGTGTGCGGCCCGAGCGGCTGGCCGTACGAGAACTCGATGATATAGCCGGTCGGGTCCTTGACCCCGCAGAGATAACCCGTGGGCGGGGCGTAGTCGCGCGGCGCCCAATGCAGCAGCCCATCCTTGCGTGCGCGTTCGGCAATCCTGTCGATGTCCTCGCGCGAGGCCACGCCGAACCCGTAATGGGTCATGTCCTCCTCGTCTTGCACGCGCTTCGGTCCGCCGCCGAGCAGCACGAGGACGAACGCATCCTCCGCGCCGGGCGTGGCGAGCCACACCACGCGGCTTTTGCCTTCGCCGTGCTCCTTGACGATCTTCAGTCCGCAATAGGTCTCGTAGAAGGCGATCGACTGATCGAGGTCCGCCACATGCAACGCGCAGTGGGTGAACGCCGGGATCATCGCTCGGGCCACGCCCCACGGACCGCGTCGAGCACGCGATCGAAGCCGCCGAACACCCAATAGTGGCCCGCGCCCTCGATGACCTCAAGCCGGCAGTCCGGCAGTGCACCGGCGAGGTGATAGGCGGCGTCCGGCGGCACGATGGTGTCCTCGCTGCCTTGCCACATGATCATCGGCACGTCGATCTCGTGAAGCGGCAGGTCCCACGGTCCGCAATAGAGCCGAAGATCCTGCAGCGCACCCTCCACCCCCGAGCGGAAGCCTTCCCTGAGCGCAGCCTGGAGATTGGCCCTGACCTCGGCATGGTGCAGGATCTCTCGGTCGGTGGCCGTCACGCGCTGCATGAGAAGGTGATAAGCCACGCCGGGCGCCCAGTCGACCAGGCTCCGCAGCGTGTGGAAGAAGGCGCCCGCCGCATATTCGGACGGCGCCATGTGCGTGAAGATGAACCGGTGCAGAGACGACATGCGGATGTGCTCGCCGCACTCGGCGATGGGGCCGACGGGCCCGATCAGCGCCATCCGCAGGATTTGCTCCTTGAGCAGCGCCGCCGCGGCAATAGCATGAGGCCCGCCGCCCGAGACGCCGATCAGTGCGAAACGGTCAAGTCCGAGCGCGTCGGCAAGCGCCTTTACGTCATGGGCGGTGTCTGCGAGCGTGTCGAAGTGGTGACGGTCGGAAAGCCCATAGCCCGGCCGCTCAGGCGCGATGATGCGCAAGCCCCGCGCCCGCGCCCCCTCGTCCGTCAGCGCGAACATGAAGCGCGAGCCCGGCGTGCCGTGCAGTGCGATCGCCGGGAGACCGTCCGGATCGCCGTATTCGGCGTAGCCGATCAGACGGCCGCCCGGGAGCTGGTGGACCTGGGAGGTCCGGTCCGTTGCGCTCGATCTTTCCGCTGTGACGATGGTGTCCATAGCTCCTCGAGGAGGGCCGCAAGCCCCGCCTCCGAGGCTAAGCCAAAAGGCCTATTCGCAGCCGATCATGATGTCGACGGGATTGATGATCAGCGCCACCGTCTTACCCTCGAAAAGCCCGAGCGTTTCCAGAGAGGCGATGGTGACGCTCACCTCGACCATGGTGTCTCCGGCGATCTGCACGTAGACGATGGCGGTCACGGCGCCCTTGCGGATCTCCATGATCTTGCCTTCGATCTGGTTGGCCGTGCTGAGCTTGGAGAATTTCATGGCTCACCCTCTCGCAGTTCGCGCAGATTATAGACCGGACTAGCTGAGGCTTCCGCAAAAGCGTTGAATGCGGCGGCACGCCTCCTCCAGCGCCTCCATGCCGGTGGCATAGGAGATGCGGAAGAACGGCGACAGCCCGAACGCCGCGCCATGCACCACGGCCACCCCCTCCTCCTGAAGGAGCGCGGCGGCGAAGTCCTCGTCGTTGCCGATGGTCTGCCCCTTCGGCGTTTTCTTGCCGATGCAGCCTTCGCAGGACGGATAGACGTAGAAGGCGCCTTCCGGGGTCGGGCAGCTCAAGCCGCTCGCCTGGTTCAGCATGGACACGACGAGGTCGCGCCGCTCCTGAAACGACTTCACCCAGCCCTTCAGGAAGTCCTGCGGGCCGCGTAAGGCCTCGACCGCCGCCCACTGGCTGATGGAGCACGGGTTCGAGGTCGATTGCGATTGCAGCTTGCCGATGGCCTTGATGAGCTCGGCCGGACCGCCGGCATAGCCGATGCGCCAGCCGGTCATCGAGTAAGCCTTGGACACGCCGTTGAGCGTCAATGTGCGGTCTTTGAGCTTCGGCTCCACCTGCGCCGGCGTGGTGAACTTGAAGCCGTCATAGACGAGATGCTCGTAGATATCGTCGGACAGCACCCAGACGCGCTCGTGGCGCAACAGCACGTCGGTCAGCGCCTTGATCTCGTCGCGCGTATAGGCGGCGCCCGTCGGGTTCGACGGCGAGTTGAAGATGAGCCATTTGGTCTTGGGCGTGATCGCCTGCTCCAAAGCCTCTGGGCTAAGCTTGAAGCCGTCCTCGAGCTTGGTCTCGACGACGACCGGCTCCGCGCCCGACAACAGGACGATGTCGGGATAGCTGACCCAATAGGGCGACGGGATGATGACCTCGTCGCCGGGATCGAGCGTGGCGAGCAGCGCGTTGTACAGCACGTGCTTGCCGCCGCTGCCGACGGTGATCTCGTTCAGCTTGTAGTCGAGGCCGTTCTCGCGCGCGAATTTCTCGGCAATCGCCTGCTTGAGCTCGGGGATGCCGTCGACCGCGGTGTATTTGGTCTCGCCGCGCTTGATGGCGTCGATCGCCGCCTGCTTGATGTGGTCAGGGGTGTCGAAATCGGGCTCGCCGGCGCCAAGGCCGATCACGTCGAAGCCGGCGGCCTTCATCTCACGCGCCTTGCTGGTGATCGCCATGGTCGGCGAAGGCTTGACCCGTTCAAGCGTGCGGGCGACCAGTCCCATGAAGAACTCCTGGAGGAATACCGAGTGCTGCGGGAAAATTCGGGGAAAACCTATGCGCGCCCGCATCCGCCCGCAAGTGCAATGCACAATAAGCCCGTGCATAAATGGCCGCAGCGCGGGGCCTGAGTGGGCGTTGCCGCCTTCTTAGGCAGGCGACGCCGATTCGCGCGTCCTCAATTGCGCCACACATATGGCAGGGATCCCGGTCACGGGGCCACATTGCGGTTAAGCCCGCGCCCCATTGACATGATTCATTAACCCTCGTGCTGAGCATCGAGGGCTGATCGATGATCTTGCGACGCCTTGCGCCGGGCTTCTCTAAGCCACTGGTACATTTATCCCTTCTCACTCTGATCGTGGTTGCCACGGCGGCGCTTCCGGACCTCTTGGCGCGAGCTGAGCCGGCGCCGGCCGCCGAAGCGAAGCTCGTCGGACGCCGCCAAATCCCTGCCAGATGGCGACCTTGTGACCAGGACGGAACTGCCGCTGAACCTTTCAGAAGGCCGGGTCTATGATAATGTCTATGGGCGCCCGGCCGCGGGTGGGCTGCGGGAAGCGAACGCTGCTGCGCTCACACCGCGGATGACGGGCGTGACGCAGCCCCAAACGACCTCCTCGGAGGTCTCCGGGGCGGCGCCATCGACCTCGAACGGCCAGAAAAGGCAAATCGGAATGTTCAGCCTTCTACTCATCATCCTAAGCGCGGTGACGCTGCTTTGGTGGCGTCACCACCGCCGCGACTATGCCTCCCCGCGGCGGATTGGGAGGAGGATCTGATGCCGAAACGGGGGTCGGTGCAGTTCCTCCTCCTTTCTTTCCGCCCGCGCGCGACGCGCTGGCTGGGACTGGGGGCCGTTGCCGTTGCTCTTCTTCTCTTGGGCTTGGTTCAGCTGAGAGAGCAGTTGCCGGTCCTCGCTAAGACCGGGCTCTCGCAAGCCCTTCGCCAGAGCGCCTGGGAACAGGCGCTTGCCGGCCAATCGAAAGCCGAACGCTGGCCTTGGGAAGACGTGTCCGCGAACATGTCGCTCGCGCCGACGGCGAACGTGCCGCGGCTCGGCCTCAGCGCCGCCGTGCTCAAGCACGACGCCGACCAGCCGAAATCGGCATCAATCGAATCGTCAATCGAACCGCGGCGCACCGCACACGCGAAGGCCGACAAAGATCCCGCTGCGCTCGGCGACGTGGCGATCAGCGACGTGACCATCGGCGACAGCATCACCTTCACCGCGGCCGACGGCGCAACCTGCGTCTATCGGGTCACCGGGCGCCGCGTGGTGGACCCCCACCTCGCCGATGGCGAGGCGGAACGCGCCGCTGGCGGGACCTCCCCGTTCACTTGCAGCCCGCTCAACCGCCTCATCCTTCAAGCGACCCAAGGCGCTCTGACTGGGAGCAAGCCGGCGCCCGCACCGCAAGCTACCGACAACCAGCAGAAGCTGTAGACAGCAATCCTCTGAGAACGGGCTTTGCCCCTATCGGCGCCGCGGCGGCGGTGGCGGCGTATTCGTCGCAGGCGCGGCGTCCGCGGCGGGCGCTTGCGCTGGGGTCCGCGGCACCGCGGTCTCGCCAGGCATAGCCTCCGGCACGGAGTTTCCTTGCGCCTCAGGCGCGGCTTGCGGGACCACAGCGGGCTGGGTGATCGGCTTGCGATCCGCCTCCACCTTGGCTCTCAGCTTGTCGAGGCCGACGGCGTACTCCGCCCCGATGAAGCTGTCGAGCATCAGCGCCTTCCACCGCTTGGCCGGGCTCGACCCCGTGTCGTAGCCGAAGGTCCACGTAACCTTGCTGCCGGCGCCGGACGGCGTGAGCTCGTAGGAGCTCGTGCCCTCAAGCCCGTTGTAGTTGGCCGCCACATTCATGCTGTGCGACGGGTTCGTCTCGACGATCTCCATGCTGCCGGTACCGACAGACGGCTGCTCGCTCGCCCACTCGATCTTGGCGCCCGTGCCTTCCGGCGGCCCCGAGAAGGTCACCTTCATATTGGGGTCCCGAGCCGACCACGGCGACCAGTCCGGAAACCGCCGGAGATTATTGAGGTAGGGGTAGATCGCGTGTTCCGGCGCGTTGATCACCACGGACCGCGCCACGGTCACGTGCGCCGGAAGTCCCAGCGCAACCGCCGCCAGAATGAGAACGAGAGCACCAAGCCCAAGGATCAGCCGCATCAATGGCCCCATCACACCGTCTCCTTATCCTCGGCTTTGAGCCCCCCGAGACACCGGGCTATCGTGCGCCAGCTACCCAAACGCCTCGCTTTTTCACAGAAAACGATTACAGTCCGCTCGTCAACAAGAGGGAGGGCTGAGGATGAGTCTGTCACCACCGACAACCGTCGTCTTCGTGGTTTCGATTATTCTGGCGGCGTTGGCCATCATCGGCGCGTTCGTGCCGATTCCGTTTATCACCGAGCACGGTTTCTGGGTCGCCGTGGTCGCGTATGTGATTCTCGCCTGCGGCAATATCTTCAGAGGCTTCTAGCCTCGCATGGCCTCCCGGCGGGTGCGATCCCCTCCGGAGGCCATTCCCCGGCTCGATCGGGGAAATCCTCGCAAAACATCGTCGGCATATGCACCGGCGCGCCTTTGAGAGGCGTCGGCAGCCGCAGCGCTTTCTGTTGTGGAGGAAGGGTGTCGGGGAAGATAAAAAAGGAAGGGCCGGCGCATCGGCCGGCCCTCCTGTCTATCTAGTCGTCGTCATCTCTCGCCCATGACGGCCGGTAAGGCTGCGGGCTCGGAGTCGAGCTCGGCGTCGACGGACGCGGCGTGCCGAATCCGGGCGAACCGCCCATCGGACTTGCCGGACGAGGCGCCATGCCACCCATGCCGCCCGACGGCGGAGCCATCGGCCGAGGGGTGGGCTGAGGCATCGGCGGTGCCGGCCTCACCGGCGCGGCGGCCATAGGCCTTGGCGCTGGTGCAACTGGCTTCGGCTTGGCCACGGTAGCCGGCTTCGGCATTGCTGCCGGCTTACGCTTCGCCGCCGTCTTACGCTTTGCTGCGGATTTGGCTGCCGGCTTGCGAGCCGGCGCCCTTCGCGCAGATTTCTTTGCCGCCGACTTCCGAGCAGTCTTCCGGCGTGAGGTCGACCGGCGAGCCGTGCTCTTACGCGCGGCAGGCCGCTTGGCAGCCGAACGGCGCGCGGTCTTGCGAGCCGCACCCCGCCGTGCGGTCGAGCGACGCGCGGCCGGCCGTCTTGCGGCCTTCCGAGCCGTCTTGCGCGCGGTCTTCCGAGCCGTCTTGCGCGCTGGCCGCCTTGCGGTCTTGCGAGCGGTCTTCCGAGCCGTCTTGCGAGCGGTCTTCCGCGCTGGCCGCCTTGCGGTCTTGCGAGCGCGTCTTGCGCGCGGTCTTCCGTGCGGTTTTCCGCGCTGCCGGCCGTCTTGCGGTTTTGCGAGCGGTCTTGCGAGCCGCCTTCCGAACCGTCTTGCGCGCAGTCTTCCGCGCTGCCGGCCGTCTTGCGGTCTTGCGCGCAGTCTTCCGCTTGGCGGCCGTACGGCGCGCCGGACTCTTGCGTGCAGTTGTCTTCTTCCTAGTCGTCGTGCGTTTCTTCCCAGTAGCCATAGGTTTGCTCCGATTCCGTTTTGTGATGTCGCTATCTACCCGTTCAACAGGACGCGTACATCAACTCACGCTTCACTCGGTCCAGGCTTGCCGTCCCACATGGCAAGTCAATTATTTTTTTTCAGTATATGCTCTTTGCACCAGAAAATGGCAATTTGGCGGGAACTCTTCGCTGAACTTCAACAACCAATTCTTTCCAAACGCACCATCATGTGCCGGAAACTGTACATCGTCCCGCGCAAATGATTCGTTTTGTTAAGCAACGTGAGACGCGTCAGCGTGTGTCGCACGATGTCCGGAGACGTTCGCCGACACGCTGTTCATGCGGCAGTGCACACATGACGAACCGACAGATTCGAACAGCCGGCGGACACTGAGCGATCATTCTAGCGCGTACCGTCGAAGACTGCCGCGAGCGATGCCACTCAAGGAGACGGCCACGTCGACGGCATTTGCGTCAGCGCATCGTCGAACGGGGCGACGGAGATATGCGGATCTCCGGTGAAGGGGAAATCGAAGGCAACGGCGAGCAAGAGCGACAGCGCCACCAGCGCTGCCAGCGACGCGGTCATCAGGATCTGCGCCATCAAGTTCGACGCCGCGAAAAAGGCGGGGTAGCCGAGGGTGATCGCGCCGCCGACGATCAGCACGAACCAGAGGATCGAAGGCACCGAGCCACCGGCGCTGTCCAGCCGCTCATTGCGGTTGTCAGTTATTACCGTGAGCAGACTTCAGAGCGTGGAGGTAGAGGGCGAACTGACGATCGTCCCGCGGCTGCACGGCAAAGATCGCCGAACTGAGCTTCTCGAGATCCTTGGAGACGACGTCGCTCGGCTCGCCGACGCCCATGGCCCTCCATGAATGCTCACGCACGTCTTCGACATAGGTGACGACATGTCTTTGGATGTCGGCGCCGCTCTCCTTGGGCAAGGCAAAAGCCACCCGATAGAGATCGACGGCCGCCTTCGCCTCGTCGCGCACGGCGTCCTCCGTGCCGCTATAGTCCTCCCAAACGGCGACGACCACGAAGGCCAGCATCACGGCGTAGAACACGCCGACCACCGCGAACTTAAAGCCGGCGACCTCGTTATTGAGGCTCAAGCGGCTGACGCCATAGACATAGCGGCTGAGCAGCATCAGTCCGACCGAGTAGACTTCCGCGAGGATCACCATGACGAGCCCCACGACCCACAGCGGCGTGTCGTGCGTCAGGACGAGCAAGGAAAAATCGGACGTTTCGGCTGGCATAGGCCTCTTCCCTCCCCAACGGGGAGGCGTCCCGATAGGAACGCCTCGGACAGTCCGCTATTTTGTTCTCAGAATAGGTTGATTCGGGGCAAGGGAGTTCATGACCAAAAAAGGCGCAAGCGCAAATGAGCCCCCTGCCCCGCAGGAAGGCCTCACGCGGGAAGAAAACCGCTCGGTCAAGGAGCGTAAACGGCTGCGCGCCGCCGTGGTCTACGAGATCATCCGCCTCGAAGGCGAAGCCGAACTCGCCCGGGGCTTTCCCGCGCTGTGGTGGTCGGCGCTTGCCGCCGGCATCTCGATCGGGTTTTCGGTGCTGTCCCAGGCCATGTTGTCGGCCTCTCTGCACGACGTGCCGGGCGGCAGCGTGATCGCCGACCTCGGCTATAGCGTGGGCTTCCTCATCGTCATTCTCGGCCGCCAGCAGCTCTTCACCGAAAACACGCTGACGGCGGTGCTCCCCATCATGGTGCGCAAGGACTGGAGCGGCATCTGGGACGTGCTGCGCCTCTGGGGCATCGTACTCGCCGCCAATGTCGTCGGCTGCTTCCTATTCGCCGCTTTCCTGGCCTTTTCCGGCGCCCTCGGTGCCGAGATGACGGCCGCGGTGACGGAGATTGGCCGCGACCTGATGGCCAACACCCCGCTTGAGATGTTCGTCAAAGGCATTGTCGCAGGCTGGCTGATCGCGGCGCTGGTGTGGATCCTGCCCTCGGCGGAAAACACCGAGATCTTCATCATCACCCTGATCACCTACATCATCGCGCTCGGCGACTTCACCCACATCATCGCCGGGTCGGTGGAGGCCATATATATGTGGCTCGTGGGTGAGGTGAGCTTTTGGCATGTGCTCGGCGGCTTCTTCATTCCCACGCTGATCGGCAATGTCGCCGGCGGCACGATCCTCTTCGCCGTGGTGAGCTACGCCCAGGTCCGCGAGGAACTGGAGGGGTAAAGCGATGACGACACCGCTCTGGGTTCTGCTGGCATTTGCCGTTTGGACGTTGCTGGTCCTGCTTGCCGGCGTTGGCGTCCACCGCTGGAGCCGCATTTTATCCCGTAAGGCAGAGCTGACCGATTTCCCCGGCGGTGTCGTCGAGGGCACTCCTCTCTACCGGCGTGTCACCCGGGCCCATGCCAATTGCGTCGAGAACCTCCCGGTCTACGCCGCCATTGCCCTGACCGCCGCAATTGCTGGCGTCGATACACCGCGGCTCGATCAGCTCGCCGTCGTCTTCTTGGTCGCCCGCATCTGCCAAACCCTGACCAACACGCTGTTTCGCGAGAGCAACGTCACCGTTGGCATCCGCTTCGGCTTCTTCACCGTCCAAGTCGCGGCCATGCTGTGGATGGCGGCAATCGTCGCGCGAACTGCCTGGACCTCGTCCTAGCCCCCCACCATGCAGCGACGCCTCTAGCCAACGTCCCTCCCCACCACCATATCTCACTCGCACGCCGCGGCCACGTTCCGGTCGCCATGGCGGTGCTTGGGGACCCAAGCGATGGCCGAGCCGGATCAACCGTCTACAAGCTTCGCCGCACCGAATTGGTTGAGGATCGTTCTCGTCGTCGTCGCCGCTTTCCAGACGCTCGGGAGCCTGCAATTCCTTCCCGTGCTGTTCAACGATGACCCGACAATCCCCGGCACGACTCCCGGGGGCCTGCTCATCACGGCCGTCATCGTCCTGAGCCCGCTGGTCGCCGTATCCGGTTTCGTGTTCGCCCTGAAGGGGCAGATCCGTCGGGCCGTCATAGCGATCGCCGGCGTCTCCTTGCTGGACTGGATCAGCTACTTCCCCACGTTCGTGAACCATTGGCGGACTGCAAGCCTGCTGGAGTTCCCCGGGCCACTCATCTTCTTTGTTCTGCCCGTCTGTGCGCCCGTCGCCATTTTCCTGGCGTGGCGCTGGCGGTGGCCAAAGCTCGCCATCGCTTTGGGTCTTGCCCCATGGGTGTTTCGTGCGGTCATGGTGATCGTGTTTGGCATCAGCGTGATCCTCTACGGCTTCTGACCGCACCCGGCGCCTCTAGCCAAGGCCCCTCCCCGCCGCCATATTCCGACAATGTCCCGCCAAGTGCCCAAGACCTTCGGCTCCCGCGCCGAGCCGCGCGCCGTCACCGGCGAAGCCAGCGGTCTGCCGCTCGGTGCCGACCGCCGCACGCCGGGCTTTGGCGAGGCGGCGCAGCCGCTGATTCAGGAGCACCCGCTGGTGACCGGGGCCGTCCCCGACTTCACGCCGCACCGGCCGCCGCGCCCCGAGAAGTCCGAAGGCGGCATCGCCCTCGACATCCAGACCGAGCTCGAGCCCAAAGGCGATCAGCCGAGCGCCATCGCCGAGCTCGTGGCCCAGGTGAACGCGCATGAGCGCGACCAGGTGCTGCTTGGCGTCACCGGCTCGGGCAAGACCTTCACCATGGCCAAGGTGATCGAGGCGACCCAGCGCCCGGCGCTGATCCTCGCGCCCAACAAGACGCTCGCCGCCCAGCTCTATGGCGAGTTCAAGAGCTTCTTCCCGGACAACGCGGTCGAGTATTTCGTCTCCTACTACGACTACTACCAGCCGGAAGCCTATATCCCGCGCACCGACACCTATATCGAGAAGGACTCGTCCATCAACGAGCAGATCGACCGCATGCGCCATGCGGCGACCCGCGCGCTGATCGAGCGCGACGACGTCATCATCGTGGCGAGCGTGTCGTGCATCTACGGTATCGGCTCGGTCGAGACCTACACGGCCATGACCTTCAGCCTGAAGCGTGGCGACAAGGTCGAGCAGCGGCAATTGATGGCCGATCTCGTGGCGCTCCAATACCGGCGGAACGACGCGAACTTCATACGCGGCTCTTTCCGCGTGCGCGGCGACACCATCGAGCTCTGGCCCGCCCACTTGGACGACCGCGCCTGGCGCATCTCGCTGTTCGGCGACGAGATTGAGAGCCTGGTCGAGTTCGATCCCTTGACCGGGGCGAAGACCGACGAGTTCAGCATGGTCAAGGTCTACGCCAACTCCCACTACGTCACGCCGAAGCCGACGCTGAAACAGGCCGTTCGCGGCATCAAGGAGGAGCTGAAGCAGCGCCTCACCGAGCTGAACGGCGCGGGGCGCCTGCTGGAAGCGCAGCGGCTCGAGCAGCGCACGCTGTTCGACCTCGAGATGATCGAGGCCACCGGCTCCTGCGCCGGCATCGAGAACTATTCGCGCTACCTCACCGGGCGCAAACCCGGCGAGCCGCCGCCGACCCTGTTCGAATACCTGCCCGACAATGCCCTGGTGTTCGTCGACGAGAGCCACGTGACCGTGCCGCAGATCGGCGGCATGTTCCGCGGCGACTACAAGCGGAAGTCCACGCTGGCCGAATACGGCTTCCGCCTGCCCTCCTGCATGGACAACCGGCCGATGCGCTTCGAGGAATGGGACGCCATGCGGCCGCAGACCGTTTACGTCTCGGCGACGCCCGGCGGCTGGGAGCTGGATCAGACCGGCGGCGTCTTCACCGAGCAGGTGATCCGCCCCACCGGACTCATCGACCCGCCGGTCGAGGTGCGCCCCGCCTCGACGCAAGTTGACGACCTCATCGACGAGACGCGAAAGGTGGTGCAGCAGGGCTATCGCGTGCTGGTGACCACGCTCACCAAGCGCATGGCCGAGGACCTGACCGAGTACATGCACGAGCAGGGCATTCGCGTGCGCTACATGCACTCCGACGTCGAGACGCTGGAGCGCATCGAGATCATCCGCGATCTGAGGCTCGGCGCCTTCGACGTTCTGATCGGCATCAACCTGCTGCGCGAGGGCCTCGACATCCCCGAATGCGCCCTGGTCGCCATCCTCGACGCCGACAAGGAGGGCTTCCTGCGCTCGGAGACCTCTCTGGTGCAGACCATCGGCCGCGCCGCCCGCAACGTGGACGGCCGCGTCATTCTCTATGCCGACGGCATCACCGGCTCCATGGAGCGCGCCATGGCCGAGACCAACCGCCGCCGCGAGAAACAGATGGCATGGAACACGGCAAACGGCATCACGCCGGAAAGCGTGAAGAAGAATATCGGCGACATCCTCGCCAGCGTCTACGAGCGCGACCACGTGCTGGTCGATGCCGGCTCAGGCTTCAGCGAGGGCGAGCAGACGCCCATCGGCCACAATATCGAGAGCGTCGTCGCCGACATGGAGAAGCGCATGCGCGCGGCGGCTGCCGATCTCGAATTCGAGGAGGCGGCGCGGCTACGCGACGAGGTCAAGCGCTTGCGCCAGATGGAGCTCGCCATCGCCAACGATCCTTTGGCGCGGCAGTCGGAGCTGGAGCGCAGCGCGGCCGAGGTCGATCTCACCAGACCGCACAAGCCGAGCCTCGACGAGATGGGTCCGCATAACCGCGAAATGCCCTTGCGGACAGCGGGTCCCCGCTCCAAGTCCGGCAAGCCCGGCACCCGCGCCTTTAAGGGAAAAAGCCGTTAACGTTTGCCGCCGCTCTCGATGTTAGAGTCCGCCTTGGCGAACGAGAGGGCGGCCATGCTGCTGAAGCCTGCAAAGACCAATCTCGTCGACATCTACGACGCCTGGCGCGACCATGATCTTGATCGCATGGCTTCGTATCTGCCGAGCGACTTCTCTCACCACCTCAACATCCCGATCGAGTTGCTTGGCGTGGGCGGCGTGCGCCACGGCAAGGAAGCCGCGATCGGGCGCCTTGCGCAAATCTTCGACAGCTTCGATACGCAGTATATCGAACCAGGCCCCATGAAGCTCGATGACATCGGGGCGAGCCTCGACGTGCAGAGCCATTGCCTCCACCGCTCCAGCCGGACCTGGCTTCATACGACCAAGAAGCACGTCTGGCTGATGGAGGATGGGTGGCCCGTCAGCCTCTCCGAGTTCTACGACCTCAAGCAGTTCGAAGCCTTCATGAAAGGCGCGCTGGCGGCCTAAGCCGCCCCTTGCTGGCGGCCCTTCGCCGCCTCCTGGATGAAGGCCGGCCAGAACTTGCGCAGTTCGTCCGGAAACATTCCGACGATCTTCACCGCCGCCCCGCGGTCGATATGCTTGGACAGCACGTCAAGCACTGCAAGCGTGCCTTCTTCCACCTCGCTATCCGTGGCGCGCGGCAGCTCCCGCGCGATGTGGCCGAGGAAGGCTTCCTCGTGGCGCTCCTTGGTGGGCTTATGGGTCGGGTCCCAGCCTTCGTAGTAGAGGCCGCGCAGCAGCATGGGCAGCTGCGCCCCGAGATGGGCCGCGCTCTCCGCGCCGATGCGGTCGCGCAACGCGTGCAACACCGCGCGCAAGGCCGAATAGGCGTGGTGACGGTCCTCCGTGTTGAGGCGGTCCATGATGTCCTTGAGCCAGAGATTGGATTCCTGGACGGTCTTGTCGAAGGTGTCGAGGCCAGTGCTCATGAGCTCACTCCTTTGGGGTAAGGCGCAAGCTTAGCGGGCCCACGGTTACGCGACTTGATATGCGTCAACGGCCATTTGGCACAATCTTTCAGCGCTTTATCGACTTGGCCACCTCGCGCACGACCTGCGTCGCCGGCTTGTCGGTGCGCAAGCCGAGATAGACCGGGTGGCGCATCTCGCCGCCTTTGGTCCACTCGGTGAACTTGACCTCGACCACCAGCTTCGGCTTCACCCAGGTGGTGTTCGCCTCGTCCGGAATCTTCTTCTCGATGGGCTTGGCCCGCGTGATCAACGGCACGAGCTTGCCGTAGAGCATATGCAGCGTCTTCTCGTTGAACCCGGTGCCGACACGGCCTGCATATTTCCAGCGCCTGCCGTCGCGCACCGCAAGCACGAGCGCGCCGAAACATTTGCGCGAGCCCCGGGGCTTGGTGAAGCCGACGACCACCACCTCTTCCTCTTGGCTCGCCTTGACCTTCAACCATTCGCGGGAGCGCTTGCCCGAGGTGTAACGGCCGTCCGCCAGCTTGGCGATGACGCCTTCTTCGTGGGCGCGCTTGGCCTTGTTGAACGCCTTGATGCCCTCGCCCACCACATGGGTGCTGTAGAGCAGCAGCGGGCTTTTCGGCAGGACCTTTTCGAGCGCTGCTTTGCGCTGCAACAGAGGCTGGTCGCGCAGGTCCTTGCCGTCGAGATAGAGCAGGTCGAACACGCAATATTGCAAACGTGTGGGCTCCCGCTCGGCATTCTGCAGGAGCTGGAACCGCGAGCGCCCGTGCACATCGAGCGCCACCAATTCCCCGTCGAGCACCGCCTCCTTCTTGATGGCGGCAAGTGCTTGACAGATGGAAGGATATTTCGCCGAGACGTCGTTGCCGTTGCGCGAATAGAGCGCCGCGTGCCCCGGCGCGGCGACCGCGATGGCGCGAAAGCCGTCCCACTTCGTTTCGAAGATCCAGCCGGGATCGTCGAACGGCTTGTCGGTCAGCGTCGCCAACATCGGACGAAGGTCATAGTTCATCATAAATGCATTTCGCTGGTGCGAAGGCGCGGCGATAGAGGGTATCACAGCGCCCAATAGGCAGCATACGTCATATACGACTTGTGGTAGTATGCGTGTCTCATCGAGGGAGGGATGATGACCAAGCCGGAGACCATCATCTGCGAGATTTACGATGCATGGCGGGCGCAGGATTTGGCGTGGCTCGCGAGCTATCTCCCGGACGACTTCTGTCACACTATCCACATCCCCCAAGACATCCATCCTTTGGGCGGCGTCTGCCGTGGCAAGGCGGCGTCAATCGCGCGGCTCGAAGTCATCGCCGACGATTTCGAGTTTTTGCGCTTCGATACCAGCGGATTGCTTTGCCATGAAGATCGCGCCGGCGTGGAGATTCCCATTCGCTACCGGCACCGCGAGACCGGCGCCTCGCTCGACACAATGATCGTCAACTTCTGGACGTTCGAGGACGGCTGGCCGATCAAGCTCACCGAATATCACGACATCGAGCGCATCCAGGCTTTCAGCAAGCATCTCACCGAGATCATTCCCAGCATGCAAATGCCCGACCGCTAGGCGTGACCCGCCGCAGCGGGTCAACATCAAGGTCATCTCATGTTACGATAGAGCCGAATTTGAGATTCGGGGGGAAAATGCCCGAAGCCATTTCCTCGATGCTGGAAGACTTCTACGACGCTTGGCGAGCCCAGGACCTGGACTGGTTGGCGACATACTTGCCGAGCGATTTCCGCCACACGATGCACATTCCCCACGCCATCTATGCGGATGGCGGCGCGCTGGAAGGAAAGACGCACGTGATGGAGCGCTGGCGCCGTTACGTGCCGCAATGCGAGTTCCTGCGCTACGACTTTAGCGCGCTCCTCGTCGGCAAAGACATCGCTGCCGCCGAAATCTCCTTCGTTTACCGGCACCGCGAGACGGGCGTGACACTCGAGACCACGAAGGCCAATCTCTGGGCGTTCGAGGCGGGCTGGCCGATACGGATGACCGAGTACTACAACCTCACCGGCGTCGAGGCATTGACTCGGAGTCTCGGCCTTTGCGGCGGCTCGCGGCAGATGGCCAGAACGTAAGTTCTTGCCTCGCGGGATCTCATCCCCGTCGCCGCAGCAGTACACCAGGGCGTTTTTGATCCAGCGCAAAGAACGGTTGCACTGTCGGGGTTACGGTTCACTCTGGGCGGAGGGGTCGTCTCCTGTATTCGCGTCTTCCGCCTCTGCCCCGGCGGCCCGATCCGATCGGGCGAACGCAAGGATCGCGGTCCGCCGCGCGGATTCCGTCGCGCCTACCCTTCAGCCAGGTGGGTCGCCTATCGAAAGAGAAGCCCGGCACTCGCCGGGCTTCTTCTTTGCGCGCCCCGCAGGCGCTACCCAGGCCGTCCTAAAATGGCCCGCGCATTAACCTTTTTCTAAGCGGATCAGAGTGAGATGGACGCGTACCCGAGTGGAGTACCTAGTAGCGTAGAGGGAATCAGTCATGCGCACCATCATTGCTCTTGCGGTCATCGCCGCGACTTTCGCCCTGGGCGGTTGCTTCCACCACGACCAGGCGACGTACGTCACCGAGCTTCCGCCGGCAGCCGTACCCTATAAATAGGCCTTCCAGACCGGTTTGGGCACACGGCTCCAGCGCCCGCGTGGGCGCGATACCCGCTGTGCCGGATCGGAAGACGACAGTATTGCGTAGAAGAAGCCCGGCCTCAGCGCCGGGCCTTTTTCTATACCCGATATGCCGCCAGGCGACCGCACCAGAGCGCCCATCCCTCAAGACCTTGTGAGGAGATATGAGCGGCAATTGAACGCCGGCCATGAGTGCCTGCGGCTATGGTGCCCTTCAGTTCGCAAAGCGCGCCGTCCGAAAACGCGGCCGCCACGCGAGGCAATCGAGAGGGAGACGAGATGTCCACGCTCATCAAATGGCTCGAAGCGGGGAGGCAGCTTGCCGAGCGCATCCCTTACAGTCTCGTGGCGCTGCTGGCGCGGGTTGCCGCAGCGAGCGTTTTTTGGCGCTCGGGCCAGACCAAGGTCGAGGGCTTCCTGCACATCAAGGACACCACGTTCTTCCTGTTCCGCGAAGAATACATGGTCCCGCTTCTGCCGCCGGACGTCGCCGCCTATCTCACGACGATTTGCGAGCACGTCTTTTCGGTCTGCCTCGTCATCGGCCTCGCCTCGCGGCTTTCCGCACTCGGCCTGATCGTCATGACGGCAGTGATCCAGATCTTCGTCTACCCCGAGGGCTGGCCGGACCACATCCTCTGGTTCGCCGCGCTGCTTCTGATCGTGGCCCGTGGACCTGGCGCGATCTCGCTCGACCATCTCATCTGGTCGCGCGCGCAAAGCGTGCCGGCGCCCGCGCGCTCATAGGTTCGCCGTTAGCCGCCGCGCCGGAGCCGATTGAGCAGCGCGTGGCTGGGATAGCCGTCGGCGGGGAGCCCGTACTTGATCTGCATTTGGCGGATCGCATCGCGGGTGGAAGCGCCGATCACGCCGTCGATCTTGCCCACGTCGAAGCCCTGCCGGGCAAGCAGCGCCTGCACCTGCTTCGTCTCCGCCGCGGTGAACGGCTCGGGATTGCCGCGATTGAGCGGCGGCGCCCCGCCAAGCCGCGTGGCGTAATAGGCCGCGGTCGTCGAATAGACGAGCGAGTTGTTCCAATCGAGATAGACGTTGATGAAGTTGGGATAGGCGAGGAACGCAGGGCCGTTGCGCCCCATAGGCAGCAGCAGCGACGTCGGCACGTTGTCGGCCGGCACGGCCCTGCCGTTCCGATATTTGACGCCGTAGCGCGACCAGAAGAGGCGCGGCCGCTGGATGGTCACGTCGGCCTGATCCCACGGCAGATTGTCCGGCACGATGACTTCTTCGAGCCAGGGCTGACCGGCCTGCCAGCCTTTGGACGAGATATAGTTCGCGGCCGAGGCGAGTGAGTCCGGCGCGCTGTGAACCAGATCCCGGTGCCCGTCCCCGTCGAAGTCCACGGCATGTTCGTAATAGGTCTTCGGCTGGAACTGAAACTGACCGACCTCGCCATGCGCCGGACCGCGCATCTGCCCCGGCGAGAGATCGCCGCGGTCGATCACCTTCAATGCGTACATCAACTGTTCCCGGAACTCGTCGGGACGGCGGCAGTCATAGCTCAAGGTGGCGAGCGATTGGATGCTCGGCAAATTGCCCATCACCTTGCCGAAATCGGTCTCGAGCCCCCAATAGGCGACGAGCACAGGGCCCGGCACGCCATACTGCTGCTCGATCCGTTTGAACACAGACGCGTATTTCCTGAGCAGCGATTTGCCGACCTGCATGCGATTGTTCGACACCATGCGCCCGGAGAACGTCAGAAAATCCTGGGCAAAGACGCCTTGGCGGCGGTCATGGGCAATGGCTGTCGGATAATAGGTGACGCCGTCGAGTGCCGCATGGACGGTGCGCGGGGAAACCCCTTCCTTGATCGCCTGCTGCTTAAAGCCTTCCAGCCACTGGTTAAAACCGGCGGCGCTTGAACCACAGGCCGCTAAGGCGCTGGCAGCCGAACCGAACAGCACCGCCGCGCAGAGGCCAGCGCGCGCTGTCATGAGGATGACGCGTGTCATGGGGTGTCTAGCCATGCGCGCCACTGAACCCAGTCGCGGCGCGTCCGTCAAGCCAAGAGGCCGTCATCTGTTCGAGGCCTAGGGGTCACCTTTCTGATAGGTGCCCACGAGCTCGGCCTGGGCCAGGACGTGGCCTTTCACAGCGGCTTCGAGCTCGGCCTTGCTCAGAGGCTGCGCCGGAAGGGTGGTGTCGAGCGCATAGAGCTTATGGAAATAGCGGTGCCGGCCGATGGGCGGGCATGGCCCGCCATAGCCCGTCCGCTTCCAGTCATTGATCCCGGAGGTTGCGCCCGCGGGCACGCCCCGCCCCGCGCCCTCGGGTAGTGCATCTGTGTCCGGGGCGAGGTTGTAGAGAACCCAATGCACCCAGACGCGCTTCGGGGCTTTCGGATCCGGCACGTCGGGATCGTCCAGGACAAACGCCAAGCTCTTGGTGCCGTCGGGGACGCCGGCAATCGCAAGCGGCGGCGAGATGTCCTCGCCTTCGCACGTATACTTGGACGGAATCTTACCGCCGGACTCGAATGCGGAAGATGTTAGCGTGAGTGCCATGGCAGTGCTGGACTCGGCAGCAACAAGAACATGAGCGGCGACCATAAAGGCCACGAACCGCAAAACACATCGCGTGCGGGCACCAACCATCAGCAAGTCTCGACCGCACTCAAGACGGCGCGGCAGCCGCTAGTCCGTATGAGGCGGCAGTTCCCCAAGCCTCGCTTTCTCCATCAGCACATTGATGCGCCGTGAAGCCTCGCGCTTGCTCAGGCCCTGCTGATAGGCCCCTGGCTCATGCACCTCTTCCGCTAGCGATTTGAGGTAGGAGGCCTGCGCCCCGGTCATCGGTTCTGCGCCAGGAGACTCTCCCGGCGCCAATTGCTGACTCTCCTGGTACGCAGGAGCCTTCTTCTTCTGATGCATCGCGGTTAGTCCTAAACCGTCCTTGGTGTTTCCCTTTGGGCGTCTTTTATAGACTCAAAGTCTTACAGTAAGCGTTGAAAAGGGCAAGGATTAGGCGTCGTTCGACAAAGGTTTAGGCACGACTAACTAATCGCCCAGAGATGAGGCGGCAGTCGAAAGCCGTGAACCACAATAGCCCCGCGCGCCCCAACGGCGATTGATTCAGCGCAATCGCCGCCAATGGTGCACCGCAAGAGCGCGGCGCCGCTTTCAACTCCCGCGACGTGGTGAAGCACGCGACAATCTGCCATTCATTAACACATTGTAAAAACTAACAAAAGCGGCGCGGAATGCCCCGAAATGGCCTCTCAATAAACGTGGGCCAGCCGATCTTTTGCCCCTTTGTTCGCGTGTTTATTGCACTGCACCAACGCGTGCCGACCGACTCGATTCGTCGTCGGTCCCTCAAAAAAACCTCCCAAACAAATAGGAAGTAAGGAGCACAACGCATGGTCAAAGTGCGAGCCAAGATGATTACGGTGGGGCTTCTGGGCGCCGCTATTCTGATGTTGCCTCTAAACGCCGCTATGGCGGACCAGGTCGGCCACGCCTCCTGGTATGCCCTATCGTCCAAGACTGCGAGCGGGGAACGGATGAACCCGAACGAACTGACCGCGGCACACCGCTCGCTGCCTTTCGGCACGAAGGTTCTGGTGGAGAATCTCAACAACGGCCGCTCGGTGGTCGTGCGAATCAATGACCGCGGCCCGTTCGTCGGCGGCCGCATCATCGACGTATCGAAGGCCGCAGCCGCGCAGATCGGCATGATCGGCTCCGGGACCGCCAAAGTGCGGATCACCCCGATTGGCGGCGGCGCCCTCGGCGCCCTCGGCAAGACCAAGGCGAGGTAGGCTGCCATCACGAGGCCATGCGTGCGGGATCACCGCGCTGCGCGCCTTACACACAAGCCTTTGAAAATATAGGGTCTTCTAGCGCCTACGCGGCGCTGACCCGAAACGCCAGAAACGCCGGGCCCAGAGCCCGGCGTTTTGCATTCCGGCTCTCGCCTCGAGTACGGCCCGGCAAAAATCGGCCTCAGCGCCGGCTCGAAAAGCCGCCGGCGCCTTGCAGAACTTTGGCGACCGTTGCACGCATGCGCTAGGCAGCGACCCCGAAAGGCTGCATAGTCGTGACATTGGTGCCTTGAGGAGCCAGGTCCCACGCGGGCGTGGTGATACATTAGTAACCAATAAAGCTCAAGATTCGCAGGGGCTTAGAAAGGCCCCTAACCGGAGTCGACCTAGGATGTCTTCCTTCCCCGCTCGCTGCAAAGCCCTCATGCTGGCGGCGCTGCTTGTCGCCACATCTGTGGTGCTGGTGTCGTTCGAAAGCGCCGCGCAGCAGCCATCCCCCGGCAATGGCTCCGGCGGGCCCGTCTTTAATCCGCCCCATAGCGGGCCGGCGATCGGCGGCACGTCGCTGACGCTGGGGTACATCTGGGGCCCGGCAAAGATGCCTCCCCCGGCCAACGATTTCGGGCCGGGTTTCGACTATCCGGGGACGTACAAACTGGACGGTGCCCCGAACCACTCGCCCTACCCCAATTAGGGACGCGGAGCGAGGCGGATTGACTCGTCCCCGGCACGCTCGCGTGGCGGGTAGATGGGTCTTGCACAAAATAGCCTCGCGCCCCTAGAGTGAAGCGCTTTGCGGGCAGACTGCGAACCCGGGTGGAGACTGGCCGCGCACGCTCCTTGGGAAGCGGCGTGGTTCTTTTCCCGTTTCCTAGACTTGCCTGATCTTCCGTGCGTGTTGCACGGACCATTTGGAGGGGGAAAGGAGCTTCCCATGCGTCAGACCGGAACGGTCAAGTTCTTCAATCATTCTCGGGGGTTCGGCTTTATCACGCCGGACGATGGCGGCAAGGACGTGTTTCTACACATCTCCGCATTACAGAAGTCCGGCTTGCCGGCGCTCGACGAGGGAGCGCGTGTCTCATTCGAGACCGAACCAGACCGTCGGGGCAAAGGTCCCCAAGCCATCAACGTGCAGCTCGGCGAATAGATCATCCACACAATCGAAGATTTTCCCCCCGCTGCGATAGTGGCGTCGTTTGACCCTGCTATCGTCAGCGGGTTTTTTCGTGAGCGGCGGTAAAGGGCAAGGCCAGAAACGTTAGGCTGTAACCGTGGAGGCATCGCGTATGTCGGGACGCACGCTCGAAAGCGTGCTTGATCGTCTTGCCGAAGGGCGTGCGGCAGCGCTCGAACGGCTGTTCCAGTTCCTCGCCATACCGAGCATCTCGACCGATCCCATACATCACGAGTCGTGCCTTCAAGCTGCGGAATGGTGCGCCGACACGTTGCGCGAGATCGGCTTCACCGCGCGCGTCGAACCCACGGGCGGCAAGCCCATGGTCGTCGCCCATTGGCGTGGCTCAGATACCGGATCGCGTCCCCACGTTCTGTTCTACGGTCACTACGACGTGCAGCCGCCAGACCCGCTGGAGGCGTGGACCGCATCTCCCTTCGAAGCGCAACTCGTCGAGGACGCACAACACGGCCAGGTCATCGTCGCGCGCGGCGCGTCAGACGACAAAGGCCAGGTCATGACGTTCTTCGAAGCGTGCCGCGCCTGGCAAGCCGCCCACGGCGCCCTGCCCGTCGACGTCACCGTCCTGCTCGAAGGCGAGGAGGAATCCGGAAGCCCGAGCCTTGCGCCTTTTCTTGCCGCGCACGGCGACGAGGTGAAGGCGGACATTGCGCTCGTCTGCGATACGAGCCAATGGGACCCGGAAACCCCCGCGATCACCGCTTTCTTGCGCGGTCTCGCCTTCTCGGAGATCACCGTCACCGGCCCCTCGCGCGATCTGCATTCCGGGCTCTATGGCGGGCCCGCGCGTAATCCCATTCGCGTTCTCGCCGAGATCATCGCCGGCTTACACGACGAAGACGGCCGCGTGACGATTCCCGGCTTCTACGACGACGTCCGCGAGCCGTCCGCTGCACAACGTGCGGCGTGGCGCACGCTCGGCTTCGACACCACGAACTTTCTCGGCGAAGTGGGCCTGAGCGCGCCGGCCGGCGAGACGGACAGAAGCGTGCTTGAGCAGCTCTGGACGCGCCCGACGGTGGAGGTCAACGGCATCATCGGCGGTTATACGGGACCCGGCACCAAGACGGTGATCCCCTCGCAGGCCAGCGCCAAGCTGTCCTTCCGCCTCGTTCCCGACCAGGACCCGGAAAAGCTTCTCGATGGCCTGCACCGCTTCATCGCCGATCGTCTCCCGGCTGATGCAAGCGTGACTTACAACGGTGAAGGCGGATCGCCAGCCGTCGGTTTCGACACCGAGTCGCCCGCCTTTCGCGCCGCCGCCCGCGCATTGCAAGCGGAATGGGGTAAGGCGCCGGTGATCGCCGGCTGCGGCGCTTCCATTCCCATCGTGGAGTCGTTCCGCACACGGCTCGGCATGGACGCGCTTCTCGTCGGCTTCGCGCTCGATGACGACCGTATCCATGCGCCGAATGAGAAGTACAACCTCACGAGCTTCGAGAAAGGCGCACGCAGCTGGGCGCGCATTCTCGCTGAGCTCGCAGACACGAATGCCGAAACGTAGCCGCATCGTCGCGGCTATCGCCTTGTGCGCCGCGCTGGTCTTCGCAGGCCATGCGGCCGCTTACGACGATACGCCCCAAGTGGTCCATCACGCGGAACCGGGCCACTTCGACTATTACGTTCTCGTTCTTGGCTGGTCGCCGACCTATTGCCTCATAGAGGGAGACCACCGCGACGATCCGCAATGCGACACGGCGCGGTCACACGATTTCGTGCTGCATGGGCTCTGGCCGCAATACGCCGAAGGATGGCCCTTGGATTGCTATGACGGCGCGCGGCCGTGGGTGCCGTCGCAGGTGATCGGCGAGATGCGCGACATCATGCCGAGCAAGGCGCTCGTCATTCATGAGTACAAGACCCACGGGACTTGCACCGGCCTCACCCCGGAGAAGTACTACGACGACGCCCGCGATCTCTACGACCGGGTGAGCGTGCCGGCCGCGTTCGATGACCCACAGACCCAACGCTTCCTCTCGCCCGAGAAGATCGAAACCGAGTTTCTCGCCGCCAATGCCTGGCTTCAACCTGACATGATTGCGGTGACCTGCCGGCGCAGAAACTTGTTCGACGTCAGGATCTGCTTCAGCCGCGACCTTCGCCCGCAAGCCTGCGGCGCGAACGAAGAGCAAAAGCGGCTCTGTCCGCTTGCGCGGATTACCGTGCCGGCACCTTAGAAGTGATAGATCACCGAACCGCGGAACGTGTTCGCGTCCGGGTCGAACTTCTCCTTGCCGCCGGGATAGGAGACTGTCTCGGAATCGAAATCGGTGAACTGGTAGTCGAAGCGGGCGCTCCACTTCGGATTGAGCGCCACCTCGGCGCCGCCGCCGACGCTCCAGCCGAAGAACGTCGCCTCGTCGAAGCCGCCGCCCGGACCGCTGATGGGCAGATCGGCATTGGCCCAGGCGCCGCCGAACGTGCCGAACAGAAGCACGTTCTCCTTGATGGCGTAGCCCGCACGCAAGCGCAGATCCGCCATCGTATCGATGCCGGGGCTTACCTTGTTGAGGCCGCCATTGTATTTGCTGCTGCCATCGATGTCGGTCGCCATGAAGTCGCCTTCGATACCAACCACGAAGGGGCCGTGCTGCCAGCTATAGCCGCCGATGACGCCGCCAAGCACGCCGCTCGTGGACACGTCTGGCGCCGGCGAGACATCGTAGCTCACCGAGGCACCACCGATCGTGCCGCCGAGATACCAGCCTTCGAACACATCTTGGGACGGGACGACGGGCGTCGCGTCGTACGGCGCATAGAGGTCGGCACTGAACGCTGGGCTTGAGACCGTGGCGCCGGCCGTTAACACGGCAGCAACAGCCACAACCTGGTGCAATCGCGTACGCATACAGACTCCCTCACGATTGGAGGCTCGGTCCGTCCGCCGCGCAGCACGAAAAGCATGCTGGACCAAGCGCCACGGTCCCAGGGTAGTGCCCCACCCTTACTGACTGTTAACGACGAACCGGGGCGAAACTGGGCAGGGTAAGCGGCGGGTTAATGGCCATCCCAAGGCGGGACGCGAGGCTAGGCTCAGCTGGCGCGAAACAGCGCGACGCAGCCTTGGCTCTCGATCTTCACGGTCGCAAAGCGTTGCCGGAGGCCTTCGCTCAAGCCCTCGAGATCGTCGGCGCGGTTATTGAACACGCCCTTCGCGTTGTAGAGCTCGAGCAGCGCCCGCGCCGCGACGTTCGCCGCCACGCCACGTCCGAGAATGGTCGCGCCGAACAGCACAGCGCCTTCCGCCATCAGCGGCTTCAGATGATCGATCGCGATGAGCTTCTCGCTCATGCTGCCGGGCAGGCAGTGCAGCACATAGGTCAGGCCCACCGAGTTGACCGGCGCCGGGCCCGGCTCGATCGGGGCGAGCAGATTCGCCTGGCGGATGGTGGGCCGGAAGCGGGCGAGCCGCCGCGCTAGCGCGGCGGAGGCAATGCTCATTGATGTCGAGCAGGACGAGCCGGTCGAAGTCGGTGCCGGCCCGGTCGATGAACAGGCCTGTGCCGGCTCCCGCCTCCAGATGATTGGCCGAGAGATTGGTCTCGTAAAGGCCCACCAGCCGGGATGTGGGGCACCGCCAGGCCAACCGGTTGGACAGCCCATGCACCACGAGGTCGTAGAAGGCGAGGGCTGAGGGCGTATAGACCGCATGCGCCCGCGCGATCGCGTGCGCGTCAACCGGTTCAGCGCCCATCTGTCGAGACGTCCTGGCCATGGCGCCTGCATATGCCATCGGACCGGCACCAAAAAAAGGGCGCCGAAACGGCGCCCTTTTAGGTGGGAAGTGCTTTTGGGGAAGTTATTAAGCTCTAGAACGAGGCCGAAACCGTTCCCACGACCCGCGCATCGCAGTTGTCGGTGGAACCGCCACAAGCGGCAGCGCTCAGATCGCTATCCCAGTAGCGAATGTCCGCGGACCAGTTGTCCAGGAAGCCGAGGGTCAGGCCGGCATTCCAGTAGGTGTAGTCGGTGCCGCCGCTGTCGGCCCATTGCGAGCCGACCAAGCCACTGACGCTCGGCGAGAAGAAGTTGAACAGCTTGTTGGCGAAGGCGTACTCACCCGACCACTCGAGCACGTCGTACGTCGCCATCGACGCCCCAGTAGTTGGTGACACCGAGGGTCAGCTGCCTCGAAGAAGGTGTAGGACGCGCCGGTCTTCAGCTCGAACAGGTCGAGACCGTCTGCCCCCGGATAGGTGTACTCGAGACCGCCGATATCGAAGCTGATGCCCTTCCACGTCGGCGCGATACCGCCGTAGTAGTCGATCTCAAGGCTGTTGGCGAAATCGACATTCGAACCCCACATGCCGAGATAGAAGATGCCGTAGGTCGCATCGAATTCTGCCTGCGCGGCCGGGTTCTGATTGGTCTGTGAGATACCGCGGAACACATAGTCCGTGGTGAAGGTGGCAGTCGCCGACAGATTGAGCTTTTTGTCGTCCTGTGCCTGTGCCGGAAGAGCCGTCCCTGCGATGAGGGCCGCGCTCAAAATTCCAAGTGCTAACGTCCCCGCTTCCTTGCGCCGAGCCATTGTCCAGTCTCCTGCTTTTTTTCGCCTGTCCCTGCGAGTATGATTTCGTTGTTCAGGAAGCCGCCCCCGATGCGTGCTCGCGGTGCAACGTCCCCCGTGGCCTTGACAATAATCAGGGGCCCCCTTGAAGCAACGAAAAAGCAAGGGTTTTTGAAAACAACTGGGCCAGTGTGACTATTCTGCAATGGTCCAAGCGCTTTGACGCCACATTGGGCTCGACGCGATCCTCGCGCTGCACAAATACTCAATCAAACTGCACAGAAGACAGGCAAATGCCCAAAGTGGCGGCGGAGCTCAATCCGCGCGCCGAATTCAGGGGTTGGCACCACGACCTCTCACCAGGTCTGCGGTCGCGCCCGCTACGCCTTGTCGGGACTCAAGCCCTCCCCTAGAGTGCGTTTTCGCCACCGCGAAACGCTTGACTTTTCGAATTCGCCCCCTTCCCACAAGGCAAACATGGCTGAGGACGACACTGCCGCGACCGTGCTCGTGACCGGCGCAGGCCGCCGGCTCGGCCGGGCCATCGCCCTCGACTTGGCCCAAAGCGGTTGGCGCGTCGGGGTCCACTACCACGCCTCCGCCGCGGAAGCCTTGGGCGTCGTCCACGAGATCGAGGCCATGGGCGGTCACGCGGCGGCGCTTCAGGCCAATCTTTCCAAGCTCGAGGATCTTGCGCCTTTGGTCGAGGCGTGCGGCGCGCAGCTCGGCGCGCCCACCTGCCTCATCAACAATGCCGCCTGTTTTGAGTGGGATTCGGTGGATTCCCTCGATGCCGAGACCTGGGCGATGCATCTCGACGTCAATCTGCGCGCGCCCGTGTTCCTGACCCAGGCCTTCGCCAAGCGTCTGCCCGAGGGCGCCTCGGCCAATGTCATCAACGTCATCGACCAGAAAGTGTGGCGCCTCGACCCCGACTATTTCTCCTACACGATCGCCAAATCGGCCCTATGGACCGCCACCCAGACCCTCGCCCAGGCCTTAGCGCCGCAAATCAGGGTCAACGCCATCGCCCCGGGACCGGTGTTGCCGGCTCGCGACCAGACCGAGGCCGAGTTTGCCGAGGAGTGCCGCTCGACACTTCTGAAGCGCGTGGTCTCGACCGATGACGTCACGGGCGCGGTGCGATTCCTGCTCGAGACGCCGTCTATCACCGGCCAGATGATCGCGCTGGACGGGGGCCAGCATCTGGCTTGGAGCCCCACTTGGCCGCGCCGCGGCCCTTGAACGCCGCCGCCCTTAGACCTTACCTTCGCTTGAGGTGGCGCATGGCCCTTCGGCAGCGCGCCAAAGCCCCATGATCCCATGCCCTTAGAGAACCCCGACAGCGCATCCGACTCGCTTCTGGCGCGCGCGCGCAAAGCGCTGACCGGCGCAGAAACAGGCGCAGGCGTCATCGCCCGCTACGCCAAGACGGCGCCGGCGGGCCCCGGCGTCTACCGCATGTTCGATGCCGAGAGCCAAGTGCTCTACGTGGGCAAAGCGCGCCACCTGAAGAAACGCGTGCAGAGTTATGCGCGGGGTTCCGGGCATAACAACCGAATTGCGCGCATGATCGCGGACACCGCGAGCATGGAGTTCGTCACCACGGCGACCGAGATGGAGGCGCTGCTTCTCGAGGCGAACCTCATCAAGCGGCTCAAGCCCCGCTTCAACGTGGTGCTCCGGGACGACAAGTCCTTCCCCTTCATCCTGATCGCCCGCGACCACCCGATCCCGCAGATCTTGAAGCACCGCGGCGCGCGCAACCGCACAGGCGATTATTTCGGCCCCTTCGCCTCGGCCGGTGCGGTCGGCCGCACCATCAACACGCTCCAGCGCGCCTTCCTGCTGCGCTCTTGCTCGGACTCGTACTACGAGACGCGCGTGCGCCCGTGCCTGCTCTACCAGATCAAACGGTGCAGCGCGCCGTGCACCGGCGAGATCTCGGTGGAGGAGTACGGCGCGCTGGTCGACGAGGCGCTGGCCTTCCTGCGCGGCGAGAGCGACGAGGTGAAGCACAGGCTGCACGCCCTGATGAACGAGGCGAGCGCCAAGCAAGACTACGAGCGCGCGGCGAGCTTCCGCGACCGGCTGACGGCGCTCTCGCACATCCAGTCGCGCCAAGGCATCAACCCGCACACGGTGAAAGAGGCGGACGTGTTCGCCGCCCATCAGGACGCCGGCCAAACCTGCATCCAGGTGTTCTTCTTCCGGAGCGGCAACAATTGGGGCAACCGCGCCTACTACCCGCGCGCCGACAAAGCGCTTCCCGCCGAGGAGGTGCTGGAAGCATTCATCGCCCAGTTCTACGACGACAAGCCGCCGCCCAAGCTCATCCTCTTGTCGCATGAGATCAGCGGACGCCGTCTCCTCTCTGAAGCCTTGTCGTTGAAGGCCGGCCACAAGGTCACCGTGACCACGCCGCAGCGCGGCGAGAAGCGCGAGCTCGTGGACCATGCGCTCACCAATGCGCGCGAGGCGCTGGCGCGCCGCCTGGCCGAGCATGCTTCGCAAACGGCGATCTTCGCCCGGCTCGCCGAGGTGCTCGACCTCGATGAGGCGCCCGAGCGCGTCGAGGTCTACGACAACAGCCACATCTCCGGCACCAACCCGGTGGGCGCCATGATCGTGGCCGGCCCCGAAGGCTTCATCAAAGCGCAGTATCGCAAGTTCAATATGAAGGCCGAGGATCTCGCGCCCGGCGACGACTACGCCATGATGCGCGAGATGCTCAACCGGCGCTTCAGCCGGCTGGTCAAGGAGCGGGAGAAGGACCCGAGCGACGGCGCCGCCTGGGCGTCGCCGGACCTGGTGCTGATCGACGGCGGTCCGGGGCAATTATCGGCGGCCCAGGAGGTCCTGGACGAGCTCGGCCTGACGGATATCAGAATCGCCGCCGTGGCCAAGGGCCCCGACCGCAATGCCGGCCGCGAGCGCATCTATCTTAAGGGAAAACAGCCTTTGCTTTTGGAACCGCGCGACCCTGTGCTTTACTGCATCCAGACGCTCCGGGACGAGGCGCACCGGTTTGCCATCGGCGCCCACCGCGCGCGGCGCAAGAAGGGCATCACCGCCTCGCCGCTCGACGAGGTGCCGGGCATCGGGCCGGCGCGCAAGCGCGCGCTGCTCAAGCATTTCGGCTCGGCCAAGGCGGTGAGCCGCGCCGGCGTCGCCGATCTGGAGGGCGTTGGCGGTATCAGCGCGCACATGGCGAAGACGATCTATGATCACTTCCATGAGCGCGGCTAGTTGAATTGGACGGACGATCGCACATGGCGGAACAAGGATTGGCACAACCGCACGGCGCCCCGAGAGGCCGGTTCGGCAGCCTGCCGAACCTCCTCACCTATGGGCGCATCCTCGCCATCCCCGCGCTCGTCGCCTGCTTCTTCGTGACGGCCGACTGGGGCCGCTGGCTCGCCATGTGGATCTTCATCGCCGCCGGCGTCAGCGACTTTCTCGACGGCTATCTCGCCCGCGCCTGGCAGCAGCAAAGCGCCATCGGCAAGATGCTCGACCCCATCGCCGACAAGCTGATCGTCGCCGCAGCGCTGCTCATGCTCGCCGCCGACGGCACCATCGCCGGCTGGTCGCTATGGGCCGGCGTCATCATCCTGTGCCGCGAGATCCTGGTCTCCGGCTTGCGCGAGTTTCTCGGCACGCTCGCCGTCAGCGTGCCGGTCACCAATCTCGCCAAATGGAAGACCGTGGTGCAGATGGTCGCCATCGGCTTTCTGCTGGCGGGCAGCGCCGGCGACAAGATCTGGCCGTACACCACGCTGTTCGGCCTGAGCCTGTTGTGGATCGCCGCGATCCTCACCCTCTACACCGGCTACGACTATCTGCGCGCGACGTTCCGCCATGTGATGACCGAGGAGGAGTGATGCGTCTCCTCTATTTCGCCTGGGTCAAGGAGAAGACCGGCATCGCCGCCGAGGACGTGGACGTGCCGGGCGACGTCGGCACCGTGGCCGAGCTGATCGCCTGGCTGAAGACGCGCGGGCCCGAGTTTGCCAACGCCTTCGACCGCGCCGAGGTGATCCGCGCGGCCATCGACCAAAGCCACGCGCGTCATGACGCGAAGATCGGCGGCGCGCACGAGATCGCCTTCTTCCCGCCGGTCACCGGAGGCTGAGTTGATCCGCGTCCAGACTGAGGACTTCGACATCGGCGCCGAGATCGCAGCGCTGAAGGCGGACCGCACGGACATCGGCGCCATCGTCAGCTTCACCGGCACCGTGCGCGATGCTGACGGCGACCATCACCGAGATGACGCTCGAGCATTATCCCGGCATGACGGAGACCGAGCTCGCACGCATCGAGAAAGAGGCGCATGCGCGCTGGCCGCTGCAAGCCTCGCTCATCGTGCACCGCACCGGCACGTTGAAGCCCGGCGACAACATCGTGCTGGTGATCACCGCATCAGAACATCGCGACGCGGCGTTCGACGCCGCCAAGTTCTTGATGGACTACCTCAAGACATCCGCGCCGTTCTGGAAACGCGAGACGGGACCCGCGGGAAGCAACTGGGTCGAAGCGAAAGCGGACGACGATACGGCGCGCAGGCGCTGGTCCGCGCGCAAGGACGCCGCGGAATAGCCACGCGACCCGCCTTTCCAACGACACAAATCACCATGAACTTTCGGCTGCCGTCCTCGTTCTAAGGGGGCCTCATAGCCGCGCAGGGTCCCAGTGATCAGTCACCGAACGAGATGGAGCTCGCAGATCGCCGTCGGGATCCTGTCGATATTGGTTGCTGCGGCTTTGGCCATGCTGCTGGGCTTGCTGGCCGTGAACTTTACCGCCGAGCTTACGCGCGCATTCGAGGTTATTGCCGACATCGTCGGCTGGATACTCCTGCCGCTGCGTCTCTAACGTTGTGGATGCTTGTTCGGTCCTGCGGGAGGATCAGCGGATTCGGATGATGCGCGCGCCGGGCGGCAGAACTTTCACGTAAGGCCCCCACACGCAGATATCTTGCCACTCGCAAGAGCCGTGGCTGCACACCTTCTGGTAGTTGCAGGAGCGGCATTTGTAGACCGGCCTGCATCCGTTGCAGAACGAGATCTGCTGGCAGTCCTTGTAGATCTTGACCGGCGTGGCGATGGGCGCCGGGCGGACCGTGTCGCCGAACAGCGAGAACGCGCCCGCGCTTCCGTCCATGGCCGAGAGCGCGACGAGGCTCAAGGCCGCGAGGCCCGCCAAAGCCAAGCTGATGCGCGCATACCGCAAGGTCGCCCCCTCTTCCGCGATGCCCCCCATCGCGCGGCCCAAGAGTGCCCTTTGGCGGCCTCGGGATCAAGCACGGGGATTAGCGGCGGATCACGACCCCTTCCGGGGCATGGCGGTGCTCCCAGCCCTCCCGCTCCAGCACCGGCGTGTCGTCCTCCTGGACGGGGTAGCCGATGCAGAGATGGCCGATGAACACCCAAGTCTCCGGCACCTCCAGGATCTCGGCCATGCGGGCCGGATCGAGGATCGACACCCAGCCGAGCCCGAGCCCTTCGGCCCGCGCGGCGAGCCACAGCGTATGGACGGCGGTGACCACCGAATAGTCGAGCGTCTCCGGCATGGTCAGCCGGCCGAGCCCCGCGCCTTGCGCCGTGCCCCGGTCGGAGAACACGGCGATCTGCACCGGCGCGTCGTCGAGCCCGGCGAGCTTGAGCCGCGCATAGAGCGCGGCGCGGTCCGGGTCCTGCATCTCGAGCGCCTCTTTGTTGCAGGCCTCGAAGCAATCGCGGATCGCGGCGCGGCGCGCCGAGCGTCCTCGACCAGCACGAAGCGCCACGGCTCGCTCAAACCGACCGACGGCGACAGACAGGCAAGGCCGATCAGCCGCTCGATCGTTCCTTCGGGTAAAGGCACGCGCTGGAAGCGGCGCACGTCCCGCCGCCACCTGAGAAGATCGTAGAGCCGGGCGCGGAAATCGGCGTCGAAGCGCGGCGGCGTGTGCGCGGCCGTGCGCTGCTCGCCGGCCCGCTCACGCGACCGCTGCTCGAACTGCTGGCTGAAAGGCTCCATGACCCGCCGACATTAGCACGGATCGAAGCGCCCGCCCGATCCAGACCAACTTAACGGGTACTCCACATCACGGCTAGCGATAACGGCGCGGGAATGGATCGCGAAGAACTGCAAGCCTTTTTCGATCTCGGAAACTCCACAAAAAGAAACAACCCAAACACGATCGGCGAAAAGGGACATGGCACCAAGGTTTTTTTCAACTGTCAGTCCATCGAGGTCGAAACAATCAAAGGCGGCACCCGACTGTTGGCTCGGATGACACAGCCCTTCGCGAGGTTACACGAGGGTGAATTACAGACCGCTGATGTTACAGAAAGTGATGCGGACGACGCGCCCACCGGAACGCGAATAGTGATCAAGGGCTTCAATAACAATAACGGGGACAAATTCACTCACCAGCGAATGAAGGACTATGTCCGATGGTTCAGCAAGTTTGGCTCTATAGAGCGCGAGTTTGGTCACGAAAGGCACGCGGACTGTATTCTGAAGCTTAAGGGGCTTGATGCTGCGGAGTCCGAGACAATCCCATTCGGTCACGACTTTCCTGAAAACAGCCCTCGGATCGAAAAGCTGTTCGACGAGCATCTTGTCTCGGCGCCGGACTATTACAGCAAGAAGATCAAACGAAGCGGTCGATTGAAGCGCTATCCCGACGTCGCGTTCGACGCCATCTTTTGCATTGAGGGGAACAAGGTCAAACAGTCTTACAATGAAATGTTACGCCGGACGGGCTACACACCACCACCTGGCGGCTACACAGTGCAAGAGCGCTATGGATTGTGGGTGTGCAAAGACTTCATTCCCATAGAGCGGAAGAACGAATGGGGCTCGACCAAAGGCTCAGAGTTCACGCGCTTGCATGCGTTTATCAACTGCCAGGATTTCTCGCTGACAGCTAACAGGGGCTCTGTGGCGAACACACAGCAGGAAATTCTTGAGGACGTGCAGGAGGCCGTGCGAACAATTTACGACGATATAGTTACAGGAGACGACTGGAGAGAGATCGAGTGGCTTGCCAGCGAAGTCGACTCATACAGGACGCTCGACAAGGAGGGTAAGGACTTCCGATGGCGGCAGGACCGCGCTAATTCTGCTAATATTGCCGAGTTTGATGGAGTGACGCTAGTTGCGCCTACTCGCGAGAGTGGCGTTTATGCGCTACTCGTCCAATTGTCTGTTCTCCGCCCTGACTTGTTCCCCTTCGAGCTTGTGGACTACGACACACACTCTGGCATCGACGTCATTGTGAAGCATCGCGATGATGTGCCGGTGATCGGTTCTGCGCTCTACTATGTGGAACTCAAGTCAGTCCTAAAAAATGAGATGAATCATTCCTTCGCAAATATCTTCAGTATCGTGTGCTGGGATACCACGGTTAAGAACGGTGAGAAGGTGACGGATCTCGCTGGCGAGGAACGTACGATGCAAGTTGTTGCTCCAGACAAGGATGAGTCCTACACGGGCTATTTTCTTACACGGGATCGAAAGCAATCGATCGAGGTCTTCGTCCTAAAGGACTATCTAAAGGACAAGCTCGGACTCGAATTTCGTCCTCGCACGCAGGACAACGTGGTGCAGGCATTTGTTCGTTCGGCTAAGTAGAAATTCAAGCGACAGTCCTGTCGTATAAACAAGCGCTGCCCTACCCCGCCGCGGCGACGGCCTTCGCGGGACGCACCAGCGCCGCGTAGTCGTCCATCAGCGTGCGCGTGATCTCGCCCGGCGTGAATGTGTACTCGCCGATCGAGCCGACCGGCATCACTTCGGCGGCGGTGCCGGTGATGAAGCACTCGGTGAAGCCCTCGAGCTCCTCCGGCATGATCGCCTTCTCGACGACCTGAAGCCCGCGCTGCTTGGCGAGGCCGATCACCGTGCGCCGCGTGATGCCGTCGAGGAAGCAGTCCGGCGTCGGCGTGTAGATCACCCCGTCCTTGACGAAGAAGATGTTGGCGCCGGTGCACTCGGCGACCTGGCCGCGCCAGTCGAGCATCACCGCGTCGGCATAGCCCTCGCGCTCGGCGCGGTGCTTCTCGATGGTGCAGATCATGTAGAGCCCGGCCGCCTTGCTGTGGACCGGCGCGGTCGCAGGATCGGGCCGGCGGTATTTGGCGAAGGCGAGCTTCAGACCCTTTTCGCGCGCGGCCGGATCGAAATACGAGCCCCAATCCCACGCGGCGATGGCGACGTTGATGCGGGTCTTCTGGGCGGAGACGCCCATCTGCTCGCTGCCGCGCCAGGCGAGCGGGCGGACATAGGCGTTGGACAGCTTGTTGGCGCGCACCACCTCGCGCGCCGCCTTGTCGAGCTCGGCGACCGAATAGGGCACCTCGAAGTCGAGGATCTCGGCGGATTTCAGCAGGCGCTGATTGTGCTCGGTCAGCTTGAAGATCTCGCCGTCATAGGCGCGCATGCCCTCGAACACGGCGCTGCCGTAATGCAGTGCATGGGTGAGGAGATGGACGCGCGCATCCGACCATGGGATCAGCTCGCCATTGAACCAGATAAACCCGTCGCGCTGATCGTAGGTCGACATGAGCTCTCCTCCACGAGCAGGAGCGGCCGTTCTTGACGTCGCGGCCCCGTCCCAGAAACAACAGAACTGCCCCTCATACCACTCTCGACGGCAATTGCGCGAGCAGGCGGCGAGGCGTATCAAGGTCCCAATTAAGTCAACATGGCTGACATAAACCAAGCCGGAAAATATGTCAACATGACTGACCTAAATGCACCTTTGGCCCGCGGTGGCAAACCCGAAGGAGCCAAGCACGGCGACGGCACCCCGGCCGGCAGCGGCGCCCCCTTGCCCGAAGCCAAGCTCCATGAGTTCGCCGAGCTCCTGTTCTTCGCCTATCGGGACTTCACCAAGGATCCCGACGCCATTCTCAAGGATTTCGGCTTCGGCCGGGCCCATCACCGGGTGCTCCATTTCGTCAATCGGCACTCGGGGTTGCGGGTCGCCGACCTCCTGGAGATCCTCAACATCACCAAGCAGAGCCTCTCCCGCGTGCTCAAGCAGTTGATCGACCAGGGCTATATCGAGCAGCAGGCGGGCGCCTCGGACCGGCGCGAACGCCTCCTGTTCCCCACCGAGCGCGGCCGGGCGCTGGCCGAGCGGCTCGCCGCGCCCCAACACGTCCGCCTCATGAACGCCCTTCAGGCCGCCGGCCCCGGCGCCGAAAAGGTGCTCCGCCGTTTTCTCGAAGCCATGATCAATGCCGAAGATCGGCCTAAAGTCTCCTCCATAATGTCCTCTTCGCCGGCCCACCCGGACGACGGGGACAAGGGGGGAGAGTCCTGACCATGCCGACGCGGATCAAAGCCCATCATGGCGACGGCCCCGACGACAACGCGCCGCACATCCTCGTGGTGGACGACGACAGCCGTATTCGCGACCTGCTCGCCCGCTATCTCAACGAGCACGGCTTCCGCGTGACCACCGCGGACGATGCCGCGTCCGCCCGCGCCACGATGCGCAGCCTCGCCTTCGATCTGCTCATTCTCGATGTGATGATGCCCGTCGAATCCGGCATCGACTTCGCCAAGACGCTACGCCAGGAGAGCCAAGTGCCGATCCTCATGCTGACCGCCCGCGCCGAGCCCGAGCAGCGCATCGAGGGTCTGGAGACCGGCGTCGACGATTATCTCGCCAAGCCCTTCGATCCGCGCGAGCTCCTGCTCAGGGTCGGCAACATCTTGCGCCGCGGCGCGTCGAAACCCGCCACCGGCGAAGTGCGCATGGGCAATTTCATATTCCACGTCTCCCGTGGCGAGCTGCAGCGCGACGGCGAGACCATCCGGCTGACCGAGCGCGAGCGCGAGCTGTTGCGCTATTTCGCCCAGCGTCCCGGCACGCCGGTGTCCCGTCACGAGCTCGCCAAGGGCGCCGATAGCGGCGGCGAGCGGGCGGTTGACGTGCAGATCAACCGTCTGCGGCGCAAGATTGAGCATGACCCGACCAACCCGGTCTATCTTCAGACCGTGCGCGGCAAGGGCTACATACTGTATTCTGAATGATGACCGCCGTCGCCGACACCACCACCCCTCGCCGCTGGCAACGCCCGCGGCCGTTCGCGCGCTTCTTCGGCGTGCTCGGCAACAAGATGCCGAAAGGCCTCTATGCGCGCGCGCTCATCATCATCATCGCCCCCATGGTGCTGCTGCAGTCGGTGGTGACGTTCGTGTTCTTGGAGCGCCATTGGCAGACGGTGACCCATCGCCTGTCGACGGTCACCGTGCAGAACATCGCCATGCTCATCGATCTCTACGAGCAGAACCCGAAAAACGCCGCCACCATCGTCGCTCTCGCCCAGGACGACCTCGGTTTTCGTGTCCACTTCGCGCCGGGCGAAGAACTGCCGCAGGCGCGCTCCAAGCCGTTCTTCGATCTGCTCGACTCCACCCTTTCCGACGAGTTGCAACATCGGATCGGACGCCCATTTTGGCTCGACACGGTCGGCCGCTCCGACTTGGTCGACATTCGCGTCAAGCTCGACGACTCGGTGATGCACGTGCTCGCGCGGCGAAGCCAAACCTATGCGTCCAACTCGCACATCTTCCTCGTGTGGATGCTCGGCACCTCGCTCGTGCTTCTCACCGTTGCGATTCTGTTTCTGCGCAATCAGATCAAGCCGATCTTGCGACTTGCCGACGCTGCCGAAAGTTTCGGTAAGGGCCGTCCGCCGCCCGTCGACTTTAAGCCGCGCGGCGCGCGCGAGGTGCGCCGTGCGGCGCACGCTTTCATCGAGATGCGCGATCGCATCGAACGTCATGTCGAGCAGCGCACTGTCATGCTTGCCGGCGTGAGCCACGACCTCAGGACCATCCTCACCCGCTTCAAGCTGCAACTCGCCATGTTCGAGGAGACGCCGGAGCTCGACGCTATGCGCGCCGACGTCGACGAGATGCAGGCCATGCTCGAAGACTACATGGCGTTTGCCAAAGGCGATTCCGGCGAGGCCATCGGCCGTGCCGATATCGGTGAGATCCTGGGCGAGGTGAAAGCCCAGGCCCATGGCGGCAAGGCCATCGATATCAAGGTCAAGGGCGGGCCGCTCGTCGTGCCGGTACGCCGTCACGCCTTCAAGCGCGCCGTCGCCAACCTCATCAACAACGCAGCGCGTTTTGCCGACCATGTGAGCGTCAGCGCCGCCAAGCAAAACGGCTCGCTCACCATCGAGGTCGAGGACAACGGCCCCGGCATCCCTGAGGCCGAGCGCGAGCACGTATTTCGGCCGTTCTACCGGGTCGACCATGCGCGCAATCAGGATTCCGGCTCGACCGGGCTGGGCTTGGCAATCGCCCGGGACATCGCCCGCATTCACGGCGGCGACATCGCGCTCGATCAATCTCGTCTCGGCGGCTTGAAAGCTGTGCTAAAAGTGCCGGTCTGAATCCTTTGGGAGGGAGCTTCCATGCACAAGATGGCTGTCGGACTGGCAGCGTTGTTGGCCGTCGCCTTTTTCGGACCGGCCATGGCTGAATCCATGACGGAGGAGGTTCAAGACGACGAGCAGCCGGGCTCGGAGATCGAGATGGATATCGGCGGCGGCGGCGGCGTAGAGGTCCAGCGCGAGGACGGGAAGCCCCTCTTCGGCGGCGGCGCGAACGGGATGGAGGAAGAAGCAGATGACGACGTTGGGCTAGACCCGACGGACGACCCGGACAATCCGACCGACATCGACCCGATCGACGAGGAACTCCCGGGCGAAGGCCCTGAGGACCTCTCAGGTCCTGACGACATGGACGACCTTCCCGAATAACAGGGGAAGACTAGACGCCCGCTGCCGGTGCCGGTCCCGTCTTGGGCGGCGTCGGCTGCGGGGAAGGCTCCGCACTGCCTTTGCGCTTCCAGCCGCGCGGCACGAGCCCGCACAGCGTGCTGCACGCTTTCTCCATATTGGCCAGCATGCGCTCGCCATTGCTCAAGCCGCGGTCGAGCGCGGCCATGGTCTTGTCGAGCGAAGGCGACGGGTCGTCGAGCCAGACCTGAAAGACCTTGCCGTAGACCGCCGCGAGTCCCGCGACCCGCACGGCCGCGGGGGCTCCGCCAAGCTTGGCGCCGGCGCCGGCCAGCATCCAGTATTGTGAAGCAAGCGTGGAGCAGGCGATGAGCGAGGCCTCGCCCGGGCGGCGGCGCAAGTAACAGGCGATGCGCTTCAGCGCCGGCTTGTACGGCCCCAGCACCTCGAAGCGCGTCATGATGATGTCGAACAGCCGGTCGCGGACGCTTCCGTCGGGACCGCCTTGCCGCACCTTGGCCAGGACCTCGGCGTCGACCTCGGCCTGGAAGGCACGCAAGATGTCGCTCTTGCAGGCGAACTCGCGCCTGAGATCGGCAAGGTCGAGACCGGCCTGCCGCGCAATGTCGGCAAGGGTGATGTCGCCCCAATCGCGCTGTTGCGCCAGCTCCAGCGCGGCCCGCACCGCTTTGCTGCGTTTGGAGAACTCGTCGAACATGGGCGTACTCCTAGGCGTGCTTCTTGGACCCTAAAGATAGGTACTTTTGGTGGCCATCTGAAGACGGTCGGGAAGCCCCGTTGGAGCCGTTTAGGACGACAGCTCCCGGGAACGCTTGGCGGCAGCGGCGACGGCGCGGGTGAACAGGGCTTTCAGCGCATCCTCGCCCATCAGCACGTCGAGCGCCGCGGCCGTGGTGCCCTTGGGCGAGGTCACGTTCTGGCGGAGCTCGGCAGGCTCCGCATCCGACCGGCGCAACAGCTCACCGGCGCCGGCGACCGTCGCCCGCGCGAGCTGCTCGGCGAGGTCGTGGGGCAAACCGGCTTCGATGCCGGCCGCCTCCAGACATTCGGCAAGCAGGAACACATAAGCCGGCCCACTGCCCGATACGGCGGTGACCGGATCGAGCAGCGCCTCGTCCTCGACCCAGATCACCTCGCCAACCGCGGAGAGGAGACCGTCGCATTCGCGCTTCTGCTCGGGCGTGACATTGGCGTTGGCGACGCAGACCGTGATGCCGCGCCCGACCGATGCCGGCGTGTTCGGCATGGCGCGGACCACGGCGACGTTCTCCGGCAGATAGCGCGACAAGCTCTCCAAGGTTCGTCCCGCGGCGATGGACAGCACCACGGTCTCCTCGCCGACCATAGGCTCGACTTCGGGCAGAAGCTTCTCGGCGACGTCGGGCTTCACGGCGATCAGGACGACCGCGGGCGGCGCCGGCAGCTCAGGCGCATCGCTCGCCGCAATCCCGTGGCGCGTGGCGAACGCCGTCATCGCCTCCGACAACGCGGGGTCCTGGATGAAGACGGTAGCCGGGTCGAGGCCCTGCTTGAGCCATCCCTCGAGCAGCGCCCCGCCCATCTTGCCCGCGCCGATGAGCAGCAGCGGGCCGGCGAGGCGGAGTGTCATGCGTGTCCTTGCGTCTCGAGCATGGTCGCGGCAAGCGCCTCTTCGGCCGACCTGCCCGCCCACAATACGAACTGGAAGGATTGATAATAGCGCTCGCAAGCCTCGAGCGCTGCCTTTAACAGGCCCTCGCATTGCCCAACATGGGTCTTGGCTCCGGAGAGCAGCAGCCCGTTGCGATAAAGCAGCATGCCGTCGTCGCGCCACAGATCGAAATGGCCGAGCCACAGCTGCTCGTTGATCTGCGCCATGAGCCGGTAGATCTCCGGCAACCTGACTTTGGTGACCCGGAAATCGAAGGCGCACGCCAGATGCAGCGCCTCCAGGTCCTCTCGCCAGGTGAGCGAGATGTGGTAGTCGCACGATGAGCCCGCCACGGACAAGGTCAACTCGTCCGGCGCGCTGCGTTCGAAGGTCCAATCGTGAGTGGTTGCAATATGTTCGACTATGTCCACCGGGTTGGCGAAGTGGTCGAAAGTCGCTTGTATCGAAGCCATGCGTGTCCTCTGAGGGGCCTCAGCAGAGTTCCGCGCACGAGAAACTGGCCGCCGCGAATCAGTAGGTGAATCAGTTATATATCGCGGAGTCTGCGAGTGAAACGCGCCCCGAGTCCTGGAGAGAGGAATTGCTGTGGACGGAGTGAAAAAGCTGTGGATTGTCTTGCGTCCGGACTCGACTCTCGTGCGGACTCTCTAGTCGGCCTTCTTGCCCTTGCTTTTGCCTTTGGCCTCGAGCGCAGCGATACGCTCTTTCAGGAGCTCGTTCTCCTCGCGCGCCTTTTGCGCCATGGCCTTGACCGCCTCGAACTCCTCGCGCTGCACCACGTCGAGCTCGCGCAACACACGCTCGGCTTGTGCGCGAACCACGCTATCCACCTCTTTGCGCACGCCGTCCGCGGCGCCGGCCGCGTCCGTCAAGAGCTTGCCGAGCTCATCGAAAAACCGTCCGGTGGTCTGCGTCATGGCGGGCAAAATCCTAAAAGCTGAAGCCGAATTGTCACTTAAGGCAACTATGGGATGCCCCGATGCTCGAGGCAAGCCGCGCCGGCTGAGACCTTGAGCGCCTTGACAGTCCGGTGCGAGCGGTGAAGGGTCGCCCCGACTTTGCGACCCGAGGCTCATGGAACTTCTCGCCATCCCCTACCCCATCATCGATCCGGTCGCGATCGCAATCGGCCCGGTGGAGGTCCGCTGGTACGGGCTCGCCTACATGGCCGGCATCCTGCTCGGCTGGCTCTATGCGCGCAGCCTCGTGAAGCGGGACGATCTATGGGGCGGCAAGGCCCCTATGACCGTGACTCAGGTCGACGACTTTCTGCTCTGGATCACGCTTGGCATCGTCCTCGGGGGCAGGCTCGGCTTCGTGCTGTTCTACGAGCCGAGCTTCTTCTGGAACAACCCGTCGCAGATCCCCGCGGTGTGGAACGGCGGCATGGCCTTCCACGGCGGCCTGCTCGGCGTCATCATCGCCGTCTATTTCTTTTCACGCAGCAAGCACATCAATCCGCTGTCGCTCGGTGACATCGCTTCGGCCGCGACACCGTTCGGCCTGTTCTTCGGGCGCATCGCCAATTTCATCAATGCCGAGGTGGTCGGACGGGTGAGCGACGTGCCGTGGGCCATGGTGTTCCCCGGCGCCGGCGACCTGCCCCGGCACCCGAGCCAGCTTTACGAGGCGTTCCTCGAAGGCATCGTGCTGTTCATCATCCTGCGCATCGCCACCCATCGCTACAAGGCGCTGAGACGGCCCGGCACGGTGTTCGGACTGTTCCTGATCTTCTACGGCATCTTCCGCAGTGTCGTTGAGGAGTTCGCCCGGGAGCCCCATGCCGGTCATCCCTTGGATATCGGCCCCCTCACGCCGGGCCTCGTCTACTCCATCCCCATGGTCCTCATCGGCGTCTGGCTGATCTGGCGCGCAAGGCGGAAGCCAGCCTTAGCTGCGTGATGAGCGCCGCACGGAAGCCGCACGGTCTGAAAAGCACGCTGCTTTCCGTGCGGCTCAAAGAGCGCATCGCCCGCAACGGCCCGATCAGCGTCGCCGATTACATGGACGCCTGCCTCGCCGACAAGGACGCGGGCTACTACCCCTCGCGCCAGCCCATCGGACGCGAGGGCGACTTCATCACCGCGCCCGAGGTCAGTCAGATCTTCGGCGAGCTTCTTGGCCTCTGGGCGGTGGCCGCGTGGCAGTCCATGGGCGAGCCGCGCCCCATCGTCGTCGCCGAGCTTGGACCCGGCCGTGGCACGCTCATGGCGGATGCGCTGCGCGCCTGGCAAAGCGTCCCGGACTTTCTTACCAACCTGACCGTTGCTCTCGTCGAGACGAGCCCGGTGCTGCGGGAGCTCCAGCACGCGGCGCTGCATGGCGCGCCGGTACCGATCCAGTGGTACGACACGCTGCAAGACGTGCCGCCCGGGCCGCTCGTCGTCATCGCCAACGAGTTTGTCGATGCGCTACCGATCCGGCAGCTCGTGTGGCGTGAGGGCGAATGGCGCGAGCGCTGCGTGCGGATTGGCCAAAGCGGCGACTTTGCCTTTTGCGAAGGCCGCACCGTTGCCAACGAGAACTTGCGGCAGGCGGCTTATGCGCTCGACGCCCCCGACGGCTCCATCCTCGAGATCAGGCCCGGGACGACGGCGCTCATCGCCGCACTCGCCGCGCGCGCACGCGGAGCTCCCCTCGCCGCGCTGATCGTCGACTACGGCCATGCGGAGACCGCCTGCGGGGACACGCTGCAAGCCGTCTCGCGCCATCAATTCGCCGATCCGCTCGAGGCGCCGGGCGAGGTCGACCTCACCGCTCATGTCGATTTCGCCGCGCTGAAAGACGGAGCCGCAGCGCACGGCCTCGACGCGTACGGTCCGATGCCGCAAGGCGAGTTTCTGCTGAAGCTCGGCCTTGAAGCTCGCCGCGACCGCTTATGCGAGAGCGCGACGCCGGAGCAACGGCAGGATATCGTGTCGGGCGCAAGCCGGCTCACCGATCCGCAAGCGATGGGCGTTCTCTTCAAGGCACTCGCGCTGACGCGCCCGGGACTTGCCCCGCCGCCGCCGTTCGGAGACAGTTAGCTGCTGACGGGCGCCACGCCATGGTGACACAAGACAAGATGATGCTTCAGGCTGCGAGCCTCGCCGGGCTCGACGGCGTCGCGCATGGCTTCTTCACGCGGCTCGGCGGCGTCTCCGACGGCATCTACGCCTCGCTCAATTGCGGACCCGGCTCCCGCGACGCTGCCGAGAGCGTGGTCGAGAACCGCACGCGGGTTGCCGGCATCCTCGGCGCCGCACCAAACAAGCTCCTCACCGTGTTCCAGAAGCACACCAATAAGGCCACCGTTGCCAAGAAGGCCTGGGCCAAGGACAAGGCCCCTGAGGCCGACGCCATCGTCACCGCGACGCCGGGGCTTGCCATCGGTATTCTCACCGCGGACTGCGCGCCGGTCTTGTTCTGCGAGCCGCAGGCCCGCGTCATTGGCGCCGCCCATGCCGGCTGGCGCGGGGCGCTGTCCGGCATCGTCGAGGCGACCGTCGAGGCCATGACGGAGCTCGGCGCCAAGCCGGAGCGCATCCATGCGGCAATCGGTCCCGCCATCAGCCAAGGCGCTTATGAGGTCGGCCACGACTACATGGCGCAATTCCTTGCCGAGGAGCCGGGTAGCGAGGCCTTCTTCGCCATCGACGAGGGCTCCGGCGAGCCCCATTTCGACCTTCCCGGCTATGTGGCGGAGCGCCTGGCACGGGCCGGGGTCGGCGAGGTCCTCGATCTCGGGTTCTGCACCTATTACGACGAGACCAGGCTCTTCAGCTATCGCAGGTCGCAGCACCACGGCGAGGATGATTACGGCCGTCAAATTTCCGCCATTCTACTTGCCTGATCTGAGCCGTTCACCATGACCCGCTTTGGCCCTCTCCAAGGGGATCGCAACAACTAGACGCCAGCAGGCCGAGGCAGGTAAGTTATTGTTAGGTTAGGTAGAGGGGTTGGGAGTCCCGTCGCGACGAGGGTTCGCGAACGGTGCTGTGCGGCCAACAGAGGGAGTATCTTGTTGGACGCGGACTCACGATACGTACGCGGCCACCTGAGGCGTGCTGCCGGACTGGTGTTTGCTGCCTTCGCTTTTGCTTGCCTTGCCGGCTGCGGCGGGGGCGGTGCGAGCATGGGCGGCCTCCTGAGCGGCGCCACCAACATATTCGGCAGCTCGCCCAAAGTGTCCATCGCGCCCATCATCGGCGCGCCGGATAAGGTCACCACCGAGCTGACCCAGGCCCTGGTCGCCGCCGGCAAGGACCGCAATCTCACGCTCACGCCAGGGGCAAGCGCCAGCAGCAACTACATCTTGCGTGGCTACCTCCTCTCTTCGCCTCAGCGGCGCGGAGCGAAGGTTTCCTACATTTGGGACGTCACGGACGCGAAGGGCACAAGGGTCACCCGGGTCTCTGGCGAAGAGACCGTGTCGAGAGGCTCCAGCAGCGACCCATGGAGCGGCGTCGACTCGACCGTCATCCGCAGTATTGCCGGCAAGACCGCCTCGCAGCTTGCGGCCGAACTGCCGGGCGGGAGAAGCGCCTCCTCGACGCCGGTGGCCGCGGCGGCCCCGGCTGCAACTGCAGCCACCACCGCCGCCGCGCGGCCAGCACCCAAGGCTCAAGGCGTACTCGTCGCACCCGTAAGTGGCGCCCCGGGAGACGGCCGGCGGTCGCTTACGACCGCCCTGAAGAAGAGGCTCTACAAGGATGGCGTCAAGCTCGCCAACGGAACCACCAGCAACGTCTACACGGTCCAGGGCATCGTGAAGCTCACCGATGCCAGCGCGGGCAAGCAGAAGATCCGCATCGACTGGCAGGTGCTCGACCCTAGCGGCAGGCGCCTGGGCACGGTGTCGCAGCAGAACACCATCCCCAAGGGCTCGCTGAACGGCCCCTGGGGCGCCATTGCCGACGCCGCCGCCGGCGCCGCAGCCGACGGCATCATCAAGCTCCTACCGAAAACGAGCTGACCTCGTCCACAAGGGCAGCTTGGCGAGTTTACAGCAGTGCCAAGCACTTGTTAAAAGCTCGCCGTGGCGCAGGCGCTCAAGCCTCGCGCGGCAGGTCTCGAGGAGCGGTCGCATGAAACTGGTTGCGGGCAATAGCAACCGCCCTCTCGCCGAGGCTATCAGCGCTTATCTCGACATCCCCTTGGCACGCTGCATCGTCCGCCGTTTCGCGGACATGGAGATCTTCGTCGAGGTGCAGGAGAACGTCCGCGGCGAGGACGTGTTCGTCATCCAGTCGACCTCCGCGCCCGCCAACGACCACTTGATGGAGCTGCTCATCCTCATCGATGCCCTGAAGCGGGCGTCGGCGCGGCGCATCACCGCGGTCATCCCCTATTTCGGCTATGCCCGTCAGGACCGGAAGCCGGGTCCCCGCACGCCGATCTCGGCCAAGCTCGTCGCCAACATGATCGTGCGCGCCGGCGTCGACCGCGTGCTGACGCTGGACCTCCATGCCGGGCAGATCCAAGGCTTCTTCGACATTCCGACCGACAACCTGTTCGCCGCGCCGGTCATGGTTCAGGATATCAAGGAGATCTTCGCCAAGGATAACTTGATGGTCGTCTCGCCGGACGTCGGCGGCGTGGTCCGCGCCCGCGGTCTCGCCAAGCGCATCGACGCGCCGCTCGCCATCGTCGACAAGCGGCGCGAGCGGCCTGGCAACTCCGAGGTGATGAACGTGATCGGCGACGTTGCCGGCCACAGCTGCATTCTCGTCGACGACATTGCCGATTCCGGCGGCACGCTGGTGAACGCGGCCGAAGCCCTGCTCGATCAGGGCGCCACTCAAGTCGCCGGCTATATCACCCACGGCGTCTTGTCGGGCGGCGCGGTGGCCCGCATCATGGCCTCGCGCCTGACAGAGCTCGTCATCACCAACTCGATCCTGCCGAGCGAGTCGGTGGCGAACGCCCATAATATCCGGGTGCTGCCGATCGCGCCCTTGCTCGGCGAGGCCATTGCCCGCACCGCCGAAGAGAAGTCGGTGTCGAGCCTGTTCTACTAAGCCTCACCGCATCAGCATCCACACGCTGCAATTCCCCAAATGTCGCGCCACCGATCCGGTCGTCATGCATTTAACACCTTGTTCTCGGAAAACCGTCTAATCAGACGGCTCATTTGCCCAACGAGGAGACCAGCCCATGCACGTCAATCTTGAACATGCCGAGAAGGCCATCGCGGCCGCACGCAAGAAGGCCATCGAGCTCAACACGCAGATGTGCATCGCCGTGGTCAACTCCGGCGCCAACCTGAAGGCCTTCATGCGCATGGACGACGCCTGGGTGGGCTCCATCGACATCGCTATCAAGAAAGCCAAGACCGCCTGCTTCTTCGGCATGGCCACCGGTCAATTGGGGCAACTGTCACAGCCTGGCAAGCCGCTTTACGGCATTGAGCACTCGAACGAGGGCCTCATTACCTTCCCGGGCGGCGTACCGATCGTTGACGAGGACGGCGTTCTCGTCGGCGCCATCGGTGTCAGCGGCAGCGTGGTTGAGAATGATCATGCGGTCGCGGAGGCCGGCGTGAAGGTGCTCGGCGTGACCGAGCTGCCGGAGCATCCCTGGCGGACTTAGACCCGCTAGCGGAGCACGAGACCTTTCGGCAAGGCGTTGACGTCGGCGGCGCCGGTCAGTGTCATCGCCTCGTCGAGCTCTTGCGCAAAAAGCTCGAGCGCGGCGGAGACGCCGGCCTCGCCATGCGCCGCGAGCCCATAGACGAAGGCGCGGCCGAGGAGACAGCCGTTCGCGCCAAGCCCAAGCGCCCTGAGCACGTCGAAGCCGGACCGGACGCCACTGTCGAGGATCACCTCGACATCGTCGCCGACCGCCTCACGAATAGCCGGCAGCATGCTGATCGTGCTGCTGGCACCGTCGAGCTGCCGCCCGCCGTGATTGGACACGACGATGGCGTCGGCGCCGAGCTTGACGGCGAGCTTCGCGTCCTCGGGATCGAGGATGCCCTTGACCACGAGCTTGCGCGGCCAAATATGGCGCACCCATTCGAGATCGGCGACGCTCACCGCGCCCTTGAAGCGGGGCTCCGCCCACGCCGACACGGTGGCGAGATCTTTTCCATTCGGCGAATAAGGCGCGAGGTTGCCGAGCGTCGGCTTGTAAAGCAGCCAGTTGAGCAGCCAGCGCGGCCGCTGCATGATCTGGACGATGTGACGCGGCCGCACCTTGAGCGGCACGACGGCGCCATTATCGAGGTCGCGGTTGCGCCGTCCTTGCACGGCCGTATCGACGTTGAGCACGAGCGCGGGGCAATGCGCCTGATCGGCTCTTTGCAGCAGCGACGCGTTGATCGCGCGATCCTTCATCATATAGAGCTGAAACAGAAAGGGCGCTCCCACCGCAGCCGCCACATCTTCAATCGAACAGCTCGACAATGTGCTGAGACAGTAGGGCACGCCGAACGCGCTCGCCGCGCGCGCGGCGTGAATCTCCGCGCGCGGGTAGAACACGCCGCCCAACCCGATCGGAGCCAGCGCGACGGGAATTGACGCGCGCTGCCCAAACAGGACCGTGTGCATATTGCGTGAGGCGACATGATCGAAGACACGCTGGTTCAGCCGAACCGCTTCGAAATCGTCGCGGTTTCGCTTGAGCGTCACTTCGTCATTGGAGCCGCCTTCGAGAAAGTCGTAGATCACGCGCGGCAGCCGCCGCTTCGCCGCAGACTTGAGATGACCAGGATGCAGCGCCACGGCCGGCGGCTTGACCATGGCCCCACCGCGCAGCTGAGGTCTAGCGATGGGAGCAACGCGCTCGGAAGTGTCGGCAAGCCGGCTACTGACCCGTTCGTTCATCGCAACGCCCTTACCCCGATCCGAGCGGATCGCAAACTCAACGAAGCTGGCTAAATTTGACGCAGCCCCCGGCCGGAGCCGTTACTATCGCCCCCGGGCCCGACCAAAGCCAACCCTGCCGGCCAATTAAGCCCTTATCGTGATTAAGCCCCTCGCATGAAATTCGGCCCCAGCACTTCCATTGTTATAGCCGGTGCCGGCAGCGTTGGCAGCTACGTTGGCGCCAGGCTTGCCGCGGCGGGCCGCGACGTCACGCTGCTGTTACGCGCGCCGCTCGCCGAGACCATCGCGCGCTATGGCTTGCGCGTCTCGGATTTGGATGGACACGACGAGACCCTGCCGCCAACCGCCCTCAAACTCGCAACGGATGCTGAGGCCGCATTGCGGTCGGCTGGCATCGTGCTGGTCACGGTCAAGTCTCGCGATACCGCCGCCATGGCCGAGTTTATCGCCGCGAATGCGCCCAAAGACGCAATCGTGATCAGCCTGCAGAACGGCGTCGAGAACGCGCAAGTCTTGCGCCGAAGACTGGGACCGGAGCGACAGGTCGTCGATGCCATGGTCCCGTTCAACGTGGTGCAAAACCACACCGGCAACGAAGCACCGCGCTTCCACCGGGCGACCAGCGGCACCACGCGGATCGAGGCGGGCGTCGCAGGTTTGTGCGATTTCCTCGACGTCCCCGGCGCTCACTTCGCCGAGCACAGCGATATCGAAGCGGCGCTCTGGGGCAAGCTCCTCGTCAATCTCAACAACGCGCTCAACGCCCTATCGGATCTGCCGCTCATCGAGCAACTCGGCAACCGGCGCTGGCGCCTTCTGATCTCCCGGCAAATGCGCGAAGGCCTGGCCGTGCTGCGCGCCGCCGGCATCCGCCCCGCACCGGTCGAGGGCGTACCGCCGAGACTGATCGCCTTTGCCCTGAGGCTGCCGGACGCCCTGTTCAGGCTGGCGGCGCGCGGCATGCTGGCCGTCGACCGCAACGCCCGTTCCTCCATGTGGGAGGACTTGCGGGCCGGCCGGCCGACGGAGATCGACTATTTGCAAGGGGAGATCGTCAGGCTGGCCGAGAAGCACGGAATCGAGGCCCCTCTCAGCCGCCGGGTCTTGCAGCGCGTCAAGGACGCGGAAAAAGCGGGCAAAGGCTCCCCGGCACTACCCCCAGAAGCCTTCGAAGGGGCGCAATAAGGCCGCAACCGCCAGGCTTATAGGCGATTGTCTTCCCCTAGGCCCTTGGGCTATAAGCCTCTCGAATTCCGTCGCGGTGCAGCCTTAGGCGCCGCGCCCGACCTTGCGGGGCCGCGTTCCGGCCCCCTCATTATTTCAAGACCTTGGAGGTTTTTACATGGCTGAGGCAATCGAACTCAAGGCATGGGCCAGGCAGAGCGCCGGCAAGGGCGGCGCGCGCCAGGTCCGCCGCGATGGGCGCATTCCCGGCATCATTTATGGCGACAAGCAGGAGCCGCAGAATATTGCCTTGGATACCAAGGCGATCTCCAAGCAGCTCCAGACGGGCCATTTCCAGAGCACCATCTTCACGCTCGACGTGGACGGCACCAAGACCCGCGTGATCCCGCGCGGCGTGCAGCTCGATCCCGTGCGCGACTTCCCCATCCATGTGGATTTCATGCGCCTCGGCAAGGATGCGCTCGTGACTGTGGATGTGCCGGTGCACTTCTTGAACGAGGCTGCCTCTCCGGGCCTCAAGCGCGGTGGCGTGCTCAACATCGTGCGCCACGACATTCCCGTGCGTTGCCCCGCCGACAAGATCCCGGACCACTTCGATGTGGACCTGACCGGGGTCGAGATCGGCGATTCCATCCACATCTCGTCCATCGCCCTGCCGGAAGGCGTAACGCCAACCATCACCGACCGCGACTTCACCGTGGCGACCGTTGTCGGCCGCGCGGCTGAAGAGGCGCCTGCTGCTGAAGCCGAGGGCGCCGAGGCTGCAGCCGAAGGCGCTGCTGCTGAAGGCGAGGACGACGCCGAGGCCAAGAAGGAAGAAAAGAAGTAATCTCCTTCTTCCTTGGCTTAGCGGCTCGTCTTACTCAAGGCCCCTGATCGGGATGACGCGATGAAGCTCTTTGTCGGCCTCGGCAATCCGGGGGCGGAACACGCGTTCAACCGTCACAATGTCGGCTTCATGGCGGTCGACGCCATCGCCGCGGCCCACAACTTCCCGGCTTGGCGCAAGCGCTTCTCGGGTCTCGTCACCGAAGGCCGACTCGGGCGCGAGCAAGTGCTGCTGCTGAAGCCCCAGACCTTCATGAACGAGTCGGGCCGCGCCGCGGGCGAGGCCATGCGCTTCTACAAGCTCGACGAGTCCGATGTGATCGTGTTCCACGACGAGCTCGATCTTGCGCCGGGCAAGGTGCGGGTGAAGGTGGGCGGCGGTGTCGCCGGCCATAACGGGCTCAAGTCGCTGACCGCCCATCTCGGCAACGACTACACTCGCGTGCGCATCGGCATCGGCCATCCGGGCCACCGCGAACGGGTCGTGGGCTACGTGCTCCACGATTTTGCCAAGGCCGACTATGACTGGCTCGAGCCGCTGCTCGGGGCCATCGCCGAAGCCGCGCCACATCTCGCCGACGGCGCCAACGACAAGTTTCAGACCCAGGTCGCCCACCTGACTCTGGGCGGCGGCGAGTCTGAGAAGAAGACACCAAAGCCGAAGAAGAAGCCTGCCCCCAAGAAGGAGCCGGCACCTGAGAAGCAGGCGGCGCCTGAGAAGAAAAAAGACGAGACGCCGCAGCAAGAGGGGCCGCTTGCCGGCATGCTGCGCCGCTGGCTCGGCTCATAAGGACAGCACTACATTATGGGATTCAAATGCGGCATCGTCGGGCTGCCTAATGTGGGCAAGTCCACCCTGTTCAACGCGCTGACCGAGAGCGCCGCAGCGCAGGCCGCCAACTATCCGTTCTGCACCATCGAGCCCAATGTCGGCGACGTGCCGGTGCCGGACCCGCGCCTCGACAGGCTCGCGAGGATCGGCAAGTCGGCGCAAACCATCCCCACGCGGCTCACCTTCGTGGATATCGCCGGGCTGGTGCGCGGCGCCTCCAAGGGCGAAGGTCTCGGCAACCAGTTCCTCGCCCATATCCGCGAGGTGGACGCCATCGCCTATGTCCTGCGCTGCTTCGAGGATCCCGACGTGGTTCACATCGAGGGCAAGGTCGACCCGATAGCCGACGCGGACACCATCGAGACCGAGCTGATGCTTGCCGATCTCGAGAGCCTCGAGCGCCGCGTGCCGATTCTGGAGAAGAAGATCCGCGGCCAGGACAAGGAGGCAAAGCAGACGCTCGCGCTGCTCGAGCGCCTCCTGCCGCTACTCCGCGACGGCAAGCCGGCGCGCCTCGCCGAGATCAGCGACGAGGAGCGGCCGCTGTTCAGAACGCTCGGCCTCCTCACCTCAAAGCCGGCGCTCTATGTGTGCAATGTCGACGAGGCCTCCGCCGCCACCGGCAACGCATATTCGCGCGCCGTCGAGGCACGTGCGCACGATGAAGGCGCAGGCTGCGTCGTCATCTCCGCCAAGATCGAGTCGGAACTCGCCGAGCTCGACGCCGAGGAGCGCAAAGCCTACCTCGCCGAGCTCGGCCTGCCCGAGCCGGGGCTGAACCGCCTGATCCACGAGGGGTATAAGCTCTTGGACCTCATCACCTATTTCACGGTGGGGCCGAAGGAAGCGCGCGCCTGGACCGTGCCGCAAGGCACCCCCGCGCCGCAGGCTGCCGGCGTCATCCACACCGATTTCGAGAAGGGCTTCATCCGCGCCGAGACCATCGCCTATGACGACTATGTCGCGCTCGGCGGCGAGGCCGGCGCCCGCGACGCGGGCAAGCTGCGCCTCGAAGGCAAGGACTACGTCGTGCATGACGGCGATGTCCTGCACTTCCGCTTCGCGACTTAAGATTGCTGTGCGTTCCAGCCGGTGAATGCAGGAGGCACGCCGGGTATGGCTAGGGGTCCGCTATGGAGCCATCAGCGGCCCTACTTCGCGGCCCGCGCAGTTCCACAACGCGCCAATAGCGGGCATCAAGCAACCGGAAGCGAACTGAGTTTCCTCGACCTTTAGACTACCGTCCCAAACAGTTTGCCAATACCGGCGGTGAGGGCCATCGCCAGCGCACCCCAGAATGTCACTCGGGCGGTTGCGCGCAGCACGTTTGCACCGCCGGCTTTTGCTCCGATTGCGCCCAGGAGAGCTAGAAAGCCCAGCGACGCAGCAGACACCATAGGAACCAGGAAACCGACGGGCGAGACGACAACCATGAGCAGTGGCATAGCCGCCCCCACAGAAAATGTCGCAGCCGAAGTGAGCGCGGCTTGCACCGGACGTGCGGTCGTAATTTCGGAGATCCCAAGCTCATCTCGGGCGTGAGCCGTCAATGCGTCTTTCGCCATCAGCTGCTGCGCAACCTGCAGTGCAACGGCGCGATCAACACCACGCTTGACATAGATTTGGGCAAGCTCCTCGAGTTCGGCCTCCGGAGCCTCAGATAACTCTTTACGCTCGCGCGCGAGATCCGCCTGCTCGGTATCGGATTGCGAGCTGACGGAGACATATTCGCCGGCAGCCATCGACATGGCGCCAGCCACCAAGCCCGCGACACCAGCGATCAAAACATCGCTCTGCGTCGCGGCCGCCGCGGCAACGCCGACGATCAGGCTCGCGGTCGAGACGATGCCGTCATTGGCACCGAGTACCGCAGCCCTCAACCACCCAATGCGGTCGACGAGGTGATGCTCCGAGTGCAAGCGAAGCCGGCTCATGTCTTCTCCTTGGAGTTTCCTTGAAGCGACGCGGTTATTGAGCTGTCCAGTCCTATTCGGAGCTTGCCCCGACATCGTCCACCGGTTTCCGATCGAATACCTTTCGCCCCGTAAACATAGCGGAGACAATGCCGCCCCCTTCGCGCAACTCGGTCACGACCACTCCGATGATATGGATGGCGATCGCAGACAGAAGTGCGTAGAAGTTCCAGTAGTGAACCGTCACAAATGATAAGCGGAACGAGCGCATCGCCTCCCATGATGTGGGATCGATGCCAGCCTTGTCATATGGGGCAATAGTCGCTGGATCGACCCCGGGCGCGGCAATCCAGCTAGCCATCCAATAACCAAACGGCGGATAGTAGATGTCCGTCCCAGCGAGAACGAGACCTGTCACGGCCTGCAATACAAGCAGGATGAGGAGTATCGCGACCATCATGCGCGCTATGGGGTTGTGACCCAGGTAGGGTCGCACATCGCCCCGGAACAGTTCACGCAAATACGACCTGAACGCAGCTCCGTAGCCCTTGTGGAAGGGGAGAATAGCCGACCAGTTTGCGTGCCGATTGCCGATGAAGGCCCAGGCGAGACGCCAACCCAAGTTGGCTGCGAAGATGTATCCAAACCAAACGTGGGTGGTCTTCAAGAGGATCTTGCCAGCATCGGTCACGCCAAGCTCTTTGTCGTAGAGGATGGCGGTGCCAATGGCGGCCAGGGCAACGACACAAATAAAATTGATCCAATGGAACCACCGCGTCGGCCTATCCCACACGGCATATGATTTAAGCTTCATCTCTCTCATTTACGTCCTCGCTTGCCTACTCAAAGCGCGAATTTGGAGTACGGCCGATCTAAAGGGCGGATCAATGGCATGGCTCCGACATGGCTTCTTGGGTCAGAAGCGCCACCGAAATCCCCTGGGTCATCAGCGCACTTCCTCACCTATCGGCTTAGGCGCCCAAGCCGGCGATGTCGCCCACGCTTCAATGAGTGATGTCGCGCTTCTTCTGGAGGTATTCTTCGCGGTTAATCTCTCCGCGAGCGTAACGCTCTTCCAGTGACTTAAGGGCCGGGGAACGGCGCTCTAGCGATCTCTGGCCGCCAGCAAGCGGCTGCGAACGGACAAACCACGCCGCGCCCGCAATGATCAAAGCAAGGATTATAAGCCAGAATATGAAGCCCAGGCCCATGCCTTCACCGTTCATCATCCAACCATGGACATAGCCCCACATAGGGCAACTCCTCCAAGGCAACAACTCAGAAAATGCCACGGTCGCATCTGCGCCACGTTGATCGGGATCAACGCGGACTATTTGGGGTCAATAGCTCACGGCCATCGGAAGTACGATTAGGGTCAGAAGCTGACGTGAGGCTGTCCGGCCGGCATGTCCGCTTGGTGCCGATAACGGACGTTCGAAAGGCCTTCACACACATCCGCAAATTCGGAATCGGCTGAAAAAAACTAGGAGCCCCAGAGGGGTAACAGAAACGGTCTGACATTAATGGCGCCAGGCCGAAGCCGGCGCCAATGTTGTTCGCCATATCTCGCGGGAAAGGCTAAACTGGCTCTTCAGCTCGCCGCAGGGCTCTGATGGGGGGACAAATGAAATTCGAACTCTCAGCACCCAGGATTATCACGTTCATAATCTCGGTCGTTATAGCCGTGATCGCCGTACTCATTCACTATGCTCATATTGCGATTCCGAATGTTCATAGCGGCTTCGTTGTGCTGCTTGTGGGCTATTTGGTTCTTGCTGCCGGCAATTTGCTCCGCGGAGTTTAGACCATACGGGGGGCGGATAAGCCGAGCCAGCCGCTTACACTCTCCGTATGATTGAAAGGGTACGAACTCACCGGCCATCAGTCGCACCCGGCGCTGACGGCGGCGCACTTAGCACATTTTCGTTGACTTGCATCAAACGACCTCAACGCACCGCTAGCTATAAGGAAACCAACCGAGCGGATTCAGGGACAGTTCAAATGGGAGATGGATCATGTCGATCGGACTGATACTCATCATAATCCTCGTCATTTTCTTGCTTGGTGGCTTTAGTGGCCGCTTCGGCGGGTACGGCTATGGCTTCGGTCACGGCGGTATGGGTGTTATCGGCCTCATCCTGATCGTCCTCCTCGTACTGTTTCTCATGGGTCGGCTTTGATCTGACATGGGAAGCTCGAACGCTGCGCCGATAGACGAGGCAGACCGATGTTTTCCGCAGCGAGGAGGTCCGATCATGCCAGACACAACTATTAAGAAGGTGGAGGCGGGCTCTTCGCCGCAGGGTGAGATGGGCCAAAAGTATCTCGTCGCCGGCAAACGCGTTTCGATGCGCCTCTGGGTGGAAGAACCAGGTGGTAAGCTCAAGGCGCCCACGACGAGGAATTACGAAACTGTGGGCTATGTCATCTCGGGCAGCGCGAGACTCGATCTGGAAGGACAGACTCTGAATCTAAAAGCCGGAGACTCATGGTTGGTGCCGGCGGGAGCGATGCACCAATACACGATTATCGAGCCGTTCACGGCCGTAGAGGCGACCGCACCACCGGCCGAGGTTCATGGTCGCGATACGCCGACCTGAGCCGAAACGCCGGCCTCCACTTAAGGCGCCTGCGGCCCGGAATTTGCTACGACCGTCTTGGACCGATTGAATCGACTTGGATCTTTGAGGCACGAGCGATGGCGAGCAATCCAAACGACCAAAAGAAGCGCAGCTCAGCAATGCGCACGGTGGGCGAAGGCGTACCCCCCAGGAGCGCCGTTGTCCCGGCGATCGGCGCCGAAGAAAATAATCGCAATCGCGACGAACGCCCAAGCAAACAGCCTGTGCGCAAGAAAAAGAGAAACGCGCGTTCAATCTCGAATAGCTCTGGAAATTGAGACGGGATGGTCGGGGTTGAGAGTCGGACCTCACTGGGCTTACAAGCGCCAGGGAGCTCAAGAGGATCAAGTCCGCTGGATTTGCAGGCTCCGATCTCTAAGACATCCGATCCAACACAACTCGCTCCACTAATGGAAACTTTTTCTCTCTTAGCGATTCGATGACGGTCCAGAAGTAAGCCGTCGCCGAAGTCGGTAACGTGTGAGGCTGACTTCTGGCGGCATGTACATCGTTCTCAGTGGGCTCACGCAACATGAGGAACGCAGTCACAAGATGAAGCCATTGCCACATCTGTACGAAGTCAGCCTTTCCGGTGGTCCAACAGGTTATGCAACGTTATCGGCCGCAGGACTCCCCCCGTTACGCTCGGCGCCGCCGAAGGAGTTTGACGGCCCTGGCGATGCATGGAGCCCTGAACAGCTCCTCCTTGCCGCCGTGGAAACGTGCTTCATGTTCACATTCCGGGCGGTCGCGCGGGCTTCCAAATTCGACTACGCATCGCTCGATTTGTCGGGCAGCGGGACGGTCGACCGCGTGGAAGGCACCACCCGCTTCACAGAAATTGTTCTCAAGCTGCGGCTCACACTTCCCAACGGCGGAGATCCTGAGCGCGCAAAAAGAATGCTTGAGAAGGGCAAGAATGCCTGCCTTGTGACCGCGTCGCTTTCGGTCCCAATTCGTCTAGAAAGCGAAATCGTGGTTGAGTCCGTTTAGGGTCACAACCGGCCCCAATCGCCATGTCTGGGTTTAGTCTAAGACCCGTCTTCACCGACCCGCTCGCGCTTACGCGGCGGTCTTGGCTTCTGTGTCCCACGCCCAGACACTGACGCTTTGGAAGTACCGGCAAGCGTGGCCTTCGGACCGGACGGCAACCCCGCAGGCGGGGTGACGCCCATGGACACATAGACGTTCATCAGACGCTCGACACCGCCTTCTGCCGGCTTGATCCAGTCGGAAGGCACATAGACGAGCGCGCCGCCGATCGGCACCGGCGCCGATGGGATCAGCACCGGCACATAGCTGTGTTCGCCGACCGCCACCGGCTCATGGGACGGCATCAGCGCCAGCACCGCGGCGCTCCCCTCCCCGCCGAAGAAGCACCACACCGGGCTCATGCTCTTGAGACTGTCCTCGTCGCCGCCGCGATCCATGATCTCCACGAAACGCTTGGACAAATCGTAGACGTTGGAGACCAGCGGAATGCGCATCATGAGCCAGTCGAAACTGTTCGAGATCCACGTCCGCAGGCCCGACTCCACGGCCAAGCCGAGCACGAAGATCAGGCCGGCAATGATGCCGAGCCCGATGAAGTAGGTGATCGTCGATGAGCCCGAGAGGTTGAAGCCGAGCGAGGCGATCAGATTGCCTAGAAAGCTGCCGGGGCCCGCATAGCTCACCACCAGCGACCCGACCCAGGCCGTCACGATCACCGTGACCATAATCGGCAGGAGCGCAATAACGCCCGACAAGAAAACGCGTAAGATGCGGCCCACGCTGACGCCTCCTCGTGTTGGCTCGCGAAAGGCTAGCCTATCACACCCCGCATCGCATCAAACGCGAATGGCCGGGACAAGCCCGGCCACCGACGCGGAACTTGAAACAGAAAAGACCTAGCTTGCGCGCTTCAGGGCGTCGGCCGCCGCCACCTGGCGCAGGAAGTTCTCCACCGTATGACGGAGCTGCTCGGCCTGGCGCGACAGATCGCGAGAGACCTGGAGCATCTGGGTCGCCGACTGGCTGGTCTCGTCCACGGCCTTGGTCACGCCCGGCATATGCGCCACCACGTCCTCGGTGCCGCGCGCAGCCTGGCGCACGCTGTGCGAAATCTCGGAGGTCGCCGCCGATTGCTGCTGCACGGCGCCGGCAATCTCCTGGGTGTTCTTGTTCACGTCACCCATGGTGGTGACGATCGACTGCATGGCTTCGACCGCGCCGTGGGTCGAGGCCTGGATAGCGGCGATCTGCTGCTTGATGTCCTCGGTGGCCTTGGCAGTCTGGTCGGCAAGCGTTTTCACCTCGCTCGCCACCACGGCGAAGCCGCGGCCCGCCTCGCCTGCACGCGCCGCCTCGATGGTGGCGTTGAGGGCGAGCAGGTTGGTCTGCGCGGCGACGTCCTGAATCAGGCTCACCACGTCGCCGATGCGCTGCGCGGCCGTCGCGAGCCCCTCGACCTTGAGATTGGCGGTGCGGGCGTTCTCGGTGACATCGCTGACGATGCGGCTTGCCGTGGAAACGCGTTCGCCGATATCGCCCACGGACACGGCAAGCTCCTCGGCCGTGGCGGCCACGGTCTGCACGTTGGCGGACGCTTCGTCGGACGCCGACGCCACGGCGGTGACACGCTCATTGGTGTCTGAAGCGACATTCGACAGGACCCGCGCTGTGTCATCCATCGTTCGCGCACTGTCGGCGAAAGCGCCGAGAATGCCGGCGATCGAGCCGCGGAACTGGTGGATCAACTCCTCGGTCCGCTGCTGCGAGGCGAGCCGCCCTTGGATCTGGCTGTCCTGCTCGCTCTTATGGCTCTCGCTCCACTGAATGGCGTCGGCTTGGAAGGCTTTCAGAGCCTTGGCGATGCCGCCGATCTCATCGGATCGCGTGGCATGGGGCACAACGCCATCCATGTCCCATTTGGTGAAGCGCAAGATGACGTTGCTGAGGTCGCTGAGCGCCCGAGCCAGCCTGCCGCCGGAGAAGTAGCCGATGCCGGCGCCGAGACCGCCCGCGATGATCAGGGCGAGCAGCACGGCTGGCCCCGTGCTTTGAATCGCCGCTTGGAGCACGAACGAGATAATGACGGCCATCAGCGCCGTGGCGGCAAAGGCAAGCGTGATTTTCAAGCGCAGAACCATTTGAGATCTCTCAGTATTTGGCGCGAAGGCCCATCCCCAAGGCGCAGCTCGAGCGCGCCGAGGCAAATCCCGCGCGAGCACAAGCCACGCGAGGAAGCCTCTCCGTTTGTGGTTAAAACTCCCTTAGGATCGCCGCCGTTTTGGGCGTCCCGGGCAAGAAATTGTGCGAAATCGGTCCTAGCGGAGCGCCGCAGCGATATTCCCGCCGTCCACCGTCTCCACGTGGCCGGTCGTCTTGCGGGCCTTGGCCAGCGCCAGGAAGGCCTGGGCCACATCATCAGCCGTGACCTCGGCGTGCAGCAGGTTGCCGCTCATATAGTCGGCCTCCGACAGCCCCCGCGCCTTGGACCGCGCGGCGATCATCTCGTCGGTCAGGAGCCCACTCCGGATGCGGTCGGCATTGACTCCGTTGGACCGGATGCCGTCTGCGCCGTAGTCGAGCGCGTATTGGCGCATGAGCAGCATGGTCGCCGCCTTGGGCAGACCGTAAGGCCCGAAATTCTGCCCCGGGTTTACCGCCTGCTTGGAAATGTTGAACAGGAGCACGCCGCCCGTGCCCTGCTTCAGCATGACACGCACGGCGGCCTGCGCCACCGTCTGATGGGCGAAGAAGTTGAGCTCGAAGCTCTTGCGTAACGTTTCGTCCGAGACCTCGCCGATGCGCCCCTGCCAGGCCGCGCCGGCGTTCGAGACCAGGATGTCGACGCCGCCGAAACGGTCGCACAGGGCGGCAAAGGCCCGGGCCACGTCGTCGGGCTTGGTGACGTCGCATTGGAGGCCAAGGCCCTTCACCTCAGCCGCCGCCCTCTTCGCCGCCTCGCCGTCGATGTCGAAGATCGCCACCGCCGCGCCGTCGGCGGCGAGCGCTTTCGCCGTGGCCGCACCGATGGCGCCGGCCCCGGTCACCACGGCGATCTGCCCGGTCAGCGGCTTCGTCACCGCACCTTTCAGCTTGGCCTGCTCGAGGCTCCAATATTCCAGCGCGAACAGGTCAGCCTCGGGGAGCGGGTCGTAGCGGCCGATGGCCTCCGCGTCCGTCACCACCCTCACCGTGTTCTCGGCGAGGTCGCCGGCGATGGCCGCATCCTTCGCCGTGCGCCCGAGGCCGAACAGGCCGATGCCGGGCACCAGAATGACGCGCGGCATGGGGTCGAGCTTGGTCTTGGTGCCGCCGACAGCCGTATTCTCGCGCGCGAAATAGGCATCGTAGTCGGCGATGAATCTGTCGACCGCCGCCTTCACCGCATCCGCGAAGTCGTCGAGCTTGCCGGCTACCGGCGCCGGTACCACCAAAGGCTTGTTCTTGGTGCGAATGATGTGGTCCGGCGTCACCACCCCGCGCTGGCTGTAAGATTGAAGCTCCGCGCCGTTCACATAGTCGAGAATCTCGGGCCCGGTGCGCAGCTCGGCGATGAAGCGGATGGGCTCCGCACCCTCTTTGCGGATGGCGCAGGCCCCACGCAGGATCGGCGCGATCTCGGCCGCGCTCTCCAGGCTGCCGGCGATCTCCGCCTTCGGGAATACGACCGGGCGCCCCTGGCGCAAGCGGCTCTCGGCCAGCGACACCATCTCGATCATGCGCTCGTAGGCTTCGCGTGCCGTCTCGCCGAAGGTGAAAATGCCGTGCTTATGCAGGATCAGCCCTTCGACATCCGGCTTCTCCTCGAACACCTGCGCGGCTGCCTTGGCGAGCCCGAAGCCCGGCGCGATATACGGCACGATCCCCATGCGCCCGTCATAGACCTCGCGCGCCAGCGCCTCGCCGTCGGGCTGATCGACGAGCGACAGCACCGCCGCGGCATGGGTGTGATCGATGAATTTGTGCGGCAGGAACGCGTGCAGCAGCGTCTCGACCGAGGGGTTCGGCGCCGAGGCGTCGAGCAGGTTGAGGCGCTGCACATTGACCATGGACTCATCCGACAGTTCGCCGAGCGCACGCAACTCCCGCAGCGGCGCGAGCTTCACCGCCGGCAAGCCCCAGGGTTCCATGTCGGCCATATCGGCGCCGGAGCCCTTTACCGCGATGACCTCGTGCTCCTGGCCGAGATCGTCGGTGGCGCGGGTCTTCACGGAGGTATTGCCGCCCCCATGCAGCACGAGCAGCGGATCGCGGCCGATCAGGCGCGTGGTGTAGACGCGAAGGGCGATGTCCTCATTGACGCCTTCCGCGCCATAGGCCTCGACCATCTGCTTCGCGGTATCGTCGTTCCATTGGCTTTGCATGGCGCGGGTTGTTGCAAGTTTCGCATTCCCCGGCAAGGCGGGAGCGCGCCCGACCCTTGCGGCAAAGAATCCTTATTTCCGCCGCGCTCGGATACCGATTCGAAACATATTTCGATGAATTATAGGGAGTTAGGGGCGTTTTCGAATGAGGGAACAAAGGTGGGTAGCTTTCGCAACGCGTACCATCCCGAACGGCACTATATGCGCGGGCCCGGGCCGAAATGGCATGCCAAGCACACGACATCGCTCGTCGCCGCCGCCAGCGTGCAACCCCTGGTGAGCGCTAGCGCGCCGCGAGCTGGCGCCGCATTGGCCCGGAATGCCGTCATGACCTGGCTCGCGCCGACCGCCGCGGCGGCCGTGCTCGGCTTCGTCGCCGTGATGGTGTTCGCCTAAAGCCACGCGCGCCAGGCTCCCGGCCTAAGGCGGCGGTAAGGCTAGCGCCGGAATCTGTCGAATTCCGACCGCCGTTTAAGCCAATCCTGCAGGTCCGGCTTCTAGTTTCCCAAGCTTACGGGGTTCCCTTTTGGCGAACCGATCCCCACCTTCCTGGTTAGCCCGGGGAAGGACAACCACAAGTCGCGAGGTATCACTCATGCGCGGAGCTATCATCACGGCCCTTGTGGCCACCCTGGCCATCTTCGCCTTCGCGGGCGCCAAGCCCGCTTCCGCCCTACCGGCGGCGGCGGCACTCGACTACAGCCAGCCGAGCGGAGACCTGGTCCAGGTCAAGAAGTGGTACAGGAACAGGTACCGTGGCCGCTATTACCGGCCCTACCGCTACAATCGGCCGTACTACCGGCCCTATTACCGGCCTTACTACCGGCCCTATTACCGGCCGTACTACCGGCCCTATTACCGGCCTTACTACTGGCGGCGTCCCGGCGTCAGCATCTGGCTCGGCTGGTAGGATAATTTGAGCAAGAGGCGCGGGATACCTAGTCCTGCGCCTCTTTGCCATCCTCGCGGATCACCACGAGGCGGTCGGTGCCCGACTCCGCGCCCCACACCTCGCCGGGCCGTCCGAGCATCTGGCGGACGGCGGCGCCCGGCCGGTCGCTCGGGAAGTCCTCGAAGGTTTCGCTCTCAGGATCGAACTTCAAAATGGCGTTGGCGCCAAAATCGCTGACCCACACCTTGCCCTGCTCGTCGGCATAGACGGCATAGGCATGAGGCTCCGGCCCAGGCAAGTGGTAGACCGCCCAGCGCTTCGCCACGGGATCGTACCGGCTGAGATTACCGGCGTTCCACTCGCTCACCCACAGCCGGCCCAATGAGTCGGACCACACTCGCCGCGTGCCGGCGTCTTTCGTCTTGGGCTCGATCACCTTCGTCTCGCCGGTCTCGAGATCCGGCTTGCCGAGAAACGAGCCGGCGAGAGACACGTAGTAGATGTCGCCGGACGGCGTCGCGGCGATGCCGTAAGGGCCGGTGCCCTTGGGCGCGTTCCACACATCCATGTCGCCAGTCTCAGGGTCGAGGCGACCATAAATGCCGGCCTGCCCGGTGAACCAGAGACGCCCCTGAGCGTCGAACGCGGCCGTATTCAGATTGGCGTTGGTCCCCGCTTTGGGCAGCGGGAAGACCTTCACATGCTCCGTCGAGGCATCGACGCGGACGATGGCGTTGAGACCGCCGTCGGTCACCCAGGCGTTGCCATGGGGCCCGACAATGACGCCATGCGGGCGCGAGCCTTCGCCGAGCGGAATGCGCCTGACCTTTCCCGTCTTGGGATCGAGGCGGCCGAGCACGCCCTTGAGCTGACCCGTGTACCAGACCGTGCCGTCAGGCGCCGGCGCCACGTCATGGGGATGGTCGCCTTGGGGAAGTTCGTAATACTGGACGTCGGCAGCAAGCAGCGGGCCACCGAGAAACACAAGCGGCACGCAAAGGCTCGCAAGCATCACGCGAATCTGGCGCATCCGGCGACCCTAATCTCTCTCTGTGAATAGATGAAGGCTCCTCGGCGGTCGCTCACAGGACAAGCGCCGCGGCGAGGCCGGCAACGAGCATGACCGACGTGGCCACCAACAGGGGCCTCGCCAGCGACATGCCGGCGAAAAAATAGGCGATGCCCGTTTTGACGAATGTGTTGACCAGCGCGGCAATCACGATGGCCGTGACGGCAATTTGCGCCGGGCCGCTCTTGGCAGATTCCGCCATGGACAAGGTGATGGCGTCGACATCCGTCAGGCCGGCGATCGCCGCGACCGCGTAGACCCCGTCGGGGGGAAAATTCTCCTGAACGATCTTCACCGCAACCAGCACCACGGCAAAAAACGCTGCGAACTTCGCCGCCTCGGTGAGGCTGAATGGGTTTGAGACCTTCAAGTCGCCTTTGGCCGGCGTTTCCCTCTCCGCCGCACCGTTGCGAAAGTAAAGGATCGCCGCGAAACCGCCGGTCACGATGCCCATCGCCAGAATCGGGATCAGCACATCGCCAAGCAGCGGGCGGTTCACCACCGCCACCAAGACGATCACACGCGCGAACATGACGGCCCACGCAATCAAGATGCCGCACGCGAGCACAGTCGCTTGCCTTGGGCGTTCGCTTGCCTCTTTGGCAAATGAAAGCGTTACGGCCGTGGAGGAGACGAGTCCGCCAGCCAGCCCCGTAATGAGCGTGCCTTTGCCGGGTCCGAGCCAGCGCGTCAGTGCGTAGCCGACAAGCGACAGGCCCGAGATCAGAATCACGAGAAGCCAAAGTTGGTAGGGATTGATAGCCCCCCACGGATCGATCGGCTTGTCAGGCAGGAGTGGTAACGCGATGAACGTCGCGATCAGGAGCCTTAAGCCTGCGAACACATCGTCCCAACCGAGCTTCTCTACGAAGCCGTGCAGCGGCTCCTTGTAGGCGAGCACGGCGGCCGTGACGACGCCAAGCGCGATGGCGATCTCGGAAAAGCCGAGCATCACCATGGCGCCGAGCAGGAAGACAACGATTGCCGCGATTTCGGTGGTAGCGCCTGCGGACTGAGGCGTCGCCCGCGTGGTAACGAAATAACCGACCACCACAAAAGCACCGACGATCAGGAGCGCCGCGGCAAGGATCCAAAATGTCGCCAACTCATGCGACAACCACCCTGCACACGCCCCTAACAGAGCAAGCAGGATGAAGGTCCTCAAGCCGCCAATTTGGCTCGTATCGGTCTTTTCCCGCTTATGCTTCTCGCGCTCGATGCCGACCAAAGCGCCAAGCAGGATCGCGATCGCGAAGTCGAGCGCGACGTCGAGTAGGTCGTGATGCTCCATCCGCGCCACTCTCCCAACGCCGCGAGACGAATGTTACCCCTTGATCACGCGGCGGATTGCTTTCGGTGCTCCGGGTAGAGCATAGCAAGCCCGTCGCGCGTGCCGGTGGTGATGCCGCGCTCGGTGATGAAGCCGGTGACCAGCCGCGCCGGCGTCACGTCGAAGGCGTAGTTCGCGGCGGGGCTCCCTTCGGGCGCAATCGCCACGGAGGCGACCGAGCCGTCCGGAAGCTGGCCGGTCATATGGGTGACCTCGCGTGCGTCGCGCTCCTCGATGGGAATGACGCTGCCGTCGTCGAGGCTCCAGTCGATGGTCGAGTGGGGCAGCGCCACGAAGAACTGGACGCCGTTGTCCTTCGCAGCGAGCGCCTTCAGATATGTGCCGATCTTGTTGGCCACGTCGCCGTTCGCCGTGGTGCGGTCGGTGCCGACGATGCACAGATCGACGAGCTTGTGCTGCATCAGATGACCGCCGGCATTGTCGGCGACGATGGTATGCGGCACCCCATGCGCCTTGAGCTCGAAGGCGGTCAGCGAAGCGCCCTGATTGCGTGGTCGCGTCTCGTCCACCCACACATGGACGGGGATGCCTTCGTCGTAGGCCCGGTAGATCGGCGCAAGCGCCGTACCCCAGTCGACCGTGGCGAGCCACCCGGCATTGCAATGGGTGAGGATATTGACCGGCTCGCCCTGCTTCTTCTCGGCATGCGCCTTGATGAGCCCCACGCCGTGCTCGCCGATCTTGCGGCAAGCCTCAACGTCCTCGTCGCAAATCTCGGCGGCGCGGGCGAAAGCCGCAGGCACGCGCGCCTCGCGCGGCTGGTTCTGCACCGCCTTTTTCATCTCATCGAGCGCCCAGCGGAGATTGATCGCCGTGGGCCGCGTGACGGCGAGCACCTCGCAGGCACGGTCGAGACCCTCGTCGGAAGGATCGGCGCGCAGCGCAAGCGCCACACCGTACGCCGCCGTCGCCCCGATCAGCGGCGCGCCGCGCACTTGCATGGAGGAGATAGCGTGCGCCGCGTCATCCAGCGTCTTGAGCGACACGATCTCGAGCGCAAACGGCAGCTTGGTCTGATCGATGATCTCGACCGAGGCGCCGTCGGCGCCGAGCCAAATCGTGCGGTACGGCTTGCCGTCGATATTCATTCGGCCTGCTTACTCCCCTTCGAAGGAGATGAGCGTGTGGCATTCCACGCCAATATCGGCGAGGCGCGCCCGCCCCCCGAGATCCGGCAGATCGATGACGAAAGCGGCGCCGATCACGTCGGCATTCAGGCGGCGCAGCAGCTTGACCGCGGCTATGGCCGTGCCGCCGGTGGCGATCAGATCGTCCACCAGCAAGACCGGCTCGCCGGGACTGAGCGCGTCCTCATGGACCTCGATGACATCGACGCCGTACTCCAGCTCGTAGTCCTGGCCGATGGCCTTGGCCGGCAGCTTGCCCTTCTTGCGGATGGGCACGAAGCCGCAATGCAGCCGGTCGGCCGCGGCACCGCCGAGAATAAAGCCGCGCGCCTCGATGCCGGCAACCAACTCCACACGCTGATCGTGGAACGGCTTGACCAGCGCCTCGACGCAAGCGCGGAAGCCGGACGGGTGACCAAGCAGCGTGGTGATGTCGCGGAACATGATGCCGGGCTTCGGATAGTCCGGTATGGTTCGCACGAGACCCTTGAGATCGATATCGGTGGCTAAAGTCATCTTTGGGTCTCTCCATCAGGGTCAGGCGCCAGGCGCGCAAACGAGCCCGTGCCTTGGTGCCTATAATCGAACCAAAGGCGGCTGGCTAGTCAGGGGAGCCGCCGGTCGAGAGGGGGCAATGCCATGACGAACGATGCCGAACCCGTCACCATTCGCGATATCGACGTTCCGTTCTGGCGGATCGTCACGATCCTCATCAAGTGGTCGGTTGCGGCCATCCCGGCGGCAATCATCGTCGCCATTCTCTACGTGCTGATCCTTGGGATACTCGGCGGCCTGTTGGCCGGAATCATGGAGCTGGCCGGCATCCCCCTCCCCGAAGTGCCGATGCCGCCCGCGCAATAATGACAGGCTCGGCGCGCCGCCCGCACGCTTAAGCCTTCAGCACGCGGCCCGCCACCGCATCGAGCTTCTTCAGAAGCTCCGGATCGCGCGCCTCAGGCGCGGTGATGATCGCCGTGTCCAGCGCCCGGTCCGAGCCGATGGGGCACGGCTCGTGCTCGCGCGGGAAGTCTTTGGCGAGCCGCGCCACGAGGCGCGCAGCCTTCTCGGCATTCGCCATGAGCACCCGGATAATGTCCTGCACAGTCACCGCCTCATGATCGGGATGCCAGCAGTCGAAATCGGTGACCATGGCGACCGTGGCGTAGCAAAGCTCCGCCTCGCGGGCGAGCTTGGCCTCGGGCAGGTTGGTCATGCCGACCACCGAATAGCCAAGGTTCTTGTAGGTAAGGCTCTCGGCGAGCGTGGAGAATTGCGGACCCTCCATGCAGACATACGTGCCTTCCCGGACATAGGGGATGCCCTCAGCCTCCGCCGCCTCGGCAAGATGAATGCGCAGGCGGGGCGAGACGGGATGCGCCATGGAGACGTGGGCGACGCAGCCGGTGCCGAAGAACGAACTGGGGCGGCCGAACGTGCGATCGACGAATTGATCGACGAGAACGAACGTGCCGGGCGACAGCTCCTCCTTGTAAGAGCCGCAAGCCGACAGCGAGATGAGGTCGGTGACCCCTGCCCGCTTCATGACGTCGATATTGGCGCGGTAGTTGATATCGGTCGGGGAAAATCTGTGACCTGGAGCATGGCGCGACAGGAAGACGATGGGCAGCCCCTCGATGTCGCCGATGCGAAGCACCGAAGACGGCTCTCCCCAAGGGCTCTCGACGCGCTCCTCGCGCACGTTCTGAAGCCCCGGCAAATCGTAAAGCCCCGAGCCGCCGATAATCCCGAGCACTGCTTTCGTCATGGTTCTCCCTCTGGCCTCATGCGCCGGCGCGCACCCTACTCACCGATATGCATGTAGACCAGAGCCCACACGTGGCTGCCCCGATGATCTGCGCCCGCCGTCTCACCCTTGGCGCGCGTATTGATCAGCCAGATCGGGCCTTGTTGTCCGATCCCGAGCGGCTTGCCGTCGGCGCTGAGCGCGAGGATCCAGTCGGAGCGCCTGATATCCTCCGGCATGAGATAGCCGGCGTAGCCGTCGGCCGCCACGAACGTGGTCTTCACCTGCGCCGCCTCGATGAATCCCAGCACCTCGCGGAGCAGCGGCCCGGTGAAGGTGGCCGGCTTGTCGAACTCGGGCGGCTGCGCCGTCACCGTCCCTTGCGGAAGCTCGAGCAGCATTTTTCGGTCGAAGACGAATGCGTGCTTAAAGTCGACCTTCAAATCCGCAAGCAGGCTGTCGCGTTTCGAATCGAGAGGTCCACGATTGGACTTGCCGACGAAACCGCCGACCGTGAGCAGCACCATGCCTTCGGGCGCTTGCGCCTCGTCCGCGGCGAGTGCCGGAAGGCTGGCGAGCGCGATAAGCAGAAAGACGAGCGCCCGCTTCATGGGCTCACCTCACGTGGCGTGGGTGTGATCTTGGCGATGCAGGCGCGCCCACACGGCGCGCTTGGCGAGGTACATGATCACCGCGAACACGATGAGGAAGACCATGACCCGCGCCCCGAGCTTATACCGCTCTTCGAGCTTCGGCTCAGCCGCCCACATGAGGAAGGCCGACACGTCCTTGGCGTAGTTCTTCACCGTGGGCTTGGTACCGTCGGTGTACTGGACGGCGCCGTCGAACAGCGGCGGCGGCATGGCAACCTGATGACCGGGGAACGCCTTGTTGTACTGCATGCCCTGGGTCATGTGGAAACCGGACGGCGCCTTCTCGTAGCCGGTGAGAAGCGAATAGATATAGTCGGGGCCGCCTTCCCGCGCCTTGGCGATGACCGAGAGGTCGGGCGGCAATGCGCCTCTATTCGCCACGCGTGCAGCCTGTTCGTTGGCATAAGGCGAACGGAAGTGGTCAGACGGGCGGCCCGGGCGCTCGAACATCTCGCCCTTGTCGTTCGGTCCGTCGGTGACCTGCACTTGCGAGGCAAGCGTCTCCACCGCCTTGGGCGGGAACTGCGGCCCGCCGGGCTCGCCGAGATTGCGGTAGGTCAGGAGATGCATCGAGTGGCAGTTCGAGCAGATCTGCTTGTAGACCTGGAAGCCGCGCTGGAGCTGCGCCCGGTCGTAGGAGCCGAACGGCGGCGCGAACGACCACGCCTGCGTCACGATTTGCGGCCCGTGGCCATTTGGGCCTTCTTGGGCGAGGCCCATAGCGGGAACGGCGAGGCCGGCAAGAAGCGCGGCGGCGAGTACACGGAAGACGGTCATCACGCCACCCCCTCGGGAACAGGCTCTCGCGCCGGAGGCGGCGGCTCCGCCGCTTGCGGCCCCGGGGAGGATCCGAGCACCGCTTGGGTGATGCTGCCGGGAAGCTTCTTCGGGCGCTCGATCAAGCCGACGATCGGCATGACCAAGAGGAAGAAGGCGAAATAGTAGAACGTGCACAGCCGCCCGAAGAACAGATACCAGCCCTCCGGCGCTTGCGAGCCGAGATAGCCGAGCGCGAGGCAGTCAATCGCGAACAGCCAGAAGAACCATTTGTAGATCGGCCGGTAGCTCGTGGACCGGATGCGCGAGGTGTCGAGCCACGGCACGAAGAACAGGATGGAGATGGCTGAGATGAGCGCGATCACGCCGAACAGCTTGTTCGGGATGGCGCGCAGGATCGCGTAGAACGGCAGGAAGTACCACTCCGGCACGATATGCGGCGGCGTCTGTAAGGGGTTGGCCGGGATATAGTTGTCGGGATGGCCGAGGAAGTTCGGCGCGTAGAACAAGAGAAACGCGAACAGGATCAGGAACATCACCAGCGCGAAGCCGTCCTTGATCGTGTAATAGGGATGGAACGGGATGGTGTCCTTCGGCGTCTTCACGTCGACGCCCGTGGGATTGTTGTTGCCGGGCACGTGCAGCGCCCAGATATGCAGGATCACCACGCCCGCGATCACGAACGGGAACAGGTAGTGCAGCGCGAAGAGCCGGTTCAGCGTCGGCCCGCCCACCGAGAACCCGCCCCAGATCCACTGCACGAGCGTCGTGCCGAGCCCGGAGATCAGCGCATCGAGCGACGAGAACAGGTTGGTGATCACGGTCACCGCCCAGAAGCTCATCTGCCCCCAAACCAGCGAGTAGCCCATGAACGCCGTGGCGATCATGAGCAACAGGATCAGGACGCCGAGAATCCACAACACCTCGCGCGGCGCCTTGTAGGAGCCGTAATAGAGGCCGCGGAATGTGTGGATGTACGCGGCGAGGAAGAACATCGACGCGCCCACCGCATGCGAATAGCGCAGCAGCCAGCCCCAGTTCACGTCGCGCATGATCGTTTCGACGGAATCGAACGCACCCTCGGCCGTCGGCACGTAGTGCATGGCGAGCACGATGCCGGTCGCGATCTGCACGGCCAGCATGAAGGTGAGGATGCCGCCGAAGGTCCACCAATAGTTCAGGTTGCGCGGCGTGGGGAAGACCATGAACTGGTCATGCATCATCCGCGGGAACGGCAACCGCGCATCGAGCCATCTCTCGATGCCGGTCGACGGCTTGTAGGTAGAGGCATGCGCCATGAGCCGGCTTATCCGATTTTGATTTTGGTGTCGGAGGTGAAAGCGTAAGGCGGGATATACATGTTCTGCGGCGCAGGCCCCTTACGAATGCGGCCGGCCGTGTCGTACTGCGAGCCGTGGCACGGGCAGAACCAGCCGCCATACTCGCCCTTGTAGTCGCCGACCGCTTGTCCCTTCGGAATGCAGCCGAGATGCGTGCAGATGCCGATCATGATGAGCCACGGCAGCCTCTCGGGCGCGGCGCGGTTGGCATCGGTCGCCGGCGCGTTATCGAGAAGATTGGCGTTGCGCGCGAGCGGATCGACCAGATCTTTGAGGGGAACCGCGTTCGCCTCCTCGACCTCTTTTTTCGTGCGGTGGCGAATGAAGATCGGCTTGCCGCGCCACATCACCGTGATCGCCTGACCTTCGTCGATGTGGGAAATGTCCACATCGGTAGAGGCCATCGACAGGGCCGAGGCGTCGGGGTTCATCTGATCGAGCAGCGGCCACAGCACGGCGGCACCACCGATCGCCGCAAAGGCGCCGGCGCCGATCAGAATCACGTCGCGCCGCGACGGATCATCATCGGAAAGAACGGAAGGATCGGTAGAGGTATCGGGGTTGGCCACGGGCCAAAGGCTCCTGATTGTCGAAGAGCCGGAGAGAGCAACGCCCAGCCCCTCGGCTCCCAAGCCGGCAATAGTTGCGCCGTGCTTTGTTATTGCCTCTCTTGATGCCGCAATGCGGCATGATTTGTGCCGTTATCTGGCATCAGCACTCCAGGTTGTCCAGGTCCCGCTACGTGGGCAAATTGGCGCACACCTTAAGGGGTAGTGCCCACAAAATAACGGTTAGTGCAGACAGCGCCAGCGAGACTTGATCCCCATCAAGGCCAGTTCGCTTTCCCCGCGATGCCATTCCGCCAGCGAAGCTTGTATAGGGATGGTTGAAAGGCGTGCATAGCGTCTCCGCCAAGAAGCCAATGGACATGAAGACAGACGAACAAGCGGGCATGAGTCGACGCGGCGACTTCGAGGCCAACAAGGATCGGGCGCAAAGCTGGTTCGAGACCTTGCGCGACCGGATGCTGGCGGCCCTCGAGGCGGTCGAGGACTCGGCCGAAGGCGCGCCCGGCTGCGACGGCAAAGAAGCCGGCCGCTTCGCCCGCACGCCGTGGACCCGCGAAGAAGGCGGCGGCGGCGTGATGTCCCTGATGTCGGGGCGCGTGTTCGAGAAGGTCGGCTGCCATACCTCCACCGTGCATGGCGAATTCCCCAAGGAGTACGCCAAGCAGATCCCCGGCGCCGAGGAGGACCCGCGTTTCTGGGCCTCCGGTATGTCCTTCATCGCGCATCCCTTAAATCCCAACGCCCCCACCGGCCACATGAACACCCGCATGGTGGTGACGTCGAAGGGCTGGTTCGGCGGCGGCGGCGACCTCACGCCGGTGCTCAACCGGCGCCGGACCCAAGAGGACCAGGATTCGCAGGACTTCCACGCCGCCATGAAGGCGGCCTGCGACGGCCAGCCGAGCGCCGACTATCCGCGCTTCAAGGCCTGGTGCGACGAGTACTTCTACCTGCCCCACCGCAACGAGCCGCGCGGCATCGGCGGCATCTTCTACGACTATCTCGACACCGGCGACTGGGAGGCGGACTTCGCCTTCACCCAAGAGGTGGGAAAGCGCTTCGTCGCCATCTATCCGGAGATCGTGAAGCGCAACATCGCCACCCCCTGGACCGAGGCCGACCGCGAGGAGCAGCTCATCCGCCGCGGCCGCTATGTGGAGTACAACCTGCTCTACGACCGGGGCACGATCTTCGGGCTCAAGACCGGCGGCAATGTCGAGGCGATCCTCTCCTCCATGCCGCCTTTGGTCCGCTGGCCTTAGGCCCTACCCCCGCACGCCGGCATACATCAGGGGCGGGGCTTTGAGGGTCGCGGTCCCAACCGAGACGGCGCCGATGCGGCTGTCGAACAGGGGGGCGTCACAGGCCAGGCGGGCCATGAGGATGCCGAGCGCCGTAAGCACCAGAACCACCGCGATTTTCCACATTTCCGCCTCCCTTCCTTCGGCACTGGAAGCGCTTCCCGCGCGTCCTGGTGCTCGGTTTAGGGATTGGCGGCTGAACCCAATCTGAGGCGGCCGTTCATCTGGCGTTTAGATTGTGCCTTGGGGGCCCAGTTCCCGCTTGCCAAGGGGGTCGGCATCCCCCATCTTCTTGGGCACCGGGCGCCCAAGGCTTTGGGCGCGGACTTGGACGACGGCAAGTGACTATCGCGGCTCTACAGCACGACGACCTTTCCTGACATCTCAAGACGACGAGGCCCCCCGTGCGCGGGTGGGTCGTCGGCCCGTTACGTGTGAACCTTTTGAAACGGGAAAGGATTCCCTCAAATGTCTCGTGTGAACGGCACAGTGAAATTCTTCAATCATTCGCGTGGGTTCGGCTTCATTCAGCCGGACGACGGCGGCAAGGACGTATTCGTCCACGCTTCGGCGCTTGAGCGCTCTGGCGTCCCCGCTCTGAACGAGGGCGACAAGGTCTCCTTCGAGATCGAGGACGACCGCCGCGGCCGCGGCAAGCAGGCCGCGAACGTTCAGCTCGCGTAAAGCGCGCTAAACACGCGAACCTTCAGGACCGCCGGGCTTTGGCCCGGCGGTTTTTTTGTGCGCGGAGCGCAACTTAAGGGCCCAGCGTTCGTTCAGACACGGTTCATCTTGACGGCTCTAAATTGCCTCAAAGCGGGGGCAAATAACGGTTTACCCAATCCCTGGGGCACCCTCCACCCGCGAGAAGGCGCTTCTTGCGGCTTCTCGGTCTAAGGAACGCGAAAAATGGGCAAGACAACCTTGAAAGCACTCGGTGCTGCTGCGCTGGTTGGCCTCACCGTCCTGACCATGGCGGCGCCGGCAGAAGCCGGCCGCGGACACGGATATGGACGTGGCGGCTATCGCGGCGGCGGCGGCTACTACCACCATCATAATGACGGTATCGGCGCTCTCGGCGCAGGGCTGCTCGGCTTCGGCGTCGGCGCGATTGTCGGCAGCGCGCTCACCCCGCGCGAGGTCTATGTGGCCCCACCGCCGCCGGCTCCGGCCCCGGCCTATTACGGCCCCGCCTCCTACGGGCCGCCGCCGTGGACCCCGGACTGGTACTCGTACTGCTATTCGCTCTACCGGAGCTTCAACCCGCGCACGGGGACCTTCATCGGCTACGACGGTTACGAGCACTTCTGCCGTTAGTTCGAGCCGAGCTTTTCGGCCCGTCAGACCGGCTGTTTCGCTGGCCTGGCGGGCCGTTGCTTTTGAGCGGGTGCAGTGCACGCAGGCTCTTGATGCAGGTCAATCCGCCGCCGGCGCGGTGGAATTACGATAACTACCAGTTTTGACGTGCTATTTACCCCTGCGGCAACTCAGCCTGCCGCACGGCCCTTTGTGCCTTGAACGAATCCCGGGGACAGAGCAAAATTGTTGCGTTCCGGGATGAGTCCAACGAGCGGCCGCCAGTCTCGCTGGCCGCCGTATCTTTTTGTTTAGACGAAGCAGGGACTCTTGAAGGACATGACCGCGACTGTCGCCGAACCCGCCATTACCGAAACGTCCCGCGACCAGCCGAACGCCCCCGCCGACCGGGACGCGCTTCTGAAGATCAGGCCCTATCAGGGCATGGTGGCGTGGCCGACCGTGATCCTTGCTCTCGGCATTGTCGCCGCCTTCGTGCTCGTGTGCACCCTTGCCACCATGCGCATCATCCCGCTTTGGCTCGGACTGATCCTCAACACGCTGATCCTCTACGCCGACCAGACGCCGCTGCATGAGGCCTGTCACGGCAACATCGCCGGGCGTGATTCCAAGTGGCTCTGGCTGAACCACCTCGTCGGCTATGTCTGCGGCACGATCTTGCTGCACGAGTACAAGTCGTTCCGCTACATGCATCTCGCCCACCACCGCGACACCAACGATCCCGATCTCGACCCCGATCACTGGGTGGCGGTGGAGAACCCGTTCCTGGTGGTGTGGCGCTGCCTCACCATCGTGTACTGGTATCACCAGTTTTTCTGGAAGCACATCGCCTTCCACGCCCACATTCCGGGCATGCGGCCGCTCACCATCCACATCGTCGTCTTTCACGCCATCTACTACGGCATCGCGCTCGGGTTGGCGGTGATGGGCTATTGGCGCGAGGTGCTGATGCTGTGGATCTTCCCGCACATCCTCGCCTCGGCGCTGATCATCTACTTCTTCGCCTATCTCACCCACAAACCGCACGAGATTCACGAGCGCTATCGCGACACCAACATCTTCTGGGTGCGCGGCAAGATCATCGAGCCGGTGGTGAACTGGCTCTATCTGTTCCAGAACTTCCACCTGATCCATCACCTCTTCCCGCGGATCCCGTTTTACCTCTACGGCAACGCCTTCCGCGATCTGAAGCCGGTGCTCGATAGGGAGCACGCCCACATCTACGAGTACGATTTCGGGCCGCACCAGGAGCAGACCGCGAGCGCGCGCTAGACGGAGTGGCGCTGTAGAGAAACGATAGTCATGGCCGGGCTTGTCCCGGCCATTTCCATTCGGGGTCTCGTCGAAGATGCGTCAGGTGCCTTGCTCGAAGGTGAGGTCGGCGGGCGAGATCAGCACCGAGAATTGCTGGCACCAGATCACTACGCTCGGAAACTTCGTGAGATCGACGCCCGCGGGGATCGCGTAGTTCTGGCTGCCTTTGAAGGCACGCAAGCGCCCCAGATCCACATACATCGTGTCGGTGACGTCGCTCGATGAGCGGATGTCCGCCTTCGGCACCAGATAGACGTGGAAGTCGGGACCGGGCCCGACCTCGAAATTCTTGCCGAGAAACACCGTCTGCGGATAGACGCTGACCTCGCCCTTGCCGGTGTGGATCGGATCATTCGGATTGGGCTGGATGAACTCGCCCTTGGCGACGAGCTTGCCGGTCTCGTCTCGACTGAGCGTCTCCATCCCCGCCGGCGGCGGAAAGAAGTAGGGGAAGAAGAAAATACCGAGCGCAAAGCCGAAGGCGAGCCCAATGAGACCGCCGATGAAGAACCCCTTGAGCCACCGCCACATGTCGCGCCTCCCTGAGCCCCGCTCAGCATAGAAGCTTGCCATGGCAACGCTGTGATAGCGAGCGGTCGTGCCGCCTAGTGCAGGTGGAGCTCACCTTCCACGAAGCTGAACTCCGTCGGCGAGATCAGTCTTCGGTGCGCGACGCGCACCCGGTAGAGCGGCCCTTCGAGATGGGTATCCCAGAAGTCCAGAAAGTCCGTGAGCTTAGGAAAGCGCGGCGCCAGATCGTAGTCCTGCCAGACATAGCTCTGGAGCAGCTTCGGGTGGTCGGGAAGGCGATAGAGAATTTCGGCGGTGGTGAGCGAGTAGCCCGCGATCTGGCGAACGAACCCCTGATCCATGGTTAGAAGTCCCCTCTTGGTCGGCCTTTTTGGTTTTATCAATGCTAATGGCGGGACTCCATTGCGTCTAGGGAATTTGTCGAGTTGAATCAGGACGTTGGCAGCAAACAGGATTCACTGCTAACTTTTTGGCACTCTCGTCTTGAAAGTGCTAAGGCTCGAATCTACATATCCCTTGGGGGTGCGCCCTTTCTCGGGCGCCCATCCGTCTCATCAAAATTTGTCTGGAGGAGATCGCAAGATGAAGTTTCGTCCATTGCATGATCGCGTCGTCGTGCGCCGCATCGAGGAGGACGAACGGACCAGAGGTGGCATCATCATCCCTGACACCGCCAAAGAAAAGCCGCAAGAGGGCGAGGTCGTCGCCGTGGGCCCCGGCGCCACCGACGAGACGGGTCAGGTCCAGCCGCTAGAGGTGAAGCCCGGCGACCGCGTGCTGTTCGGCAAGTGGTCCGGCACCGAGGTCACGATCGACAGCCAGGATGTCCTCATCATGAAAGAGAGCGACATTCTCGGCGTGCTCGAAGGCGTTGCCGCAAAGAAGAAGGCTGCGTAACCCAAACAATTCTCCTGCCCCTGATGACGCCGGCTTGCTGGCTCCGGGGGTGAGGTTCAAATGGAGCAAAACGAATGTCCGCTAAGGAAGTGAAGTTTTCCCAGGACGCCCGCGAGCGCATGCTGCGCGGCGTCGACATCTTGGCCAACGCGGTCAAGGTGACGTTGGGGCCGAAGGGCCGCAACGTCGTGCTCGAGAAGTCGTTCGGCGCGCCGCGCATCACCAAAGACGGTGTGACGGTCGCCAAGGAGATCGAACTCGAGGACAAGTTCGAGAACATGGGCGCCCAGATGGTGCGCGAGGTCGCCTCCAAGACCGCCGACGAGGCGGGTGACGGCACCACCACCGCGACCGTGCTGGCGCAATCCATCGTCAAGGAAGGCGCCAAATCCGTCGCCGCCGGCTCCAATCCCATGGACCTGAAGCGCGGCGTAGACCTCGCTGTTACCGCCGTGATCGACGCTTTGAAGGCAAAGGCAAAGAAGGTCACCTCCAACGAGGAGATCGCCCAGGTCGGCACCATCTCGGCCAACGGCGATCAGGAAATCGGCCGCTTCATCTCGCAGGCCATGCAGAAGGTCGGCAATGACGGCGTGATCACCGTCGAGGAGGCGAAGAGCCTTCTGACCGAGCTCGAAGTGGTCGAAGGCATGCAGTTCGACCGCGGCTACATCTCCCCCTACTTCATCACCGACGCGGACAAGATGCGCGTTGAGCTCGAGAACCCCTACATTCTCGTCGACGAGAAGAAGCTCTCCAACCTCCAGTCCATGCTGCCGCTGCTCGAAGCCGTCGTGCAGTCAGGCCGGCCGCTGCTGATCATCGCCGAGGACGTCGAAGGCGAGGCCCTGGCCACGCTCGTGGTCAACAAGCTCCGTGGCGGCCTGAAGGTCGCCGCGGTGAAGGCGCCCGGCTTCGGCGACCGCCGCAAGGCCATGCTGCAGGACATCGCAGTGCTGACCGGCGGCCAGGTGATCTCCGAGGATCTGGGCATCAAGCTCGAGAACGTCACCCTCGACATGCTCGGCAAGGCGAAGAAGGTCGTCATTACCAAGGATGACACCACCATCGTCGACGGCGCCGGCAAGAAGGCGGATATCGTGGCGCGCGTTGCCCAGATCCGTCAGCAGATCGAGGACACCACCTCCGACTACGACCGCGAGAAGTTGCAAGAGCGCCTGGCCAAGCTCGCCGGCGGTGTTGCCGTGATCAAGGTCGGCGGTGCCACGGAGACGGAGGTCAGGGAAAGAAAGGATCGCGTCGACGACGCGTTGAATGCGACCCGTGCCGCCGTCGAGGAAGGCATCGTGCCCGGTGGTGGCGTCGCCCTGCTCCGCGCCATAAAGGCGCTCGATTCGCTGAAAGGCGCCAACGAGGACCAGAAGGTCGGCATCAACATCGTGCGCCGGGCTCTACAGTCGCCGCTGCGTCAGATCGCCGAGAATGCCGGCGAGGACGGTGCCGTGGTTGTCGGCAAGATCCTCGATAAGGACGAGTACAATTTCGGCTACAACGCCGCGACCGGCGAGTACGGCAACCTGGTCAAGCAGGGCGTGATCGACCCGGCCAAAGTCGTGCGCACCGCGCTTCAGGATGCCGCCTCCGTGGCCGGCCTCCTCATCACCACCGAGGCCATGGTGGCCGAGCTGCCGAAGAAATCGGCTGCGCCCGCTATGCCCGGCGGCGATATGGGCGGCATGGGCGGCATGGGCTTCTAGTCGCGTAGCGTTCAGTTGCGTGGGTTGCGTCGCGTAAGTTGCGTCCCTGCGTACTAAGTACCCCCCGCGTATTGAGCCGCGCCTTCGGGCGCGGCTCTTTTCTTATGTGCGGCCGCCGGACTTGCGGTAGGCATACGCCATGCCGTCCAAGTCGACATCCAAAGAGCAAGGCCGCATCCGCGCCGGCATCGGCGGCTGGATCTATGCGCCCTGGCGCGGCGTGTTCTACCCCAAGGGGCTGCGGCAGGCCGACGAGCTCGCCTACGCCGCGAGCCATCTCACCTCGATCGAGATCAACGCCACGCATTACCGGCTGCAAAGCTCCAAGAGCTTCCGCAAATGGGCCGACAGCGCGGCGGACGGCTTCGTCTTTTCGGTGAAGGGACCGCGCCTCGTTACTCAGCAGAAGGTGCTGGCCGACACCGGCCAGTTCATTGCGCGGTTCTTCGACTCCGGTTTAAGCGAGCTGGGCGACAAGCTCGGACCGGTGCTGTGGCAGTTCCCGCCGTTCAAGCGTTTCGATGGGGCGGACTTCGCCAAGTTCTTGGAACATTTGCCGGAAAATCTAAACGGGCGGAAGCTCAACCACGTGGTCGAAGTGCGCCATGAGAGCTTCCAAGACCCGGCCTTCGTCCGCTTGCTTCGGGATCACGGCGTGGCACCCGTCTTTGTCGACAGCGAGGATTACCCGGCGATTCCCGACCTCACCGGCGACGTCGTCTATGCGCGCCTTCAGCGCGGCGCCGATTCCATCGACACCGGCTATGCCCCTGAAGCCCTGGACCGCTGGGCCGCGCGCGCCAAGGTCTGGGCGGGGGGCGGCATGCCGGACGATCTCCCGGCCATCGACGCCGCGCGCACAGCGGAGGTGAAGCCGCGCGACGTGTTCGTTTACTTTATTCATGAAGGGAAGCTGCGGGCGCCCGCCGCCGCCATGGCGTTCATTGAGCGCCTGGACGGTGCGTCGAAGTAACTCAAAGCCGCGACGAAACTTTCGCCGTTGTTGTGCATTAGGACTCACAGAATTCCGGAGGGGCACGGGGTCCAAACCGGAGGTGCGTGATGGCACACGCAACACACCCAAACGACGTTTCTGTATCGTCCGACACCGGACGAGAGCCTGCGGCCGCGCGTAAGCCGGCCGGCGTTCACCCCGTGGCGATAGAGATCGGCCTCGCCGCCACGCTTTGGTTCCTGGCCATGGCCTGGCTCAGTTTCGCCTGGGGACGGCACGTCGATTTCGCCCTCGCCGTGGCGAGCCTGTTTTTCGTGATGTTCTTCACCCTGTTCCTGACGACCGCCTCCCGCGCCGTCAAAGACAAGCGCTGGGCGCTTCGCCAGGAAAGCTTCGCGGCCTTCTTGCATGACGACAATATCGCCGTCGATAGCGGCAGGATGTCGGGCCGCGACGTGCTGATCGAGGTGACGCTGATCCCGATAGCGCTCGCCTTCGCGGCAACGCTTATCGGTCTGACGTGGATGATTTTCGGCTGAGCTTTGCGGCGTGCGCGAGAAGCTGCTCGCGGTCCGCGGCAAAGCCGCCGTCGATCCAATGCTGCTCGAGCGCGCGCAGCATCGCGCCGAGTGCAGGGCCTTCGAGATTGAAGGGCGCAAGATCCGGCCCGTGCACCGGGAAGGATGGCGCCTGCCAGCGCTCCGGCAGGGAGAGCGCACGCTGCCAGTCGGGATCGTCGACGGCAGCACCCGCGCGCGGCCCATGTCAGCATCACTTGCAAGGGGAACCGGTCGGGCCCAAGCCGATAGAGCAGCCGCTTGGCGGCGCCCTCCTCCGGCAATGCCTGCTCGAGCACCTCGTCGGCGCCGAGCGCCAGCACGGCCTGCTCGGCATTGGACAGCTTGAACCGCGCCGCAAGCCGTGGCGCATCCTCCGCCACGAACACGGCAAGCGCGGCGAGCCTGAGCATCGGCGTTCGCCTCGCGCGACAGCGCCGTCTCGATACCAATCAAATGCGCGAACCGGCCGAGCCGTGGCGCGCTGCCGAGAATGTCGGTGAGAAGCCCATGATCGAACAGAGCCTCGACCGCGGCACGCGCCTGCGGCGCGATCAGGATGCGCTTGAGCTCGGCGCATACCCGCTCGGCCGAGAGCTGAGCCAGGCCGCCCCGCTGCTTCACGCAAGCGGAGAGGCCTGCCGCGTCGAGCGGGCCCTTGCCGTAATAAGCGTTGAACCGGAAGAAGCGGAGGATGCGCAAATAGTCCTCGGCGATGCGCGCTTCCGCGTCGCCGATGAACCGCACGCGCCCGGCCACGAGGTCGGCATAGCCGCCGAGCGGGTCGTAGAGCGCACCCTCCGCGTCCGCATAGAGCGCATTTAGGGTGAAATCGCGCCGCCGCGCGTCCTCGTCCCAATCCTCGGTGAAGACGACCTTGGCGTGGCGGCCATAGGTCTCCACGTCGCAGCGCAGCGTCGTCACCTCGAACGGCGCGCCGTCGGCAACGACCGTCACCGTGCCGTGCGCAATCCCCGTGGGGATCGCCTTTAGGCCCGCTTTGCGGGCGCGTGCCATGACCTTGTCCGGCACAGCCGTTGTAGCGAGATCGACCTCGGTCACGGGAAGCCCAAGCAGCGTGTTGCGCACGGCCCCACCGACCGCGCGTGTCTCAATGCCGTCCCCGGACAAGGCCGCGAATACACGCGCCGTCTCCGGCCGCTTCAGCCACGCGGCATCTTTGAGCGAAGGGGGCGCCTCAGCGCGCGAAGAATCGTTCTCGGCCATGCCGCCTGCCGTCAGTCGATACCGCCAGGCTTGATCTCACCGTTCTCGATGACCGGCGGGTGATAGGTCCCACTCTTGTCACCGCCGGAGAACTGCACCAGCGTCGCCATGGTGACAAACAGAAGGCCAAAGCCTGCGGCGAGCAACCAGAAGATCGGCGCCGCTTGCCAGACGCTTTCCGGCGCCGAGCCTTTCACCGCGACCATGTAGGCCGCGTAGATCAGAAACGGCAGCGCGAAGAGCAGGATGTCGATGAGGGCGATGCGTAACATCGGCCGAGCGTCCTCCCCTGGGAACATTTTGTGCGAACCTTAGCGGCGCGCGCCCGACAAAGCGAGGACGCTTCAATCCTCTCCCATGGGGAATGGAAAGAAAGTCCCGCCGCTCCACACGCCGGTCCCCTCGCCCGTTTCGACCGCAAGCTCCGTGAGCTCGTAATAGACGGGCCGCGCCAGCTGCGCCGTCAGGCGATCGCGCACCACGACAAAGGGCGCATGCCCGCCATCGGGCTCGGCGCGGAAGCCGATCGGGTGCTCGGCTCCTGCGGCGACCACATCGTCCACATTGGTCCGGAAGGTGAGGCGCTGGTCGCGGCCCTCCCCCTCGCGCGTCATCGCCACGGCGATAAAGGGCTCGCCTTCGACGGCGATGGGCACCTTCTCCACCGGCGTCACCAGGTAGAAGCCGTCCTCTTCGCGCCGCAGCACGGAGGCGAACAGCTTGACGAGCGGTTTCCGGTTAATCGGTCCGCCCTGGTAAAACCAAGTCCCGTCGCGGGCGATACTTAGCCCGATGTCCCCGCAAACATTAAGGTTTGGCAATAATGGCTTAGTCGGTTTGCCGCCGACCTTGCCAGATGCTACGAGTCGCTCTCTTTTGTCTTGGTCGCGCATCACCATATTAAGCCGCGTCTGACCTCGTTTTCTGCTCCGTCTTAAGGAGCGCGGCACAAGGGACGGTGCCAACGCTATTGTGACCCAATTGCCGTTCAAAGTGTTCCGCTTTCCCCGGCCTTTGGCCCTATATTTCCCCATCATCAAGATCGAGCGAAACTGAAGCCATGACCACTGTTGCCCCATCCGAGACCCAACTCGTGGATCGCCTGGACGAGATCGGCGCCAAGATCCAGGACGTACGGGACACGACCGCCACCATCATTTTCGGCCAGGAGCGCGTCATCGACCTCGCGCTGATCACGCTTCTGTCCGGCGGACATGCGCTCCTCATCGGCGTGCCCGGCCTCGCCAAAACGAGCCTCGTCGAGACGCTCGGCGCCGTGCTCGGGCTCGAGAACAAGCGCATTCAGTTCACCCCTGACCTGATGCCCTCCGACATCGTGGGCTCCGAGGTGCTGGAGGAGGAAACCGGCGGCCGCCGCAGCTTCCGCTTCGTCAAAGGTCCGATCTTCACCCAGCTCCTCATGGCGGACGAGATCAACCGCGCGAGCCCCAAGACCCAGTCGGCGCTGCTGCAAGCCATGCAAGAGAACCATGTCACCGTGGCCGGCGTCCGCCACGACGTGCCGCGCCCCTTCCATGTGCTCGCGACCCAGAACCCGCTCGAGCAGGAAGGCACCTACCCCTTGCCCGAGGCCCAGCTCGACCGCTTCCTCTTGCAGATCGACGTCTCCTACCCCGACGCCGACGCCGAGCGGCGCATGCTGTACGCGACCACCGGCGTCGAGGAACGCAACCTCAAGACCATTCTCTCCGCCGAGGAGCTGATGATGGCGCAGCGCCTGGTGCGTCAGCTGCCGGTCGGCGACCAGGTCGTTGACGCGATCCTGAAACTCGTGCGCTCTGCACGGCCCGGCACGGGCATCGACCAGGAGCTGGAGGACATGATCGCTTGGGGCCCCGGCCCCCGCGCCAGCCAAGCGCTGATGCTGGCGGTCCGCGCCAAGGCAATGATGGAAGGGCGCCTCGCGCCGTCCGTGGATGACGTCGTCGACCTTGCCGAGCCTGTGCTCAAGCACCGCATGGCGCTCACCTTTGCCGCGCGTGCGGAAGGGGTTGAGATGAGCGACATGATGGCAAGGCTTATCGAGCCTCTGAGGTAGGCTACGCTTGGCGAACGCGCAGGCGAAAACACTTCAGCCGTTTCTGGCCGAGGAAGCCGAAGCCCATGGGCTTGCGGCCCGCATGCCTGCGCTTCTCATCGAGTCGCAGCGCGTCGCCCATACCGTGACGCACGGCACCCATGGCCGCCGCCGGCCAGGCCCCGGCGAGACCTTTTGGCAGTTCCGCCATTTCGACGTGAACAATTCGCTGTCCGGCATCGACTGGCGCCGTTCGGCGAGCTCCGACCATCTGTTCGTACGCGAACGCGAATGGGAAGCGGCCCACACGGTTTGGCTCTGGGCCGACCTCTCGCCGTCCATGCGCTTCCGCTCGTCCCTGTCGAAGGTCACCAAGGAGAGTCGCGCCGTCGTGCTGGCGCTGGCGCTGACCGAGCTCCTCTCCCGCGCCGGCGAGCGCGTCGGCCTGCTTGGCAGCAGGCCTTTCACCGGCCGCAACGCCGGACGGAAAGTCGCCGAGGTCCTGTTGAACGAGACGGCGGAGACAAGTCTGCCGCCGCCCGCGCGGCTTAGCCGCTTCTCTGAATGCCTTCTGTTCTCGGATTTCCTCGAGCCGGTGGACGAGACCGTGGCGCGCTTTCAGAGCATCGCCTCACAAGGCGTGCGCGGCCATCTCGTCCAGATTCTCGATCCCGCCGAGGAGACGTTGCCTTACGTGGGCCGCACCGAGTTCGCCGCCAGCGAAGGCGGCGACCGGATGATCGCCGGCCGCGCCGAAAACCTGCGCGAGAGCTACCAAGAGCGCATGGAGCGTCACCGCATCGATCTGCAGGACGCGGCGCGGCGTCTCGGCTGGTCGTTCGTCGTCCACCACACCGACCGGCCGGCCGAGGAAGTGGTGCTCGCCATCCATAGCCATCTCGCCGGCCTCGACCGCGACTATCGCTACCGTGCTCCGCGCCCGGCCGCCGCGCCCCCGAGCTCAACGGCAGAACCGGCATGATGACGATCGGCCCCATAGGCTTCTTGCAGCCCTGGATCCTGGTGGCGCTCGCGGCGCTGCCCGCGATCTGGTGGCTCCTGCGCTTCACGCCGCCAAGCCCGCAGGTCGTGGTGTTCCCGCCGACCCGGCTGCTCAAGGATCTTAAGCCCACCGAGGAGACACCGGCGCGAAGCCCGTGGTGGCTCACGCTTCTTCGCATGTTGCTCGCAGCCTTGCTGATCTTCGCGCTGGCGCGGCCCGTGCTCAATCCAGACCGCGAGACCTTTGCCGGCCAGGGCCCGCTTCTCCTCGTCATCGATAATGGCTGGGCCTCTGCCACCCATTGGGGTGCGCGCCGCGAGGCGATCACCGCGGCCATTGATCGTGCCGGCCGCGATGGCCGCACCGTCATGCTCGCACCGACCGCTCCGGGGCAGCCTTTGAGCGAGCCGCTCGGCGCTGATGACGCGCGCGAGCGGATCGCCGGCCTTGAACCGCAACCCTACGCGCCGGACCGCGCCGCCCTCGCCACGGCGCTGGACAAGGCACTCAAAGACAACAGCGGCTATAGCGTGGTGTGGCTGTCCGACGGGCTCGACTACGGCGACGGCGAAAGCTTTGCCAAGAGCCTCGCCAAGCTCACCGGTGATGGCGGCAGCCTGACCGTGCTCAACCCGGAGACCGGGGAAGCCGCGCTGGGCCTCGGCCAAGCCTCCGGCGAAGGCGGTGTGTTGGCCGGACGCGTGGTGAGCAGCGCCGAGGGCCCCCGCTCGGGCGTGGTGACAGCGCTGAGCGGCCGCGGCGAGCCCCTCGGCGAAGGCCACTTCACCATCAAGTCGGGTGAGCGGGAGGCAAGCGCGAGCATCGACCTGCCGCTCGAGATCCGCAACCAAGTGGCGCGCATCCAGATCAAAGGCGAGCGCTCTGCCGGCGCCGTCCACCTGCTCGACGCCCGCTCGCAATGGCACCGGGTCGGCGTGGTCTCCGGCGAGTCCCGCGAGGAGGCCCAGCCGCTCCTCTCGCCCCTCTATTATGTGAAACGCGCGCTGTCGCCTTACGCCGACGTCATCACGCCGAACGAGCGCAACGTCGCCACAGCGGTGCACGATCTGATCGACAAGCAGAAGGTCTCGACCATCGTGCTCGCCGATATCGGCAAGCTGGTCCCCGGCACCCAAGAGGAGTTGGGCAAGTGGCTCGACAAGGGCGGCGTCTTGATCCGCTTTGCCGGGCCAAGGCTCGAGCAAGGCGGCGACGAGCTGTTGCCCGTGGCGCTGCGCCGCGGCGGCCGCACACTCGGTGGCTCGCTGTCCTGGAGCACGCCGCAGCCGCTGTCGTCGTTTGAAGAGAAGAGCCCGTTCAAAGGGCTCGAAGTGCCGGACGACGTACGCATCAACCGCCAGGTTCTCGCCGATCCCACCGTGGCCATGGACGCCGAGGTCTGGGCGACCCTTGCCGACGGCACGCCGCTCGTCACCGCTGCCAAGCACGGCGACGGCTGGATCGTGCTGTTCCACGTCACGGCCAACTCGGACTGGTCCAACCTGCCCCTGTCGGGACTGTTCGTGGAAATGCTCCGCCGCGTCATCAGCCTCGGGCCTGCCGAGATAAACGTGCAGACCGGGGAGGAAGGGGCGACGGTCGAGGCTGCGGCAAGCACATCCTCATCGACGACGGCGCTGGCGCCCATCCAGACGCTGGACGGCTTCGGCCAGCTCGTCCCGCCGCCCTACCGCGCCGCGCCCATCGCGCCCGACAAGCTCGACGAGACCGTGCCCGGACCGGAGCACCCGCCCGGCTATTACGGCCCGTCCGGTGGCGCGCGCGCCCTCAACATCGTGACCCAGAAGACCACGCTCACGCCGCTCGCCACCATTGAAGGTGCGCATGCGGTGAGCGGCTACACGCTGAAGAAGCCCATGGCGCTTGAGCCTTGGCTCTATCTCGCGGCGCTCGCGCTGTTCGGCCTCGACATTCTCGCGGTGCTGGCGCTGAGCACCGGCTTCCGCTTCCGCCGCCGTGCCGCCACCGCTGCCGTTATCATCCTGGGCCTTGCGCTGATCCCGTTTGCCCTCCCCTCGCCAAGCTTCGCCGCTGAAGCGGAGCCCGAGCCACAGTCGACAGACAACGCGGCGGACGACTTCGCGCTGAAGGCCTCGCTCAACACGCGCCTCGCCTATGTGCTGACCGGCGATGAAGATGTCGACCGCACCAGCGAGGAAGGCTTATGGGGCCTGAGCAAAGTCTTGCGCGCCCGCACCGCGCTCGAGCCCGCCGAGCCCATGGGCGTCGACATCAACAAGGACGACCTCTCCTTCTTCCCCCTGCTTTATTGGCCCGTGCTCGAAGACACGAAGCCCTTGTCCGACAAGACGCTCGCCAAGATCGACGCCTATATGAAGCAAGGCGGCATGATCATCTTCGACACGCGTGACCAGGAGAGCGCCGCCTATGGCGGCACGCAAGGCCAGGCGCTGAACCGGCTGATCGGCCAGCTCGACGTCCCACCGCTCGAGCCGGTGCCGCAGAACCACGTTCTCACCAAGTCGTTCTATCTGATGAATAGTTTCCCCGGCCGTTGGGACGGCGGCTCGCTCTGGGTCGAGGCGGAGCCCACGGACGAAGCCGAGCGCAGCGCGCGCTCGCGCCGCACCGACGGCGTGAGCTCGATCGTCATCACCTCGAACGACCTGGCGTCGGCCTGGGCCCTCGACGATGCCAACCGGCCGCTATTCCCCGTCGTGCCCGGCGGCGAGGTGCAGCGCGAGATGGCGTTCCGCGCCGGCGTCAACCTCGTCATGTACGCGCTCACCGGCAACTACAAGGCCGATCAGGTGCACGTCCCTGCACTGCTCGAGCGTCTGGGACAGTAGGCCATGAGCTGGTCCATCGAGTTCCTCCCCTTCGTACCCTGGCCGGTCCTGTGGATCATTGCCGGCATTGGCGCATTGCTGCTCGCGCTGCTGTTCTGGCGCGCCCGCCGCGGCGCGCTGTTGCGCCTGCTCGCCTTCACCACGCTCCTGCTCGCCATGGCCAACCCGCATCTGAAGCAGGAGGACCGCGAGCCGCTCAACGACATCGTCACCGTCGTGGTCGACGACAGCCAAAGCCAGGCCATCGCCGGCCGCACGGCGCGCACCGAGGCGGTGCGGAAAGGTCTGGAGGAGCGCCTCAAGGCGATCCCCGATCTCGACGTGCGCTTCGTGCGTTCCACCTCGGCCTCGGCCGACGACGAGCGCGACGGCACCATGCTGTTCACCGATCTCGGCCAGGCCCTGGCTGACGTGCCGCCCGACCGCCTCGCCGGCGTCATCATGATCACCGATGGCGAGGTTCACGACGTGCCGGCCTCCGCCAAGGCCCTCGGCTTCGACGCGCCGGTGCAGGCCCTCATCACCGGCAAGCCGGGCGAGTTCGACCGCAGGCTCGAAGTCTTGAATGCGCCCCGCTTCGGCATCGTCGGCAGCACCCAGCCGATCGAGGTCAAGGTCAGCGAGACGAAGCCGGGCGAGACTGGCACTGCGACGCTCACCATCAAGCATCAAGGCCAAGCACCGATCCAGAAGACCGTCCGCATCGGCGAAAAGATCGACATTCCGGTCGAGATCGCCCACGCCGGTCCCAACATCGTGGACGTCGCGGTCAACTCCGCGCCCGGCGAGCTCACCACCATCAACAATCGCACCGTGCTCACGGTGGAGGGCGTGCGCGAGAACTTGCGCGTGCTGCTGGTCTCCGGCGAACCGCATGCCGGCGAGCGCACCTGGCGCAACATGCTGAAGTCGGACGCCTCCGTCGACCTCGTACACTTCACCATCCTGCGCCCGCCGGAGAAGCAGGACGGCACGCCCATCAACCAGCTGTCGCTGATCGCCTTCCCCACGCGCGAGCTGTTTCAGGAGAAGCTCGATCAGTTCGACCTGATTATCTTCGACCGCTATCAGCGGCGCGGCGTGCTGCCTTTGCTCTACCTGGAGAACGTCGCCCGCTACGTTGAGCGCGGCGGCGCCGTGCTCGTCTCCGCCGGCGACGACTACGCCTCTGCGCTCAGCCTTTACCGCACGCCGCTCGGCCAGATCCTGCCTGCCGTGCCCTCGGGCCGCGTGATCGAGGAGCCGTTCAAGCCGGAGCTGACCGATCTCGGTAACAAGCACCCCGTGACGGCCGACTTGCCGGGCGCGCATAGCGGTCCGAATGGTGAGCCGACCTGGGGCCGCTGGTTCCGCGTGGTCGATGCCAATCCAAAGGACGGCGAAGTGCTGATGAAGGGCGCCGAAGGAAAGCCGCTCCTCGTCATCGGCGAGCGCGGCAAGGGGCGCGTGGCACTGCTTCTATCCGACCAAGAGTGGCTGTGGGCGCGCGGCTACGATGGCGGCGGCCCCTATTCCGACCTCTTACGCCGGCTCGCTCACTGGCTGATGAAAGAGCCCGAGCTCGAAGAAGAGACGTTAAAGGCCGCGAGCCGGGGCCAGACGCTCAACATCGAGCGCCGCTCCATTCAAGACAAGGTCGGCCCCGTCACCGTGACCTCGCCCTCCGGCAAGACGGAGACCATCACGCTCGACAAGGGCGATCACGGGGTGTGGCACAAGGCCATGACCGTCGATGAGCAAGGCGTCTACCGCGTCGCGTCTGACAACCTCGCCAGCATTGTCACCGTGGGCAAGGCGAACACGCGCGAGCTCGCCGCGGTGACTGCGACCGACAAGCCGCTTGCGCCCATTCTCGAGGAGACCGGCGGCGGCGCGTTCTGGCTCGGCCGCAACGAGGGCGATGCTGCCAGCCTGCCGCGCATCGCGATGGTCAGGAGCGGCCATGTCATGCATGGCAGCGACTGGCTCGGGCTACACAAGCGCGAGGCCTATCACGTGAAGGGCGTGCGGCTCTTCCCGCTGTTCACCGGCTTCCTCGCCCTCGCTCTTCTGCTCGGCCTTCTGGCTGCGACCTGGTTCCGCGAAGGCCATTAGCTATCGGGCATGCGCCATGATTTGCCCGGCCGCGCTTTGGAGCGCGTCCGGGACGAGCTCGACCGCCAAGAGCCGCGCCGGATCGACCGGCCCAGGCAAGGTGATCCTGCCCGGCGCCACCGGGGCGAAGCCGAAGCGGCCGTAATAGGGCATGTCGCCGACGAGCAGCACGAGGCCGAAGCCTTCGCCCTTCGCCCGGGCCAGCCCCTCGCCGACAAGCGCCTTGCCGTAGCCCTTGCCCTTCACCGCCGGATCGACCACGAGCGGCCCGAGCAGCGCGCCGCCTTCGGCCTCTCCGATCCGAACCGCGGTAAAGCGGATGCCGCCGACGAGGCGGCCGTCGAGCCAGCCGGTTAGGCTCAAGCCCGGGACCGGCGGCACGCCTTCGCGCACCCGGTAGGCACTGCGGACAAAGCGGCCGGGACCGAAGGCCTCGGCCGAGAGCTCGGACAGGGCCGCTTCGTCGGCGGCGGTTTCAAGGCGAATTTCGAAGGTCGTCATGGCGTTAGCACCAACAAGGCTGATCGAGGGAACATCCCCCGCCGGCAGGCACCAAACGCAAATCTTCCGAGGAGAAAGGACGAGGCGACGGCGGCGAGGCTCAAGCGGTCCGCAGGATGCGGGCGCGCGCTCGTCGTCGCGGGAATGTCGAAACTGTGATCCTCGTCCACATAACGGGCGCTGCCTTATCACGGACGGACCGCCGAGGTCCAGCAATCTTGCTGGAAGCGGCGGCAGGGCACGTTTACGAACCCGCTCAAGTTCACTATGTGTTATCGCCTCTCGTCACACTATTGAATCTGCTAAACTAAAGGTTAGCGAGGAGGGGGGCGCGGCATCCCGCCCCTGACGGTCCAAGCGGGGGCATTTTGATGGCTGACACGGCGCAACTGCTCGTTCTTTATCATTCGTCCTACGGGCACACCGAGACCTTGGCCTACGCCATCGCCCACGGCGTGCGGGCCGTCGACGGCGTGCAAGTGGCGGTCAAGCGCGTGCCGGAGCTGATGCCCGAGGACGTCATGCGCGCCGCCGGCATGAAGGTCGACCAGCCCGCGCCGATCGCCGACCCGCAAGAGCTCGCCGGCTACGACGGCATCATCGTCGGCACGCCGACCCGCTTCGGCAATATGACCGCCCAGATGCGCCATTTCTTCGACCAGACCGGTCCACTCTGGGTGTCCGGCGCGCTGATCGGCAAGGTCGGCAGCGTGTTCACCTCGACCTCGACCGGCGGCGGCAACGAGACCACGATCGTCTCCACCCATTTCACCATGCTGCATCATGGCATGATCGTCGTCGGGCTGCCCTACTCCGCGCCGGACCTGCCCGATATTTCCGAGGTGAAAGGCGGCTCGCCTTACGGCGCCGGCACCATCTCCGCCCCTGACGGCTCGCGCGCGCCGTCCCAGAAGGAGCTCAACCTCGCGAGCTTCCAAGGCCACCACGTCGCCAGAATTACCAAGCAGCTCGCCGGCGCCCTGGACTAGCACACGATCACCATTTCGGACTGAGTGGCGCGTGTCCGAAGATCTCGGCGAGACGTTTGCGCGTGCCGGGATCGGTCGTGACCGGCACGTCGTTGGCCAGGAACATCTCAGCCTCGGCGATCTCGCCCCTTCGGCGATAATTCTCCCGCCGCGTCCACGCCCTGGCCAGATAGAGGGCGATATGGTCACCCGGAAAGTTGCTGTCGTTGGAGAACACCCCATGCAGCACGGGCGGAGCGTTGAGCGTGACGCCGACCTCCTCCTCGAGCTCGCGAGCCAGCGCCTCTTCCAGGGTCTCGCCCCACTCGACGCCACCGCCGGGGAAGAACCAGCCGGGCCGGTAGCTGTGCCGCACCAGCAGCACACGGTCGGCCTCGTCGATCACCACGCCTTGCGCGCCGAGCGTCATGCCCCGGCGCAAGCGCCAGATCGGACGCAGCATCGCCGTAATGAGGCGCGCCGCGCTTGCGTTGCGTGATGGTGCGGGGCTCAGTCCAGCCTCCTCTAGTTCTTCTTTTTGACCGCGTTCGATCCCGAGATGTGAGCAGGCGCCGCGCCCGCCTGCGACGCCCCGGGCTGCACCGAGATCCCGAACAGGCGCCACTGGCCGTTCACCGCCTGATAGAGAAGCTCGAAATTGATCGGTACCGGCTGCCCCGGGAAATAGCCTTTGAGGTGGAGCATACCTTTCTCTTGGTCGAGCGTCGGCGTTTGCGTGAGTTGCGGCGCGATCACGGCCACGGCGGCGAGGTCGATTTTCTGGGCCTGCAGGTTCGCAAAGATCTGGGAGAGGCGCGCGGCGGAGTTGGCTTCGCGAAAGCCTGGCGCGCCCATATCGCGCAGCACCGTGAAGTTGCCGGTCTGGAGCGCGTTGTTGAGGGTGATGAGACTGTTGCGCACCAGCAGCACGATCTTCTCGGCGCCGGGCATCGCCACGTTCGGCGTCTGCGCCTGCTTCTCGACGGGGATCTCGACCCCGTTTTGCGCGAAGGTCTGGCCTGCGGTCGTCAGGAGAAACCCAGCCCCCAGCAGCAATGCAAATCTCGGCTTCATCATCCGATCTTGCCACGACCGTCCGTGTCCTGACAGGGCATATCCTCTTCCGAAAATCGGCACGCTGATTTGGCTCGCCGGACCGTCGCCCGCGAGGTGACCCGAGGGGGTGGCGCGCCGTAAGGCGCAAGCCTTTAGGTGTCCGCGATCCTTGCGGACCGCGGCGGGCGCCTCACGGCGCGCCAATCGCGGCGTCTTGTCGGCGCGGGGCCCCGCTTCTCAGTGGCCGTCTGCGCTCAAGTAGCGCGAAGCGCGGTAGCGCAACAAAAGACGACCTACCTCTCAGCCAGCTTCTGGCGGGGGCTCGTAGTGGCCCCGGGGGGTGGCTCCGGCGCCGCCCGGAGGCCTCCTTGCGAAGGAAGCCCGCAGGCACCGCACCCCGTCCCGCATCTCACGACGCCTCGCGAAAGCGCCCTCGATGGACGAGGCAATGGCATGATACGGCAGGTTTCAGCACCGGGGATAAGGCGTGCGATTTGCCCTGTGGTCAATGCGTCCATTGCAGGCCGACGCGGCCGCCATAAACATCGTCGCTGTCGCCGTTGGCAAAGCCGACACCGAAACCGCCGGAGATCGCAACGCGATCGCCCTTGGTCACGAAGTCGTTGCCGAGCACGCCCATCAACGACATGCCGAGCGCGTTGGCATCCTTGAAGGCGCCCCAGTTCGCCGCCATGCCGAACCGCTCGTTGCCGGTCAGATCCGGGTTCTCCATGGACATCGCCAAAGCGATGCCCGCGATGGCCTCGTCCGTCCGCGCGCCAACCTTGTCGATGCGCGCGTTGAGCGCGTTGATATCGTCCCCCGTGGCGATGCCGAGCTCCGAGAAAGTGTAAGCGGCGAGATCGCCTTTGCTGTTTGACGTGACGAGATGCGTCGGCGTGCCTTGCGCCGATTTACTGCGGCTCGAGGTGAGGCCCGGCATGGTGTAGGTGTTGCTCGTGGTGCCGAACACCTGCTGATTGGCCCGCGTCGCGGTGGCGCCGTTGCCGAACGCGGCCGAGTTACTGTAGGTGGCGCTTGCGCTGGGCCCGATCGCGGTGCTGTTCGCGCCCGTCGCTGCCGTGAAATCGCCGAACGCCGCGCCGCCGTTTCCAGCCAATGCGCCATTGCCCACCGCTATGGAGCCCGTTGCGAGAGCATCCGAGCCGATGGCAATGGCATTCGCACCGGTCGCGCTCGCGGTAAGCCCTATGGCGACGGCGCCGGTGGCCGATGCGAGCGCGCCGTTGCCGACCGCGGTGCCGCCGGTGGTCTTTGTATTTGCGCCAATGGCGACGCCATTGCTGCTCGCCTGCGCGGACATTCCGATCGCCGTATTGGTTGAGCTGGTGCCGCTGGCGGTCGCGCCGAAACCAAGGGCGATATTGGAACTGCCGGCGCCGTTTGCATCGGCTTGGTAGCCGGTCGCGGTGTTCTGGCTGCTCGAGCCGCTGGCATTGGACCCAGAGCCCGTCGCGGTGTTCTGGCTGCTGTCGCCAACGGCATTAGAGTCGGCGCCGGTTGCTGTATTGAAGCTGCCGTCGCCGAGCGACTTGGCGTCCGCGCCGGTCGACGTGTTGACGCTGTCATCGCCGCTGGAGTTGGCGCCCGAGCCGATCGCGGTATTGAGGGTGCCAACGCCACTGGCGTCTGAGCCTTGGCCGCAGGCCGTGTTGGTAACGACATTGCCGTCATCGCCCGCCGGGCCGGGACCACCCTGGCCCGAGTTTTCGCATTCGACCGCGAGCGCCTCCGGCACGAAGGCCGTTGGTGTGAAGAGCACTGCCAGCGCCAGCGTGCAAGCGCCGCCCAAGAGATGCCGCGCGCCAGGTTGTCGCTATGTTCGTCGTACGCATGGTCTCTAAAGTCCCCCTTCAGCGCGCCGCAACACCATCGAGCCTTGCATCGACAAGGCGTTGAATCCCTTGCAGTCATAGGTGCCTAAAGCCGCGTGTTCGTCTTGGCCGGGAGCGAAACAAACTTGGACTCGCATACGCAAATACACGAATCCCCCGGCCCTGTTGCCGAACGGCCACAGACTTTCACCGGTTGGCGCGAAATCTTGTCTTCCAGCGAAATGATCTTGGACAATCGCGACACAGGAAATCCTTGCTCAACAACGGGGTATTCTGGAAAATGCAAGGCATCTTCTGCACGGGCGCATAAGTACATCTGCACGGCTCGGGGGCTGCAGCATGGCTGGCGAATACCCGAAGCGCAGGCCGCCTGCGCCTTACCTGTCATTCTCGACCGACGAGCTTCCGCCGCATCTGAGCGATGAGGAAAAGCGACACCTGTTCCAGAAGTTCAGGGACGAAGTCTTCGGAAAGTTCGACGACACCTTTGCCGACGACCGGCCGCTCAGGGCCTATTGCGCGCTCGCCGTCTACGGCGCCGGCGGGGCGCTCCGCGTCGGCGGGACCATGGTTCGCACCGCCAACGCGGCCCGCGACATCGCCTCCGATGGGCGCGACGACTTCTTCCTGGGCGTGAATCTGAGCAACTATCCAATGACCCAGCGCCAGATGGGGCGCGAACTGGAAATCGCGCCGCGCGAGCTCGGCTTCCTCTCCGCCGCGCGTGTCGGTGAACTCCTCAGCGGCCCGGAGGCCGACTTGTGGACCGTGATGGTGCCGGGAGATTCCTTGCGTCTCCTGGTTGCCAACGTGGACGATCTCGTCGCGCGCCGGATCGATCCCAGCCTGCCGGCGGCCCGCTATTTCCGTCGATACGTCCAAATCATCCTCAATCCCGACGGCATCGAGGACGATCCGTTGCTCACCGAACATGTCGCCACGACGCTGCTCGATCTCGCAGCGCTGTGTCTGGGCGCCGGGCGGGAGGCGGCGGAAATCGCTCAAATGCGGGGCATGCGCGCCGCGCGGCTTCAGCTCGTGCTGGGCGAAATTCGGGAGCACTACCCTGACCCCGGCTTTTCCGCCGAGGTGGTGGCAAAAAAGCTCGGGCTGTCATCGCGCCGCGTGCAGGGCCTTCTTCAGGAAACCGGCGCGAGTTTCACGGAGCGGGTGCTGGAGCTCCGCCTACAAAAAGCGAGAGCAATGCTCGCCGATCCAGCCCATGACGGCATGAGGATCACCGACATTGCTCATGCCTGCGGCTTCAATGAGGTGTCTTACTTCAACCGCTGCTTCCGCCGCCGCTTCGGCGCATCGCCCACGCAGTTCCGTGGCAACGGCAAAGACTGAGCCTACCAACCGAACGTAAGGCCGGCGCGGCCGGCGATTTCGCCTTGGTTGGTGCCGACGCCGAGACCAGCGTCCGCGACCAGCGTGCCGTAGCCGGGCCGTACCAGGTTCTTGGCGAGAACGCCGGCGGCCGTGAAGCTGACCGCGCTCGCATCGTCATAGCCGCCCCAGCCGGCACGCATGGCGAATGTCTGACCTGGCAGCATGATCGGCTGCGCCATCGAGGCCACGGCGGCGAGGCCTTCGGTCAGCTTCGCGTCGCGCTGACCCAACTTATCGATCTCCGACTGCAAGCCCGAGACATCGCCCGTCGTGGCAAGGCCAAGCTCGGACGGCGTATAGGCCGCAAGATCGCCTTTCGCATTCGAGGTGACGATGTGCGTCGGCGCGCCTTGGGCCGACTCTGCTCGCGCTCGAGGTGAGGCCCGGCATGGTGTAGGTGTTGCTCGTCGTGCCGAACACCTGCTGATTGGCGCGCGTCGCCGTGGCGCCGTTGCCGAAGGCGGCCGCATTCTTGTAGGCCACCGTGGTGTTGGGCCCGACGGCCGTGCTGTTGGTGCCTGTCGCGGTCGAGAAATCGCCGTAGGCTGCGCCGCCGTTCGAGGCCGCCGCGCTATCGCCCACCGCGACCGAGCCCGTGGCGACCGCTCCCGAACCGATGGCGATGGCATTGTGCGCCGGTCGGACTGAGCGCCGTTGCCGATGGCCATGGCGTTCGTGGCCGAGCGCCGACGGCGTGCGGTCCGACGGCCGACCGCGTTAGTGCCTGAGGCAACGGAGGCGGTCTCGACGGAGTTCGCCTGGAAATATTGACTCGATCCGGCAATCGTCGAAATGAGTTGATTGGTGCCGTAGAGCTGGCTGCCGTTCACCGCGTCGGTGCTCGTGGAGGCAAGCGTGCCAGCCGCCACGTTGACGATGTTGCCGCTCGTTGCCCGCCGACCCGCACCGACACGGTGTTGGCGACGTCGGCCACGCGAGTTGGACCCGAGCGCCACTGCATTCGCCGCCGTCGCTTGCACGCTATCGCCGAAGGCGGCGGCGCTGGCCTGCGTAGCCTGCGCTGCCCGTCGCCAACCGCAACGCTGTCATCGCCGGTCGCCTGGCTGCCGGCGCCAAAGGCCCCGCTGTTGCTGCCGTTGGGCCGTCGTTGCCGATCGCTGAAGGTCGCACGTTGCTGCGTGCCGAGCGCCTTGCTGGCGTACGCCAGAGTCGCCGAGCCAAACGATACCACTAGCAATGGTCGATGCGCCATAGGCCGAGCTCGAGCTCGCCGGCTCGCGGCGCTGTTGCTGCCGAAGCGCCGAGCTGGTACTGTTCGTCGCGCTGGCGTTGTTCCCAGTGCAGCCGCGCTGAAGGCGCGCGCTCGCCGTCGCGTGTCGATGCCGAACGCGGCGCTGCTGGTGCCCGTCGCTGCCGCCGCGATTGCTGCCAGGCCGAGCCGTCATTGGCGCCGCTGAGCACCGTTCCGATGGCGATGTGATTGTGTTGCCGGTCGCTGGATGCGCCGTGTCGCCGAGCCGCCATGTTAGTGCTGCCGTCGCCGCGTGGCGGTCGCGCCGTTGCCGAGCGCGATACTGCTCGAGCCGTCGCCGCTGGCGTCGCTTAGCAGGCCTGACGCAATGTTTCTGCTGCTGCTGCCGCTCGCGTTCGCGCCGCTGCCGGTCGCGATGTTGTTGCTGTTGTCGCCGCTGGAGATCGCGCAGTGTTGCCATCCGCGACGTTGCTGCTGCGCGGCGCCGCTGGCATTGGCGAGTCGCCGCCGGTTGCCGATGTTGCCGCTGCCGGCGCCGTTGCGCATCGGCGATGTCGCCGTAGTCGCGACGTTGCGCGCCGCCGCGCGCCACTGGCGTCGGCGCCCTCGCCGCAAGCTGTATTAGTGCCGACCCCACCGTCATTCCCCGCCGGATTACTACCGGCGCCACCATTGCTGCATTCCACCGCCAAGGCCCGATCCGGTGCGAGCCCAGGCGTCGACTATGAAGATCAGAACCAAGAAAGCGAGAAGCCAAGATTTCATGCCCATGACAGCCCCCTATTGTCCGCGCGCGGCGCGGAAGGATTGGACTGCAGACGTCTCTTGGGACGAGAGCGAGGAACGGGAAACGAGGGCGTCGCGGTGACAATGCCGAGGCGTTTGCGGCCTACGCACAGCGAACGTGCCGGCCCTTGCGTCGCTGCTGACGGGCCGATGGTCAGGATGCTGACGAAACTTGGTTAACGACTGGTTAACGGTTGAGGCGCACGTGGTTGTGCGCCCGAGCGACTACCAGCCGACGCGGACGCCAACCCGCCCACCGGCGAGATCCTCGCCCACGCCGTAAGCCACGCCGCCATTGAGCTGCACGTGGCTGGCAAGCCTGAACGCCGCGTTCATGGCGAGCCCGTTCTGACCTTCGAACGTGCCCCAGTTGCCCGTCATGGCGAAGTGCTCGCCGTTGGTGAGCGTCGGCGCGCCGGCCATGGCAAAGGCCATGGCCACGCCGGTGAGCGCCTTGTCGGTCTGCGCGCTGAGCGCTTGTCGATGCGCGCGTTCAGCGCATCGACATCGCTACCGGTGGCGATGCCGAGCTCGGAAAAGCGTGTAGGCGGCAAGATCGCCGCTCGCGTTCGACGTCACGATGTGCGTCGGCGCTGCCTTGCGCCTTCTTGCTGCGGCTCGAGGTGAGGCCGGGCGCGGTGTAAGTGTTGCTCGTGGTGCCGAACACTTGCTGGTTGGCGCGCGTCGTGGTAGCGCCACTACCGATAGGCGGCAGCTGTTCGCATGGGTCGCCGTCGCGTTAGGGCCGATCGCCGTGCTGTTCGTCCCCGTCGCGGTCGAGAAGTCACCATACGCCGCGCCGCCGTTCGAGGCGGAGGACGCCGTGCCCATGGCGATGGAGCCGGTGGCGCTCGCGCCCTGCCCGATGGCAATGGCGTTCGTCCCTGTCGCTTGGCTGTTCAGACCCATGGCGATGGCGCCGTCGGCGCTAGCGAGTGCGCTGTCGCCTATGGCGACGGACGACACGCCGCTCGCCGTGCTTGACACGCCGTAGGCCGCACTGTTCGTGCCGCTCGCGGAGCTGAAGGCGCCATAAGCTGAACTGCTGTTACCGCTTGCGGAGCTGACGCGGCCAAAGGCCGAGCTGTCCGTGCTGCTTGCGGTGCTGCCGGTGCCGAAGGCCGAGCTGGCGAAGCCGCTCGCCGTGGCGACAAGGCCGAAAGCCGAACTGCCCTGGTTACTTGCGGAGCTCAGATTGCCATAGGCCGAGCTGAACTCACCGCTCGCACGCGCCTGGTAGCCGGCGGCGGTCGCATGTGTACTCGTCGCCCCGGCGATGTTGTTGCCCCCACCATCATCGAGGAAGCCCGTTCCGAATGCAGCTCCGTTTTGTTGGGTCGCCTGGCTGCTCACACCGATGGCGATGGCACTGGCCTGCGTCGCCTCCGCGTTGTTGCCGATGGCGACGGTATCGTCCGCGCCGATGCCGCTATTACCGGCGTTGAGGCCGATGGAGATGTTGTTCGAGCCGCTGACGCTAGCCCCCGCAAATCGACCGAGCGCGATATTGTCCGCACCGCTCACGGTCTGACCGGCACCGGTCCCGACGCCCACATTATTATCGCCGCCGGTGCCGACCCCCGATCCTAGGCCGACATGGAAATTGTTGTCGCCGGAGACGTTCTGGCCGGCGTTGTTGCCAATCGCCGCATTGCCACTGCCAGCGGCACCGTTGCCCGAAAGCTGACCGACATGGAAATTATCGCTGCCGGTGACGTTCTGGCCGGCGTTCAAGCCAATCGCGGCATTTCTATCGCCTGACGTTCCTGAGCCTGCCCCATCGCCGCCGGCGAAGTTTGAAATCACCCGCAACATTCTGACCGGCACCGCTGCCAATTGCCGTGTTGAAGCTTCCCGTCACAATGTTGGTCGCATTGGCCCCGGCAAATCTGCCGACAGCGGTATTGCCGGTACCGCCGATACCTACGCCACCGATCCCTTGGCCGGCGCCCACGCCCACAAGCGTTTGGTCGTTACCGCTTCCGCCAGAGCCGACGTCGGTTCCGCAGGTAGTGGACCCGGCGCCGAGCACCGCGCCTACGGCGGCCCCGTTGGCGGCGGCGCACACGAATTGTGCCTTGGCCGGCGGGGCGCCCATCACCGCCACCATAGCTGAGGCAACAAGAATCAAAAAAGTCCTGGTCAACATGGTTCCTTCCCCCCGGGGCACACTCACAAATTAGGTGACCTTGAGCTTCCCGCGCAGGGATGAGGGGAGCAACCTTCGACGGCCCGCAGCAGAATTTTTCCCTTGCGCTGTGGGAATGGCGCAACAGGGAAAAATTACCCGGCCAACGAGCATTTCGGTAGGTGTGTTACCGGGTTAGGGTCCCCGAAAGGTCCAGAAAGGTCTCGGCCGCCCGTGTTCACTCTCGCCCATCTCTCCGACATTCACTTGAGCCCGATGCCGCGGGCCAAGCGCCGGCATCTCTTGTCGAAGCGCATCCTCGGCTATGTGAACTGGCATCGCGGCCGCAAATGCGTGCATCGCCGCGAGATCCTCGATCTGCTCACCCGCGATCTTCTCGAGCGGAACCCGGACCACGTCGCGGTCACCGGCGATCTCGTCAATCTCGGGCTGCCGGAGGAATATCTGCGCGCCGCCGACTGGCTGCATCATCTGGGGAGCCCGAATGACGTCACCGCGATCCCCGGCAATCACGACGCCTATGTGCGCATGCATCCCGATACCAGCACGCGCCACTGGCGCCCATACATGGAAGCGAACGAGGCGGGCGAAGCCCTGTTCGCGACACCGGAGGACGGCTTTCCCTTCGTGCGCCGTTTCGGCGACATCGGCATCGTCGCGCTCTCCTCGGCGATCCCCACCATGCCGTTCGTCGCCGCCGGCAAGCTCGGCAACGACGCAGCTCTCCTTTCTCGCAGGCGCGCTCGATCGCCTCGGGCGCGAGGGCCTGTTCCGCGTGGTGCTGATCCACCATCCGCCGCTTCCCGGACAGGCCAATTGGGCACGAGGCTTGCGCGATGCGAAGAAGTTCCGCGACGTGTTGCGCAAGCACGGCGCCGAGCTCGTGCTGCACGGCCACAACCACAGGCAGACGGTGCGCGAGATCGACACGGTGACCGGCCCCGCCATCGTCGTCGGCGTGCCGTCGGCCTCGGAGGCGATCGAGGGCCGCACGCCCGCGGCCCGCTACAACGAGTACAATATCGAGCGCGCCGGCAACGGCTGGCGCGTGGAGATGGTCGGCCGCGCGGCCGGCAGCAACGATCAAGTGTGGGAATGCGAGCGGCGCGTGCTTAGGGAACGCTGAGCCACACGGCCGCGAACAGGCCGGCCGCGCCGGTGAGGATGCCGATGACGAAGGCCGAGAGCACGACGCCCATGCTAGGACCCGAACGCTCCGGCTCCACGACGAGCTTCTGACGCGGCCCGGGCTCCAGGAGCGCCGCTTCCATACGCTCCCGCCGCACGATCTCGTGCGCCATATAGGTGGTGATGCGGTCCACCATGTCGGAGACGTTGTTGGCGCTGAACAACGTGCGCCGTCCATTCTCGCTGTTGCGGATGAACAGGTAGGCGCCCGAGCCGTCGTCGACCGCCACATAGGTGAAGAGATCGATCCACAGCCGCGCCGGCCGGCTCGGCACCAGCGCCAGGCTGAACCGGTCGTCTTGGCGCGGAATATCGGCGAACACCGTCTCGAGCTCGGCCTGGAGCAGCTCGAGCCGCGCGATCTCGCCGTCGCGGGCGTCGGCGGTGACGTCGAGGCGTTCGGCCTCTTCGAGGCGGGCTTTGCGGATCGCCTCACGCAAGGACCGGCTCGCAGCCGGCCGCGCGATGGCTTTGACGTTTTCCTCCATCCCCGTAACGCCCCTACCGTTTTCTTTCTTGGGCTCAGCATAGCCCGGCAAGCGGCGGAAATGCGACCGAAATTCCGCCCCGGAATCCGCGGAAAAGCCGGGCTTTGGAGGCGCCATGCCGGCTTCGGCGAGCCACGGCACATGGCTCATCTTGGGCGCTTCACCCCAAGGCCGCTTCTGCGAATCGTCTGGCGTTGCGGCGAGCTTATTGGGAGGCAAGTACAACAGAGGCCCTCGCGTCATCGAACCATTTGTCGATGGCTGTGTCGACGCTGGCCTCAAGCCCCGACTTCCACGCGGTGATTGTCGCGTCGAGCGCCTCCTCGTTGGCGGCGACGAAACTCTCACGATTGATCGCCTCGTTGGCCTCGTTGGCCAGATAGTCGGCGACCGTACCGATCAGCAATGCCGATGGCGGCGCCTATCACCTGTCCGCCCATGGGCTGGACGACCGTGCCCGCGACCGCGCCGCCTTCGGCATAAGCGACTCTCGTGCCGAGCGAGGTGGCGAGGCGTTGCGACAGCTGCCCGAAGCTGCGGGCGAGAATGGCGTCGAACGCCGGGCCGAGCGCCAGCGCGCCCACCGTGCCGCCGGCCGCCGCGGTGCCGACGCCGACGATCCCGTCAAAGGCGCGATCGTCCATCAGATAGGTGGGCGCCTTCCATTTCTGCGCGTCCCAGTCGAGCTTGACATTGGTCATCGAGGCCGTGGCCGGGATGTCCTCCATGTGGCTCGTGTGCTTGGCGAGGAACAGCTGAAGCCGCATGTCTGAATTGGCGATCACCCGCCGGTAGCTGTCATGGGCGTGGCGCGCGGCCTGCTCGACGCCTTTGGTGATGGTCTCGTCGCGCAGCTCCGGCTTCAGCACCTGCTCCGTGTAGTTCTTCCGGAAGTAGTCGTTGACGTCGGCCTCGACCGCCTCGCTCACCGACTCGTATTTGCCGGTCTCGAAGAACCGGGTGATGGCCGACGAGATGGTCTCCTTCAGCACCACGTAAGAGCGCTTCCAGGCGAAGAACCAATCGGCATAGGACTGAGATCGCCTGCTCGCGATCCTGGAAGGCGAGCGCGAAGGTGCGATCGAGATCCTGATGCGCCGCTTCCTTGATGCGCTGACGCTCATCGTCGAGCATGAGGATGGTGCCGTTGACGAACTTGTCGGTCTCCGACTTGCTCGCCACCACCTTGTGCAGCGTGCCGTCCACGTCCTTGACCACGAGGTCGACCGCGTCCGGGGGCAGCGTGCTGTCGCCGAAGAACACGTCGAACATGCTCTTGTCGGGATGAACGGCGGCCGTCTGGTCGAGATGGCGGTAATAGCTGCGATAGAACGTCGTGCCGAGAGAAAGCAGCGCATAGGCGATCAGCACGACACCAACGGAAATGCCGATCGGCCGGAGCAGCATGCCGAGCGCGCTGGGCTTGACCACCTTCTGGCGGACCGCGCGCGAACGACGGCTCGCCTTGGCGGGCTTTCCCGAAGGCTCATCGACGTAGTCCGCTACGTCGGTTCCGGATGTTGCGACAAGGGCGGTGCTTTGCCGTGGCATGTCGTCCAGCATCGTTTTGACACCTCGGAGCT
>CAVQXI010000007.1:0-69675 GCA_963717875.1 uncultured Alphaproteobacteria bacterium
GGCGAACCGCGCCGATTGCTGGCTCCTGTTCGACGTCAACAACGTCTATGTGAGCGCCTTCAATCACGGCTTCTCCACCGACGAGTTCTTGCACGGCGTGCCCCGCGACCGCGTGGTCCAGTTCCACGTGGCCGGACACAGCCATGAGGAGAGCCACATCATCGACACCCACGATCATCCGGTCTGCGACGAGGTGTGGGACTTCTACCGCGAGACGGTCACCCATTTCGGCCCCGTGTCCACCATGATCGAGCGCGACGACAACATCCCGCCCCTCGCCGAGGTGGTCGCGGAGCTCGACATCGCGCGCAACATCGCCCGCGAAGTGGCAAGAAGGCGCGCGGCTCGCGGCGGCGGAATGACGAGCCTCAAAGAGCTTCAGGAGAGCTTTCAAGCCGGCATCCTCGCCGGCGACGACGCCATTCTGGGCGAGGTCAAGGACAGCGCCCGGGAGAAACGCACCGTGCTGTTCGGCGTCTACCGCAACGCCTATGTCGCGCGGCTCGCGGAGATTCTCGGCAAGGACTACGAGCAAACGCACGCCTATCTCGGCGACGCCGGCTTCGCCCAGCTGGTGAAAGCCTATATCGATGCGAACCCCTCGGATCAGCGGAACGTCCGCTGGTTCGGACGCCACTTCCCCGACTTCGCTCGCACGACCGCGCCCTTCGCCAACCATCTCGAGGTCACCGAGATTGCCACGCTCGAGAAGGCGCTGGCCGACGCGTTTGACGGCCCTGACGCTGAGCCGCTTGGCCTCGACACGTTGGCGGCGATCCCGGCCGAAGACTGGCCTTATCTCACCTTTCAGCCCCACCCGACCGCGATCCGCCTTACCTTCGACACCAACGCCGCCGAGATCTGGTCTGCGCTCAAGGACGAGACGGCTCCGCCGCAGCCGACACGCCTTCCCGAGCCGCAAGCGCTCCTCGTCTGGCGTCATGACCTAATGGCGCGGTTCCGGCCGCTTGCCGACTGAAGAGGCCATGATGTGGGACGAGGCGGCCAAGGGCGTCCGCTTCGGCGTGCTGTGCGAGATGGTGGCGACCTTCGCCGGCGAGGACGGCGCTGAGCTCCGCGCCGCCACCTATCTCAGAGGCTGGGTCGACACGGGCCTGCTGGCGGGCTGCCAGGTCGAGACGGGTTAGCCAAGTCGCATCCGGATCGGCCTCTGACGGCCCCGGGAACAGCGCGTCCGTCCGGCCCGTGAGCCAATAGGCAAGAAGCCCGACCCACTCGCGGGTGGCCACATCCACCCGCCGCAAACCCTCCGACACCTTATCGAACGGCCGCGTGAGGTCGGCAGGCCCACGCGTGCGGTAGTCCACCGGCCAAGGCTCGACGACAAGCCCCGCCTTGCGGAAGGCGCCCATAGAGCGCGGCATGTGGTAGGCCGAGGTGATCAGAAGCCAGCGCTTCGACGGGCCGAGCTCGCCCTTCGCCGCGAGTTCCTTCTTCAGGTAGACGGCGTTCTCATAGGTGTCCCGGGCGTTCGCTTCGAGGATCAGCCGGTCGCGGGCAACGCCGAGCTTGGTCAGAAGCGCCGCCGCCCCTTCCGCCTCGCTGTCGGACTTATAGAGGATGCCGGCATCGCCGCCGGAAAACGCGACCTTCGCCTCCGGGAACCGATGAGCGAGGATCGCCCCTTCCAGCAGGCGCTCGCCCGCTTCGTTGAGGGTGGGCGCGTGGCGCGCGCTGCCCACAAGCCGGTCCTCCGCGCCCCCGAGAATGATGATGCCGGTGGGCGGCGGCGGCGCGCTGAGGTCGGCCCTGGGGAAGCGGTCCTCGAGCGGCAAGATCAGCGCGTTGCCGAGCGGCGACAGGCCGACGATGAGCAGAAGGATCGCGCCGATGGTGACGAAGCGCCGCCCCCACCGCGCCCAGCCGGTCCAGATCAGAATGGCCCCATAGCCGATGAGGAGCGCGATCAGCGTGGACGGCTGCAGCACGAACCACACAACTTTGGCCAGATAGAAGAACATCGGTGCCCCCTCGCGCCCCTAAACTAACCACAAAGCGGCAAGCCCGAGGAAGGCGAAGAAGCCCACCACGTCGGTGACCGTGGTGACGAACACGCCCGACGCGATCGCCGGGTCGAGGTCGAGCGCCTCCAAGCCCAGCGGAATGAGGATGCCGGCCAGCGCCGCAGCGAACAGATTGACGACCATGGCGACCCCGATCACGAGCCCAAGCTGGTCGCTGCCGAACCAGAAATAGGCGATCGCCGCCATGATGACGGCGAACAGGAGCCCGTTGAGCAGGCCGACGGCGGATTCGCGCAAGATGACCCGCATGGCATTGACCCGACCGAGATCCTGCGTGGCGAGCGCCCGCACCGCGACCGTCATGGTCTGGGTCCCGGCATTGCCGCCCATCGAGGCCACGATCGGCATCAGAACGGCAAGCGCCACCATCTGCTCGATGGTCGCCTCGAACAGGCTGATCACGTAGGAGGCGAGGATGGCGGTGCCGAGATTGGTGAGCAGCCAGGCGAACCGGAGCCGCGTCGTCTCCCAAACCGTGTCGCTGACGGATTCGCCGCCGACACCACCCATCCGCAAGATGTCTTCCGATGCCTCTTCCTGAACGACCTCGACCACGTCGTCGGCAGTGATGACGCCGACCAACCGCTGGTCCTGGTCGATCACCGGCGCCGAGGTCAGGTTGTAGCGCTCGAACTGCCGCGCCACTTCCTCCTGGTCGGACTCGACCGGGATGGGGCGGATGTCCTCGTCGGTGATGGATTCGATCGTCGTCGGCCGCTTGGAGCGCAGCAGCCGGTTGAGCGCCACCGAGCCGATCAGGTGATAGGCCGGATCGACCACGAAGATCTCGTAGAAGCGGTCGGGAAGGTCCGCCGCCTCGCGCATATAGTCGATCGTCTGCCCCACCGACCAGAACGGCGGCACGGCGATGAGATCGGTCTGCATGATGCGGCCGGCGGAGTCTTCCGGGTATTCGAGGCTCCGCTGGAGCGCGATGCGCTCGAAATAAGGAAGCTTGGCAAGGATGTCCTCCTGCTCTTCCTTGTCGAGGTCCTCGAGCAGATAGACGGCTTCGTCGGAGTCGAGCTGCTGCAGGACCTCGGCGACCTGCGCCGCCGGCATCTCCTCCAGCACCTGGTCGCGCACGCGCCTCGTCGAGCTCAGGCAGCGCCGCGGCCTTGAAGTCGTCGCCAAGCGTCTCGATGAGGCGCGCCCGATCGTCCGGGCGCAGCAGCTCGATCAGATCGGCGAGGTCGGCCTCATGCAGGGGAAGCGTAAGGGCACGCGCCTTCGCCGCATCGTCCACGTCGAGGGCGTCGACGACCGCATGGAGGAAATCGGAACGGATTCCGCCCTCCTCGTCGCGCAGTTGAACCTCGCTTGCGGCGTCCTGCATCGCCCGTCCAATCGCTGGGTTTGTAACGTCAAGCTGGATAGGCCGCTTGCCCGGAAAGCCTCGACAACGCGCTTACGCGTCCCCCGCCGAGGCGCTTCCGGTCCTTGCGACTAACGTCGCGACCTGGCGGCAATAGACCCCTGTTGTGGTGCAATTTCCAGCCCAAAAATGGGACTGGATGCGAGGCATCCAGAGCTTTGCACCCCCATTTTCGGGGATGTGTAGCCCGCTCGGCGCCTGGACGGCGCAAGACCGAGAGAGAAGTGGTGCGGTCGAGAAGACTCGAACTTCCACGGGAGTTACCCCACAGCGACCTCAACGCTGCGCGTCTACCAATTCCGCCACGACCGCTAAAAACCCCGAGGCCTGCTGCCCCGGATATGGCTATAGGCCACCCCATCGGCAAGCACTGCGCGGGGCCCGCTGCCTTACCAAACCTGTCCCAGGGGTGCAAGGTTTGCCCTAGGATACCCGCCCATGCTCAAGACCCCATCGAGACCGCCTCTGGACGCCGAGTCCACCCCCGTGGAGTGGGTCACAAGCCCTGCCCCCGTATCCTACGAGGCGGCAGTTGCCGCCATGGAGGCCCGCGCGGCGGCGATTGCGGACGGCGCGGCCGCGGACTGTGTCTGGCTCCTGGAGCACCCGCCCCTCTACACCGCCGGCACCAGCGCCGCCGAGGACGAGCTGCTCGATCCCGGGCGGTTCCCCGTGTTCAGGACCGGCCGCGGCGGCCGCTTCACCTACCACGGCCCCGGCCAGCGCGTGGCCTATGTGATGCTCGACCTCTCGCCCCGCGGCCGTGACGTGCAGCGCCTATGTCGCCGCGCTCGAGGACTGGCTGATCGCCACCCTCTCCCGCCTCGGCGTCGCAGGCGAGCGGCGCCCCGGCGCGGTCGGCATCTTCGTCGGACGGCGCCAAGATCGCCTCCATCGGTGTCCGCGTGCGCCGCTGGGTCACGCTGCACGGGGTGAGCCTCAACGTTGCGCCCGAGCTCGAGCACTTCTCCGGCATCGTGCCGTGCGGCCTCCACGGCACGCGCGGTGACGAGCCTCGCAGCGCTCGGCGCCGAGACCGACATGGCGCGCGTGGACGACGCGCTGCGCGCCGCCTTCGAGGAGACGTTCGGCAAGGTGGCCGCTAGTGGGTCGGGAGCACCTTGAAGCCGGGCGGCGTCGTACCGCCCTCGGCCGCGACAACGACGTTTGTCACGTCGGCATCCGGCGGACCGTCGGCGCAGCGCCGCAGCATCTCATCGACTTGCGGCTCGGGCCCTGAGAACACGGCCTCGACGCTGCCGTCGCGGCGATTGCGGACCCAGCCGTCGAGGCCGAGCCGCCGCGCCGTCTGCTCCGTCCAGGCGCGGTAAAACACGCCCTGCACGCGGCCTTCGACCCTGACGGTCACGGTCTTCAATTTGCGCCCTTACGCGAATTCCAGAATGATGGCGTCGACATTGAGGCTGTCGCCGGGCTTGGCCAGGATCTTGGAGACCGTGCCGTCGCGCTCGGCCTTCAGCACGTTCTCCATCTTCATCGCCTCGACGACGCACAGCGTATCGCCGGCGGCCACCTCCTGGCCTTCGTCCACGGCCAGCGACACGATGAGGCCCGGCATCGGACACAGCAGCAGCTTCGAGGTGTCCGGCTTCTCCTTGACCGGCATGAGCGACAGGAGCTCCGACTCGCGCTCGGTGAACACCCGCGCCGCCACCTCGACACCCTGATAGGTGAGATGCACGCCGTTGACGATCGAGCGCACCTGGACCGCGACCGGCTCGTCGCCGATCAAGCCCTCCCAGACCGGATCGCCGAACCACCAAGATGAGTTGATCTCAATCGCCCGCGCCTTCTCGCCGGTTCCCTTGCCACCCAGCGTGACCGTCATGGGATAGTCCCGGCCTTCAACCTTCGCCCGGACCGGCTCCTGCCCCAGCTCGACCATGCGCACTTCGGAGAAGCACACCGGCTCGCCGAGCATTTGCTGCGTGATCAGGCGCCGCCGCTGATTGGAGAGGTGGTCGATGCTTGCCGCCACCGCGACCAACGCATCGCGCACCGCGCCTTGCGGCACCGGCGGGTGGAAGCCGTCCGGGAATTCCTCGGCGATGAACTTGGTGGAGAGTCGCCCCTCCCGCCAGCGCTCGTTGCGCATGAGCACGGCGAGGAACGGGATGTTGTGGCGAAAGCCGTCGATGGCGAAGGCGTCGAGCGCGCGGCCCATCTCCTCGATGGCTTCGATGCGCTTCGGCGCGTGGGTGATGAGCTTGGCGATCATCGGGTCGTAATAGACCGAGATCTCGCCGCCCTCCTCCACGCCCGTGTCGAGCCGCGTGGTGATGCCGTCAACAGTGCCGAGCTCCGGCGGCTGGAAGCGCACGAGCCGTCCCGTCGACGGCAGGAAATTACGCACCGGGTCCTCGGCATAGATGCGGGACTCGATGGCGGAGCCTTTGAGCTTCACGTCCTTCTGCTTGATGGCGAGCTTCTCGCCGGCAGCGACTTTGAGCATCTCCTCGACGAGATCGAGCCCGGTGACGAGCTCGGTCACCGGATGCTCCACCTGGAGGCGGGTATTCATCTCCAGGAAGTAGAAATTGCGGTCCTTGTCGGCGATGAACTCGACCGTGCCGGCGGAGTCGTAGCCAACGGCCTTGGCCAGCGCCACGGCTTGCTCACCCATCGCCTCGCGCGTCTTGGCGTCGAGGAACGGGCTCGGCGCCTCCTCAATGACCTTCTGGTTGCGCCGCTGGATCGAGCATTCGCGCTCGCCGAGATGGATGACGTTGCCGTGCTTGTCGCCCAGCACCTGGATCTCGATGTGGCGCGGCTCCTCGATATATTTCTCGATGAACACGCGGTCGTCGCCGAAGCTCGACTTCGCCTCCGATTGCGACGAGGCAAAGCCTTCGGCCACTTCTTTCTGGCTATAGGCGATGCGCATGCCCTTGCCGCCGCCGCCCGCCGAAGCCTTGATCATCACCGGATAGCCGATGTCGTCGGCGATCTTGGTCGCTTCCTTGGCGTCCTTGATCACGCCGAGATGACCCGGCACCGTGGAGACCTTCGCCTTGGCCGCGAGCTTCTTGGATTCGATCTTGTCGCCCATGGCCTCGATGGCGCCCGGGTGCGGCCCGACAAACACGATACCGGCCTCTTTCAACGCCTTGGCGAAAGCGGCGTTCTCCGACAGGAACCCATAGCCCGGATGGATCGCCTCCGCGCCCGTCGCCTTGGCGGCGGCGATGATCTTGTCCATGACGAGATAGGACTGCGCCGCGGCGGCCGGGCCGATCGCCACCGCCTCGTCGGCCATGTCCACATGCAGCGCGTCGCGGTCCGCTTCCGAATAGACGGCAACGGTCTCGATCCCGAGCCGCTTTGCGGTTCGGATGATCCGGCAGGCGATTTCTCCGCGATTGGCGATCAGAAGCTTTTTGAACATAGGTCCCCGGGCCCATTTTTTGCTCAGGCTTTCTAGAGGCAAGCCGGGGGCGAGTAAACCAGCGAGGGCGCTCTCGGCACCCCTACTCCGCCGCGGTCGGCAGATCTTTCCTGCGGCTCTGGCGGCCCCGGGGCTTGCGCTGACGCCTCTTTGCCGCCGAGGCCGGGGGAACGGCCGCCTTGGCCACAACGGCGTCCGCGGCCGTCTCCGCGGGCTCCTCCTCGTCCGCCGGGAACTGCACGCCTGCCTCGGCTTCGGCGTCGAGTTCCTTCCTCTCCTCCGCCGTCGCCGTCTTCTCAGGCGCAGGCGCCCCGGCGCCAGACTTGGCGGCCTCGGCCTCGAGCTTCGCCTTGGCCTTTTGGTGGTCGCGCGCGAGATAGGTGTAGATCGTCGGCGTCACGAACAGGGTGAACAGCGTGCCGATGGTCATGCCGGCGGCGATCACCACGCCGATATTGAAACGCGCCGCAGCGCCTGCGCCAGCGGCGATGAGGAGCGGCACCATGGCCACCACCGTCGCCGCCGTGGTCATCAGGATCGGCCGCAAGCGAATGGCCGCCGCATGCTCGATCGCATCTGCGCGCGAATAGCCCTCGTGCTCTTGGAGCTTGTTGGCGAAGTCCACCATCAGAATGCCGTGCTTGGCGATCAACCCGATCAGGCAGACCAGGCCGATCTGGGTATAGATGTTGATGGTGGCGAGCCCTGCGTTCATCGGCAGCAGCGCACCGAAGATCGACGTCGGCAGCGCGATCAGAATGATGAACGGATCGCGGAAGCTCTCATACTGCGCGGCGAGCACGAGATAGATGATGACCAGCGCGAAGATGAACGTGTAGACGAGCGTGTTGCCCTCCTGCACGAACTGACGGCTCTCGCCTTGCCAGTCATAGGTGTACCCCTCCGGGAAGCCCTCCGCCTGCTTCTTCAGGAACTCGATCGCCTCGCCCACCGTGCGTCCCGGGAACGGCACCGCGGTCAGCGTCGCCGAGTTGAGCTGCTGGAAGTTGGTGAGCGAGTTCGGCTGCACCACCCTCGTCACCGACGCCACGTTCGACAGCGGCACGAGACCGCCCGCGCTCGTGCGGATCTGATAGCGGGTCAGCCAATCGTCCGTATCCCTGAACTCGCGCGGCACCTGCGGGATCACCCGGTAGCTCCGCCCGTAGAGGTCGAACAGGTTCACATAGTTGCCGCCGAGCAGCGTGGCGAGCGAGTTGCCGACATCGGCCATGGTGATGCCGAGCCGGTTCGCCTTGTCATGGTCGATATGGAACTCGACTTGCGGCGTCTCGAAGCGCAGATCTGAGTCCGTGAAGATGAACATGCCGCTTGCTTTCGCCGCCTTCTCTACGTCGGAGAGCACGTCGGCGAGCTGCTCGAAGTCGTGGGTCGTGGTGATGACAAACTGGATCGGCGGCCCGCCGACCGAGCCCGGCAGGGAGGGCGGCGAGAAGGACAGCGCCTGCGCCGTCGCAAGCTTGCTGATGCGCGGCGAGAGCTCTTGCAGCACCTGCTTCTGATTGCGATCCCGTTCGCCCCATTGCTTGAGCAGGAGGCCGGAGAAGCCTTGATGCACGTTGCCCATGCCATTGATGGTGAACACGTGGTCTTTCTCCGGCACGCTGCTATAGGCCCGATAGAGCTGTTGGGTCGCGTCCTCTAAGTAATCGAGGTTCGCGTATTGCGGCGTCTTCACCAGGGTGAACAGGATGCCCTGATCTTCCTCCGGCGCGAGCTCGCGCTGGGTCGTCATGTAGAGGAGCCCGGTCGCCGCCATCACGCCGATCAGCACCAGAACGGTGACGGGGCGATAGTTAAGCGTGCCGTGCAGGCGCCGCTGATAGCGGTTCTTCAGGCTCTCGAACCTGCGATCGAGCCAGGCCGTAAGGCCATCGGCGCCGCCGCCGTCCGCATGAGACTTGAGCAGCTTGGAGCACATCATCGGCGACAGCGTCAGCGCGATGACACCCGACACGATCACCGCGCCCGGCGAGCGTAAAGGCGAACTCCCGGAACAGCGCGCCGGTCAGCCCCGACACGAAGGCGATCGGCGCGAACACGGCCGCGAGCGTGATGGTCATGGCGATGACGGGATAGACGATCTCCCGCGCGCCTAAGAGTGCCGCCTCGAACGGGCGCTTCCCCTGCTCGATATGGCGGTAGATGTTCTCCACCACGACGATGGCGTCGTCCACCACGAGCCCGATGGCGAGCACGAGCGCGAGCAACGTCATCAGATTGATCGAGTAGCCGAGCGCCAAAAGCAGGGCGAGCACGCCGACCAGCGACAGCGGAATGGTGACGATCGGCACCAGCGTCGACCTGAGATTGCCCAGGAACAGGAAGATCACCACGATCACGATGATCGCCGCCTCACCGAGCGTCTTCAGCACCTCCCATAGCGAGGCGCGGATGAAGTTGGTGGCGTCGTAGGCGATTGCCGCCTCAAGCCCCGGCGGCAGCTCGTTCTGGATCTCCGGAAACGCCTTGCGCACGTCGGTGATCACGGTCAACGGATTGGCCGTCGGCGTGGCGTAGATGCCGATGAACACGGCCTTCAGCCCGTCGAACACCGAGGAGGAATCCGCGTTCTCGGGTCCAAGCTCGATGTCGGCGATCTCGCTTAAGCGGACCAATGAGTCGCCGCGCGCCAACACCACGAGCCGGCCGAACGCGTCGGGATCGCTGAGCGACGTCTTGGCGTCGATATTGGTCTGGATGAAGTCGCCCTTCACCTGGCCCGGCGCCGAGGTGAAGTTGTTTTCGGCCAGCGCCTTGCGCACATCGAGCGGCGTCACCCCGAGCGCCGCCATGCGGTCGGGATCGAGCCAGATGCGCATGGAGAACACCTGGCCGCCAAGCATCTCCGCTTGGGCAACCCCGTTGATGGTCTGCAGCTTCGGCTGCACTACGCGCTGGAGATAATCGCTGATCTGCGACGAGCTCATCACCTTCGAGTTGAAGGAGAGATAGAGCAGCGCGTAGCCCTCGCCCGTCTTCTTGGTGACGATGGAGTCGTTCGCCTCGCGCGGCAGGATGCTCTTCACCTGGGCAACCTTCGACAGCACGTCCGTCATGGCGCGGTCCGGGTCGGCGTCGAGCTTCAGATTGAGCGTGACCGTGCTGACATTCTGCGTCGACGACGCGGTGAGCGTATCGATGCCCTCAGCGCTCGCCACCGCCTGCTGGATCGGCACGGTGATGAAGCCCTGAATGAGATCGGCATTGGCGCCGGGATAGGTCGTGATGATCGTGATCGTCGTATTGGACAGCTCGGGATACTGCCGGATCGGCAGCTTGAACCCGGCCTGGGCGCCGACGAGCAGGATCAGCAGGCTCACGACAGTGGCCAGCACCGGCCTTTTGATGAAGAGATCGGTGAAGGTCATGCGCGCCTACTGCTTCGGCATCTCCGCCGGCGGCTTCAAAGCATCGGCGTTATCGATCTTCACCGCGGCGCCGGGATGCAATTTCAGTTGGCCGCTCGTCACCACCTGATCCCCGGCTTTCACGCCGTCGAGGATCGCCACCCGGCCTTGTTCCACCGGCCCGACATGCACGAAGCGTTGCTCGACCGTGAGCGCGGGCTCTTGCGGCGGCGCATCGGCGGCCACGGCCGCGCCGGCCTCGGCGGATGCGGTCGGCGTTTCCGGCGCCGTTCCCTCTTTCACCACCCAGACGCTATCGCCGTAGAGGCTATAGGTCACCGCCGTGCGTGGCACCGTCACCAGCTCTTTCGGCGCCCCGGCGAGCACCGCCACTTGCGCGAACATGCCGGGCAGCAGCTTGCGATCCGGGTTCTTGAGCCTGCCGCGCACCATGAGCGTGCGGCTGTCCTGACTGAGGCGGGCGTCGAACGCCTCGACCTCACCGTCGAAGACCTGGCCATCATACGTATCGACCGTTAGCTCGATCTTGGCGCCGACCTTGAAGTCCGCCACCTCGCCTTCGGGCACCGGGAAATCGATCCAGATCGGATCGAGCGCCTGCAGCCAGACAAGCGCCTGGCCGGGCGAGACATACTGCCCCTTCTCAACCCGCCTTAAGCCGAGCTGTCCGGCGAATGGCGCGGTGAGGGTCTTTTGCGCGATCAGCGCCTCGATGCGCTGGACGGATGCCTGTGCGGAATCGCGCTTGGCCGTCGCCGATTCAAGCGTCGCCTGCGACGTCACCTGCCGCTTCACCAGGCTCAATTGACGTTCCAGGTTCAGCTCCGCCTCTTTCAGCTTCGCCTTGTTGTCCTTGAGGTCCGCCTCTTCGACGGAGATGTCGAGCTGGACGAGCTTCTCGCCCTTCTTCACGTCCTCGCCGCTGTCGAAGTAATAGTCGCTGACGATGCCCCCCACCTCGGGCGCGACCTCGACCCCCTCGATGGCCAACAGCGTGCCGACCGAGTGCACGCGGTCGGTCCAGCGCTCAAGCTTGGCCGGCTCCGCCGTCACCGTGGCGGCAGGAGGGGCCATCTTGGCCACGAAGTCGGCGATCATCTTCGGCTTGAAGATGAGGTTGAACCACCCGACCCCGGCGAGGAACAGGCCGATGATGACGGCGGCGATGAGAAAGCGTTTGATCATGGCCGTTAAGATTGTTTCCCAGGCTCCGTGACAGGACAACGACGACTGGAGAACAGGCTTCTAGCCGTGGGAGAGGGCAAAATTGCGCCCTTAAGAAGGGCCCGGCCTATCGGATAGCAGCCCCGGAGCGGTTTGAAAACTGGCTCTAACGCCACGTTTGGGCCGCGACCCAGCGTTAACGCTCGCGCCAAATTTGAACCAGCGCCACGGTGTGCCACTTAAGACGTACCACTCAAGGGGAAGACCTGGATTTCAGGGAAGGACGCAAGCCATGACCATCACCCTCTACAACATGCCCGAGTCGCCCCATGCCCGAAAAGTGCGTCTGCTGGCAGCCGAACTGGGCATTCCGCTTGATCTGGTCGCCCGCGACCCGCGGATCGGCGAGACGCGCAGCCCCGACTATCTTGCCCTCAATCCCAATGGCCGCGTGCCCACCCTCGTGGAAGGCGGCTTCACACTCTGGGAATCCGCCGCCATCCTGAAATATCTCGCCGCCAAACACCCAGAGCGCGGCTTGAACGGCGCGACCCTGCAAGACCAGGCGCACGTGGACCAATGGCTGTTCTGGTGGGTGGGCGGTGCGGAGGCTGCGATCGAGATGCTGTTCTGGGAGCGCATCATCAAGCCCAAGGTGCTGAAGAAAGGCGGCAACGACCCCGGCATCATGGCCGACGCGAGCGCGCGTCTTGCGCGGTTCCTGCCGGTGCTGGACCGCCAGCTCGAGGGACGCGACTATGTCATCGGCCCGCTCAGCATCGCCGACTTCGTCATCGGCGCCCGGCTGGACCGCGGCCCCGACTATCTCGACATCGACCTGTCGCCCTACAAGAACATCGCCGCCTGGCTCGAACGCCTGCGGGCAAAACCCTATTGGCGCACGACGTAAGGGCGTGCCTCGGCGTGGCTAGTTGTCGAGGAAGCCGACCGCGCGTGAGAAGCCGCCGCCGCGGCGGGAGCCGGTGGCGGCGCTAGAGGCGACGCTTCTGGCTGGCTGGTTGGGCTCGGGCGGCGGCTCGGGAAAGCCCTCGGCGTCGTCAAACAGTGCGATCGCCATCTTGCGATCGATCCCGTAGAGATCGCCGAAGGTCGAGACCTTGCCCTTGTCGTCGACCACCGCCGTGAAATAGGTCGTATGGACCGGCGGCCCATTCTCCAGCTCCACGCGGTTGTCGGAGCCCTTGTCCCACAGCTCCTCGACCTTGCTTGCCGGCCAATCCTTATCTTCTGCAAGCAGGAGCTCGGCGAGCCCCTTCGGCTGCTGCATGCGCACGCAGCCATAGCCGATGTCGCGCTTCTCCTCTTCGAAGATCTTCTGCCGGTAAGGAAGCGTGTCGTGCATGTAAACGGCGTGGTCGTTGGGATAGAGGAACTTGACCTTGCCGAGCACGTTCTTGGGCCCCGCCTTCTGGGTGAACGTGAACTTGTGGATGTTCACGCGGTTCCAATCGACCTTCGCCGGATCGATGCGCCTGCCCTGATAGCTCACGAGAAGCTTGTTCGACTTGATGATGTTGTAGGATTTCTCCCGCAAGGCGGGCCACAGCTTGTCTTCCAGGACCGACGGCGGCGCGACCCAGTCGGGATTGAAGACGATCGTTTGCATATTTGCGGTGAAGACGGGCGTCGCGTTGCCGATCGTGCCGACGAGCGTCTTGTCTTTGAACACCGTCTTCCCGTCCTTCACCAAGTAGAGCATGAACTCGGGCGTGTTGAGCCACACGTACATCGGACCGAGATCCTCCGGCATCCACCGCCAGCGCTCCATGTTGATGATGATGCGCTTGATCGCGGTCTCGTCGGTCTTGGCGCCTCGCCTGATCGCGGGCCTCGAGCAAGGCCTGATGCAGGCGCACGAACTGCTCATGGTGCGGATGGAGCGACTGGAGATAGGCGCGGGGCGCAGCGGTCACGGCGATCTCGGCCATCACGTCTTGCGGATCGCGCAAAGGGGGCGTCTGGTCGACGACGTCGCTGATCTCGGACGGCGCGAACCTGCCACCGCGGGCGAAGCGCGCATATTTCAGGATGGCAAGGTCCAGTTTGATCTCGGCCGAGGCTTGCGCCTCATCGTTGGCAGGAAGCGCCCCTGCGTCCGGGAGCGCGAAAGCCTTGGCATCGAGCCCCCAATCGTCAGCCTTCGCGATCTCGAACAGGACGGACTGGCCCCTGGCCGAGAACCCCATATCCGTAATCCATAGCGGCGGTCTGTTCCACCCGCCGTAGAACGCCCGTAGCGCCGCCACGTCATCAGCCGCGGCGTTCTTTTCGGTACCGGCGCCGGCGAGCTTGTCGCGGATGATCGCCACCACCTTGTGCGGCGCGGACGACGTCGCCTGAGCGCCCTCGGCGGCGTTCGCCTTCGCAGGGGCTGCGCTACCTTCGGACGACGATCCAGAGGGGTGAGATGACGGCTCCGAGGCTTTTTCCGCTTTTTTGGCTCTTTCCCACGGCAGCACCGAGCCCTCTGTCTCGGCGCGCGCAACGCCGCCAGCTGCCAAGCTCGCAAGGCCAGCCAAACACACGACGGTGATCAGGAAGGTTCCGCGCAATCCCCTATCCCCCAGAGACTGCCGGGAAATTTACGCGAGACCGCTCCGTTCGGCCACCCCCGAGGCGACCAAGATCAGCCGAATGCCGTCGGCCCTGCCTCTTGCGGCATCGCCTCGGCGCGGGCCGGGCTGGTGTTGAGGATTGCCGCGAGCTCGTCGAGCGCCACCAGGATGTCGTTCAAGGCGCCGGTCACCTCCTCGGGCTGCGCCACCGCGAGGTCGTCGCCGAAGGAGTAGTCTTGCAGGATTTCGAGCGCCCGCTCCAGGAAGCGGATCGACTCCTCGTGCTTCTTGATGTGGTTCTTGATCGCGAGCTCGTGCCAGTCGAGCACCCGCGCCACGAGGTTGCCGTCGCCTTGCGCTTTGCGCTTGGTCCGGGCGCGAAGCTTCGCCAGCCGCTCGCCAGCCCGCTTCTGATGCGCCACGCTGCCCTTCCGCGCCTCGATATCCTCACGGATGGCCTGCTCGATCAGCCCGCCCACATCCATGGACGCGAGGTCGTGCTCCGCATGGATAACGAGACCGAGCTTCTCGGCGATGATCTCGATGGCCCCGCCATTGAAATTGTCGGGCCGCGGCGGGTCGATCTCGCCGGTCTCGTCGTATTTGGTGCGGCGGTCCGCGTCCGACAGGACGGAATAGGCGGTGACCAGCTCGTTGAAGGCCTCCACGGAGCCGCCGCTATCCGGATGGGCGGTCTTGGCCTTCTTCCGATAGGCTTTGTGGATGTCCTTCCGCGGCGCCGTCCGCTTCACGCCCAGAATCTTGTAGAGGTCGGTCACTGCCTCTTCCCCCGACGCAACTTTTGCGCTGGCCGCCTCCCCCCGGCTCCCGCGAAGCGAGGCGGCCTCGCGCTCCCTCAAAGTGTTGATTCTGTCATGGCAATGGTTTGTGTCCTGCTAATGGCAGGACATTGTGACCTCGGCGGTTCCCTTGCAATTGGGACTCCCAGCGCTTGCGCGAAGGGCAAGGGAACCTGCCTTGCCCTCCTCGCGTTCGAGGGTAGGCAAATTTTCACGGGTTTTTCGTATGCCGTTCGCCGTGCTCGTGCCACGGTTCTGGGCCATCCTCGAGCGCGATAGAGACTGGCGTGGGGGCACACGTTGGATCTACTCATTACCAGTATCGTACTTCTTGGCCTGTTCTTTGCCACTTACAGCCAGCGAAGGACCTGGATCACGCTCGGCTCGACGGCGCTGTCGATCGTCTTGATTACCGGCTTCGTCTTTCTCTCGACCGCAGAGGAGTCCAACCCCGTCCGCGATGGCCTCACGCGCCTCGCGACGAAACTCCCGTCCGGCTGGGATCAACGCGCGCTGGACCTTGCCAACGCCATCGAACAGGCCTCCGTCGCCTCAGCAGCCGCCAGGAAGCGGGCCGCCGAACGCGCGCCGGAGCCGATCCTGGCCGCATCGATCTCAGATTGGTTCTCCTGGGGGTCTTGGTCCAAGACCGAAACCGAGACCAAGACCGAGCCAGAAGCCGGGCCGGAACCCGAGCCCGCATCGGAGGCGAGCGCGGACGTGCCAATCAAGTGGTTGCTCGATGAGCCCGCCACCAACGAGACATTCGCGCTCAGCGGCACCAACGTCTCCGATCAATCCTTGAGGGACGTCCAGGCGGTTCTCAAACCGGATTCAGGCAAAGGCGAATTGGCGCTCGCGCTTGACCTCGAAGGACGAAACGGCGGAGCGGTCATTCCCCCAGGCGCTCGGTTCAGTCTTGCCGCCGCGACCCTGACGAAGGCCGACGCCAAGGAACTCGGCGGCGCGGTCCTCTCCGTGAGCTACGTCCAGGACGGGAAGCGCAGAGCGTCGATCATGTACTTGTCGCCGCCAACCATCGCCGCGCTGACCGCGAACAACTAAGACACCGAGCCGGAGTCTCACTTGACGGCAACGCAATCCTTGTAAGTCATGTTGTCGTTGTCGTCGGGCCCCTCGGTGATGAAGGCGGTGTCGCCCTTGTTCCAGAACTGGAAGGACTCATCGGCGTTGGCATAGCGCGCGCCGGAGCCGGAGATCACTTGCGGGAGTTCGAAGCTGCGGCCGTCGGTCAGCGTCAGGTCAACGGAGTCGGGATAGAAGGTCGCGTCGATGGCCTTGCCGTCGGCGCATTTGAAGGTCGCCGTGGCGATCGGCGCCTCGGCATGCGCGACAGCCGCAAGCATGGCGATACCGAGCACGATGGCCCCAACGACACTTAGCCTGTTCATGAGTGTTCTCCTCCTGAAAACCCGATCCTACCGCGCGGCGGAGGATGACACCTCCTCCTCGAGTTCCTCACGTATGAGCTCAAGCCGCAACCACTCCTCCTCGGCGGCGGCAACATCGGCTTGCGCCTTCGTCAACGCATCGCCCGCGGCCGCGAAAGCCTCACGATCCTTCGCATAGAGATCCGGATTGGCAAGCATCCGCTCCAGGCGTCCGATCTCTTCCTGAAGCGCTGCGATGCGCTTGGGCAAAGTCTTCAAGGCGTGTTGCTCGGTCGGGCTCAGACGCTTGCGCGGCAACGGCGCCGATGCGAGCTTGGCAGGTGCCGCTTGCTTCGCCGCACTCTTCGGCGCGAGCTTGACCTGTGGGGCATCCACGCCATGGCCGCGTTGCGCCACCATGTCGGAATAGCCGCCAGCATACTCGATCCAGGTGCCGTCCCCTTCCGCAGCCACCACTGAGGTGACGGTGCGATCGAGGAAGTCACGATCGTGGCTGACGAGGAGCACCGTCCCGGGATAGCCCGCCAGCATCTCCTGGAGCACGTCCAACGTCTCCAGATCAAGATCGTTGGTCGGCTCGTCGAGCACCAGCACGTTCGAGGGGTGCGCGAGCGCGATCGCCAGCATGAGACGGCCCTGCTCGCCGCCCGAAAGCGCCTTCACCGGCGTCCGCGCCTGCTCCGGCGTGAACAGAAAATCCCTCATGTAGCTGACGACGTGGCGCGACTCCCCGTTGATGATCACGGAATCGCCACTCCCATCCGTGAGCGTCGCGGCCACGCTCCGCTCCGGGTCGAGCGCCTCGCGGCGCTGATCGAGCGTCGCCACTTGAAGATTGGTGCCGAGCTTCACTGTGCCGGCATCGGGTTTCAGCGCGCCCGTCAGGAGATTGATGAGCGTCGTCTTGCCGGCTCCATTCGGACCCACGATACCGACCCGGTCGCCGCGGCCGATCTTGATGGTGAAGTCGCGGACGAGACAGAGGTCGCCATAGCTCTTGGCGATCTGGTGCGCCTCGATCACCTTCCTCCCCGCTTCTTCCGCTTCGTGCAGGGTGAGCCTCACATCTGCCTGGACGCGGTTCTGCTTCGCGCGTACGCGCTCGCCGCGTATTGTGAGCAGCCCTTCGAGCCGGCGCTGGTTGCGCTTTCGCCTCGCGCTCACGCCGTAGCGCAGCCAATGCTCCTCACGGACGACCTGCCGGTCGAGCTTGTGGCGCGCAATCTCCTCCTCTTCGAGGATGTCGTCCCGCCAGGCCTCGAACGCACCAAAGCCTTGCTCGAGCCGCCGCGTGGTGCCGCGATCGAGCCAGACCGTCGCTTGAGAGAGATTTTCCAGGAAGCGCCGGTCGTGACTGATCAGCACGAGCGCGGAGCGTGAGGCCCTGAGCACCGCCTCCAACTCCCCGATGGCCACGACATCGAGATGGTTGGTGGGCTCATCCAACAGCAAGATGTCGGGGTCCGGCGCGAGCACCTGGGCAAGCGCCGCGCGCCGCGTTTCACCGCCGGAGAGGCGCGAGGGATCCTCCTCCCCCGTCAGACCGAGACTCTCCAGGAGATAGCGCGCGCGATGCGGATCGTCGCCGGGCGCTAGTCCCGTCTCGACGAACGCGCGGGTCGTGGCAAAGCTTGAGAGATCCGGGTCTTGCGCGAGATAGCGGATTGTCGCGCCGGGCTGGAGAAAGCGGCTGCCGCCGTCAGGCTCGATCTGGCCTGCGGCAATCTTGAGAAGCGTGGACTTGCCCGACCCGTTGCGACCGACAAGGCAGAGCCGTTCCGACGGGCCGACAGAGAGCGCAGCACCCTCCAACAGCGGCTTGTGGCCGAACGAGAGCGCGATGTCCTTGAGAAGAAGAAGAGGCGGCGGGGCCATGGAGACTCAAGTTGCTTTTAAAATCGTCCGTTTGACCAGCGTTTTAGCAGGCGGGCCCCGCCGGTGCCGCGATTGAAGGCACTAAAGCGGGGGCGACAAAGAATCCTGCCCGCGGACAGTGATACCTCTTTGTGGCAGCCGATCTCCGGGATTACTTTTGACTTCTGCCCAAAGGGGGCACAGGGGGACAGCACAATGGCAGAGAAGCGGCATGAAGGCGGGGTTTCCTATCACATCCCCGGCGCGGACTATTTTAAGAACCGAGAACTCAAACGCCATGCCGGCGTGTTCTCGCTGTGGGCGCTTGGCGTCGGCGCGGTCATCTCGGGGGATTTCTCGGGGTGGAACCTGGGCTTTTCGGTGGGCGGCTGGGGCGGCATGTTCGTCGGCACCGTCATCATCACCATTATGTATCTCGGCCTGACCTATTCCATCGCCGAGATGAGCCCGGCTCTGCCGCATACGGGCGGCGCCTATTCCTTCGCCCGCACGGCGTTCGGACCTTGGGGCGGCTTCATCACCGGCGTCGCCGAGAACATCGAATACGTGCTGACGCCGGCGGTGATTGTCTTCTTTATCGGCTCCTACCTGACAGCGATTTTCGGAACGCCCGATTCCTTCCAGCCTGTGTGGTGGCTGATCGGCTACATCGTCTTCGTCGGCTTGAACGTGCGCGGCGTGGCTCTGTCCTTCACTGTCACGGTGATCGTCACGCTGCTCGCGCTCGGCATCCTGATCTTCTTCTTCGTCAGCGCGATTCCGTTCATGGAGTTCAGCAAATACGCCATGAATATCGGCATCGGCCCTGACGGGGCCGGGGTTGAACTTCCCGACGGCGGCGGGCCATTCCTGCCCTTCGGCATTCATGGCGTGCTCGCTGCGATGCCGTTCGCCGTGTGGCTGTTCCTCGCCATCGAAGAGCTGCCGCTGGCCTCCGAAGAATCGGCCGATCCGAAGCGCGACATGCCGAAGGGCATCATGCTCGGCATGTTCACGCTGATCGCGACCGGCTTCCTGGTCCTGATCATCAACCCGGCAATCGCACCCGGCGCTTTCAAGCTGGGCTCCTCGGGCGAGCCGATCCTCGATGGTTTCCGCACCATCTACGGTACGGGCTGGGCCAAGATCCTGGCGCTCTTCGCCGTGGCGGGCCTGGTGGCGAGCTTCCATTCGATCATCTTCGCCTTCGGCCGGCAGATTTACTCGCTGTCGCGGGCGGGCTATTTTCCGCATTTCCTGTCGGTGACGGACAGCACACACAAGACGCCGAATGTCGCGCTGCTGGCCGGCGCCTTGATCGGCTTCGTCGTCATGCTGGTAGTCTGGTTCACCCAAGGCGGCACCGAGGCCGGCGCCTTTATCGGCGGCGTCTTGCTCAACATGGCGGTGTTTGGGGCGATGATCTCTTATTTCCTGCAGGCGGTGACCTTTATCCAGCTGCGCCGGAAATTTCCCCATATCGAGCGGCCTTTCAGAAGCCCGTTCGGCCTTGTCGGCGCCGCACTGACGGCAATCATCGCGGTGGTCACGATCTACTTCCAACTCACCGATCCGGTTTACCAGACCGGCGTCATCGGCGTGGCGATCTGGTATGCCCTCACGATCCTCTACTTCGCGGCCTATGGCCGTAAGACGCTCGTGTTCTCGCCTGAGGAGGAGTTCGCTGTGAAGCACCGCGAAGGTGCGGTCAAGGTGTAGCCGCGCGCTTGCGCCTTCGGCATTCGACAATCGGCATCACCCGGGTCTAGCGCCGGGTGATGCCGGACCTTACATGTCCTACGATCGAGAAGGACTCGCATCATGCGCTATTCCCACTCTGTCGGCGGTCATACCTACACATTCGATTCGCTCAAGGATCTGCTCGCCAAGGCCACCCCGGCCCGATCCGGCGACTATCTTGCCGGCATCGGCGCCCATGACGACGCCGAGCGCGTGGCCGCGCAAATGGCGCTCGCCGATCTGCCCCTTGCCGTCTTCTTGTCAGAGGCCGTGGTCCCCTACGAGGACGACGAGGTCACTCGCCTCATCGTCGACGGTCATGACAAGAAGGCTTTCGCGCCTATCTCGCATCTCACCGTCGGCGGCTTCCGAGACTGGCTTTTGTCCGATGCCGCGACCGAGACCTCTTTGAAGGCACTCGCGCGCGGCCTCACGCCGGAGATCGTGGCCGCCGTCTCCAAGATCTGCCGCGTGCAGGATCTCATCCTCATTGCGCAAAAGTGCCGCGTGGTGACGAAGTTCCGCAACACGATCGGGCTGAAGGGGCGCCTTTCGACACGCCTCCAGCCGAACCACCCGACGGATGACCCGACGGGCATCGCCGCCAGCATCGTCGACGGCCTCATGTACGGGAACGGCGATGCGGTCATCGGCATCAACCCGGCAACCGATTCCATCGCCGCCGTGACGACCTTGCTCGAGATGCTGGACGAGATCATCCGCCGCTACGCCATCCCCACCCAGTCTTGCGTCCTCACTCACGTCACGACGAGCATCGAAGCCATCAACCGCGGCGCGCCCATCGACCTCGTGTTCCAGTCGATCGCCGGCACCGAGGCGGCCAATAAGAGCTTCGGCATCGATCTCGCTATGCTCCGGGAGGGCCGCGAGGCGGCGCTTTCGCTCGGCCGCGGCACCGTCGGCAACAATGTGATGTATTTCGAGACCGGCCAGGGCAGCGCCCTCTCCGCCAACGCCCATCATGGCGTCGATCAGCAGACGCTCGAGACGCGCAGCTACGCCGTCGCCCGCAAGTTTGAGCCGCTGCTCTTGAACACCGTCGTCGGCTTCATCGGCCCCGAATATCTTTACGATGGACGCCAGATCGTGCGCGCAGGCCTCGAGGATCATTTCTGCGGCAAGCTGCTCGGCGTGCCGATGGGCGTCGACATCTGCTACACGAACCACGCCGAGGCCGACCAGAACGACATGGATGTGCTCTTGACGCTACTGTCCGTCGCCGGCGTCAACTTCATCATGGGCATTCCCGGCTCCGACGACATCATGCTCAACTATCAGACCACGTCGTTCCACGACGCGCTCTATGTCCGGAAGGTCCTCGGCCTGAAGCCCGCCCCTGAATTCGAAGACTGGCTGAAGCAGACCGGCATCTTCGAGCAGTCCGAGGAGCTGCGGCTGGGCAACGCCCTGCCGAAGTCCTTCCAACGCGCACTCGAGCATCTGCACTGACACGCATGGGCGAGAACAAGCGCGACATCGTCGGTGGCGATCCCTGGGGCAAGCTCCGCCGCTACACGCCGGCCCGCATCGCTCTCGGTCGCGCCGGCACCAGCCTGCCGACCAAGCCGCATCTCGAGTTCCAACTGGCGCATGCCCGCGCCCGCGACGCGGTCCATCACGCGCTGGACGTCTCTGTCCTCAAAAAGAACCTCGAGGAGCGCGGCTATGAGACGATCCTCCTGCACTCGAGCGCGGAGAGCCGGCCCGTCTACCTGCAGCGGCCCGACAAGGGCCGGCGGCTCGATGCGGAATCCCGGGCGCAGCTCGAGAAGTCACCCAAACCAACGGAAACTTATGACGTCGTATTCGTCATCGGCGACGGGCTCTCCGCCTTCGCCATCGATGAGAACGCCGTCAAATTCCTCGACGTGATGCTTCCACAGCTTTCGGCGAGCGGCTGGCGTGTCGCGCCACTCTGCATCGTCGAGGGGGCGCGCGTCGCCGTCGGCGACGAGATCGGCGAGGTCTTAGGCGCGAAGATGGTCGTCATCCTCATCGGCGAGCGGCCTGGCTTGAGCTCCCCCGACAGCATGGGGATCTACATGACGTTCTCGCCCCGAAGGTCGGCCTCACCGACGAGTCGCGGAACTGCATCTCCAACGTCCGGCCCGAAGGCTTGAGCTACAACCACGCCGCCCACAAGCTGACTTATCTGATGACCGAGGCGCGGCGGCGGGGCCTCTCCGGCGTCAACCTCAAGGATGAGGCCGAGGCCCTACCGAAGGCAGGTCCGGAGTCCGCCGACAACTTCCTCATCGAAAGGGGCTAGCCTGACTCCGGCGCGGGCCTGGGTCCTTACTGCGCCTTGGCGATCGGGCCGATATCCTCGGCCTTGGTCAGGAGGTCGTGCAACGACTGACGGCAATACGGCCTGAGACCAGCTTCGCCGCTCCGCGCCATGATCCTGAAGCCCTCGTTCTTATCCGCGACCGCCTGTTTCAGCAGGTGTTCCTTGTTGATCGAGGAGTCCCGCTTCAAATAATACGTCTCGATCTTCGCCATCGCCCCCTTGGCCGCATCGGCGTCCTCGACAGAAAGCTTCTCATCCTGCTGGCATTGCAGGACAATCTCATACTCGGCGTAATAGTTCTTGAGGGAGGCCGAAAGATTGCCGGCGACCGCGCCCTGCGCCATCACCACGACAAAACCGGCCACAAGCCACCCAGCGGCGCCTAGACGCATCTCGTTTCCCTCGTTAGCTGAAGATTGAAGCGCGACTTCTATAGCAAACGCTGCGCCGCAGCAATTGCAGGCGGGACACACTCACAGGGGAATGGGTGCCGGCTTGACCGCCTCGGCGCCCGAACTCCAACTCATTCCGGTGCCACCAATCCGGCGCTTCGCAGGCATTTTCATCGGGCTGTCCCAGTTCGTTAGTCCAATTTCCAAAGCCGGGGCCGATCTCAAGGACGAGGCCGAGACCTTGCGGTGGGTTCCGTCAGGTGCTTGTCAGGTGCGGCTGTCTAATCTGATCTTCGTCAGTCGATTTCGGGGCTTCAAAGCCTCAGTCACGGAACGAATGGGAGCGAGCCTGTGGAGACCACATTGAGCAAGGTACCGGAAGTCACGCTCGGCTTCTGGATCATCAAAATTCTTGCGACGACCCTTGGCGAGACCGGTGGTGACACGGTCAGCATGACCATGAATTTCGGCTATCTGGTCGGCACTGCGATCTTTCTCGTCGCTTTGGTCATTCTGGTGGCGCTCCAGATTGCGGCCAAGAAGTTCCACCCCTTCCTCTATTGGGCGACGATCGTGGCCTCGACGACCGTCGGAACGACCATGGCCGATTTCGCCGACCGGTCGCTCGGCATCGGCTATGCCGGGGGCTCGCTCATCCTCTTCGCCTGCGTGATGGCCGTGCTCGGCCTCTGGTACCGGGCGGAGGGGTCCGTTTCGGTGGAGACGGTCAGCACGCCGAGGGTCGAGGCCTTCTATTGGGCTGCCATTACGTTTTCTCAGACCTTGGGAACGGCCCTCGGCGACTGGGTCGCGGATGCCGGTCTCGGCTACGAAGGCGGAGCGCTCCTGTTCGGCGCCGCGCTCGCCGTCGTCGCTGCTGCCTATTTCTGGACGAACATCTCGCGGGTCGCCTTGTTCTGGGCCGCGTTCATCCTGACCCGCCCTCTCGGGGCCACGGTGGGCGACTTCCTCGACAAGCCTTTGGATCATGGCGGGCTGGCGCTGAGCCGGCCGATCGCCTCCGCAGCGCTCGCCGCTTTGATCCTCGCGCTGATTGTCATTCTGCCGCAACGGGCGGGCAACCATCCGCAAGCCAGAGAAGCCGTCTCGTAAGGCCCGGCGCGCGCCCGATCCGACCGGACGGCCCGCGCGCCTCGGTGGGGAGTACATATTCCTGTCCCTTTTCATTGGTTAAGTATGACTCTTGACAGTGATCAAAATGGCACGCTCTCAATGGGGCGCCAGGAGACAGTCATGCAGTCGTCGTCTACCGTCCGAAACTACGCGCGCAAATTGCCGCCTCTTAAAGAGTCGGCCGCGCGGCTTGCGTCCAAGCTTCCGTCAGGCGGATCAATCACTTCGAGCCCGGACATTGCGACGTTACTCGAGCGTTTCGACGAGCCGCTCCGCGAAGGGGCAGCATCGACCGCAGCGAAGCCGGTCATCCCCGCATCGGGCCAGTACGTCGCCCAACCGCGACCCGAAGGGAACAGCGAGGCGCAATGGCCAGCGCCGAAACCGGCAATTGCGCCCGTCACCACGAAGAAGTCCCGCTTCCCCATAAAGGGCCTGATCTCGGCCCTGCTCGGCCTTGCACTCGTTCCAACCGCAGTCCTCGTGTGGCAGGACAGGATGCGCCCGAGCGGCGGTCACGAGGCGGCGCCAACCGAGGAATTGAGCGTGGCGCGTGCGCCCGCCGCGACGAACGCCTTGGAAGTCGCCCTGTCCTCGCCCGACCGGATCGCGGCCAATGCCGGCGAAGAAGTTCAGTTCCCCATCGCCATCGACGCGACGGGAGCGCTCCCGGCGCGCAGCATCGTCGCCATCACCGCCCTGCCCGAGGGCGCCTCGTTCTCGCAAGGCCGTCCCTATGGCGTCACCGGTTGGAGCCTGCGCCCCGACGAAATCGCCGGCTTGAGGTTGCGGCTGCCCGCGCGGAGCGCCGCCTCCGACATGCGTCTCGAGCTCATTGCCGGGGACGGAACCGTGCTGTCGCAGTCCGAGACGCGGGTGAGCACCGCCGCCGCGCCGCCCCAGGTCGCGACGGTCGATGACCCCTTGTCCGCCGCTGCCGCTCCCTCGCAGCAGACCGCAACAGCGGGTGCGGTCGAGAGCGCGCCCGCGGCGCAAATCGCAACAGCCGAAGAGTCCACCGAAGTGACCGGCGCGATCGCCGACGCGCCGCCGGCGCCGCTGCGCAGGCCGGCGTCTGCCGCCGGAGAGGACTCTTCGCCAACGGTCAACACCGTCAAGGTCGTGACCATCGCGCCACCGCATGAGACGAAACCACATGACGGCGCCTACGCTTTGGGCTCGCCGGCAGACGAGCCGCAACCTTCCGGCGAGTGGATGGAGACCAAGACCGCCGTCGACATGCACGCGAAGGCGGAGCAGTCCTCGGAGACGGTGAAGGTCGCCGAAGGCGGCCTCAAGGTTCGCGTGACGGCACGGGACAAAAGGTGGGTGCAGGTCACCGATCCCGCAACGTCGACGACCGGCTGGATCTACGATCGCTTCCTCACGCCGGCCGACGCTCCCGCGGACTAGCGGTGCGACCCAAACGGCCGGGATTTTTTCGCATAGGACGGGGGGGTAAATGCGGGACTTCCTACAAGGCAATCGCCGCGGCAAGCTCATCGATTGGCTGAAGATCGATTCCTGGATCGATTCCGGCCTCTACGCCGCGTGGATCGGCTTCCGTAACTGGTGGAGCGCCTACTCCTCATTTTTCGGCCGTTTCGAGGTCAAGGGCTTCCCCCGCGCATGCAACGAACTCGCCTGCGAGACGCTGACCCTGAGCGTCGCGGGCTTCTTGGTTATCTTGTCATTTGCGCTGCCCGCCTTCGAGATCGCACAAGGCAAGATCAACCTCTCGGACGAATACAGCGTCACTTTCCTCGACCGCTACGGCAATGAGATCGGCAAACGCGGCCTGTTACGCGACGACTCGGTGCCCCTCGAGGAAATTCCCGATCACATGATCAAGGCGACGCTGGCGACCGAGGACCGCCGCTTCTTCGATCATTTCGGCATCGACCTCATGGGCACGTTCCGCGCTCTCGCCGAGAACGCCCGCGCCGATCAGGTGGTGCAAGGCGGTAGCTCGCTCACCCAGCAGCTCGCCAAGAACATGTTCCTGTCGCCCGAGCGCGCGCTGTCGAGAAAGATCAAAGAGGCGTTCATCGCCATCTATCTCGAGAACCACTACACCAAGCCCGAGATCCTCAAGCTCTATTTCGACCGCGCCTATCTCGGCGGCGGCTCCTACGGCGTCGAAGCGGCCGCCCACTATTATTTCGGCAAATCGGTCCGCGACATCAACCTGGCCGAGTCTGCGATGCTCGCCGGCATGTTCAAGGCGCCGACCCGCTACGCACCTCACGTCAACCTCGCCGCCTCGCGCGCCCGCGCCAACGAGGTGCTCACCAACATGGTCGAGGCGGGCTATATGAGCGAGGGCCAAGTCTACGGCGCCCGTTTGAACCCGGCCAAGATCGTCGAGCGCACCGACACCAACACCCCCAACTACTTCCTCGATTGGGCCTTCGAGGAGGTGCAGCGGCTGATGAGGGGCAAAGGGGACCACATCCTCGTCGTCCGCACGACCGTGGACCCGGGACTGCAGAAGATGGCTGAGGATGCGCTCGAGCCCGTTATCGCGAAGTCAGGCAAAGGGCGCCACTTCGGACAGGGCGCCATGGTTGTGATGGAGCCTGACGGTCCGGTGCGGGCCATGGTTGGCGGCAAGGATTATGGAGCAAGCCAATTCAACCGAGCTGCACACGCTTATCGCCAGCCGGGCTCGTCCTTCAAGCCTTACGTCTATCTCACGGCATTGGAGAATGGCTACAAACCGACCACCGTCATCAGCGGCGCCGGCGCGGTGTGTGGACGTTGGTCGCCGAAAAACTATTCCGGAGGCCGGGGCGGCGTCATGATGATGAAGGACGCTCTGGCGAAGTCGATCAACACCATCGCCGTCAAGGTATCTCTCCAGGTTGGCCGCGAGAAGGTGATGGCCACCATGCAGAAGCTCGGCGTCACCCGTTTGAAAAAGACCTGCTCCTTGGCACTCGGCGATCAAGGCATGACGCCGCTCGAACAAACTACCAACTATGCCGTCTTCGCCAGCGGGGGTCTCAAGACGCAAGCCTACGGCATCGAAGAGATCCACGCATTGCGAGGCGAGTTACTCTATGCCCATGCGATTGACGAGCCGCCCCGCAAACAGATCTTCGATCGAAAGGCCGTCGAGACGCTCAACAGCATGCTGCAGGGCGTGGTCACCTACGGCACGGGAAGGAGAGCGCGGCTCGACTACACCAACAGCGTGGGCAAGACCGGAACCAGCTCCAACTATCGTGACGCCTGGTTCATGGGCTTCACCGGCCAGTACATTGCGGGCGTCTGGCTCGGCAATGATGATTTCTCGCCGATGGCGCGCGTGACCGGCGGCAGCTTCCCCGCCCAGGCCTGGCACGACTTCATGGCGGCAGCACACCATACCGATAACATCCCGACCATTCCCGGACTTGCCCCGCACCCGGTTCAGGTGGCTGAGCAGGAGCGCCTGGCAAAACTGCAGAAGGCCGCAGCAGCTGACTCTGATGTGATTGGACCGGTCGCGCCCCCGGAAAGCGTCGAGCATATGTCGATGCGCGACACGTCGCGTGCTGGAAAGGATTGGTGAGCTCCTGAAGAACGCGCGACCGCTCAGCCCGAACGACGATGACGCTCCGAAGAGCGCCGCGCCGCCGAACATCGCGGACATCGAGGGTGACGTGGCCGAGAGCGTCAACGATCATCCGGTGGATTAGGCGGCCGCCGGTCGGCTGGATCTACGATCGCTTCCTCACCCCGGCCGACGCTCCCGCGGACTAACGATTGCAGGCCGCCCGCCGGGAACCTTTTGGCTGACCGTGGAGTTTCTCGCTGCTCAGCAACCGCGTTGGCGGGGCAAGGGAACGCCTGTCGCGCGTCCCCGCCAGAGTTGCATGCGTCCTAACGGGGGATGGGGCCATGTTTCAGGCATTGCTCGAGAAGCACGCCACCAATCGCGCCTACAAGAAGACTGTCGACGATTGCCTCGCAGTCCTGTTTTGCGGTTTTCCCGAAGACGTGCTGCCCTCGCTGAGGCAAAGGGTCGGCGATTGGAGTCTCCTGCGGCGAGGACAGGCTGAAGGGACGAATGCGCGGACCTGCTCCGTGCAAGTGGCGATCCTTCTCATCCGGAAGATCGCCGCCTCCATGAGTGAGCAGGAACGCCACGACCTCGCCCAGGCTTTCGTGCGGGACGACGCCAGCAACCCGGCCTACAGGGGCTTCAAATATCTGTTTCGGGTGGTGGAGCACCTTCAAGTCCCCCCTGCCCTCGTCAAGTACTTGAAGACCGAGGTCGCGGGGCAGCTCCGCGGTATGTCCCAGCCAGCGATCTTCAACGCATGGGTGGAGTCGCAGATCGACGGCTCGATGGGCCGGCTGCGGGAACGGTGCCTCGCGGAGGCGGGATTTAAGAAAGACCTCTGGCAATAGCCCCGCGAGACCCAGTCCTACAGCGGGATGTTGTCGTGCTTCATCGTCTCGCCGCGACACGCGCGCGAGTCCTGTCAAAGAGCCTCTCCCATGTTTCCCAAAACCCCGAGGGGGTGGCGCGCCGAGAAGCGCAGTCCGTAACGGTATCCGCGATCCGAAGATGCGCGGGCGCCTCGCGGCGCGCCACATGCGCTCAAGCAGGCCAGAGGCCGGTAGCGCATGTTATTTTGCGGCAGTTACGACGCCGGGCCCCGCTTCTCAGTGGCTTTCAGGTGCGCCTCCCGCAAATCGCGCTCAAGGTGCGCGAAGCGCGGTAGCGCACCAAAAAAGCCACGTCCCAGCCAGCTTCTGGCGGGGGCTCCTAGTAGCCCCGGGGGGTGGCTCCGGCGCCGCCCGGAGGCTTCCATGCGAATGAAGCCCGCAGGCGCCGCACCCCGTCCCGCGATCAAGACGCCTCTAGAGCGCGCCCCTCAAACGGACGAGGTGATTGCATTGTAGGCGAGGTTTGAGCGGCGGGGATAAGGAACAGTGCTGAAGTCCGCTAAGTGCCAAAGGCAAACTCCGACGCCGAGCACTGATGCGTGCTCCGCTCGCTCGCTGGCCTCATTTACTCACCCAGATCCTGCACCAGCCGTGTGCGCTGACCGAGCCTTCAACAAGCCTGCAGGAAGCCGGTCGGATGAACAATTTGCAATTTGCGCAGCTTTGGCTGCCATTCGGCGAACCTCGATAGCCGGCAGCTGCCTTCGACATCTTTCCAGCGGCCACGGCTGAGTGCGTCTTCGTCAACAAGATTGGCGTAGCAGCAACAGCAGAGGCAATGCCCTGCAGGGCTACCCGCCGCGACACCTTTGTTGACCACGTTTCCCGATTCTCTGACATGCCTTGAGTCTCCCATTGGAAAAAGCGCCGAGAAATCGTCTCAAGTACGGGCAACTTTACTGCACATTCCGTCTTCAGTCAGGATGACACTTGATCGCATAGCAGGTGTCGCTGATCTTTATCAGAGCAGTTGTAAGGTTGGCGTAAGGTTTCAGGTAGTCGCTGATCTTTATCAGAGCAGTTGTAAGGTTGGCGTAAGGTTTCAGGTGGTCGCTGATCTTTATCAGAGATTTAGTGGCAAGCAGGTTACAGTGTTCATATTTCTTGCAACCCGACTGTGACAAATACGTGACAGATACCTCGATCAGAGTCATCTTAAATCAAGAATAATTTTAGATGCTATCAAACGCTGGGGGGCGTGAGATGCTGTGGCGGGACTCAAGAAACGGCCAAATTGCCGGATGCGCTGGTGGCGGTGTACCTGTCTTTGCGTTCGGCGGCCCCACGATTTGCGCATTGGTGTTGATCGGGGCAGCCGCTGTGTTCCCACAACCAGCGCGGGCCCTTCCGAGCTTTGCCCGCCAGACCGGCCAGCCTTGCTCGTCTTGCCATACCTCCTTCCCGCAACTGAAGCCGTTTGGTCGCCAATTCAAGCTTGGCGGTTATACGGCTTGGCGGCACGCGGGGTTGTGGGGGCGGCTCGGGTGAGGCTGCCTCGGCAGCCGCTGGCGACGACCGTGCAACGGATCTGCTAAAGCAGATTCCTATAGCCGGCATGACCGTCCCCAATTTTACCCACATTAAAAAGGGCCTTCCTGCAGATGATACGCCGAAGGGCTTTGATTCTAACGACAATACGTATGTGCAAGAGACCAGCGTCTTTTACGGCGGCCAAGTTGTCTGCAACTTAGGGGCGTTCGCGCAGGCCACTTGGGAGCGCCCTGGTAGCAGTTTCTTTCTGGACAACACCGACATTCGCTATGCCGACCAAACCAAACTAGGCGGAATGGACGTAACGTATGGTGTCACCGCGAACAACAATCCCACCGTTCAAGATCCCTGGAACACGACACCGACGTGGTCATATCCTTTTATCGGAGCTTCTGACGCACTCGCTCCGATGCCTGCCGCCGGCACCATGATTGAAGGCGGCTTCGAGGGCCGTGTCGCCGGCGCCGGCGCCTACATCTGGGCCAACAACATGTTTTATCTCGAAGGCACGGCTTACGGCACTTTTGGCTCGCGTGAATTGTCAGCGCTAGGGCTCGATCCAACCGACCCAGCAAGCCGCTTCGATGGTCTAGCGCCTTATTGGCGGGCCGCCGTCGAGAAGGACTGGGGCGATTACGCGTTTGAGGTCGGAACTTTCGGCATGTACGCCAACGTCGCTCCGCTTGGGAACCAGTCCGCTTCAACCGATCAGGTTACGGACGTGGGCTTTGATACCCAGCTCCAGTACTTCCATGGTAAGAATGCCTACACGGGACGGTTCACCTACATCTTCCAACATCAGAAGAACGATGGCAGCCAACTGCTTGGGCTCGCCGCGAATCCAAGCGACGATCTGGGGAGCCTCAAAATTTCTGGCGAGTATGTCTATAACGGCACCTGGAGTTTTGACGCTGGCTACTTCAACGTAAATGGCGACTCCGACGCATTGATGTACGATGAGTCGGCATCGCCGTCGGCTCCAGGCTCACCGAACTCAAGTGGCTGGGTCTTTGATGCGGCTGTGGCCCCCTGGAGTAACGGGGGACCAAAATGGTGGCCCGGATTCAATTCGAAAATCGGCATACAGTACACCCACTACAACGAGTTCAATGCGCAGCTCCAACTACATGAAGATAACCGTAAAGCCAGCGATAACGACACAACCTACGTCCTACAACGAGTTCAATGGCGCAAGCTCCAACTACAATGGTGATTTCCGGAACGCCAGCGACAACGACACAACCTACGTCTATGCTTGGACAGCTTTCTAGGCATCGATGTCCGCTATGGGTCAGAAGCTGACATTAGAGTGCGCATCAGGGATGTCCGCTTTACCTCTGAGAGCAGAAGTCCTCAGCTTCAGCATCGATGTCCGCATAGTGCCAATAGCGGACATGGCTTTCGGCCGGCAAAAATCGTGACAGCACTTGATGGCAGTTCGCCAGAAAATGCTGGTCCGTGAACTCTAGGCTGAGGAACAGCGGGTGGCGGCCAACTGCAAAAACGCATCAAGGAAGCTGGCCAAGACGTTCCAGTCCGTGAACTCCCGATCGGATCCGGCTGCCGAAGCGACACCCCGCTTCATGACGATGAACTTGACGATCTGCTCTTGGAAATAGTCGTACTCGGTGAAGCGCAAAGCGCCCCCGAGCAGAAGCGTCATGGCCGGCTGCCATCCCGTCAGAGAGATAAATCGATCCACGTAGCTTTGCGCTTCTGCACGCGTATCCTCCAGCACGGCCGACAGACTGACCGATATGAAGGCTGAAGGCCTTTTGTTCAGGAGCTCGCGATGCGCGGTCGCGAAGTTCTTGATCGCTTTTTGGTGTTGCTCTTGGTGGACAGACGCGGCAATCACGAAGGCTTCAAACGCATCGAGATCCAAATGGGACTCCGCGCTGTCATAGAGCTCGACCACATGCCCGCGATCGCGGACGTGCTTTGCTGCCCATTCGCCAATCTTACGCGTCTGGCCCTCGGTCGTTCCATATGCGATCAGGACATTCACCGCATCCTCCGACGTCAGAGCATTCGCTCAGCGGAAGCATGTCGCCGCTGGTTGCAGCCACTTCAGTCGATGACCTTCGGCCTTAGCGATGGTCGCCGTGGATATAGTGTTCGAGCTGATCGATGATGAACTTCTGCTCATCGATAACGCTTTTGACCATATCGCCTATCGACACGATGCCGATGACCTGATCTTGGTCGAGTACTGGAAGATGGCGCACGGCTCGCGCGGTCATAACGGCCATGCACTCCTCCACCAATTGCTCAGGCCGTGCACACACGACTTCGGTCGACATGATGTCCCGAACGCGCGTCGCCGGTGACGTCTTGCCTTTCAAAACGATCTCCCGCGAGTAGTGGCGCTCGGTGACAATGCCGACAAGCTTGTCGCTCTCCAGCACAACCAAAGACCCGATATCGTGTTGTGCCATGACTTTGAGGGCATCGAAAACGGAAGTCATCCGGGCCAATGCTGTGAACGTCACGCCCTTTCTTATCGAGCACTTGCTTGATGGTTGTCATCCGACATCACCATGCGAGCGATAGGCCGCGTTATTGTAGCATAAATCCTTTGACTCGCCTTGATTTCCCTCAAGGAGGACGCTGCGCGAGAGAATAGCTTCGACGCGTGACCACCTGCGCTTGCCGCACGTCCGTGTTGGGTCATTCCGCGACATCAGCCAAAGCAGCAGTTAGGAAGCTCTCGCTTAGCTTTTTGCGGCCACCTGCCAGCCCGGGACAGAAACGAAGCGAACCACGTACTTTTGCGCCTCTGTTTCACCTCTTCCAGCACCGCTGATGGACTGACGGAGACGAAGGCTGAAGGCCTGTCATGCCGCAACTCGTGATGTGCGAACACGACGTTTGTGATAGTCTCTTGATCGTCCCGGCACTCGGCTTGAAGCGCAGGGTCACCGGGCGCTACAGACGCCCTAACGTTTTGAGCCCCCCGTCGCATATGGATGAAGCGCTCAGGTCGAAAATCCTGGAGGTTTTGCGGCGTCAACACATCATGACGGTCGCGACTATTCGCCCTGACGGATATCCGCAAGCCACCACCGTCAACTACATCCACGACGATCTCATCGTATACTTTGCGACCGCGCTGACGTCGCAAAAGGCCGGCAACATTAAGATCAATAACAAAGTCTCGGTGTCGATCGTCGACCAGGCGCAGGACTTCTACAAGCTTCGCGGTCTATCCATGTCGGGCACGGCGACAAGGGTGCAAGAGAAACAAAGGGCTGAAGAATTTGCTTTGCGACTATTTGGCAGGTTCCCGCAATCGAGGCGGTTCGTTCCAGAAGATCCAAAGGAGCTTGCGGTCTACGAAATCAGACCCGTGGCTATTGCGCTGGTCGACTACGCGTCGGGCTTCGGGACGACACATTTGGTAGAGTTATGGCCTTAAGCGGCCGTTTGGGTCACCAGATCACGGATGCGTCGGCGACGTCCGTTTGCAAACCAAATTGCAAACCCACCACGCTACACAGTCACAAGCCAGCATTGTCGGGAACAACTGACGTACGACGGGCTACGCATCCTCGACTTCGCTCCGACGCGATCGGCGCGATCGGCGCCGAGATGCAGTTCTAGCGGGAACTGGCGCACGCCGGCAAAATCGCGCAAGGACGATTATAGCTCGTAAGCGATAACCCGGGCCGCTGGTTTTGAAATCACGTCGATGTCTGCTTAGGGTCAAAAGCGGACCAGCGGACGCTCGGTTCAAGCGCCCCTACAACGGGATGTTGTCGTGCTTCTTCCAGGGGTTCTCGACGTGCTTGTTGCGCAGCATCTGGAGCGCGCGGGCGATGCGCGGGCGGGTGCCGCGCGGCGCGATCACCTCGTCGATATAGCCCCGCTCCGCCGCCACGAACGGGTTGGCGAAGCGCGTCTGATACTCGTCGATGCGCTTCTTGATCTTCTCCGGGTCGCCGAGATCGGCGCGGTACAGGATTTCCACCGCGCCCTTGGCGCCCATCACCGCGATCTCGGCCGAGGGCCAGGCATAGTTGATGTCGCCGCGGATGTGCTTTGAAGACATAACGTCGTAAGCGCCGCCATAGGCCTTGCGGGTGATCACCGTCACTTTCGGCACGGTCGCCTCGGTGAAGGCGAACAGCAGCTTCGCCCCGTGCTTGATCAGCCCGCCATATTCCTGGTCGGTGCCCGGCAGGAAGCCCGGCACGTCGACGAAGGTGACGAGCGGAATGTTGAAGCAGTCACAAAAGCGCACGAAGCGCGCGGCCTTGCGCGAGGCGTCACTGTCGAGCACGCCGGCCAGCACCATGGGCTGGTTGGCGACGATGCCGATGGTGCGCCCTTCCATGCGGGCGAAGCCGGTGACGATGTTGCGCGCGTAGGTCTCCTGGATCTCGAAGAAGTCGCCCTCGTCCACGACCTTATGGATCAGCTCCTTGATGTCGTAGGGCTTGTTCGGGTGGTCCGGGATCAGCGTGTCGAGCGACGGCTCGATCCGGTCCCACGGGATCGCGGGTCGGCAGCTCCGGCACGCCGGAGAGATTGCTCGACGGCAGGAAGTCCATGAGCCGGCGCATCTGGAGCAGCGCCTCGACGTCGTTCTCGTAAGCGCCGTCGGCGATGGACGACTTGGTGGTGTGCACCACGGCGCCGCCGAGCTGTTCCGCCGTCACCTCCTCCTTGGTCACCGTCTTCACCACGTCGGGACCGGTGACGAACATGTAGGAGGTGTCCTTCACCATGAAGATGAAGTCGGTCATGGCCGGCGAATAGACGTCGCCGCCGGCGCACGGGCCCATGATGACGCTGATCTGCGGGATGACGCCCGAGGCCAGCACGTTGCGTAAGAACACCTCGCCATAGCCGCCGAGCGCCGCCACGCCTTCCTGGATGCGCGCGCCGCCCGCGTCGAACAGGCCGATGACCGGCGCCCGGCTCCTGAGCGCCATGTCCTGGATCTTGATCATCTTGTTGGCGTGGGCTTCCGACAGCGAGCCGCCGAACACGGTGAAGTCCTTGGCGAACACGTAGACCACGCGGCCGTTGATGGTGCCCCAGCCGGTCACCACGCCGTCGCCCGGCACCTTGGTCTTCTCCATGCCGAAATCGATGCAGCGGTGCTCGACATACATGTCGAACTCCTCGAAGGAGCCGTCGTCCAGGAGGAGCGCAAGCCGCTCCCGCGCCGTGAGCTTGCCGCGCTTATGCTGCGCCTCGATGCGCTTCGGGCCCCCGCCGGCCCGCGCTGCGGCACGGCGAACTTCAAGCTCTTCAAGGACTTCTTTCATGACCGCTCCCCGGGGTGACGTGTTGCAAAGGTGAATAGCATGGGGCGGAAAAGAGGCAAGTGGCTCCCGTCCTTAGTCCCCCGGCGGGCGGCCAGGCGTCCCATTGCCCGCCCCCGGCAAACAAGGCATCCTGACGGATCAAGCGCTTGGAGGTCCAAGACCCTTGCGTGTGGGAATCGCCGTCATCGTGCTGAGTGTCGTCGCCGCCCTGGCCGGGCTCGGCTACTACGATTATTGGGTCGGCCAGCAGCTCGACGACATCCGCGCCCGTCTCGTCACCGAGGCGCAGCTGCTCGAGCCAGACCAGCCTGCCGGCGCCTCCGGCATCCGGCTCGCGCCGATCCAGTGTGCGCGGGTCTACGACCTGCGCGCCAACCCCATCGCCCGGCGCTTGCGGGGCATCGAGATTCGCGCGCTCTGGGCCCGCTGCGAGGCGATCGCCGATATCGCCTCGGGGCTCGACCAGCTTCGCAAGCCGACGCCGTAACAGACTCTCAGGATTCGGAAAGTTTGAGCGTCCGCGCCGCGGCATCGAAATCGCGACGGCGCGCCTCGCGCCGGTCCTTGGCCTCGGCGTCCTCGCCCCATTGGCTGATCTGAAAATCCTCGTCCACATGAGCGGCGTCCCAGGCCGCGTCCGGGTCAAGCCGCTTCCTGGCGACGGCAAGCGCCAGCAGCGCCGAGCCGGTGAGCGAGGTCATCACGTGCAGCGCGGCCAGCGTGAAGGCGTCGAGTCCTTCGAGCTGCTTCGCGGAGCGCGGCCATGGACGCATCGGGCTGCGCCACGTGGACAATGCCTTCCGCCAGGTTGAGCGGCGCCTTGAGGGTGTCCTTTGCCCAGGCGATGACCGGGTCCCAGTGCTTCGCTTGGGCGTCGAGCAGCCCGTCCGGTCCGCTTGCCCGGTAGCAAAGGAGATCGGCGCGGGCATGGGCCATGATGTCGTCGATGACAGCTTCGGTCCGCCCCTCGATGCCGTCGATGGCCGAGTTGGCGAGCTTGGTGAGCGGCATCGTCCGCGGGTCGATGCGGTCGCCTTGCGCGCGCCACTCCTCGGCGATGGCTTCGGCGAGCGCACCGGTCGGCACCGACAACGGCGCCTTGCCGGGCGTGCGCACGGGCTTGCCGTCGAGCAGGAGCGCCGCACGGCCTCCTTCGTCAGTGACGGCGACGTCCTTGTAGAAGCGCTTCGGCAGCGCCTTGGCCGCCCCGTTGGCTTGATCTTTCTCGCTCATTTAGGATTGCTTCCGCGCCCGCTTTCTTGCCGGACCTTTCGCACGGGGCAACTCACCGGTGGTGTGCCCCCTTCGCCGCCCCTCCTCCGCAAGCCGCTCGAAGTCCTTCCGCAGGTGCTCCAGATCCTTTTCGTCGAGCTCTTCGAGGTCGATCAAGATGTTGCGGGCTCGTCCTGTGACGCGGATCAGCTCATCGATCTTGATGTGCAGGGCGGCGGTATCGCGGTTCTGCGTGTTTTGGATGACGAACACCATGAGGAAGGTGATGATCGTCGTGCCGGTGTTGATGACAAGTTGCCAGGTATCGCTAAAGCCGAAGATAGGCCCCGTAATCGCCCAAGTCAGGATGACGGCAAGGGCTAGAACAAAGGCAATTGGCCGTCCGGTAATATGTGAAACATGTTGCGCAAAGCGCGCGAACCAGCTCGTTTTCGAGATCATGTTACGTCCTCGTTTGCGCAGCCCCGGGAGAGATAGCAGGGGGCCGCGCCGACCGTAGTGTTCCCGCGAAGGTGGAAACACTTTATGACACGCCCACGCATGTTCCATTTAGGTTTAAAGCTCGTGCTTTTCAGCGCCCTCGCCATGCCCGGCCTCGCCGTTGCCGCCGATGCCACGTTCTGTGACGGCTATGCCGAAAACGCGGCGCATGAGGCCGCGCTCGCGGAGAGGTTCGCTTGCGCCTTCCACGGGACGCGATGGATGAAGGACGTCGAGGCTCACCGGGCCTGGTGCCGCATCACCACGAAGGCGACCGTGCAAGCCGAGGCCGCCGCGCGCAGCAAGGATATTCGGCTGTGCATGTGCGAGTGGTATGCGGAGAAGGCGACCGCACAGGCCGCCATGAACGTGGCGCATCAGTGCCAATTCACCGGCCCGCGCTGGACCCCCGACCGGAGCGCGCATTACCGGTGGTGCGTTCTTGCTGCGGCCCCCTTGGCCACCCTGGAAAGCGAGATCGAGACGCGCAAAGCGCTTCTGGCCGAATGCGCAAGCCGCTCCGATCGCTAGCCTCCGTCGTCAGGCTCCTCTTGCTCTCCGCCTTTGATCGAGAACCCAAACAGATTGAAGGCCTTCTCCATATGCGCAGGCAGCGGCGCCGTCACGTCGACGACACCCTCCCCGCTCGGATGCGGAAAGCTGATGCGCCGCGCATGAAGATGAAGCGTCTTCTCGATGCCTTCGGGAAGCTCTGACCCGCTCGGATATTTCTCATCGCCCAGAATGGGATGCCCGATGATCGACATATGCGCGCGGAGCTGGTGCTGCCGCCCTGTCACGGGTTTCAGCGAGACGAGAGCGACCTTCTGCCCGGCCCTATCCATCACCGCATAATGGGTGACCGCCGACTGTGCGCGGTCCTGCTCGCCGGCGCGGGCTTTGCGCACGCGATCGCCTTCCGGGCCGGCGGCCTTGACCAGTGCCGCTTCGATCTTTCCTTGCGGCGGCTTCGGCACGCCGTGGACCAGTGCCCAATAGATCTTGCGCACGGAGCGCGTCTGGAAGGCGCGCCCGAGCTTCGCAGCAACATTCCGCCGCTTGGCGATGACGAGCACGCCCGACGTGTCCCGGTCGAGGCGGTGCACGAGCCTGGGCCGCGTCTCCGGACCATCGCCCAAGCCTTCGAGCAGCCGGTCGATATGGCGGGTGGTCTTGGTGCCCCCTTGCACGGCGATGCCCGGCGGCTTGTTGAGGATCAGGAGGTCGTCGTCCTCGTAAAGGGTGATGGAGGCGAGGAAGTCGCGGTCGGCCTTCGACTGCGCCTTTCTCGGCCCCGGCGGCGGCGCCACGTCCGGCAGCGGCGGCACGCGCACGCTCTGGCCCGCGGCGAGCCGCGTGCTCGCCTTGGCCCGGCCGCCATCGACCCGCACCTGGCCGGTCCGCAACAGCTTCTCCAGCCGGCTATGGGGCAGCGTCGCGTAATGGGTCTTGAACCAGCGGTCGAGCCGCATGCCGTCCTCGGCCTCAGCGACATTGCGGGTCTCGACGGAAGGTCTGTGCGTCATTGCACCACAGGTGTTAATGGCCGGAAATGCTCACCATTTAGGAACCATGCGCGGCCGACCCGGCTTTGATCGACCGCGCGATTCAAGTAGCATAACTTGCGAAAATTCGAAGGGGATGGAGTCCCCCTGAATTGCCCATCGGCTAATGACTCCTGCCGCACGCGAAGAGCGCGGTGGGAGGTTCGGTCCACAACCCGCCGTGAGGCGGGTTTTGTTTTACTCCCCGCCTTAACCTGCACTCGCGGACCGATGTGGAGGAGTGCGTTATGCCCTATCCGAATCCCGGCATTTTCCAGCCGTCGCTGCGCCGACTCACACTAAACAGCACACGAACGGACGGTGCCTGATGTCCCTTGCCAATTCCCTTGCAATCTATCTCTGGATCGCGGTCGGCAGCGCGCTTGGCGGCATGGCCCGGTATTGGTGCTCCGGCGTCGCCGCCCGGTTCATCGGCGAGACCTTTCCCTGGGGTACGCTGTTCGTGAACGTGACCGGCTCCTTCCTCATCGGCTTTGTCGCCACCCTGACGGGACCGGACGGACGCATCTTCGCCGGCTCGACCACACGCCAGTTCTTCATGCTCGGCGTCTTCGGCGGCTTCACGACGTTCTCCTCGTTCAGCCTTCAGACCCTCAGTCTCGTGCAAGACGGTGAGTTGCTTCAGGCGGGCAGCAATATCAGTCGGTTCCGTCATACTGTGCCTGATCGCCGTCTGGCTCGGGCATATTCTGGCCCTGTCGATCAACACCATGAAGTGGATTTGACCATGCCGCTCTCGCGCGACGCCGTCCTGCTCCGCATCTTCATCGGCGAGGACGACAAATTCGATCACCAGCCGCTCTACGAGGCGATCGTGTTGAAGGCGCGCGAGATGGAGCTTGCCGGCGCCACAGTGCTGCGCGGCCCCTTGGGCTTCGGCCATTCGAGTACGCTGCACACGACAAAGATCCTACGCCTGTCCCAGGACCTGCCGCTCGTCATCGAGATTGTCGACACTGAAGCCAAGATTCGCGCTTTCGTCGCCGCGATCGAACCCATGATGGGGAGCGCCCTGGTCACGACCGAGAAGGTGCAAGTCGTCCGCTACGGCAACGGCAAGCCCGGAGGGGCGGGTTAGCGCGCCCGCTTGGCTCTGATTTCCGCCCACCGGTCGAGGCGGTCCTTGATCTCGCGCTCGAAGCCGCGCCCTGTCGGCGTATAGAAGTTCTGCCGCTCCATGCCATCCGGGAAATAGTTCTGCCCCGAGAACGCTTCCGCCTCGTTGTGATCGTAAGCGTAGTCGCGGCCATAGCCCTCTTGCTTCATCAGCGTCGTCGGTGCGTTGAGGATATGCTTCGGCGGCAGCAGCGATCCCCCCTCTTTCGCCACGCGCGACGCCGCGTTGAAGGCCATGTAGGCGGCGTTCGATTTCGGCGCGGTCGCCAGATAGACCGTGGCTTGCGCCAATGCGAGCTCACCTTCGGGACTCCCGAGAAAGTCGTAAACGTCCTTGGCGGCATTGGCCTGTAACAGCGCCGCTGGGTCGGCAAGGCCGATATCCTCCACCGCCATGCGCACCAGCCGCCGCGCGATGTAGAGCGGGTCCTCGCCGCCCGCCAGCATGCGCGCGAGCCAATAGAGCGCGGCGTCGGGATCGGAGCCGCGCACGGATTTGTGCAAGGCGCTGATCAGATTGTAGTGGCCGTCTTGACTCTTGTCGTAGATCGGCGCGCGCCGCTGCACGAGCGCGGTCAGCGCCTCCCGGTCGAGCGGCTCCCCTTCGCCGCTCTGGGCGAGGAACACGTCCTCGGCGAGGTTGATCAGCCCGCGGCCGTCGCCGTCAGCCATACCGATCAGGGCGGCACGCGCATCGTCCGTCAACGGCAGCTTGCGCCCCTCGTGCGTCTCGGCCCGCTGAAGCAACGTTTCAAGCGCCGCGTCTTCGAGCCGCTTGAAGGTGAGCACGCTCGCCCGCGACAGGAGCGCCGAATTGAGCTCGAAGGACGGGTTCTCCGTGGTCGCGCCCACAAGCACGATGGTGCCGTCCTCCATATGGGGCAGGAAAGCGTCTTGCTGGGAGCGATTGAAGCGATGGATCTCGTCGACGAAGAGGAGCGTGCCGCGGCCCTCTTCCCGCCGCGCCCGCGCCGCGTCGAACACTTTGCGCAAGTCGGACACGCCGGAATGGATGGCCGAGAGCTGCTCGAAGTGAAGCTTGCTCACATCCGCAAGGAGCCGCGCCACGGTGGTCTTACCGGTGCCCGGCGGACCCCAAAAGATCACCGAATTGAGACGACCGACCCGCACCATGCGGCCGAGCATGCCCTCGCCGAGAAGGTGGTCTTGGCCGATCACCTCCTCGAGGGACTTCGGCCGCAGGCGATCGGCGAGCGGACGTGGCGCGCTGTCGGCGAGCCCGGCAGCCTCGAACAGCGTGGCCGCGCCCTTCGTCATGGATCAGCCCTGAATTGCGAGATTGAAGACTTTCCCGCCGCGTTCGACCGCCAGCCGCCAAGCCCCGTTGCTGGCGTCCAACAGGACGGCAAGCTGCTTGACCGATTCGACCTTCTCATTGTTGAGGCCGACAATAATATCCCCGCGCCGAATGCCGAGCCTCCCCGCATTCGAGCCCTGATCGACCTTCACGACCACGACGCCCCGCTGGCTATCCTCGTCTTCGATGCCGAGATCCTGCGCCACAGCGGGCGACAGGTTCTCAACCGTGCTGCCGGCGAGAGGAGTCGGCCCCTTGAGATCGCGCGTATCGCGCGGCGGATCCTCGATCGGCGCGATCAGCGCCACCTTCGCCTGGAGCATCTTGCCCTTGCGGAATACGCCGAGGTCTACGGTGCCGCCGACGCCCTTGGTAACGAAGCGATACTGAAACGCCTCAGGGTCCCGCACCACCTGGTTGTCGACGCTGACGACCACGTCACCCACTTTGAGGCCAGCACGCAGCGCCGGCCCTTTCTCGTTGAGGCTGGTGACGAGCGCCCCCGACGGCCGATCCAGGCCAAGCGACTCGGCGATGTCAGGCGTGAGCGGCTGCAGCGAGGCGCCGAACCACGGGCGCTGAATCTTGCCGCCTTTGAGCGCCGACTGAACGACAAGCCGCACCATGTTGGAAGGAATCGCAAATCCGATGCCGTGCGAGCCGCCGCTCTGCGAGAAGATCGCCGTGTTGATCCCGACCAGGCGTCCGTCCATATCGACGAGCGCGCCGCCGGAATTGCCGGGATTGATGGCCGCGTCGGTCTGAATGAAGAACTGATAGTCGGCAATGCCGACCTTGGTGCGAGCGAGCGCCGAGACGATGCCACTCGTCACCGTCTGCCCAACGCCGAACGGATCGCCGATGGCAAGTACGATGTCGCCCACTTCGAGCCCGTCGGAATTGGCGAACTGGATCGACGGGAACTTGGCGCCGTCCCCTTTGAGCCTGAGCACCGCAAGATCGGTCTGCTCGTCTTTGAGGATGAGCTTGGCCGGGAATTCCCGCCCGTCATTCAGCGCGACCGTGACCTCCTCATCGCCGCTTCCCCGGATCACGTGGTAGTTGGTGACCACAACCCCGTCGGCGCTGACCAACACGCCGGACCCGAGCGAGTTCTGGATGCGTTCCCGCGGCACGCCGAAGCGATTGCCGAAGAATTGGCGGAAGAACGGATCGTTGACAAACGGCGACACCATCTGCTGCACCTTGTGGCGCACATAGACGTTAACCACGGCTGGCGCCGCCTGCTTCACCACCGGCGCGAAGGACTGCTTCATCGCCATGGGGCTCTTCGGAACCGCCCGCTCCTGGGCAATGGCCTCTGCCCCGGGCACCGCCAGCAGCACGGCGAGGCCGAGTAGACAGACGATGCCATTCTTCCTAGTCAGATTTGCCAAAAGTGTCATCGCTCGCCCTGTTAGGGATCGGCAAGAAGGTCGGAGGGTGCACTCGGTATAGCAAGTGTCCGCGCCGGTCTCCCAAAGAAAACGGGCCTTCTTGCGGCAGATTCGACGTGCAGTTGGGTTGCCGTCTAAGCGCTTTCAACTAAGATGCCGGGCCGACGGCATCTTTGCCTATCTATAACGCTGAAAAAGTGGAGAGAAACGCATGCGTATTTTCAAACTGACCCTGATCGCCTTGGCCGCGATCATCTGGAGCGGTTCGGCCTGGGCCATCACCGTCAAGAAGCGGATCGAGGCGCCAGGCCTGCCGAGCGAGGTCTGGGCCGTCGCCGGCGAGTTCTGCGCCATCAAGGATTGGCATCCTGCCGTCGCGGAGTGCGAAGAGGTGACCGAAGGCGACGATACCGTCCGCCACCTGACCCTGGGCGATGGGGGCAAGATCACGGAGAAGCTCACAGGCAAGGACGACCTGTCCTACAGCTACGAGATCGTCGAGAGCCCCCTTCCCGTCAAGAACTACAAATCCAAGCTTTGGGTCGAGGAAGATGATGAGCCGGATCGCACAGTGATCTACTGGCAGTCCGACTTCGATGCGGCGGACGGCACGAGCGACGCCGACGCCCAGAAGATCATCTTTGGGATCCTCGGTGACGGCGTCAAAGGCATCAAGAAGGCCGCCATAAAGGCTCACGACGAGCGCGAAGCCGCCGCCGGCAACAAGGTCTCAAAGGGTAGAGACCGGTCCGATGATATGGATGACGACGACGACGAGTAGCCGTCGGTCCTGGCGCGCCGCTTGGCGCGGCGCGCCACACTTCTCTCAAATCGCTGGAAACGATAAGCGCGCTGACTAGGCCGCGGCCTGACCGGCCTCGCCCTGATCCTGGACCGGACCGGAATCGAGCCCCTTGGCGTCCTCGTCGCGGTCGACCAGCTCGATCACGGCCATCGGCGCGGAATCGCCATAGCGGAAGCCCGCCTTCAACACCCGCGTATAGCCGCCTGGACGGTCCGCATAGCGCGGGCCCAGCGTCTCGAACAGCTTCGCCACCATCGCATCGTCCCGAATCCGGGAGAACGCAAGCCTGCGGGCATGCAAATCGCCGCGCTTGGCCAGCGTGATCAGCCGGTCGGCAACGCGACGCAGCTCCTTGGCCTTAGGCAGCGTCGTCGCGATCTGCTCATGCTTGAACAGCGCGGTCGCCAGGCTCGCCAGAAGCGCGCTGCGATGAGTAGGCGTCCGGTTGAGCTTCCGGCCTGCTTTGCGATGACGCATCAACTCTCCCCTTCTCGGAGCTCGTAAGGCCCAAGAGGGCCGGACTGCTTAGTAGTGATCCTCGAAGCGCTTGGCCAGCTCTTCGATGTTCTCCGGCGGCCAATCCGGCACTTCCATGCCGAGATGCAGACCCATGGAGGCGAGTACTTCCTTGATCTCGTTCAAGGACTTGCGGCCGAAGTTCGGCGTCCGCAGCATCTCGGCCTCGGTCTTCTGAATGAGATCGCCGATATAGACGATGTTGTCGTTCTTCAAGCAGTTGGCCGAGCGCACCGAAAGCTCGAGCTCGTCGACCTTCTTGAGCAAAGCGGCATTGAACACGAGCTCAGGCTGCCGCTCGTAGGTCTGCTCCTTCTTCGGCTCCTCGAAGTTGACGAACACCGACAGCTGATCCTGGACGATGCGGGCGGCGAGCGCGATCGTATCCTCCGGGCGCACGGAGCCATCCGTCTCGATGTCCATGGTGAGCTTGTCGTAATCGAGGATCTGGCCCTCGCGGGTATTCTCCACGCGATAGGAGACCTTGCGCACCGGGCTGAACAGGGAGTCGACCGGGATGAAGCCGATCGGCGCATCGTCGGGACGATTGCGCTCGGCCGGCACGTAGCCTTTGCCCGAGGACGAGGTGAACTCCATGTGAATCGCAGCGCCCTCATCAAGGGTGCAGATCACGTGCTCGGGATTGAGGATTTCGACGTCGGCACCGCCCTGGATGTCGCCGGCGGTAGCCACGCCCGGACCTTCCTTCTGCAGCACCATGCGCTTAATGCCTTCGGAATGCTGGCTGAGCGCAATCTCTTTGATGTTGAGGACGATGTTGGTCACGTCCTCGCGCACGCCGGGGATCGACGAGAACTCGTGCAACACACCGTCTATATGCACCGAGGTGATCGCTGCGCCCTGCAGCGAGGACAGGAGCACGCGGCGAAGCGCATTGCCAAGGGTCAGGCCAAAGCCGCGCTCGAGCGGCTCGGCCACGACCATGGCGAAGCGGGCCGGATCGCGACCCGGAATGACATTGAGCTTGGTGGGCTTGATGAGATCTTGCCAGTTCTTCTGCAGCACCGGGTTAGCCCTTTCTTGATCGTTGAGCGGGGCCGCCGGCCCCAACTTCCGAGTGTCCTCGTGCAACATTGTGCGGATAGCCTTGCCTTTCTTTAGACCCGGCGGCGCTTGCGCGGCCGGCAGCCGTTATGCGGGATCGGCGTCACATCGCGGATCGAGATGATGTTGAAGCCCGAAGCCTGCAGCGCCCGCAGCGCCGACTCCCGGCCCGATCCAGGCCCCCGCACCTCGATCTCCAGGTTCTTCATGCCGTGTTCCATCGCCTTCTTGCCGGCGTCCTCGGCGGCCACCTGCGCCGCGTAAGGCGTCGACTTGCGCGAGCCCTTGAAGCCCATGGCGCCCGCTGACGACCAAGAGATGGCGTTCCCTTGCGCGTCGGTGATGGTGATCATCGTGTTGTTGAAGCTCGCATGCACATGGGCGACGCCCGAAGTGATGTTCTTCTTTTCGCGGCGACGAACCCGCGTCTTTTCCTTGGCCATGCTCTTTTCCCGCTATCCCGAATGAGCGCCAGCGAAAGCCTCTAAAGAGGAGCTTGGCCGCGCGTTGAGCTTCTCTACTTCTTCTTGCCGGCGATGGGCTTCGCCGGGCCCTTACGCGTGCGCGCGTTGGTGTGCGTGCGTTGACCATGCACCGGAAGCCCGCGGCGATGACGTAAACCACGATAGCAGCCGAGGTCCATCAACCGCTTGATATTCATGGACACTTCCCGCCTGAGGTCGCCTTCGACCACGTAGTCGCGGTCGATGACCTCGCGGATCTGAATGACCTCCGATTCGGTCAGCTGGCTGACCCGCCGCTCCGACGGGATCGACACCTTGGTGCAGATCTCTTTGGCATAGGAATCACCGATGCCGTGGATATAGGTCAGCGCGACCTCGACCCGCTTATTGGTCGGGATATTGACACCTGCAATTCGGGCCACGTAGTCGTCTCCTCGCGCGCACGTCCTAACGTGCTGAAATTAAAGCCGGATTACCCAGTTGGAACACAACGAGACCGACCGCGGACAGGCACTACCCCCGGGACCGGTCAGTCCATCAAGCAATGTGACGCCGTTATGTAGCGATTCCGCTTGACAAGGTCAACTGGCCGAAATGGCCCCAGTCACCGAGTTCAAGCCTCACGCCCCGTCCAGCGCCTGATCGATCTCCTTCTGCACTGTCTCAATATCGGCCATGCCGTCGACCGATCTGACCTTCCCCTGCCCCTCGTAATAGCCAATCAGGGGCTCAGTCTGCGCGTGATAGGCCTTGAGCCGCGCCCGAACCACCTCTTCGGTGTCGTCTTTCCGGCGGGCGAACTTGGTGCCGCCGCAGACGTCACACACGCCCTCGACCTTCGGCCGCTTATAAAGGTCGTGATAGCCCTCCCCGCACTTGGCGCAGGTGAAGCGCCCGGTGATGCGCTGGACGAGCTTATCGTCATCCACATCGAGGACGACCACCCGATCGACCTTCTTGCCGCGCGCCTCAAGCAAACGGTCCAGCGCCTCCGCCTGGCCGATCGTGCGCGGGAAGCCATCGAGGATGAAGCCGTTGCCCCCCTTGTCCGCATCCATGCACTCGGCGATCAGGCCTATAACGATGTCATCCGGTACGAGCTCGCCGCGCTCCATGATGTCGCCGGCCTTGCGCCCAAGCTCTGTGCCCGCGGCAACAGCGGCCCGCAACATGTCTCCGGTGGAAAGCTGGACGAGTCCGCGCTGATCTTGCAGCCGCTTCGCCTGGGTTCCCTTACCGGCGCCTGGAGGGCCCAGAAGGACCAGGTTCATCGCCGCCGCGCTCCTCTGAGCTTAGCCCGCTTGATCAGCCCCTCATATTGGTGCGCGAGCAAATGGCTCTGAATTTGCGCTACCGTGTCCATGGTGACGCTCACCACGATGAGGAGCGAGGTGCCGCCGAAATAGAACGGCACGCCGGCATAAGAGATGAGGATCTCCGGCAGCACACAAACCGCCGCGAGGTAGAGCGCGCCGAGCACCGTGATCCGCGTAAGTACGTAGTCGATATACTCAGCCGTGCGCTCACCGGGCCTGATACCCGGCAGGAAGCCGCCATACTTCTTCAGATTGTCGGCCGTGTCCTTCGGGTTGAACACCACCGCCGTATAGAAGAAGGCGAAGAAGATGATCAGCGACACGTAGATCAGGATGTGCAGCGGCTGACCGCGCCCGAGCATGGCGGTAATGGTGTTCAACCAGTCGGGCCCTTGGCCGGCCGAGAAGTTCGCCGCCGTGATCGGCAAAAGCAGCAGCGAGGAGGCGAAGATCGGCGGGATGACGCCGGCGCTGTTCAGCTTGAGCGGCAGATGCGAGGCATCGCCCTGGAACATGCGGTTGCCCACTTGTCGCTTCGGATACTGCACAAGGAGCCGCCGCTGGGCCCGCTCCATATATACGATGACGGCGATGACGCCGATCGCCCCGACGAAGAGGGCAACAATCAGACCGGTGGACAGCGCGCCCTCTTTGCCGAGCTCCAAGGTGCCGATCAAGGCATGGGGCAGACGCGCGATGATGCCGGTGAAGATGATCAGCGAGATGCCGTTGCCGACGCCCCGCGCCGTGATCTGCTCGCCGAGCCACATCAGGAACACGGTGCCGCCCACCAGCGTGAACACGGTGGTGGCGCGGAAGAACCAGCCGGGATCGGTCACCACGTTGCCGGCGCCCTCGAGCCCGACGGCGATGCCGTAGCCTTGGAGCGCGGCGAGGATCACCGTGCCGTAGCGCGTGTACTGGTTGATCTGGCGCCGGCCCTGCTCGCCTTCCTTCTTGAGGGCCTCAAGATGCGGCGACACGGTGGTGAGAAGCTGGATGATGATCGATGCCGAGATGTACGGCATGATGCCGAGCGCGAAGATCGCCATACGGCCAACGGCGCCGCCGGAAAACATGTCGAACATGCCAAGCAAGCCCGACTGCTGGTGACGGAACACGTCGGCCAACGCCTGCGGGTTGATGCCCGGGATCGGAATATACGTCCCCAGCCGGTAGATGATGAGCGCGACGAGCGTGAACCAGATGCGCTTCTTGAGCTCGTCGGCCTTGGCAAAGGCCGCGAAGTTCAGGTTGGAGACGAGCTGTTCTGCGGCGGAAACCATCTACGCTCTTCCCTTCTCCGATGCGGTGCGACGGCCTCAAGAACGGGCCGCCGTGACCTCACTCGGACTTGTCCTTCTTGGCGCGGGGCTTCTTGGCCGCGGCCTTTTTCGCCGGTGCCCCCTCGGCCTTCTTCGGTTTGGCCGACTTTGCCTCGGCCATGCGGTCTTTTTTGGGCTTGCCTTTGCCGTCAGCCTTGGCCTCCGGACGCGGCAGCGGCGTCACCGTCACGCTACCGCCGGCAGCCTCAACGGCTTTGACCGCACCGCTCGACGCCCCGGTCACCTCGAAGGCGAGTTTTGTCTTGATCTCGCCATTCCCAAGGAGCCGCACGCCGTCGCGCACGCGCCGGATCAACCCTGCCGCGAGCAGCGCATCGACGGTGATCGGCGCCTTGGCGTCGAGCTTGCCGGCATCGATCGCGCGCTGCACGTGGCCGACATTCACCTCGTTGAAATCCTTGGCGAAGATGTTGTTGAAGCCGCGCTTCGGCAGACGCCGGTCGAGCGGCATCTGACCGCCTTCGAAGCCCTTGATGGCAACGCCCGAGCGCGCCTTCTGGCCCTTCTGACCGCGCCCCGAAGTCTTGCCGAGGCCTGAGCCGGGGCCGCGGCCGAGCCGCTTCTTGGCCCTGGTCGCGCCGGGCAGGTCGCTGATCTCATTCAGTCGCATAACACTCGTTCCTTAGGCTTTAGCCTCGTCCTCGACAATGCGCACCAGGTGGCTGACCTTGGCGACCATACCGCGCACCTGGGGACTGTCGATCAGCGTCCGCCGCTTGTGCATCTTGTTCAGGCCGAGCCCGATCAGGGTCGCGCGTTGCTTGCCGGGGCGGCGGATCGGGCTACCAATCTGCTCCACGACGATCGTCTTCTGCTTGTCAGCCATCTCTCTTCAACCTTGCTCTTGAGGACGCAGGCTAGGCCTGGGCCTCGACGCCCTCGCCCGCCTGATCACGGCGGCGGGACACGATCTCGCTGACCTTCTTGCCGCGCCGCGCCGCAACGCCGCGCGGGCTGTCCTCATGGCGCAACGCATCGAACGTGGCCCGCACCATGTTGTAGGGATTGGAACTGCCGAGCGACTTGGCCACCACGTCCTGGATGCCGAGCGTCTCGAACACTGCGCGCATCGGACCGCCGGCGATGATGCCGGTGCCCGGAGGCGCCGCGCGCAAAACCACCTTGCCGGCACCGTGCTGGCCGCGCACGTCGTGGTGCAGCGTGCGGCCTTCGCGCAAGGGCACTTTGACCAGATTGCGCTTAGCCGCCTCCGTCGCCTTACGAATGGCCTCTGGCACCTCGCGCGCCTTGCCGTGGCCGAAACCGACCCGGCCCTTCTGATCGCCGACCACGACCAGCGCGGCGAAGCCGAAGCGCCGTCCGCCCTTGACCACCTTGGCTACGCGATTGATGTGCACGAGCTTGTCGACAAACTCGCTATCGCGGTCGTCGCGGTCTCTGCCTTGCGGACCGCGTGATTGGGGACCTCGTGCCACGTGTCAGACCCTTTCCTTCAAAACCTTAGAAGTTCAGACCGGCCTCGCGGGCCGCGTCTGCGAGCGCCTTGACGCGCCCGTGATAGAGATAGCCGCCGCGGTCGAACACGACGTCCTTGACGCCGGCCTTGACCGCCCGCTCGGCGACGAGCTTGCCCACGGCTTGCGCCGCCGCCGTGTCACTGCCCTTGGGCAGCTTGAGATCCTTGTCCAGGGTCGAGGCCGCCGCCACGGTCTTGCCGTCGCGGTCGTCGATCACCTGCGCGTAGATGTGCTTCGAGGAGCGGAACACCGACAGACGCGCACGTCCGTTGGCCGCCCGCTTCAGCGAGTGGCGAACCCGGCGCGAGCGCCGCACAAATGTATCGTTCAATGCGCTCATGGTCTGATCCCGCTACTTCTTCTTGCCTTCCTTGCGGAGGATGTACTCGCCCGCATAGCGCACGCCCTTGCCCTTGTAAGGCTCCGGCGGCCTGAACCGTCTGATTTCCGCCGCGACCTGGCCGACCTGCTGCTTGTCGATGCCGGTGATCACGATCTCCGTCGGCTTCGGGCACTGCACCTGAATGCCTTGCGGAATGGGATATTGGACGTCGTGGCTGTACCCGAGCTGCAGCTGCAGCGCCTGGCCCTGCACCGCGGCGCGATAGCCGACGCCGGTGATCTCGAGCTTCTTGGTAAAGCCTTCCGTCACGCCGGTGACGAGGTTGGCGACCAGGGTCCGCGACATGCCCCACATGGCACGCGCCTCCTTCGTGTCCTCGCGCATGGCGATCTCGATGCCGTCCTCGCCGGCCTTGGCGATGACCTGATCGACGAGCACGTGCTTGAGCTCGCCCTTAGGCCCCTTCACCTTGACCTCCTGGCCGTCAATCGCGGCGGTAACACCGCCGGGAATTGCCACTGGTTTCTTGCCGATGCGCGACATGGGTCAACCTTCGCTTCAATACGTTCCGCTAGAACACGTTACAGAGAATCTCGCCACCGACATTCTCGTTACGTGCGCGGGAATCAGACATGACGCCCTTCGGCGTCGACAGAATGGCCACGCCGAGGCCGTTGGCGACCGTCGGCAGGTCCTTCACTGAGGAGTACACGCGCCGGCCCGGAGTCGACACCCGCTTGATGTCCTTGATGACCGGCTCGCCGTCGAAATACTTCAGCTCGATCTCGAACTCGGACTTGCCGCCGGTGTACTCGACGAGCGCGTAACCGCGGATATAGCCCTCCTCCGCCAGCACGTCGAGCACGCGCTCACGCAGCTTGGAGGCCGGCGTTGTCACCTTGACCTTGTGCCGCATCTGCGCGTTGCGGATGCGGGTCAGCATATCGCCTAAAGGATCGTTGATGCTCATCGATCGTCCTTACCAGCTCGACTTAACCATGCCGGGGATCAGCCCGTTGCTTCCGAGATCGCGCAACGCAATGCGCGACATACGAAGCTTGCGGTAGTAACCGCGCGGACGCCCGGTGAGATCGCAACGGTTGCGAATACGCGTCGGCGAAGAGTTGCGCGGCAACTCGGCGAGCTTCAGCCTCGCCGCAAAGCGCTCCTCGGCCGGAATTGAGCGGTCGGCGGCAAGCTCCTTCAGTCGCGTCCGCCGGAAGTTAAACTTCTTGGCGAGGCGTTGCCGCTTCTTATTCCGCTCAATCATGCTCGTCTTAGCCATTCAGTCCTCCTGTCGCCGCTCGGGCAATCACTTGCCTTCGCCGCGGAACGGAAAGTTCAAACCCTTCAACAAGGCGCGCGCCTCGTCGTCGGTGTGCGCGGTGGTGCAGACGATGATGTCCATACCGAGCACGTCCTCCACCTTGTCGTAATCGATCTCGGGGAAGATGATGTGCTCTTTCAACCCCATCGAGTAATTGCCTCTTCCGTCGAAGCTTTTCGGGTTCAGTCCACGGAAGTCCCGAACCCGCGGCAAGGCGATATTCACCAGCCGGTCGATAAACTCGTACATGCGGTCCTTTCGCAGCGTGACCTTGGCGCCAACCGGCATGCCCTCACGCAGCTTGAAGGTGGCGACGGATTTCCGCGCCTTGGTGATGACCGGTCGCTGGCCGGCGATCAGCCCGAGATGGGCGGCGGCGGCTGTCACCTTCTTGGAATCGGCGACGCCCTCGCCCACGCCCATGTTGAGCACCACTTTGTCGAGACGCGGCACCTGCATAACGTTCTGGTAGCCGAACTCCTTGGTGAGCTCGTCCTTGATCGTCTCCAGATACTGCGTCTTGAGCCGCGGAATGTAAGCCTGCTCAGCCATCGATGACCTCGCCCGAACGCCTGGCAAAACGAACCTTGCGCCCGTCCTTTAGAAACTTGTAGCCGACGCGCGTCGGTTTCCCGTCCTTGGGATCCTCCAGCGCGATGTTCGAGACATGGATGGGGGCTTCCTTGGTGATAATGCCCCCCTCCTGAGACGCGGTCTGGCGCTGGTGACGGCGCACCATGGCCACGCCCTTGACGATGGCCCGGTTCTCCGCCGGCAGCATCTTCAGCACCTCGCCGTGCTTGCCCTTGTCCTTGCCGGTGACCACCACGACGTGGTCGCCCTTTTTGATCTTCAGCTTGGGCATCAAAGCACCTCCGGCGCGAGCGACACGATCTTCATGTGCTTCTTCGCCCTCAACTCACGCGTGACGGGGCCAAAGATGCGCGTACCCACTGGCTCGCCTTGCGCGTTGACCAAAACCGCGGCGTTGCGGTCGAAGCGGATGAGAGAACCGTCCGGACGGCGCACACCGGTCGCGGTACGCACGATCACAGCCTTCATCACCTGCCCCTTCTTCACGCGGCCGCGGGGGATCGCCTCCTTGACGCTGACCACGACGGTATCGCCGATCGAAGCGTATTTGCGCTTCGAGCCGCCGAGCACCTTGATGCATTGCACGCGCTTTGCACCGGAGTTGTCGGCCACATCGAGATTGGTCTGCATCTGAATCATGGCATCTGCCCTTGCTCAGGCCTCAAAAGCCCGCATCCATTTCCTTAAACCGCTGCTTGCTCGCGCGGCAGCACCGTCCATCGCTTCTGTCGTGAGATCGGCGCGCACTCCTCGATCCACACCTTCTCGCCCACCTTGAATTCGTTTTTCTCGTCATGGGCGTGATAGTTCTTGGTCCGGCGCACCGTCTTTTTGAACAGGGGATGCGTGAAGCGGCGCTCGACTTTGACCACCACGGTCTTGTCGTTCTTGTCGCTGACCACGACCCCAAGCAGAACTCGTTTCGGCATCGTTCCTACCTTTAAGCCTTCGCTGCGGCGCTCTTCTGCCGCGCCACCGTCTTGACCCGCGCAATATCGCGCCTGACCGCTCTCACCCGCGCCGTATTCTCAAGCTGCCCGGAGGCCGCCTGGAAGCGCAAGTTGAACTGCTCTTTCTTCAGCTTGACCAGCTCGTCATTGAGCTGATCGATCGTCATATCGTGCACGTGGCTCGCCTTCATCGCCCTAGCCCTCGATGCGCGCCACGACGCGCGTCTTGATGGGAAGCTTGGCGGCGGCAAGCCGCAGGGACTCCCGCGCCACCGCCTCGTTCACACCGTCGATCTCGAACATGATGCGGCCCGGCTTCACCCTGGCCGCCCAGAACTCCGGCGTGCCCTTGCCCTTACCCATGCGCACCTCGGTCGGCTTCTTCGACACCGGCACATCCGGGAAGATGCGGATCCACACACGGCCTGCACGCTTCATCTGGCGGGTCATAGCGCGCCGCGCCGCCTCGATCTGCCGCGCGGTGATGCGGGCAGGCTCCTGCGCCTTCAGCCCGAACGTGCCGAAAGTGAGCGCGGTCGCGCCCTTAGCGGCGCCTTTGATGCGCCCCTTATGGGCTTTGCGGAACTTTGTGCGTTTCGGTTGCAGCATGACTTAAGCCTTGCCCCTTAGCCCTGCGCCGGAGCGGGTTCGCGGCGTCCGGTCGAGCGGCCGCCTTCTTGTGCCTCGAGTGCCTTGTTCTCCTGGCCCATGGGATCGTGCTCCATGATCTCGCCCTTGAAGATCCACACCTTGATGCCGATGATCCCGTACGCGGTGCGTCCGAGCGCCGTGCCGTAATCGATATTGGCGCGCAGTGTATGTAGCGGCACCCGGCCCTCGCGGTACCACTCCATGCGCGCGATCTCCGCGCCGCCCAGCCGGCCCGCGCAATTGATGCGGATGCCGAGCGCGCCCATGCGGATCGCCGACTGCACCGCCCGCTTCATTGCCCGGCGGAACGCCACGCGGCGCTCGAGCTGCTGGGCAATGCCTTCTGCCACCAGCGTGGCGTCGACCTCGGGCTTACGCACCTCGACGATGTTCAGGTGCACCTCGGAGTCCGTCATGCTGGCGACCTCGCGGCGGAGCTTCTCGATGTCGGCGCCCTTCTTGCCGATCAGTATGCCCGGACGCGCGGTGTATACCGTCACCCGGCACTTCTTGTGCGGGCGCTCGATGACCACCTTGGAGATGCCGGCCTGCTTGCGCGAATTGAGGATGTGCTCGCGCATCTTCAAGTCTTCATGCAGGAGCTGCGCGTACTCGCCTCTAGAGGCGAACCAGCGCGAATCCCAGGTACGGTTGACGCCGAGCCTAAGCCCGATCGGATTGACCTTCTGTCCCATTAAGCGGACTCCTCGACTTGGCGCACGACCACGGTCATTTGCGAAAACGGTTTCAGGATGCGAGCGGCCCGGCCGCGTGCTCGCGCACGAAGCCGCTTCATCACGATGTTCTTGCCCACATAGGCTTCGGACACGATCAGCGCATCGACGTCGAGATCGTGATTGTTCTCGGCGTTGGCAATGGCCGACTCGAGCGTCTTCTTCACGTCCTTGGCGACGCGCTTGCGCGAGAAGGTGAGATCGGCAAGCGCACGGTCGACCTTCTTGCCGCGGATCAGCTGGGCAACCAGGTTGAGCTTCTGCGGGCTCACGCGAATGAGCCGGGTCACGGCCCTCGCCTCGTTTTCTTTGAGCGTGCGCTCGCGTTGCGGCTTGCCCATGACTACCTGCCCTTCTTCGCTTTGCGGTCGGCAGTGTGGCCGTGATAAGTCCTCGTCGGCGAAAACTCGCCGAACTTGTGCCCCACCATGTCCTCGGTCACGAGCACCGGAATGTGCTTCTGGCCGTTATGGACACCGAAGGTCAGCCCCACGAACTGCGGCAGGATGGTCGAGCGGCGCGACCACATCTTGATGATGGCGTTAGAGCCGCTCCCACGCGCCTTCTCCGCCTTCTTCAAGAGATAGCCGTCGACGAACGGGCCTTTCCAGATCGAACGTGCCACGTGCGTTACCCCTTCTTCTTCTTCTGATGGCGGCTGCGCAGAATGAACTTGTCGCTCGCCTTGTTAGAGCGTGTCTTCTTGCCCTTGGTCGACTTGCCCCAGGGCGTGACCGGGTGGCGGCCGCCAGACGTACGGCCCTCGCCACCGCCATGGGGATGATCGACTGGGTTCATGGCCACACCACGAACCACGGGCTTGCGCCCCTTCCACCGCATGCGTCCCGCCTTGGCGAACGACACGTTGGAGTTGTCCGGATTGGACACCGCGCCAACAGTCGCCATGCACTCGGACGGCACCATGCGCGTCTCACCAGAGTTGAGCCTCAGGATCGCGTAGCCCGCGTCGCGGCCCACGAGCTGCACGTAAGCCCCCGCCGCGCGCGCGATCTGGCCGCCTTTGCCCGGCTTCATCTCCACATTGTGGACGATGGTGCCGATCGGCATGTTGGCGAGCGGCATGGCGTTACCGGGCTTCACGTCCGCCTTCTCGTCCGCGATTACCGTGTCGCCGGGTGCAAGCCGCTGCGGCGCCAAGATATAGGACAGATCACCGTCCTCATACTTGATGAGGGCGATGAACGCAGTCCGGTTCGGATCGTATTCGAGCCGCTCCACGGTCGCCGGCACGCCACGCTTGCCGCGCTTGAAATCCACCACGCGGTAGGTGCGCTTGTGGCCACCACCGCGATGCCACAGGGAAATGCGGCCCGTGTTGTTGCGTCCGCCGGACTTGCTCAAGCCTTCGGTCAGCGCCTTGACGGGCTTGCCCTTCCACAGAGCGCTGCGATCGACGAGCACCAGCTGACGCTGGCTCGGCGTGGTCGGCTTGTACTTCTTGAGCGCCATCTCGTCAGATCCTCGTCGTCACGTCGATCTTCTCGCCCTCGGCGAGCTTGACGATCGCTTTCTTCATGTCCTTTTGGCGCCCCTCGATACCGCGGAAGCGCTTGGTCTTGCCCTTACGGGTCAGCGTGTTCACCGCCAGCACCTTGACGCCGAACAGCTGCTCGACTGCGGCCTTGATCTGCGGCTTAGTCGCATCCAGGCGCACCTTGAACACCACTTGGTTCGCCTCGGATGCCTCGCTCGACTTCTCGGTGATGACCGGCGAGAGGATCACGTCATATGCAGCAAGCGAGCTCATTTGAACCGTGCCTCCAGCGCCTCGAGCGCCGCCTTGGTCAGCACGAGCTTCTCGTGCCGCAAAATGTCGTACACATTGATGCCCTGCACCGGCAGCACATCGACCTGAGGAATATTGCGCGCCGCGCGGGCAAAGCTGTCCTCAACCGCCGCACCATCGACAATCAACACCGAACCCAACCCGAGCTTGGTGAAGCGCGACTTCAGCGCCTTGGTCTTGGACTCTTTCAGCTCGCAAGAGTTGAGCACGACCAGCGTATCGGTCTTGGCCTTGGACGACAGTGCATGCTTGAGCGCGAGCGCCCTGACCTTCTTCGGCAGATCGATAGCGTGGCTGCGCGGCTTCGGCCCGAACGCCTTGCCGCCGCCGCGGAAGAGCGGCGCCTTCCTGCTGCCGTGACGCGCCCGGCCCGTACCTTTCTGCCGGAACATCTTGGCCGTGGTCCCATTGATCTCCGAGCGATCCTTGGACGAGGCCGTGCCGGCCCGCCGCTTGGCGAGCTGATAAAGCACCATGCGATGCAGGAGATCGGCGCGGGGCTCGAGCCCGAACACCTCGTCCGAGAGATCGACGGTGCCCGCCTTCTTGGCGTCGAGCGTTGTTACGTCCGCTTTCATCACGCTTTATCCCCGCCCTCTGCCGGCTGCGCCTCGGCAGCTTCTGCCGCCGCTGGCTCAGCCTGCTTGGCTTGTCTCGTCTCGTCGCCCGCGCCTTTACGGAAGGCGCCAGGCTTCGGCGCCGCGTCGGGCAGCGCGCGCTTCACGGCATCCCTGAGCAGGACCCAGCCGCCTTTGGCGCCGGGCACGGCGCCACGGATCATGATCAACCCACGCTCGGCGTCCGTCTTCACCACACGCAGATTCTGCGTGGTGACGCTGACGTCGCCCATATGCCCGGCCATCTTCTTGCCCTTGAAGACCTTGCCCGGGTCCTGGCACTGACCTGTCGAGCCGAGGCTGCGGTGGCTGACCGACACACCATGGCTCGCCCGCAAGCCCCCAAAGCCGTGGCGCTTCATGCCACCGGCGAAACCTTTACCGATCGACGTGCCGGAGACGTCCACGTATTGCCCTTCGACAAAATGGTCGGCGGTGATCTCCGTGCCCACGTCGATCATATTGTCCGGGCTCACGCGAAACTCGGCGACCTTCCGCTTCGGCTCGACGTTGGCCACGGCGAAACCACCGCGCTCCGCGCGGGTCAAACGCTTCACCTTGCGCCGGCCGGCGCCGAGCTGGACGGCCGTATAACCGTTCTTCTCGGCGGTGCGCTGGCCGACGACCTGGCAATTCTCCAAGCGCAACACCGTGACCGGGATGTGCTCCCCGGCATCGGTGAAGATCCTGGTCATGCCGACCTTTTGCGCGATGACACCTGATCGCATCGAACTTGTCCTTGCCTCGTCCCGTGCCGCGCTTAGAGCTTGATCTCGACGTCGACGCCGGCGGCGAGATCGAGCTTCATCAGCGCATCGACCGTCTGCGGCGTGGGATCGACGATATCGAGCAGCCGCTTGTGCGTACGCATCTCGAACTGCTCGCGGCTCTTCTTGTCGATATGCGGTGAGCGGTTCACGGTGAACTTCTCGATACGAGTCGGTAGCGGGATGGGCCCGCGAACTTCCGCACCGGTGCGTTTCGCCGTGTTGACGATTTCCTTGGTCGACGCATCGAGAATGCGATGGTCGTAGGCTTTCAGCCTGATTCTTATGGTCTGGCTCTGCATCTCGACGGCCTCAAGTTAAGGAGCGCGCCGCTTTAAGCGACGCGCCCCTGATCTCAGTTACTCGATGATCGACGACACCACGCCGGCGCCGACGGTACGGCCGCCCTCACGGATGGCGAAGCGAAGCTTCTCCTCCATGGCGATCGGCACAATCAGCTCGACGGTCATCGCAATATTGTCGCCCGGCATCACCATCTCGGTGCCTTCCGGCAGCTCCACGACGCCGGTCACGTCGGTGGTGCGGAAGTAGAACTGCGGACGATAGTTGCCGAAGAACGGCGTGTGGCGGCCACCCTCTTCCTTGGTGAGGATGTAGGCCTCGGCCTTGAACTTCGTGTGGGGCGTCACCGAGCCGGGCTTGGCCAGCACCTGGCCACGCTCCACCGCCTCGCGATCGACGCCGCGGAGCAGACAACCCACGTTGTCGCCCGCCTGGCCCTGATCGAGCAGCTTACGGAACATCTCGACGCCGGTGACGGTGGTCTTGGTCGTGGGCTTGATGCCGACGATCTCGACTTCCTCGCCGACCTTGACCACACCACGCTCGATACGGCCGGTGACCACGGTACCGCGGCCGGAGATCGAGAACACGTCCTCGATCGGCATCAGGAACGGCTTGTCCACGGGACGGTCCGGCTGCGGAATGTAGGAGTCGACGGCCTCCATCAGCGCATAGATCGACTGGGCGCCGGTCTCGCTGGCATCGCCTTCCAAGGCTTTGAGCGCCGAGCCCCTGACGATCGGAATATCGTCGCCGGGAAACTCGTACTTCGACAGAAGTTCGCGCACCTCGAGTTCGACAAGGTCAAGCAGCTCCGGATCGTCGACCTGGTCGACCTTATTCATGAAGACAACGAGCGCCGGCACACCGACCTGACGCGCAAGCAGGATGTGCTCGCGGGTCTGCGGCATGGGACCGTCAGCGGCCGACACCACGAGGATGGCACCGTCCATCTGCGCGGCACCGGTGATCATGTTCTTCACGTAGTCCGCGTGGCCGGGACAGTCGACGTGGGCATAGTGCCGGTTGTCGGTCTCGTACTCGACGTGCGCGGTCGAAATGGTGATGCCGCGCGCCTTCTCTTCCGGCGCCTTGTCGATCTGGTCGTAGGCGGTGAACTCCGCGCCGCCCTTCTCAGCCAACACCTTGGTGATCGCGGCTGTCAGCGTCGTCTTGCCGTGATCGACATGACCAATGGTCCCGATGTTGCAATGCGGCTTCTTCCGCTCGAATTTTGCCTTAGCCATGTTGGCTCTCCATCCTTCTCACCAAAAGCTAACTCTAAAAACCTGATGTCTCAGGCAAACTTGGCTTGCACCTCTTCGGCAACCGCCTGTGGCACTTGCGCGTAATGATCAAACTGCATCGTGAACTGGGCCCGGCCCTGGCTCATCGAACGCAGCGTGTTCACGTAACCGAACATGTTGGCGAGCGGCACCATGGCGTTGATTACCGCGGCGTTGCCGCGGCTCTCCTGGCCACGGACCTGCCCGCGGCGGCTCGTCAGATCGCCAATGATGCCGCCGACATAGTCTTCCGGCGTCACCACCTCGACCTTCATCATGGGCTCGAGCAGCTTGGGCCCGGCCTTCATGGCGCCCTCGCGGAACGCCGCACGGGACGCGATCTCGAACGCCATGACGCTCGAGTCGACGTCGTGATAGGCGCCGTCCGTCAGCGTGACCTTCACATCGAGGATCGGGAAGCCAGCCAGAACGCCCGCGTCGATGACGCTCTGGACGCCCTTCTGCACGCCGGGGACGTACTCCTTCGGCACGTTGCCGCCGACGACCTTGTTCTCGAATTCGTAGCCCTTGCCCTGCTCGTTCGGCTCGATAGTGAGCTTGACGCGGGCGAACTGGCCCGAGCCGCCGGTCTGCTTCTTGTGGGTGTAGTCGATCTCGGCCTTCTTCGACACCGTCTCGCGGTAAGCCACCTGCGGCGCGCCGACATTGGCCTCGACATTGAACTCGCGGCGCATGCGGTCGACGATGATATCGAGATGTAGCTCGCCCATGCCCTTGATGATGGTTTGGCCGGATTCGTGGTCGACCGAGACGCGGAACGAGGGATCCTCTTGGGCCAGGCGATGCAGCGCGACGCCGAGCTTCTCCTGGTCGCTCTTGGTCTTGGGCTCCACGGCCACCTCGATCACGGGATCGGGGAACTCCATGCGCTCCAGGATCACCGGCTTGTTGGCATCGCAGAGCGTGTCGCCGGTGGTCACGTCCTTGAGGCCGGCAATGGCGACGATGTCGCCGGTATAGGCCTCCTTGATGTCCTCGCGGTGATTGGCGTGCATGAGCAGCATGCGGCCGATGCGCTCTTTCTTGTCCTTCACCGTGTTGAGCAGGCTCGTGCCGGTCTCCACCTTGCCGGAATAGATGCGGCAGAAGGTCAGCGAGCCGACGAACGGGTCGTTCATGATCTTGAAGGCCAGCATGGACAGCGGCGCGTCATCGGACGGCGGCCGGCTCACTTCCGCGTCGGTCTTCGCGTCGATGGCCTTGATTGCCGGCACGTCGAGCGGCGACGGCAGATAGTCGACGACCGCGTCGAGCAGCGGCTGCACGCCTTTGTTCTTGAACGCCGAGCCGCACAGAACCGGCACGAAGTCGAGATTGATCGTGCCTTTGCGGATCAGCTCCTTGACCTTCTCGGCGGGGATCTCCTTGCCTTCGAGATAGGCCTCCATCGAAGCCTCGTCGAGCTCGACGGCCTGCTCCACGAGCTTGTCATGATACTCCTTGGCGACATCCACGAGATCGGCCGGGATATCCTCGTCATGGAAGGTCGCGCCCAAACCCTCATCGTCCCAGACGACCGCCTTCATGCGAACGAGATCGACGATGCCGGCAAAGTTCGATTCCGCGCCGACCGGCAGCTGAATCACGAGCGGGTTCGCGCCGAGGCGCTCCTTGATCATTCTGACCGACATGAAGAAGTCGGCGCCGATCTTGTCCATCTTGTTGACGAAGATCATGCGCGGCACGCCATACTTGTCGGCCTGACGCCATACCGTCTCGGTCTGCGGCTCTACGCCCTGGTTGGCGTCGAGCAGCGCGACCGCGCCGTCGAGCACGCGAAGCGAGCGCTCCACTTCGATGGTGAAGTCCACGTGGCCGGGCGTGTCGATGATGTTGACGCGTTTGTCGTTCCAGAACGCGGTCGTCGCGGCCGACGTGATGGTGATGCCGCGCTCTTGCTCCTGCTCCATCCAGTCCATGGTGGCAGCGCCGTCATGGACCTCGCCGATCTTGTGGCTCTTACCCGTGTAGTAGAGGACACGCTCGGTGGTCGTGGTCTTGCCGGCGTCGATATGCGCCATGATCCCGATATTGCGGTAGTCCTCAAGGGGGGTGGTGCGAGGCATCGTTCGAAGTCCTTAGGAGTTACCAGCGGTAATGCGAGAAGGCGCGGTTCGCTTCCGCCATGCGGTGCGTGTCTTCGCGCTTCTTCACCGCAGTCCCGCGGTTGTTGACGGCGTCGAGCAGCTCGCCCGAAAGGCGCTCGACCATGGTGTTCTCGTTACGCCCGCGCGCCGCAGAAATGATCCAGCGGATCGCAAGCGCCTGACGGCGGTCGAGCCTGACCTCGACCGGAACCTGATAGGTGGCGCCACCGACGCGGCGGGAGCGAACCTCCAACGCCGGCATCACGTTGTGCAGCGCCTGATGGAACAGCTCGATCGGGTTCTGCTTGGCCTTGCTCTCCATCTGATCGAGCGCGCCATAGACAATCCGCTCGGCGGCGGACTTCTTGCCTTCCTTCATGATGGAATTCATGAATTTGGTGAGCACCATATCCCCGAACTTGGGATCGGGAATGATCTCGCGCTTCTCAGCTCTGTGCCGCCTCGACATATCGTCTGATCCGTTTTCCTAAAGACGCAAAAACGGCCCAACTATTTGGGCCGTTTGGCTCCGTATTTCGAACGCCGCTGCCGGCGGGCACTGACGCCTTGGGTGTCGAGCACGCCGCGGATGATGTGGTAGCGCACGCCAGGAAGGTCCTTGACGCGGCCGCCCCGGATCATCACCACCGAGTGCTCCTGCAGGTTGTGGCCCTCACCCGGGATATAGCTCGTCACCTCGAGCTGGTTGGTCAGCCGCACGCGAGCCACCTTCCGAAGCGCCGAGTTCGGCTTCTTCGGAGTCGTGGTGTAGACGCGCGTGCACACCCCCCGCTTTTGCGGGCAGGCCTGCATGGCCGGTACTTTGTTCCGCTTCACCGGCTGTTGGCGCGGCTTGCGGATCAATTGCTGAATCGTCGGCATGGCAGCCTTTAATCCAATCACTTGCTGGCGCGAACGCCTAATTCATCCGAAGGGCAAAAGCCCACATCACTAGAGCCGAAGTGCGGGCGAACCCCGCGTCCTTCAGCGCCTCAATACAGAGGATCTTGGAGGGCGTGACCCCCAAGATCTTGACCCCGATTTGATCCCGGTTAGTCCAGCAGCGTCTAACCCGCACCCGAAGGCAACCAGAAAAGTTGGGCTACCGCCTGCCGAGAGAGTTCGCGCGTTTTATCAGGCCGATTCTTCTATCGTCAAGGGTAGAAGTGCCGGATTTCCGGGGGCCGGAGGCCAGAGACGCGCAACTCTGGCAGCCAGCCCCCGTTTGGCTCCGAAACTCCTAGGCCGAAGCGCCCTCCTCGGCTTCCTCGCCCTCCTCGTGGTCGATCGCCTCTTGGGCGGCCCGCTGCCGCTCCTCGAGGATCAGATCGTCCCGATGGGAGGCGATTCTGTTGAGCCTGGAGAGCATGCCGCCGGTACCGGCCGGAATGAGCCGGCCGACGATGACGTTCTCTTTCAGGCCCTCCAGCGCATCAGCCTTGCCGTTCACGGCGGCGTCGGTGAGCACCCGCGTGGTCTCCTGGAACGAGGCCGCCGAGATGAACGACCGCGTCTGGAGGCTCGCCTTGGTGATGCCGAGCAGAACCGGCTGGCCCGTAGCGGGCTTGCCGCCATTGGCCACGGCCACCGTATTGGCATCGTCGAGGTCGATGCGGTCGACCTGCTCGCCCTTGAGGTACTCGGTGTCGCCCGGATCGTCCACTTCGGTCTTCTGGAGCATCTGCCGGACGATGACCTCGATATGCTTATCGTTGATGGTCACGCCCTGCAGCCGGTAGACCTCCTGGATCTCGTTGACGAGATAGTTGGCGAGCTCCTCGACACCCTTAATGGCCAGGATATCGTGCGGCGCCGGGTGGCCGTCGAGCAGGTACTCGCCCTTCTCGATGCGGTCGCCCTCCTGCACCGTCAGATGCCGGCCTTTGGGAATCAGGAACTCGACCGGCTCCATGGCCTTCCTCGTCCGGCGTAATGGTGATGCGCCGCTTGTTCTTGTAGTCGCGGCCGAGCGTCACCACGCCCGAGATCTCGGCGATGATGGCGTGATCCTTCGGACGCCGCGCCTCGAACAGCTCGGCCACGCGCGGCAGACCGCCCGTGATGTCGCGGGTCTTGGCGCTTTCCATCGGGATACGGGCCAGCACGTCGCCAGCCTTCACCTCACTGCCAGGCTCGACCGACAGCACCGCGTCGACGGGAAGCAGGTAACGCGCCTCGCCGCCTCGTGACAGCTTGCCGATCTTGCCCTTCTTGTCCTTGATCACCATCGCGGGCCGGAGGTCGACGCCGCGGGGCGACGCACGCCAGTCGATGATCACGCTGTTGGTGATACCGGTCGACTCGTCGCGCTGCTCGCTGACCGACACGCCCTCGACCAGATCCTCGAACTCGACCGTGCCCTCGATCTCCGTGAGCACGGGCCGCGTGTAAGGATCCCACTCGGCGAGACGATCGCCGCGCTTGACCTTGTCGCCCTCGTCAACCCGCAGATGGGTGCCGTACGGCAGACGGTGGACGGCACGCTCGGTGCCCTCCTCGTCCACGATCACGATCGCCGTGTTACGGCCCATGACCATGTGCCGGCCTTGCGAGTCCTCGACGACGTTGCGCTGCTTGATCTTCACCACGCCGTCGAAGTTCGACTCGAGCGAGGACTGATCGACCACCTTGGAGCTCGCCACACCGCCCAAATGGAAGGTGCGCATGGTGAGCTGGGTGCCCGGCTCGCCGATCGACTGCGCGGCAATGACACCGACGGCCTCGCCCATATTGACGGGCGTGCCGCGGGCGAGATCGCGCCCGTAGCACTTGCCGCAGATGCCGTTGCGGGTTTCGCAAGTCAGCGCCGAGCGGATGCGGATCTCCTGGACCCGCGCGTTCTCGATCTCCTCGACCTGCTCCTCCTCGATCAGCTCGCCGGCCTTGACGATGACCTTGCCGGTCGCCGGGTTCTTGACGTTGTCGACGGTGGTCCGGCCAAGCACGCGCTGGCCGAGCGACACGGTCACCTCGCCGGCCTCGAGGATGGCGCGGGCGGTGATACCTTCCGTCGTCCCGCAATCCTCCTCGGTGACGATGCAATCCTGCGCCACGTCGACGAGACGCCGCGTGAGATAGCCCGAGTTCGCCGTCTTCAGAGCCGTATCGGCCAAGCCTTTGCGGGCGCCGTGGGTCGAGTTGAAGTACTCGAGCACCGACAGCCCCTCCTTGAAGTTGGAGATGATCGGCGTCTCGATGATCTCGCCCGACGGCTTGGTCATCAGACCGCGCATGCCGGCAAGCTGCTTCATCTGAGCGGGCGAACCACGCGCGCCGGAATGCGACATCATGTAGATCGAGTTGATCGGCTTCTCGCGGCCGGTCTCCTTGTCCACCTCGACCGAGGAGATGCGCTTCATCATCTCCTTGGCGACGAGCTCGGTGCACTCGGTCCAGGTGTCGACCACCTTGTTGTACTTCTCGCCGCGGGTGATGAGGCCGTCATTGTACTGCTGCTCGTACTCGCGCACGAGCTCGGTCGTCTTGTGAACGATGTCGTCCTTGGTCTCCGGGATCACCATGTCGTCCTTGCCGAACGAGATGCCGGCGCGGCACGCATAGCGGAAGCCAAGACCCATGATCTTGTCGCAGAAGATAACCGTCTCCTTCTGACCGCAGTGGCGATAGACCACGTCGATCATGTTGGAGATCTCCTTCTTGGTGAGGAGCTTGTTCACCAGGTCGAAGCTGATCTCCGGCCGCCGCGGCAGAAGCTCGCCGAGCAGCATGCGGCCGGGCGTCGTGTCGTAGATATGCGACACGTCGTTGCCGTTCTCGTCCTTGGTGATGAAACGGCCCTTGATCTTGGCGTGCAGGCTCACGGCCTTGGAGTCGAGCGCATGATGGATCTCGGCCACGTTGCCGAACATCATGCCCTCGCCCGGCTCGTTGTCCATGATCAGCGACAGGTAGTAGAGGCCGAGCACGATATCCTGCGACGGCACGATGATCGGCGAACCGTTGGCCGGGTGCAGGATGTTGTTGGTCGACATCATCAGGACGCGCGCCTCAAGCTGCGCCTCGAGCGACAGCGGCACGTGCACGGCCATCTGGTCGCCGTCGAAGTCGGCGTTGAACGCCGCGCAGACGAGCGGATGCAGCTGGATCGCCTTGCCCTCGATCAGGATCGGCTCGAACGCCTGAATGCCGAGGCGATGCAACGTCGGCGCGCGGTTGAGCAGAACCGGGTGCTCGCGGATCACCTCATCGAGGATATCCCACACCTCCGGCTTCTCTTTCTCCACCAGCTTCTTCGCCTGCTTCACCGTGGCGGCATGGCCCTTGGCGTCGAGCCGCGCGTAGATGAACGGCTTGAACAGCTCGAGCGCCATCTTCTTCGGCAGACCGCACTGATGCAGCTTGAGCTCAGGCCCGACCACGATCACCGAGCGGCCCGAATAGTCGACGCGCTTGCCGAGCAGATTCTGACGGAACCGGCCCTGCTTGCCCTTCAGCATGTCGGCGAGCGACTTCAGCGGACGCTTGTTGGCGCCGGTGATGACGCGGCCACGCCGTCCGTTGTCGAACAGCGCATCGACCGCCTCTTGCAGCATGCGCTTCTCGTTGCGGATGATGATGTCCGGCGCGCGCAGCTCCATCAGCCGCTTCAGACGGTTGTTCCGGTTGATGACGCGGCGGTAGAGATCGTTGAGGTCGGAGGTCGCGAAGCGGCCGCCGTCGAGCGGCACCAGCGGCCGCAGCTCCGGCGGAATGACCGGAACCACGGTCAGGATCATCCACTCCGGCTTGTTGCCGGACTGAATGAAGGCCTCGACCACCTTCAGACGCTTGGCGAGCTTCTTGGGCTTAAGCTCCGAAGTCGACTCGGCAATCTCCACGCGCAGGTCGGCGGCGATCTTCTCCAGATCGAGACCCTTCAGGAGCTCGCGAATGGCCTCCGCGCCGATCGACGCCGTGAACGAATCCTCGCCGAAATCGTCCTGCGCCTGGAGATACTCGTCCTCCGACAGGAGCTGCAGCGGCTTGAGCGAGGTGAGCCCCGGCTCGAGCACGATGTAGTTCTCGAAATAGAGCACCCGCTCCAGATCCTTCAGCGTCATGTCGAGCAGAAGGCCGATGCGGGAGGGCAGCGACTTCAGGAACCAGATATGTGCGACCGGCGCGGCCAGCTCGATATGGCCCATGCGCTCGCGCCGGACCTTGGCGAGCGTCACCTCGACGCCGCACTTCTCGCAGATGACGCCCTTGTACTTCATGCGCTTGTACTTGCCGCACAAGCACTCGTAGTCCTTCACCGGGCCGAAGATGCGCGCGCAGAACAGGCCGTCGCGCTCCGGCTTGAAGGTGCGGTAGTTGATCGTCTCCGGCTTCTTGATCTCCCCATACGACCACGACAGAATTTTCTCAGGGCTCGCGATGCCGATGCGGATCTGATCGAAATTCTGCTGCTGCGTCTGAGGGTTAAAGAGGTTGGCGATATCTTGGTTCATTCTCTTGTCTCCCAATGGGCGGGCTTGCCGCCCTTCGGTTGGTCGTCGTCTGGTGCGAAGTCGAGCCTAGAGGGGGCTAAGGCTCATTCAGCCGCGGGCCGCGGCAGCCGCGCCCGTTGCGGCTGCTGCTCCTCAGGCTTTGGCTGCACCAACTCGACATTCAGTCCCAAGGCACGCATTTCCTTGACGAGGACGTTGAACGACTCGGGGATACCCGCCTCGAACGTGTCGTCGCCGCGGACGATCGCCTCGTACACTTTGGTACGGCCGGCGACGTCGTCGGATTTCACGGTCAGCATCTCCTGCAGCGTGTAGGCGGCGCCGTACGCTTCGAGCGCCCACACCTCCATCTCGCCGAAGCGCTGGCCGCCGAACTGCGCCTTACCGCCGAGCGGCTGCTGGGTGACCAGGCTGTACGGACCGATCGAGCGCGCGTGGATCTTGTCGTCCACGAGGTGGTGGAGCTTCAGCATATAGATGTAGCCCACCGTCACCTTGCGCTCGAACTCCTCGCCCGAACGGCCGTCATAACAGCGTCACCTGGCCGGACGAATCGAGCCCCGCCGCCTCGAGCAGCTCGGAGACGTCGCCCTCATGCGCGCCGTCGAACACCGGCGTCGCCACCGGCACGCCGGCCGTCAGGCTCTCGCTCACCTCGATGAGCTGATCGTCCTTCAGCGCCGCCACGGCCTTGTCGTCGCCGTAGATGGTCTTGAGCAGATCCTTCAGCGGCTTCGGCTTGTTGCGTCTCGTGATAGGCGTGCAGCGCCTCGCCGATCTTGCGGCCCAGGCCGCGGCAGGCCCAGCCGAGATGGGTCTCCAGGATCTGGCCCACATTCATGCGGCTCGGCACGCCGAGCGGGTTGAGCACGATGTCGACCGGCGTCCCGTCCTCGAGATAGGGCATGTCCTCGATCGGCACGATCTGACTGATCACGCCCTTATTGCCGTGACGGCCGGCCATCTTGTCGCCGGGCTGGATCTTGCGCTTCACCGCGACGAAGACCTTGACCATCTTCATCACGCCGGGCGGCAGCTCGTCGCCGCGCTGCAGCTTGTCGACCTTGTCGACGAAGCGCTGCTCGAGCCGCTTCTTGGCCTCTTCGTACTGGCGGCCGATCGCCTCGACCTCGGCCATCGCCTTGTCGTTCTTGAGCGCGATCTCCCACCAATGGCTGCGCGGCACCTCGTCGAGCAGCGCCTCGGTGATCTTGGCGTCCTTCTTGATGTTCTTCGGCCCCTTGGCCACCACCTTGTGCATCAGGACGTCCCTGAGACGGCCATAGACGTTGCGGTCGAGGATCGCGAGCTCGTCGTCGCGGTCCTTGGCGAGCCGCTCGATCTCCTCGCGCTCGATCGCCATGGCGCGCTCGTCCTTCTCGACGCCGTGGCGGTTGAACACGCGCACCTCGACCACCGTGCCGGACACGCCGGGCGGCAGCTTGAGCGAGGTATCGCGCACGTCGGAGGCCTTCTCGCCGAAGATGGCGCGGAGCAGCTTCTCCTCCGGCGTCATCGGGCTCTCGCCCTTCGGCGTGATCTTGCCCACCAGGATGTCGCCCGGGTTCACCTCGGCGCCGATATAGACGATGCCGGCCTCGTCGAGATTCTTGAGCGCCTCTTCCGAGACGTTCGGAATGTCGCGCGTGATCTCCTCCGGCCCGAGCTTGGTGTCGCGGGCCATGACCTCGAACTCCTCGATATGGATCGAGGTGAACACGTCATCGCGCACGACGCGCTCGGAGATGAGGATGGAGTCCTCGAAGTTGTAGCCCATCCACGGCATGAACGCGACGAGCACGTTGCGGCCGAGCGCCAGCTCGCCGAGATCGGTCGACGGACCGTCGGCGATGATCTCGCCCGCCTGGACGTTATCGCCCACGCGCACCAGCGGCCGCTGGTTGATGCAGGTGTTCTGGTTGGAGCGCTGGAACTTGCGCAGATTGTAGATGTCGACGCCCGACTTCGAAGGATCGGTCTCCTCCGTCGCCCGGATGACGATACGGGTCGCGTCCACCTGATCGACCACGCCGGTGCGGCGCGCGCCGATGGCGGCGCCCGAATCGCGCGCCACGACCTCTTCCATGCCGGTGCCGACCAGCGGCGCCTCCGCCGTGATCAGCGGCACGGCCTGACGCTGCATGTTCGAGCCCATCAGCGCGCGGTTGGCGTCGTCGTTCTCGAGGAACGGAATGAGCGCGGCCGCGACCGACACGAGCTGCTTCGGCGACACGTCGATGAGGTCGACCTTCTCCCGCGGGTAAAGCTCCACGTCGCCCGCATGACGGCAGACGATGAGGTCCTCGACGAAGGTGCCGTTCGGGTTCAGCTGCGCATTGGCCTGCGCGATGATGTAGCGCGCCTCTTCCATGGCCGAGAGATAGACCACCTCGTCGGTCACCTTGGACTTCACCACGCGGCGATACGGGCTCTCGATGAAGCCGTATTTGTTCACCCGCGCGAATGTCGCCAGCGAATTGATGAGGCCGATATTCGGACCTTCCGGCGTCTCGATCGGGCAGATGCGGCCGTAATGGGTCGGATGCACGTCGCGCACCTCGAAGCCCGCGCGCTCGCGCGTCAGACCGCCCGGGCCAAGCGCCGACAGGCGCCGCTTGTGGGTGATCTCCGACAGCGGGTTGGTCTGGTCCATGAACTGCGACAGCTGCGAGGAGCCGAAGAACTCGCGCACCGCGGCGGCCGCGGGCTTGGCGTTGATCAGGTCCTGCGGCATCACCGTGTCGATATCGACCGAGCTCATGCGCTCCTTGATGGCGCGCTCCATGCGCAGCAGACCGACGCGGTACTGATTCTCCATGAGCTCGCCCACCGAGCGCACCCGGCGGTTGCCGAGATGATCGATGTCGTCGATCTCGCCCTTGCCGTCGCGCAGAGCCGACCAGCGTCTTGATGACGGCGAGGATGTCCTCCTTGCGCAGCGTGCGCATGGTGTCGGGCGCATCGAGGTCGAGGCGCATATTCATCTTCACCCGGCCCACGGCCGACAGGTCGTAGCGCTCGGAATCGAAGAAGATGCCGTTGAACAGCGTCTGCGCGGCTTCCGGCGTCGGCGGCTCGCCCGGCCGCATCACCCGGTAGATGTCGAGCAGCGCCTCCTCGGTGTTCGAGTTCTTGTCGACGGCGAGCGTGTTGCGGATGAACGCGCCGATATTGACGTGGTCGATGTCGAGGATCGGGATCTCTTTCAGCCCGAGCTCCTTCAGCGTCTCGAGCAGCTTCTCCTCGATCTCCTCGCCGGCCTCGCCGTAGATCTCGCCCGTCTCCAGATTGACGATGTCCTGGGCCAGATAGCGGCCGTAGAGGTCCTCGTCCTTGATGAGCAGCTCTTTGAGGCCCTCGTCGGCGAGCTTGTTGGCGAGACGCGCGGTGACCTTGCGGCCGGCCTCGATCGCGACCTTGCCGGTCTTGGCGTCGATCAGGTCGGTGGTCGGCTTGATGCCGCGCATGCGGTCGGGACGGAACGGCATGCGCCATCCCTCCTTCGTCGCCTTGAGCACGATGCGGTCGTAGAAGGTCGACAGGATCTCTTCGTCGTCGAGACCCAGCGCATAGAGCAGCGTCGTCACCGGCAGCTTGCGGCGGCGGTCGATACGCACATAGACGACGTCCTTGGCGTCGAACTCGAAGTCGAGCCACGAGCCGCGATAGGGAATGATGCGCGCGGCGAACAGCAGCTTGCCCGAGGAATGGGTCTTGCCGCGGTCGTGGTCGAAGAACACGCCCGGCGAACGGTGCATCTGCGAGACGATGACGCGCTCGGTGCCGTTGATGACGAACGTGCCGTTCATCGTCATGAGCGGCATGTCGCCC
>CAVQXI010000008.1:0-216207 GCA_963717875.1 uncultured Alphaproteobacteria bacterium
ATCAGCGAGAGGAAGAGCCCAAACAAGGGCCGCGAGCGGATTACGGCGAAAGGCCACAACCACATCCCGCGTATGCATGAGGAACTGGATGAGGCGCGGCGCTTCGGCGGCAAACAATTGCATGCGCGTCACAGAGACTGGCACAAAAAAGAAGGCAAGCACGACGACCAGCATCCCTCCTAGAACAAGCGCCAGAGAGAAGGCAAGCAGCCTGAGTTCCGGCACTTCCTGGACGCGGTTCCACTGCAACGCCATGAGCAAGCCGGCGACGAGGAACAGCGCGATGATCCCGAGAGCACGATCGGCAAGTATCGACAGGGTTATTTTCGCGGTTCCGCCGCGCAACGCACGCCACGCATAGACTCCGCGAACCGCGTCCGCGCTCGCCGTTCCGAGCAGGAATTGGCCGGCAAAGGTGGCGATGTTCTGAATGTGGAGGAGCGACATCAGCGGCAGTGGCACACCGACTACACGCAAGATAATCGACCAGCGGATGGCGGCAAAGACGAGGGTCGAGAGAATGAGGAGGGCCGAGGTCAGACACCGCACCAGGCTGCTCGGTCAACGGCAGCAATGCGTCGAGATTAATGCTGCCTCGCGTGAACAGAAAAAATAATAAGAGCCCGCTAATGGCGAGCTTGACCAACAAGAGGACGACCTTCCGGAGGGAGCGTTTCTGTTGGGGCTCGGAGCAGGAGCTTGACTTCATCAACAGGCTTTCCTACGAGCAACCCCAGGGGCACAGACATCGTCCCTTGCACGTCCCTGTAGTTTCTCGTTCCGTCCTTAGCACCGGCTTTTAATGCGAACAATCCTTGTAACTGGTGGCGCAGGGTTTATCGGCTCAAACCTCGTTGCCTATTTCATCGAACGCTATCCGGATGACCGCATCGTCGTCCTTGACACTCTGACCTACGCAGGATCGGCCGATAACCTGCCCGAAGAAATGCTGTCGGGCCAACATCCGCGGTACCGGTTCTGGTATGGCAACGTCTGCAATGCTGCCCTTGTCGATGATCTGGTGAAGGAATCCGAGATCGTCGTGCATATGGCCGCCGAGACTCACGTAACCCGCTCTATCTATGGCAGTCTCTTGTTCTTTCAGACGGACGTGATCGGCACCCAAGCCATCGCGAACGCCATTGTCAAGGCGCGTGGCCGCGTGCAACGGTTCATCCACGTTTCAGCTCGGAGGTTCTGGCACAGCCCTTTCCGACAGCATGTCGGAGGACCACCCCTTGAACCCCATGAGCCCCTATGCAAGCGCCAAATGCGCCGCTGATCGCCTGGTCTATTCCTATTGGGCGACCTATAAGATTCCGGCCGTGATCGTCAGGCCGTTCAACAATTTCGGGCCGGGCCAGCATCTTGAAAAGGTCATTCCGCGCTCGTGACAAGCGTGCTGTTAAATGAGCCGCTGACAGTGCACGGAACGGAGAATCTGCCCGAGACTTCCTCCATGTCGACGACACCTGCCGGGGGATCGACATGCTCCTCACCGCGCCGGGCGAACTCGTCGAAGGCGAAGTGTTCAATCTCGCCTCCGGCCAACACCGCTGCATCCGGGCGATCGCCACCGATGTGATCGAGGCGATGCAATATCCGGAAGACCGCGTCAACTACATTGGCGAGCGGCCGGGCCAGGTCATTCGCCACACCGGCGACTGGTCGAAGATCAGGCGGGTCCTTGGCTGGGAGCCCAAAGTTACCTGGGAAGACGGTCTCGAAGCGACCATCGGCTGGTATCGCGACAACCGCAACCTGTGGTCGAAACAGCTCTTCATGCGCCACATTCCCATCACCACCGCTGGAGGCGAGTTGGCTTACCATTGATGGCGCCGCCGAGAGCCGGGAGGGCTGCTTGATTGCCACTGGTAGCAGGGTGGGCTAGGTTCACAACCAGATGGGGGACGGGGCGTTGGGCTCAAAATTCGGGCATCTCGAAAAGCATCTTGAGGATTCCGGCCGTCGCCGGGAACTGCTCATGATCGAGCAGCGCCTGACCGAGCACGCCTACCCGCCGCAGTTCGTCATCGAGAACACCTCAATCTGCAATCTCACTTGCATCCATTGCAGCCACCGGGAATTGCAGCGGAACAAGCGCCACATGGCGCGGCCGCTGTGGAACAAGATCGTCGAGGAGATCGGCGCCAATTCGCCGGAGACAGAGATTTGGCCAACCTTCTATGGCGAGGCCCTGATCATGGGCTACAAGGGCGAGCTGTGGGACCGCCTCGACTACGCCGCCAAGGCCGGCTGTCGCAACCTCGTCCTCAACTCCAATGGAACGCTGCTAGACCGGTGGGATAACATCGAGAAAATCCTCGCCTCTCCCTTGCGCCGCTTCATCCTTAGTCTTGACGGACTGTCCAAGGAAATTTTCGAGCTGATCCGCGAAAAGGCGGTCTGGGAGGAGGTCTATCCTCAGGTCGAGGAGTTGTGCCGGCGGCGGATGGCGCGCGGCCAGAAATACCCCATCATCGTCGCCCAATTCTCGGTGATGCAGCAGAACTCTCATGAGGTCGAGGCCTACCGGAAGTTTTGGGAAGAACGTGGCGCCGAGGTGAAGGTCCGTCCGATGCTGGAATGGACAACGACCGGGACTGTGCGCACCGAGACCATCATGCATGATTCAGATTTCCGTATCGCCTGCCCCTGGGGCAACAATACCATGGCAGTGCATCAGGACGGCACCGTGGTCGCCTGCGCCGTCGACTACGAGGGCAAGGTGAAGATTGGCAATCTCAACGAGATCACCGTGAAGGAAGCCTGGACGCGACTTGGCGAGCGACTGCGCAAGCCTCACCGCGAGCATCGTTGGGACGATATTCCCGAGCTCTGCAAGGGCTGTGGCGACTGGCAGGTCGCAGGCGCCGAATATGCCGAGGAGAAGGTCGAAGGAACGCGGCCATTCTGGTATTATGATCGGTCGAGCGAAGTCGCTTGACGCAACTTGAGGCGGCACGAGCATGACCGCTCTTACCCCCGAGACTACGCACCCTGCGGAAAGCTATGGACTCCGGCCGGAAGCGTCGGATTACCCGATGATGTTGGTGTTGTCCTATGTTTACCCCTGCAACGCGCTTTGTCCGCATTGCCCCTACACCAACTCCAACATCCGCAAGGAGTATCGCGACGCCCCGCATATGCCCGAGGCGACGTTTAAGAAGATCGCCGACGAGTCGGGGCCTTATGGGGCTTATTTGCGCATTTCCGGCGGCGGCGAGCCAATGCTCCACCCTCAGGCGACTGAGCTTCTCGTTTACGCCAAATCCAGGGGATGCAAGATCGGGCTGATTACTAACGGCTCGCTCTTCACCGAGGAGAATTCGCGCGCCCTTATCGAGGCAGGCGTCGATCTCATCGAGTTCTCTGTCGATGCCTGTGACAAGGCGACTTACGATATCGTGCGCAAAGGCCTTGACTTCGACGAGCTCAACGAGAACGTCCGCCGCATGCTGAGCATCCGCAACGAGCTGCGCGGCATCACCAAGGTTGTCACTTCGGCTGTCAATCAGTCTGGCGTCGACATCGATGAGGTTGAGCGCTATTGGGTGCAAGGGATTGGTGTCGACTACCTCATCAAGCGGAAGTTCCTCACCTGGGGTGTGAACACTACGCTGGACGGAAGCCGGTCGGCCGATCCTGCCGCCTATCTCAACACCGACGAAGTTCCCTGCCCCTTCATCTTCGAGCGGCTCAATATCGACAGCCGGGGCAATGTCATGGTGTGCGGATACGACATTTCCGCCAATACCAGCATGGGTAACGTCAACACTCAGTCGATCCGCGAGATCTGGCACGGGCCCGGCTTTCAGTTCTATCGCGACAAGCACCTTTCCGGCCGCGGCAAGGACATCTCGCTCTGCGCCGGTTGCCCGGATTGGAAATACCGGTCGTGGGACCACAATTATTGGAAAGTGGTCCGCAACGCAGAGGCGAGCCGGAAACGCAAACTTGGCCAACTTGGCGAGCACGACGATCTCGGCATGGCGGCAGTCGACGCCGGCAACTAGCCCTTTGCCCCTGCCATGGCGTTGAAACTTGGCGGCCATCTATTCACGGGTCCCTTCCCGATCGAAACCACGCACGTGAGAGGAAACCAGCCTCCAGTGGTCTTCGCCATCATCGCCAAGGAGGGCGAGGCCTGGTCGCCTTCGTTTCGTGTAGTCGATATCGGCTACAGCGACGATGCAGGCTTGCGCTTTGCCGATCATCCCCGCCGGGCCGAGTGGGCCGCCGCCGGCGGAGTTGAAGCAAAGATCAGCGTCTTTCTGTTCTATGCGCCGAAATCTGCTTATAGCTCCGCCGACCGCGAGCGCCTTGCCGCGGAGCTTACAGAGAAATACGATCCGCCCCGCGGGCTGGTGGAAGCATGAGATGAAGAGATGATGCCCGTCAGCATGAGCGCCCACACCATAAGGCTCGCTCCACCGGCGCGCAGCGGACCTGGTGGGTCAGTAGACTAGAATTCGCGAAGGCTCGCTCGCGCAGTAATAAGCGGCAGCCGTCACCATCGCCGCACTGGTCGTCGTCGGCCTATGGGGCGAGACGCTGCTGTCGCTGTTCGGCCCTGAGTTCATCGGCGCGAAGATCCCGCTTCTCATTTTGCTCGGCTGTCAGCTCGCCCGTGCCCTGTTTGGACCGAACGTGCCGCTGCTCACGGTGATCGGCGCACAGCGCCAGAACGCGGCGCTCGCCATCGCAGCCCTCGTCGTGCTGGTGATCAGCAATGCGGTGCTGGCGCCGGCTTATGGGGTGCTTGGTGCGGCGTTTGCCGTCGCTATCGCCACGCTGTTCTGGCTCGGGGCGACCGCAGTCGTGCTGGCGCGCCTCAGCGGGCTCCGGACCGACGCGGTTTATCTGCTTGGTAGGCTTGTCTCGGCGCGCCGGGCGCCTGCTTAAGCCACGGGGGCCACGACCATCTCGATCGCGCCGGTCTGCTCCGCCTCGTCCGCCACCTCGTCGGTGGCGAAGACATAGGTGTAGATCATCCACAGCGCGAGGGCCACGGCGACCAAAAGTGCGATGGCCTTCCAAAGCGGGCCGAAAGTCAGGGGCATGAGGGCTGCTCGCTCGTGGTTGCGTTGCGGCCGCGACCCTAGCCAAAGCCTCGCGCCCAATCAATCGAATTGGCGTCGCTCGCCATTTCAACTGCGGCCAACAACGCGGTAGATTGCCCATTAGAGGGGATCCAGAGGTGAGCCTCGGATGACCACAGAAACGCAGGACGCAAAGACCGCGCTCGATGCGATCGAAGAGGATGTCGATCTCGGTCGCGCCGACGCGGACGTCCTTTTGCCGAAGCTCGCGACGCTGCTGTTGAGCCTGCAAGGCGACTCTCCGCTCCGGCCCCGCGTGCACCGGCTGCTCGGCGCCGTGCATAGCCGGCTCAAGCTCGATCGCGATGCGTTGCGCGTACTCGGCGAGGCGAAGGCGCTCGCGGAATCCGCCAAGCCACCCAACTACCGGGAGCTTGCCAAGATCGGCCGCGAGACGGCGGCAATCTATGCGGCGCAGGGCGACGTCAAGCGTGCCGCCGACGAGCTTGTGACCGCTCTCGCGTTTGCCTCGCTCGAGGGCGACGACCGCGAGGTCGCCAAGATCGTCGCCGAGCTCGGACGCATCGCGCTCGAGGCGCAGCAATTCGACTCCGTCGCCAGGCTATACCGCGGGCTCGTGTTGCACGGCGCGGGCTCGACCTTGCCGCCGCGCGAGTTTCGGCGTGTGCGCGTCAATCTCTGCCAGGCGCTCAACTACCTCGGTGCCTATGACGAAGCCTTGCAGCACATTGCAGGTCTTCAGGCGGATCTGCCGGAAAGCGAGAAGCGCCTTCGCTTCCTCACGCGGCTCGAAGAGGCGCGTGCTCTCGGCGGGCGCCGGCGGTTCGACGCGGCCGAGCAGGCCTTGCGCGAAGCGGAGAAATTGCTGCCGGCGAAGGACAGCGCGTTCGAGCGCTCCGAATTCATCCAGGCGGTGACCGAGCTTCAGGAGGCCAAAGGGGGTCCGCCTGCGGTGAAGAGCCTGGAACACCTGATCGAGAGCTATGCCAAGCAGCGGCTCGTGGTGCAGGAAGCCGTGGCCCGCCGGGCGCTCGCCAATGCCTTGTTCAGGCTCGGGCAGGACGACCAGGCGCGCGAGGCCTTGGCGCAAGGGCTGCGCAGCGCACTTCGATACGATCTCGTAGAGGTCGCGGATGAGATCCGCGCCAGCATGCTGAAAAGCGCGGGCGCCGAGCATCGGGAGGATCTCTCCGAGACGATCGACCTCATCGGCGGCGGCGCGAACGAGCGGCGCTTTATCCGCCTTGATCGGCTTGGCAAAGAGGGCGCAGACGCAGAGTCGCTCGCCATCGACCTCAGCGACGGACGCCATGTGACGCTCAAGAAGATCGATCTCCGCGGGCTGAGCGAGGCCGAGCGCCAAGCCGTCATGAACAAGGTCAAGACGGAATACGCCGAGGCGGGACGGCTCAACGACCCGCGCGTGGCGCGGGTTCTCGATCTGCGCATGACGCCGGGCGGCGCGCTCTATGTCGTGCAGCGCTACGTGCCGGGACCGACGCTGCGCGAGCTCTATGCGACCGGCGCGGGCCTAAGCGCCTGCTCGAGCTTCTTGCCGGCGTCACCGATGCGCTTGCCGTGCTGCACGGCAAGGGGATCGTGCATCGCGATCTCAAGCCGGAGAACGTCATCGTCGTGCGCGACGCGCGCGGCGCGGAGTGGCCCGTGCTGATCGACCTCGGCATCGCGCTGGTGGCAGGGCACAAGGACAAGCTCAAGCATTTCGGCACGCCGCCTTACGTGGCGCCGGAGCAGGTCGCGGGCCAGGCGGTCGACGGCCGCGCCGATATCTATGCGCTCGGTCAGATGATCGCCGAGGTCTGGGGCGGTAAGGTCCCGGCGCGCTTCACGCTCGGCATGTTGCGCCGGGGAGACGAGAAGGCGCCGATGCCGCGCGCGATCCGCGAGATGGTGCGCGGGATGCTGAGCCCGAATCCGGAAGATCGGACCAGCGATCTTGCCGAGGTCGCGCAGGCGCTCAGGACCCAGCGTCAGCAGATGGTGCAAGGCTAGGCCTCAGGCCATTCATAGGTCGCTGCAGCTCGGATTCTCGACGCCTTGACAAGGGATGCGCGACAGTGCCGTCTCTCGGCATGACCGAAGCGAGGCGGAAGCCCGAGCGAAGCGGCGCTCGTAGCGTAACTGGCAAAAGTTGCCGCGGCGAATGGTTGCGCTTCTCTCGGCAAGGTGGAAGACCGCAGGACCACGAGAACGCCTGCAACGGCTAGCAGGAAGACGCCAACGACACCAAGCTCATACCACGTCTGCATAAATAGGCTGTGTCCGTGATGGCCGGTAGTAACGCCTGATAACAAAGCCCTTTGGTTGATCTTGGGGATCCTTTTGAGGCACGTGAGCGTTATCTTTTTCGCGCATGGAGCGCACGCCCACGCCAAGCCAAGGATGCTCAAGCGTCCGCTCCGCGGTGTACTCCCAGATGATGATCCTCGCCTTGTAGGAAAGTGGCAGCGACTCCGACAGATGCAGATCGGCGTTATAGGCTGCAAAGCTCAGCGGAAGGACTGCAGCGAAAGCAAGGCACCAAATTACGGCTAGAATGCTTATCGCTAGCCGTTGCCACCTCCAAGCGACGAGGAAAGTGAGAGCGGAGCCAAGCAGCGCGAATTGGGAAGAATCGTGTTTCGACAGGAAAATAGCTGCCGCTGAAATCGTTACAAATAGCGTGATCAGCAGCGCTCGGCGTTGAGCACGCGCGAGCGTCATCAACATCAAAATGCCCGGCCAAAAATGCAGCATGATGAGGGTCACGTTCTGATTGAGAGCGCCCAGCGCCAAGCCTCTTACCTGGTCATGTACGATGACTACGCGTTTGGTATGCGGGTCTGATGATTGGAAAGGCGTCCATCACAAAACGGAGGATGGCGCCATCGGTAAGGACCTCAATCAAGAGATAAAGCGCGCCAAGTGCAGCGCCGGTGACAAACGCGGCTGCGGCGAGGCGTGTTTGATGTTCATTCAACTTGCGTGCCGCAGTTGCAGACGCAAACACGAGCAGCACTACTCCAAGCAAAAGGAACGCCTTGGTGTATCCTGCGCTCGGGCTCCAGGCCCAGGAGGCGTTTATGAGGACGTACAAGGAAAACACCAAGCATGCGACGAGGGCGGCGCTCGGCACGATCAGCTCTTTCCAGCTCATGCCTCTCCGCAAGGCCGCCAGAATGAGTGCGACAGCCACAAGGGCCATGGTTGCTGGCGTCGCCCGCGGGATGATCGAAGCAATGAGCGGCGATAGAAAGAAAACAGCCGCAAACACTCGCGGAGTGACCCGACCGTGAGTCCGTCTCAACAGCAGTATCAATCGCCATCTAGGGGAAATCTGCTCAATGCTGTGCTGCCTCTCTAGCAAGCTGAGCCTCAGACGCCAAGCATGCGAACCGCGCTCGAGCCAAGTCAAAGCTAGAGAGGGATGCACTGGCAGCTTGACAAGGCAAGCACGACGCCGTCTCTCAGGCCTTGAGAGCGAGCTGGCCGAGGCGTTTGTAAATGTGTGGAATTGCGGGGTTTCTCGATCCCAAACGGCGTTCCGGCGACAATGAGCTGAAGGCGCTGGCCGCGAGCATGGCCGGCGCCTTGCGCCATCGCGGGCCCGACGCCCAAGGGGTGTGGGTCAATGAGGCGGCCGGCGTGGCGCTCGGTCATGCGCGGCTTTCCATCATCGATCTGAGCCCCGCCGGCGCGCAGCCCATGCTGTCGGCCTCGGGCCGTTTTGCGCTCATCTATAACGGGGAGATCTACAACGCGGGCGAGCTGCGCGCCGAGCTCGAGCGCAACGGCCACACCTTCCGCGGTCATTCCGACACCGAGGTCATGGTGGAAGGCTTCGCCGCATGGGGCGTGCGCGACACCGTCGAGCGCCTTATCGGCATGTTCGCCTTCGCTGCCTTCGATCAAGCCACGGGCACTTTGACCTTGGGCCGCGACCGACTCGGCATCAAGCCACTCTATTGGGGGCGGGTCGGGGGACGGATCGCGTTCGCCTCGGAGCTCAAGGCGCTCGCCACACTCCCAGACTTTGCGCCCGAGATCGACCGCCAGGCGCTCGCCGCGTATCTCTGCACCGGCTACGTGCCGGCGCCGTCGAGCATCTATCGAGGCATCGAGAAGCTTGAGCCCGGTACGTTGGTTGAGATCGGTGCGGACGGCGAGACGCGCAGCGAACGCTATTGGTCGCTGCTCGACGTGGCGATGCGCGGGCAGGCGGCGCAGCTCGACCTCAGCGAAGCGGACGCCCGCGACCGGCTCGACGCGCTTCTGACGGACGCGGTCACACGGCGCATGGTGGCCGACGTACCGCTCGGTGTGTTCCTCTCCGGCGGCATCAACTCCTCGACTGTCACGGCGCTGATGCAGAAGAGCAGCACAACGCCGGTGAAAAGCTTCTCCATCGGCTTTCATGAGGCGGACTATAACGAGGCGGTGCAGGCGAAGGCGGTGGCGGCGCATCTCGGCACCGACCACACCGAGCTCTATGTGACGGCGCGCGAAGCGCAAGCCGTGGTGCCGAAACTGCCTGAGATCTACGACGAGCCGTTCGCCGACTCCTCGCAAGTGCCCACCTTCCTCGTGTCGGAGATGACGCGAAAGCACGTGACTGTGGCGTTGTCCGGCGATGGCGGGGACGAGTTGTTCGCGGGCTACAATCGCTATGGCCAAGGTTTGCGCGTGGCCCGCGCGCTCAGACTCTTGCCGCGACCGGTGGCGCAGTGCGTATCACACATGATCGGTGCGGTGCCGCCGGCCATGTGGGATCGTCTGTTCGAAACGTTTCCGGCAGGCATGCGCCCGCGGCTCGCGTCCGAGAAACTGCAGAAGCTTGCCGGGGTTCTGGGCGAGGATCCGCGGGGCTACTACCAGACGCTGATCGCGCAATGGGCGGGCGCGTGGTCCTTGGTCAAAGGGGCTTCGCAACCCCATCAACCTGCGTTCAGCGACGCGACGCGCGCGGGTTTCGGCGACGAGCTGTCCTGGATGCAATATGCCGACAGCGTCACCTATCTCCCCGACGACATCCTGACCAAGGTGGACCGCGCCTCGATGGCCGTGTCGCTGGAGGCGAGGGTGCCGCTCCTCGACCACCGCGTCGTCGATTTTGCCTGGCAATTGCCGGCGCACCTCAAGATGCGCGGCGGGCAGGGGAAGTGGCTGCTGCGCCAGGTCCTCTGCAAGTATGTGCCGAAGCCTCTGGTGGAGCGGCCGAAGATGGGTTTCGCCGTGCCGATCGATGCGTGGCTCCGCGGGCCGCTGAAGGCGTGGGCTGCCGACCTGCTCGATCCTTCGGCCATGACGCGCGCCGGCCTGCTCGACCCGGCGCCGATCCAGGAGAAATGGGCCGAGCACCAGTCCGGCCGGCGCAACTGGCAGCATTTCCTGTGGAACGTGCTGATGTTCGAAGCGTGGCGGCGCGAGCAGCGTGCGGTCTAGGATCGGCGACTTGTCGCCGCTGTGGGACCCTGTATCCTGATGCCCATGTCTCGCAGGCCAGGCGTTTTCTTCGACCGCGACGGGGTCATCAACTACAACGATGGCTATGTCGGCACCAAGGACCGGTGGCGGTGGATGCCGGGTGCCGCGGCGGCGATCCGCGGCCTCAACGAGCGCGGCTATCTCGTATTCGTCATCACCAATCAGTCGGGCGTGGCGCGGGGCTTCTATACCGAGGACGACGTGCGCGCGCTCCATAGCTGGGTGTGCGAGACGCTGGCAGCGGAAGGCGCGCGCATCGACGATATCCGCTACTGTCCCTGCCATCCTGAAGGGGCGGTTGCGCAGTACCGCCGCATGTCCGAATGGCGAAAGCCGCGGCCCGGCATGGTCCACGATCTCGTCCGGTGTTGGTCCGTAGAGCTCGAACGGAGTTTCTTGATCGGCGATACGCAATCGGACCTGGAGACGGCGCAAGCGGCCGGTATCCCCGGCTATCTGTTCGAGGGCGGGAGACTCGACGTCTTCGTGGAGAAATGCCTCACGCTGTCGTCGGACGCGGCACGCTCCTCAGAGACGCCATTGGCCACCACAATCGGCAACGGCGAAGCGTCTTGATGCGGTGGGGTGTTTCCGCTATTGCCCTTCCAGGCCGCGGGCATTGGGACGTGCCGTCAACGCCTCTTCTCAATCCATAAAATAGGTAGAGTTTCAAGGACATGAGCGATCAAAGCAACGGGAGTGGCCGCCCTGATATTGAGACCGCGCCGGTCGCCGTCGTCACCGGCGGAGCCGGTTTTATTGGCAGTCACATGGTGGATCTCCTGCTGGATCGGGGCTTCCAAGTCCGCGTGATCGACAATCTCAGTGGCGGTCATCGCAGCAATCTCGATCACCACGCCGGAAATCCACGTCTCTCCTGTTTTTGGGAGGACATTCGCGCGCTCGAAGCGGACTCGCCCATCTTCAAGGATGCGAAGTACGTGTTCCACTTCGCAGGCATCGGCGACGTGGTCCCGTCGATCGAGAAGCCGATCGAATACATGGACACCAACGTGCAAGGGACGGTGCGGGTGCTCGAATGCGCGCGCCATGCAGACGTCGACAAGCTCGTCTATGCGGCGTCATCCTCCTGCTACGGGCTTGCGGATACGCCCACCAAGGAGACGAATCCCTGCTCGCCGCAATACCCTTACGCGCTGTCGAAGTATCTCGGCGAGCAGGCGGTGTTTCATTGGCATCAGGTCTATGGCCTGCCGACGAACTCCATCGTCATCTTCAATGCTTATGGAACGCGCGTTCGCACCACCGGTGCCTACGGCGCGGTGTTCGGCGTCTTCCTGCGGCAAAAGCTCGCCGGTAAGCCGTTCACCGTGGTCGGCGACGGCACCCAGAGCCGCGATTTCATCTATGCGTCCGACCTGGCGGAGGCGTTCCTTGCGGCGGCGAAGACCGACGTCTCAGGAGAGCGGTTCAATGCCGGCGCGAGCAAGCCGCAATCCATCAATCGGCTGGTCGAGTTGATCGGGGGAGAGGTGGTCTATGTGCCGTGGCGTCCGGGCGAGCCGGACTGCACTTGGGCCGACACCACGAAGATCCACACCATGCTGGGATGGGAGCCGAAGGTGTCCTTCGAGGAGGGTGTGGCGCGCATGGTGGCCGATATCGACCATTGGCGCGATGCCCCGTTGTGGGACCCCAACTCGATCGCCAAGGCGACCAAGACGTGGTTCACCTATCTCGGGGATGAGGGCGCCCCGTCATCGTGAGGCGCGGCACTCGGTAAGGCTTATTCTTAGCCTTGAGATTGGGCGCGGGCCACAGCCTCGGAAAGCTGGTTGAAGCATTGGGTCAGCGATTTCGGCCCGGGCTGAGCGGCGACGCGCTCGAGACCTTCAGCCGCGTTGGCGATCTCGGGCAGGTCGCTCTGCCGGGCCAAGATTGCCAGGTGATGGGCCAAGTTGACCACGCTCGGCGTGTCTTGGCTTTCCATCATGGTGAGCGCTTCTTCCGATCGAGCGAGTGCGCTAGCTCTGCTGCTCATGAGAGGTTCCTCCGTTCGCCGCAACCTTGCGTCAACTGTTCGGCCGCCGCTCGGTTTTCTCCTGGGTCCAGCCCTTAGCAACTAAGTAGGAATGCACCTCCCACTCTACAAGCGGCCGCCGATGAAGACTTTGCGACGGACGAAAGCGGCAGAGCGCAAACCGGCCAAGCGCAGTTAGCGCGAGTCGGGCCTAATATTTTCTTTCGTTTTTTAGGGCTGGCGCCCAATCGTGCGGCTCATCTCGCCTACGCGGCCCCCGGCTTCTTGAGGGTCTCGGGCCGCGGCAAGCCTTGCCGCCACCGCGCGACTTGGGTCCGTAGCAGCCCCAACGGGGGGTACGGCCGATAGCGATGCCAGAGCCAGGCAAGCAGCGCCGTCCGCGACAATCGGCTCTTGGGGAATCTGAACCATCAAGTCGGTCAATGCTCGATCGACCGGAGAGTCGCCCATGAGATAGAGATTCTCGCGGAGCTTATCCTCGGATCCGGCCATCATGAGGCTCACCCGGAGCGATCCAAAGATGTAGCGCTTGCGAAACGTCGCGGCATACCAGTCAGGAAAAGCAGGATCGTTGGCGATGTGTTCCGCCACGCGCAAAGCGAGATCATAACCGCCCCATTCCAGCGCCGTGCGGACTGAAAGGCTGCCGGCCGAGATCGTCCAGGCCGAGACTTGGCGGGGGCTGAAGTAGAAGCCTTTCGTTAGAGCGACCTTCCGCGTCATGAAGCCGTCGGCGAAGGATCCAAGCTCGGGATTGAAGCCGCCGGCTTCCAGGACCGCATCCCTCCGGAACACGGCGCTGCCGGTCAGAATCCAATTGTCCGACTGCGCCAGCAGTTTCCGTGTGGCATCGGCGGAAATTGGACCGGCGGAATGCCGGGGGCGCACGGCGGGCCGGAGACCAGTCACCTCGCCTGAGCCCGCGTCCACCAGAAGCGCCTCGCCGCAGAACAGACCAAGCTCGGGGTGGGCTTCGAGTGCGGTGATCGCTGCGTCAAAAAAGCCAGGAATGACCCAATCGTCGGCGGCGGCGAAATAGACATACTCGGCGTCCGTTGCCGTCCAGTCCCTTCGCCAGGGTCGGAATGGCGCCTTCATTGCGGGGGCTCGCGATCACCCTGATCGAGGGGTGCTCGGCCGCGAAGCGGTTCAAAATCTCGAGGCTGTTGTCGGTCGAGCCGTCATCCACCACCACGATATCGACGCCCCCCGGCGCGTCCTGGGCCAGCAAGGCCTCCAGCGCGCGGGGCAGATACTCCGCGTGGTTGTAGTTGGGCAGGATGGCCGCGAGCCTTGCGGGCGCGTCCGTTTGAGGGCTATGGGGCATAGGGGTGCGTGCCATTGGGAGGCCCTTCGTCGTGGCTACCATTCGCGCTGATTTTTTCAAACCCCAATTCAACCCCTTGAGCCATTATCGAGTTTTCGCCTACCAAGAGCAACGTCCGAACTTGACACTCTGAAGATTGTGAATTTGGTATGATGCCTCGGGTGAGATGGGAAGTTTTTCAGGTATGGTGAGTTTGTCCCGGGAACAGCGCTTTTCCGATGAGCTTTACAGTCGGCGCACCGAGATCGAGCGCAGCAGTAAGCGCTATATGCGTCAAATGGTGCCGCGTGACCGGCCGCTCTCCGTCCTCGACGTCGGCTGCGGGACTGGGCTCAACGCCGGCTTTCTGCGCGATATGGGACATACCGTGGTGGGCACCGATCTGTCCCCTGTGGCGATCGAGAAGTTGAGAAAAGCCGGCTTCGAGGGGTACGTTTGCGATGTGCCCGATGGCTTGCCTTTTGATGCGGGCACATTCGACCTAGTCTATGCCTCCGAGGTCATCGAGCATGTTGCCGATACACGAGGTTTCTTGTCCGAGCTAGCGCGAGTCCTAAGCCGGGCGGCACGCTCCTTCTTTCAACCCCAAACTCGGCTTTCTGGCCGTTCCGTATCGTAGCGGCGCTGGGGCAGACGGTCAGCGAGGTTCAACATCCCGGTCATCTTCGGTTCTTCTCAAAGCGAGGCCTTGTGCGCGCTATAGAGGACGCGGGTTTTGTCGATATCAATACAGCGGCGCGTCACATCTATTTCCTACTTCCAGATCGCGTTGGCAGCCCCTTGGCTCCCCTATTGGATCGGATTGGCTTTGAACGCGAGTACCGGCTCCGAACTGATTCATATATGTGGCACATGAACCGGCGCGCACATCGTGCAAGTTCGTTTTGGGCTGACACACTTATCGTGACTGCAACGCGCGCTTAGGCCCAGCCCAGGACTTTTGCTTTTTGGTGGTGCGTTTGCGTCTCCGCGGTGACACGCGCCTGATGCGGGGAAAGCAAACCTTCTACCGATTCTGGTAGACTCCTGAACCGGAGCCGACATCATCATGCAGTTATCGTTCTGGCCCCGGCTCAAGTTGCTCGCGGCGACGGATGGACTCAGTCCGTCCTGCGCCGGGGGGTGATTTTGCTCGGGTTTACCCTGCCGGCGGCATTTCTGAATCTTGGGCTGACCTACTCTGCCTCGCGTCTCCTCGGCGCGGAGCACTTCGGCATCTTCTATACGGGCATTACCGCAGGCAATATCCTCTTTGCCCCTTCGGTCGTGTTGAATCTGTTCTTCAGCCGATTTGTCGCTGGCGTGTTGGCGCGCCGCGGACCGGAAGAGGCCGACAGGACTCTTTGGTTCATCTTCAGATTCATCGGAAAGTGGTTGGGTCTTGTATCTATCCTAGCGGTCGTCGCGGTGCTGCTGGTTGGCACGCTCGGCCCGCAGTTCTCTGTCCCATTGGCATTGATGATCGTCTTGGTCGTCTACACGTCCTACCTCGGGGAAACGGGACGCATTCTCCTTCAGGGCACGCAGCGCTTTATACGACTGAGGCGTCTACACCTTGGTCTGGATGGCTTTGCGCTTTGTGCTCGGCGTGGCTGCATTGTTGATCTTCAGCACCGCTTGGGGGGGTCTCGCCGGCATCGCGCTCTCTGCCCCGCTCCTCTTTGTGCTCTTCTTTGGGCTGCCACCGGCACGCCGTGCGCACTGCCGGACACGGCCGAGAGTGCTCAGGACCTGACCAGCCTTATTCCCTTCGGGCTTGGATATGGTCTCTTTGCCGCCGCGGCGCATGTCGACATTCTGATTGCCTATTTCTGACCTCCCAACGCAGGAACTCGGTGTCTATTCGGCGTCTGCCGTTTTGCCCAAGGGCCTATTGATGTTGACTCTTGCCGATCATCCAACTCGCATTCCCAATGATGGTCGGCCGTCAGGCGGCATCTCTTCCCAGCGGCGTTGTCATCGTCAAGGGCTTGGTACTGACGACCTTGTTGTCGAGCCTTGGCGCGGGCGCGATCATGGCTCTTAGTGAGCCCGGTGTGCTCGGGCCGCCTTGGGTTCAGGGCGTGCGACCCGACGACGATGAGCTTCGGCCTATTGGCCATCATCGTGTTTGGAATCGTGCGCTTTCTCGTATCTGTGGATTTTTCGGCCAAACGAGATTTGATGCCGAGCGCGCTGGCCGTGCCGCTGGGCCTCTATTGCGCCTTCGCGGGCTACGGGGTGAAAACGCCAACGGCGCTTGCCCAGGGCTTTGTCTTGTTCAGCTTAGCGACGCTTCTCTTTTACTTGCTGCTTCGATTGGTTCCGTTCCGCGCTGCGCGTGCAAAGCCTGAGACGCTCTAAGCACGTCTGACCGGCTGAACTGGTGGAATTCAACCGGCCCTTCATACGGTAGCCCGCGCATCACGCCTCGCAGGCGATAAAAGGCGACAAGGTTCCAGCCGACCTTCTTGATGATCTTTGTGCGCGGCGGGCGTGTCTCCACGAATGCGATCGGCGCCTCTGCAATTCTGAATCCCTTTCGCACCGTGCGAAGCGCAATTTCTGTGTCGAACTGGCCCCGGTCGCTGGTGCAGCTGTCGATTAACGGACGCAGCCGGTCCAGATTGATGAGCTTCGGTCCATGGGTCTCGGTTCCCATGTAACCAAACAGAAACTGCAGAAGCGCGTTCAGGCCCCAGCTCAACACGCGCCGAAGAAGCGGTTGGCTAGATATCGTTGGGTCGGAACGCTTGGAACCAATGAACAGGTCATGATTGTTACGTTCAGCCCAAGCCCAATGGAAAAAGGGCGTATCCCAGTGCTCAATGTCGCAGATATGAAGGAACTTTCCGTCCGCCAGACGTATTCCCGCTCGTAACGCCGCGCCGTAATTGGGTTCAGCCACGTGAACGGTTTGGCTACCAGGATAAGCGGTGAGCGCCTCTTGGATGATCTCGGGCGTCTTGTCGCTGCTCCCATTGTCGATCAGGACGAACTGCCAAGCCCCTTTCCCGACAATCTCATCGAAGCTTGACGCGAGGATTGCCAGATTTTGACGAAGGATGCTCGCCTCGTTCAGGAGCGGTACGACGACACTGAGATCGAAGGCTTGTGATCTCTCTGACATGGACTTGTCCCTATCTCTGGTTCGATGGTTCCTGGTTAGGGACCCGCAGACTATTCGATGCCTTCTAGTACATCCGCAAACCAATCCCAAGTGACGCGAAGTCCGTCGGGGAGACTTGTGCGCGGCTCGTAGCCGAGTTCGCGTCGAGCCTTTTCGATGTCGCACCAAGTGGACATGACTTCGCCTTCGCGAAAATCCTCGTACCTAACCCGCACGGAACGGTCCGGACCAACCACTGATCGAATCTCTTCGATCAGTTGATTTATGGAAGTTGGAGAACCTGTTCCGAGTTGAAAGGCGCCGCTTTTGCCAGCGGCCAATGCCGCGACGATTGCGGAGCAGATGTCCCCCGCGTACACATAATCACGCGTTTGCTCTCCGTCTCCGTACACGATTAGCTCTTCGCCGCGGAGGATCTTCTTGAAGAACGTCGCGACGACGCTGCCCTTGTGATAGGAACGCGGCCCGTAAACGTTGGAGAAACGCAGCGACGTCGCCTGAAAACCGTAGGCATGCGCGAAGGTCGAGCAATAGCCCTCCACAGCAAGCTTGCTTGCCCCATATGGGGAGAGGGGACTAGGAACCATCTCTTCTCTTACAGGCGGCTCGGCGTTACCGATGATTGCGCCACCTGTCGATGCGTTGATAATGCGCGTGACGCCGGCCTCCCGCATCGCCATCAAAAGATTGAAGCTTCCAACTACATTCACATCGAAGTTGTGGGTCGGGTTCGCGACAGAATCGACGACACGCGTGTCCGCTGCCAGGTGAATGACCGCGTCCACACCGGATATCGCTAGCCGGATCGCCTCAGCGTCGCGCAGGTCTCCACTGACAAACTCTACGTCCAAGTCCGCTATGTGATTACGCTTGCCCAAGCTCTCATTGTCAAAAACCCTTATCTCGGGCGCGTTTGGACCGCCTTGCAGGGCCTCGATTAGATTGCTGCCAACAAAACCGCAGCCCCCGGTAACAAGTATTCTGTGAAGCTCGGGCAGTGGCGTCATAGACAGTGTCTGCCATTTCGCGTCGACCCCCTCGGGGGCGCCACCGGCCGCCTGTGTCGACAATCCGTTGATATTCGAACTCAGCAAGACCGCGGCAGTGACGGTCGGCTAGCTTGCCGCCTTGGTAACTTGCGCGTTCCGCTCCCTTTCACGATTCCAATACGACACGCACGGAATCTTCGTTAGGTCAGCGCGGTCGGCGTAGGTGCGGGCAATCTCCGTGACTTCTTGGAGGAGACCAGCCTCCAGCCGGATTGGCCTAAGGCCAAGCTCGAGGAAGCGACGGTTTTCGACGACCAGATCGTTCTCATCCGCTTCATTCCGCGGATTGGGAACGAAGGCGATCTGGGTGCCGGTGATGTCAGAGACGATCTTTGCGAGATCGCGGACACGGTGGCACTCGGTCATCTGGTTCAGGATGTTGACGCGCTCGTCGCGCTGCGGAGGATTCTCCACAGCGAGCTCGATGCAACGGACCGTATCTTGAAGGTTGATGAAAGCGCGCGTTTGACCGCCCGAACCGTGGACGGTGAGAGGGTAGCCCAACGCAGCCTGCATAAGGAAGCGGTTGAGGACGGTGCCATAGTCCCCATCGTAGGCAAAGCGGTTGATTAGCCGCTCATCGAGTCGCGTCTCTTCCGTTTGGGTGCCCCAGACGATGCCTTGGTGCAGGTCAGTGATCCGAACCTGATCGTTCTTGTTGTAGAAATAGAACAGGAGCTGATCCTGCGTCTTGGTCATGTGGTAGACGCTTCCCGGGTTGACTGGGTGCAGGATCTCCCTCTCAAGGGGACCATTTTCGGTGTCGATCTTAACTTTCAGATAGCCTTCCGGGATCGACATGCCGGCCGCGCCATAACCGTATACGCCCATTGTTCCAAGGTGGATGAGGTGGATGGGCAAGCCGCTCTCCGCGATGGCTGCAAGCACATCGTGTGTCGCAGAAATGTTATTCGTAACCGTGTAGCGCTTGTGTTGAGACGACTTCATTGAGTACGGCGCAGAGCTTTGCTCCGCGAAATGAATAACCGTATCCGGCTCGACTTCCTGGATTAGCGTTTGAAGCCGGTGGTAATGCTCGCCAATGGTAAAGTTGTGAACGGCGATGTCGCGGCCGCTGGTCTCTTTCCAGGCGCGTAAGCGCTCACCCAAGGGCCTCATCGGCGTGAGCGACTGGGCCTCGAGCTCTAACTCCAGCTTCCGTCGCGAGAGGTTGTCGACGATGGTGATATCGTGACCGCGATTGGACAGATGAAGCGAGGTTGGCCACCCGCAAAATCCGTCGCCCCCGAGAACAATAATGCGCATGTCTACACTCTCCCTCACCAAACTCGATGCACGTTCGCAACATTTCGGGACGTGCAAGTACGCTTCCGCGGGGCTCTGCTAGGCCTTCAACCGGATAGCTATTTCTTCGTGGTGGTCCCTCGAGCCTTGCCCTCCGAGCTCGCTTGGCAATGAGCGCCCCTTGGCAGTGTCCCGCAGTTTCCCAGTGCCCAATCGACTGCGAAAGACGCGATCAATGCACCACACATAAAAAAGCAAAGCAATACGCCGACGTTAGATAGGCTAGGAAATATCAGGGCCGGAATTAGTGCAAAAACTGACACATAGGCGAACGCAAGAACTCCCAACCAAAGATTTGACCGCGGACCGAAAAGGCTCCGGCACTCGCCGCCACCCAAGCAAGCAACGCCGCGATCGCCACTGGCATGGCCAGCATCTGTGGCCCGAGACCGGCATCTCTGAATAAACGCCATTGATACGGCACGTTCATTATTAGACTTCTGAGAGCTTCAAACGGATACTGTTGCGCTATTTCAATAACGACCGAGCGAGCAAGCACTTCATATTCGTTCCAAGCGACTGATGGTCTTACAATTAGCTCCCCATTACGCCTAAAGGCTATGGCTGATGAAGCATCGTTTCGTTCGCGCAGGTATAGCATTACCGCGTCATACCCTATTTGGTCAGGCCCCTGTTTATGTGGACTTCGGGTATATTTGCCAAGAAGCGTTTCACTATTTTGAATGAGACCAATCAGGATTGGATGCCAAAATAAGTGCGAGACTGGCTGCTTCGCGTACAATTCGTCGGTGTTTGCCCTGACTGCTCCAAATCCAAGCGCGACAATTGCTGTTGCCATGGCTGCTGGAATTAGCCGCCGCGAAATACTGGGATCCCATCGTAAGCGGCGATGTGAGGTGAAGTCGATCGCACAAAGGCCCACCGCGAACGACAGGGCCATCGCCAGAAGCCACACAGTCGAGGTTCGACAGAGCAAGACGAACGAAAAAATGGCCGCCTGGGCGGTGAGTCTCGCCAATCGTGGGCCGGTTAAGGGTTGGGGGCGCCAAGCCAAAAGCATCAAATGTAAGATTGGGAGAAGCGCCAGGGCGCCGAACAGGCGGTTGTTATAGAGAGCCGCCATTGAAGGGCCGGCCGAAACGATAAGTTCCTCCAGCAGGAAAATGCCGATCAAGTATAATCCAAGTACAAACACATAAAAACAGTTTCGATAAAATTCAGATAGGTAGATCAGAGCGCTAGTTGCGAGTATTAAGAAATAGAAATAATATAGAGATGACACACTCACGCCGAATGTCAGAAAGCTGGCGTAGATGTAGTCGGCGTAGGTCGGCTCGCTTCCGCGGAGGATCTCGGGTGGAAGGCTGGTGTTTATTGGCGCCGCCATTGCATGGGTGACGGCGGTGTCGACCTTGGCGCCATTGCTGAGCAGCGCTTTCAGACGCCCCACATCGTAAAGCCGTACATTGCGCGGGAGCGCAAAACCATCCCGGTTCAGAGAGTCGATTACGGACTTATAGGCCAGATAATTGCCTAGAGGTGGTTCCCGCAGGCGGGAAATGGCTATGGCGATCGATTGCCGAACCCGGTAGATCGGCAGGAAGATCGTGTCGTCCTGGCCTTTTGCTATTCCGTAGAAGAAGTCGAGACCAACCAAGCAGACGGCTAAGAGCACGAGTGCGGCACAACCAAATCTCTTACGCGCAATCGCGGGCATAAAGGAGGCATGCTCCAAGGTGGGACTTTGGGACCTTTGAAGAGGCGCTCTCTCTTCGGCCTCTTTTGGCAATATCCAGTTTTCGTCTTCTGCGCAATCAGGGCTCCGAACTTGACACATACGCGTCAGATGCGGTCAATGCTGCCCCGCAAAGTCGGCGCTACACTTTTCTCTGACTGGATTTGACGATCGCGCGCGGTGGCGGGCAATCGTCGCCGGCGTAAGCAATAATCGCCCGCGCTAAAGTCGGAGCTGGCAGGGGCTTTAACTGAGCAGACCGGGATCGACTATCATCGTAGGAGGGTCCGCCGAATGTCGAAGGGAGTTACAGGTACCGATGATTAGTAGAGTGTCAGCATGGATGCGTGGCGCGCGCGGAGCCCGTCCTTCTCCCCCTCTTCAGTCGCTTACACCAGAGTCGCAGGCAAAGGAGGACTGGGCATCCCAAGCAGAGCAGCTTGCGCTGTGCTTCGATTGGGCGAATTGGCGAGATGCGGTCAAGAAGGCCATCGCCAGCCCCTCCGCGGCGGACCCTTCTCAAGCGAGAGCCATCCTCGCGTCGCTAAGCTTGATGGCCGAGCAATCGCAGATCGGCGATGTTCAGTGGGAAGAGTGGTTCGAGACCCTGCCAACAGGGATGAAGCAGAGCCCCGAGGGCGTGGCGCTTTTGGTTCAGACGAGCAGTCCGGACTCTTGGGACGTCACATCCAAGATGCTCGAGACGGGCATCGCCGAGAACGATCCCAACGCGGCTATCGTCGCAAGCATGGCCCTGGCTCAGCAGGGTGACATCGAAGAGGCATACAAGTATCTCAAGCGAGCCTTCGAGCTCGACTTGCCCTTTGCGCTCCGGTCCATCGTGATGCGCTATGCCGCGCAAGCGGCGCGAATCTTGGGCCGTCTCTGGCAATCTCGATGACTTCGGGGACTGGCTCACCGAGCGCTCTGCCGGCGACACGAGCTTCACGGCGATGCCCCCAAATCTCGCGCCAGGATCGATAGCGTCATCGACGAGGCTGCGAGAGGTCGCTCTCGATCGTGGGCTTGCCTCGCCCATTCTTATTGCTCAGGGAAAAAGCGCCAGTGTTTCGGTCGCCAACATCTTCACGTCCGGCTTTGCCCTTCCGACTGTCGTCTACTCCTTGCTCAATTTGCAGGTGATCGAGCCGTGGCTCCGGGATTATTTGCGAGGCGGCGCCTGCTACACCACCCACCTCCGCCCCTATCCGACGAACATTGAGCGGTTCGCTGCTGCAGAAGCTAGTCCGATCATCGTGCATGTCCGAGATCCGCGTCAGCAGATGGTGTCCCTGATGGAGCATTATCGGCTCTATCCCAACCAGCTCGGCGTAGCCGTCAAACAAGGCGAAGATGAAGATGAAGTGGCGTTGGATAAGATCATAGGGGAGCGGCTTGACGGGCAGGTAGAGTGGATCTCCGGCTGGGTTGAAGCTAGGGATAAGATCAATGTGAAATTTTCTACATTTGAAGAGTTTGTTGAAGATCGCCAAGGATTTCTTGACCGCATCCTTGGTTACTATGGTGGAGATACGAAATATTTTGATCAGGCATCTGCGTGGACCCAACACGCCAGGGTCGATTACCATCGCAGAAAGGGATCCGTAGACGAGTGGCGAACCCGCCTTTCTCCCAAGCAAATTGCCAAAATCAACGAAGCCATTCCCAACTCGTTCTGGGAGTTGTTCGGATGGCGTCCGTAGGGAACGGGCTTCCGGTCGTTCGTTGAAGCCTGGCCAGTTAGAACGCTATGCACAGACGTCTCGTGGTGTTGCTACGCAATCTCGGCAAGCAATCCACGCTCCTCGCCACGGGCTTGTCCTACGCAAGGATTTTCATCGAGGATCCTAGTTGCATTGGAAGTTGGGCGCGCATCGCCAGAGCATTCGCTGTCCGCTTCGACTGGAGACTTGCTCGGGCCGCCGTTCAAAAGGCGATGAGGGGCTCGCCAAAACCCAATTCCTCGCAAGCGATCCTCTCATGCCTGAACATCATGGCCGAGCAGGCGCAGTTGGGCGACACTGCGTGGAAAGACTGGTTCGCGACACTTTCCCCCGATCTCCAGGCAAGTCCGGAGGCGGTTGGCCTGCTTGTTCAAACAGGCAACGGCAATGCCTCCAGCGCGGTCTCCCGAATGTTGGAGCGGGGGTTTGACGAGGACGACGCGCGGGCCTGCCTGATCGCGAGCATGGCGCTCCTCCATGAAAAGGATCTTCAACGCGCCTACGCGTATCTCCGCCGTGCCTTCGAACTCGATCTGCCCCGCACGCTGCGCGACGTCGTCATGCGGTATTCGGCGCAGACGGCGCGATTGTTGGGCGGCTCCGGACAAGGCGAGGACTTGGCAGGCTGGCTTGCCGATCGGTCCGGCGACGACATGACCTATACGGTGATGCCGCCGAACCTCGTCGACGGAACTGTGCAGTGGTCGCTTGAGCGTCGAAAGCAGGCACTCGACCGTGGCCTCCGTTCGCCGATTCTGATCGCGCAGGGGAAAAGTGCCAGCGTATCAGTGGCGAATATTTTCATGGGCGGATTCGGGCTGACGACCGTGCTCTATTCGCTCGTGAACCAGCGCGTGATCGGGCCCTGGCTGAAGGAGTACCTGCGCGGCGGCGCCTGCTACACAACGCATCTCTATCCCTACGCCGAGAATGTCGAGCGCCTCGGCGCGGGCGGCGCGAACCCCATCATCGTCCACGTGCGGGATCCGCGTCAGCAGGTCGTGTCCCTCATGGAACACTACCGCCGATACGCCAATCAGCGCGATGTGTCTCTCAGGCAGCTCTCGGTCGACGATCCGGCGGCGTTCGATCAGATCATCGGGGGCCGGCTCAGCGGTCAGCTCAAGTGGATCGGGGGCTGGGTCGATGCGGAAGAGCGGTTGGGAATCAAGTTCTCGACGTTCGAAGAGTTCGTCACCGACCGGGCGACATTCCTCGACCGCATCCTCGCGTATTACGGAGAGGATACGCGCTATTTCGACAAGGCCGCGGCCTGGAGCGAAAGCCCCAATGTCGACTATCACCGCAGAAGGGGCTCTATCGATGAGTGGCGGACGCGCCTTTCGCCCGAGCAGATCGACAGGATCAATGCGGCGATACCAGCATCTTGGTGGGAGAAATTCGGTTGGCGCCCTTAAGGGGCGGTCTTCAGGCGCAACACCGTTTAGACAGCTTGCAACTCCGCCATCTGCGACTGGATGTCGTCCGGAACATCCAGAGTCCTTGCCCCGATAGGCGGCGAGAACCGTTTCCAGGTCTCCCTCCTGGACCAACGTTCCGCGATCCAGCCAGATGATCTTGTTGCAGAGTTGCGTGAGAATGAGCGTCCGAATGAGAGGCGACAAACAGGACGCGCGACTTGCTGATTACGCCCTTGATCCGCTCGAACGCCTTCTTGAAGAAGTTGGGATCGCCAGCACCGATAACCTCGTCGATCAATAGAATGTCGGGCTCGCGCACGGTGGCAATGGCGAATGCGAGACGCATCGCCATACCCTTTGAGTAGGTGCGCACCGGCACGTTGAGAAAGTCGCCGAGCTCGGTGAATTCGATGATATTCGGCGTGTTCTCCTTGATCTGCTCCGGCGTGAGTCCCCAAAGCCTGCCCGAAATCCGAATGTTTTCCATGCCGGTCGCGTCGAGGTCCATGCCGAGCGAGGCATCGAACATCGGTGAGACGCTGCCAGTAACCTCGACCGTGCCGCTCGTGGGCGGATAAACGTCGGACAGAACGCGGAGCAACGTGCTCTTGCCGGATCCGTTTCTGCCGACCAAGCCGATCCGGTCGCCATCCTTGGCTTCGAAGCTGATGTCCTTCAGCGCGGTGACGATGAGGTGCGAGCCGGCCTTGCCAAAGCGCCCTCCGACCGCCTTGTCGAGAAGCGCCGAGCGGATAGAGGTGGTCCCGGCGCCGTAGATGGGGATCTGAACCGAGACGTTCTTGAGGGAGACAGCGACCAACTTTGACCTACCCGGTGTCTGTTAAAGCCAAAAGACGATCCGCGGCGCCGCGCGTCGCAGCAACAGGATGGCAATCGTCCAGCCGACCACCGCAAGACCTACCGCGACGGCCCATGAAAGGAGCAGCGGGGGCTGGCCGAGGAGCGGGGCGCGCACAATATCGATGAGATGGAAGAGCGGATTGACGTAAGCGATGATCACATGGTCCCCGAGCCGCGTGGTCTGCCAGATAATCGGCGTGACGAAGATCATGATCTGCACGATCGACTGCACGATGAGTATGACGTCACGGTACCGCGTGGCGATAATTGCCAGGCTCAGCCCGATCCAAACGAGGTTGATGAAGAGCATCATCATGCCGGGAATTGCCAGAAGGGTTATGGGCCCCACCGGAACGCTAAAGACCACCGCGACGATGACGAAGATGACTGCGGTATGAAGAAAGACGATGAAATTCCGCGCGATGACGCGCAGCACATAGAGTCCATAGGGCAAACGGATCTGCCGGATGATCTTGTGGTTCGCCTGAAACGCGGAGCAGCTTTCCAGCGTGCAGGAGGAAATGAATCCCCAGAGCACATAACCGGCGGTCACGTAAGGAAAGTACTTCGCGATGTCGAGATTGAAGAGGATGCCGTAGACGATGCTCAGCATGCCGATAAAGATGCCCATGCTGAGAGTGATCCAGATCGGACCAAGCGCGGAGCGCCGATAGCGCTGGCGGATATCTGTCCAGGCCAGCATCGTCCACAACGGCCAAGCCACGATGGCTGCCACCAGATCTCTCTGTACGACCTCCCAAAGAGTCGTGGCTTTCCGGTGTGCCACGTTTTGCGTCGCGAGCGCCTGGGCCGTCATTATCAAGAAATTCCCATCAGCAAAGAGGGTCCCGTCGAGCCCCCTCCAAGGGGCTGATCTCTACATCCGACCCGCCGGGCCTGCAAGGCTCGCGCCCCCGAAAACAGCATCTTGCCGCGGACGCAAGCGCATAATAGTAGGGGCTATTCTTGGCCTGATTGAGGGCTACCCACAGCAGTATGGACCCCTCCAAAGATCGATGCTAAGAGGTCAAAGGGCGCTTGCAGGACTGGCTCCCAACGGACCAGCGAGCCTGCAAAATGGGGTCTGTTCAAAGTCAGTTTTGGGTGTTGTCGGACGGCTGGTACACTTCTCACCGAAGCGAATGTTCCATCTGTCGTCATAAATGACGGGGCCACACGGCCGGACACACAAAAACGGGGGTGATGTAATGGAGTCGAATGTCCTGTCGATCAATCGATCGATGGCCAATCGCCCAGTCAGCGGTCCGCGCGACAAAATCAAAAACCTGAGCGAGCTGGCGGAAGTCTGCGAACAGCTAAGAAGCGAAGGCAAGACCATTGTCCATGCGCATGGCGCCTTCGACCTTCTGCATGTCGGTCATGTTCGTCATCTGGAAGCCGCGGCCAAGCTCGGCGACGTGCTGATCGTCACCATTACGGCCGACCGCTTCGTGAACAAGGGCCCTGGGCGGCCAGTCTTTACCGAGATGCTGCGTGCCGAGATGCTGGCGACGCTGCACTACGTCGATTGGGTGGGCGTCAACGAAGCGCCTGATGCGGTCAACGCCATCAAGGCGATCCGGCCCAACATCTACGTGAAGGGTCAGGACTACCAAAACCCCGAAGGCGACGTCACCGGCAAGATCCTGTACGAGCGCAAGGCGGTCGAGGAGGGCGGCGGCCGCATCCATTTCACCGATGAGGTCATGTTCAGCTCAAGCGAGCTGATCAACCGTCACCTCAACATCTTCGAGCCGCATGTGCGGGAGCATCTCGACAGCCTGCGCGAGAACGGCGGACTCGCCGAGATTCTCGACTTGATCGAGCGGGTTGCGAATTACCGGGTCTTGTTGGTGGGCGATGCGATCATCGACGAGTACCAGTACGTCCTGCCGATGGGCAAGAGCCCCAAGGAGAACATGATCGCGACCCGCTACCAGGATCGCGAGCTGTTCGCCGGCGGTGTCTTCGCCGCCGCAAACCACGTGGCTTCGTTCTGTGCCGAGGTGGACGTCATCGCTTGTCTTGGCGAAAACGAGAGCCACGAAGAACTGATCCGGCAGAGTCTGCGGCCCAATGTGCGGCTGCACGTCCTGCGCCGCAGCGGCGCGCCGACCACCCTCAAGCGGCGCTTCGTCGACCCCTCGTATATGCGCAAGCTGTTCGAGGTCTATTTCATGGACGATGAGCCGCTGACCGGCGACCTGCAGGCGCAGCTCGATGCGCTCATCGCGGAGATCGCGCCCAAGGCGGACGTGACCATCGCTACGGATTTCGGCCATGGCATGCTCAGCGCCTCGGCGATCAAGACGCTTACGGAAACGGCGCGCTTTCTCGCCGTCAATACGCAGAGCAACAGCGCCAATCTCGGCTACAACCTGGTGACCAAGTATCCCAGGGCAAACTATCTGTGTATCGATGCGCCGGAGGCCCAACTCGCGGTCAGCGATCGGCTTTCGCCCGTTAGCGACATCGCGCGGCGATTGGTCGAGGAGCACGTCGACTGCGACAAGATCATCGTCACCCGCGGCAAGCACGGATGCGTCACCTATGAGCGCGGCGGTATCGCGCATACAATTCCAGCATTTGCCAAGAACGTTGTGGACACCGTTGGCGCGGGCGATGCGTTCCTCGTGGTCACATCGCCGCTGGTCGCGGCCGGCGCGCCAATGAATTGCGTTGGCTTCATCGGCAACGTTGTCGGTGCGCTTAAGGTAGAAATCGTCGGCCACCGTCGCTCGGTCGACAAGGTATCGCTCATCAAGGGCCTGACGGGCCTCTTGAAGTAGTGGAGTAAGGTCATGCAAGAACCGGCGCAGCGCTATTTCGAGACGCTGGCGCGTCTCATCTCGAATGCTGAGGCGACCGACGCCGAGGCGAAGTCTCTGTCGCTGACGGACGCCTTCGGCCAAGTAAGACAGGCGGCCCACAAGGCCCATGATCAAGGCAACAAGATCATGTTCATCGGCAACGGTGGCAGCGCCGGCATTGCCAGCCATCTGTCCATCGATTTTTCGAAGAACGGCGGACTGCGGTCGCAAGCCTTCAATGATCCTTCGGCCCTCACGTGCCTTGGCAACGACCTTGGCTACGAGAACGTGTTCGCCAAGCAGCTCGAGTTTCACGCCCGGTCCGGCGATCTCCTGATTGCCATCTCAAGCTCTGGAGGCTCGCCGAACATCTTGAAGGGCGTCGAAATGGCGCGGGAGCGGGAGTGTCCGGTGGTGACCTTCTCCGGCTTCAAGGAAACCAACCCGCTTCGCGAGCGCGGCGACGTCAATTTCTACGTCCGCTCCAACGAGTATGGCTTCGTCGAGGTCGCACATCTGGCGCTGTGTCACGCCATTCTTGACCTTGACATGGGCTGGGGTCTGTCGAAGTAAGGTTGCACGAGAGCGGCTTCGGGCCGACGGTTACTCCTCAAAGAAAAAAGAGAAGAGATGGTGAAGCGTTTTAAGCGCGTGATGGTTACGGGCGGGGCCGGCTATGTGGGTTCGAGCCTCGTGCCGAAGCTGTTGGATGCGGGCTATGAGGTCTCCGTGCTGGACCTCTACATCTATGGGCCTGTGTTCGAGGGTTTGAAAGACAACCCGAACCTCACCGAGGTCAAGGGTGACCTGCGTAACCCGGACGACGTGAAGCGGGCTCTGGCCGGTTGCGACGCCGTGATCCATCTGGCGTGCATTTCAAATGATCCTTCCTTCGATCTCGATCCCACGCTCGGCCGGTCGATCAACTATGACTGCTTCAGGCCGCTCGTACGGGCAGCGAAAGAGGCCGGCGTACGCCGTTTCATCTACGCCTCGTCATCTTCGGTCTACGGCATCAAGGATGAGCCCGAGGTCACCGAGGATTTGCCGCTGGACCCGCTGACCGACTACTCGAAGTACAAGGCCATGTGCGAAAAAGTGCTCGAAGAGGAGCGCGAGCCCGGCTTCGTCACGCTCACCATCCGCCCGGCCACGGTATGCGGCTACGCGCCAAGGCTACGGCTCGATCTCACCGTCAACATCCTCACCAATCACGCCATCAACAATGGCTGCATCACCGTGCTCGGCGGCGAGCAGTTGCGACCCAATCTTCACGTCGAGGACATGACGGATCTGTACCTGATGCTGCTGGAGGCGCCAGATGAGGTCGTCGACGGCAAGATCTGGAATGCGGGCTACGACAACTTCAAGGTGGGCGACATCGCCAAGATGGTGCAGGCCGAGGTCGGACCCGGTGTCGACATCGTGGTCAAGCCCACGAACGATCACCGCTCCTATCATGTGTCGTCCGAGAAGATAAAGCGCGAGCTTGGCTTCGAGGCCAAGCGCACGGTTCGGGATGCTATTACCAGCCTGAAGACGGCTTTTGCCGAGGGCAAGGTCCCCAATCCCATGGATGACGATCGCTATTACAACATCAAGCGCATGCAGGGATTGAAGCTGCAGTAACGGAACCAGTAGTGGCTGTATCGGACAAGGGGAAGACCCGCGACGCTGCGTCTAGAACGCCCCCTAAGGCGGCAAGGCTTTTGCTGCCGGTCTGGGGTATCCGCTACATCAAGCAGTTCATCGATTTCGGGCTCCCTACGCTCCTTGCGCCAGGCAATCTGCCGGCCGTCGCCAAATCGCTTCCCTCGACACTCGTAATTCTTACCAGCGCTGACGACGCCGCGATCCTACGCGGCCATCCAGCGATTCAATATCTCTCCACGATCTGCGATGTCGAATTCGAACTGGTCGACGATCTCATTACCGGCGACAACTATTCCACCACCATAACGCTGGCCTATGCCCGCGGGGTTCGCGCCGCCGGCGATGCCATGCGGGACACATGCTTCTTTTTCTTGATTTCGGACTACCTCATGGCGGACGGCTCCCTGGCCAATGTGCTTTCGCGCATTCAGGCTGGGGCCAGCGGCGTACTGGCTGGGAACTTTCAGGTCGTCGAGCGCGAAGCCGAGATACCGTTTTATCCACGCTTCGATCAAGGGACACCGGAATTGGTGATCCACTCTCGGGATCTCATGCGTTGGGCCCTTGGCCACCTGCACCCGATGACCGCGGCGAACATGGCAAACTTTCCGCTGTGTCACAGCGCGCACAGCAACCGATTATTCTGGCGTGTCGATGAGAATACGCTGATCGGCCGCTTCTATCTGATGCACATGATCTGCATCCGTCCGGAAGTGGACGAGTTCGTCATTGGCTCGTCCTGCGACTACTCCTTCATCCCGGAGTTGTGTCCCTCGGACAATGTCGATGTGATAACGGATTCGGACGAGTATCTCGTGGTCGAGATGCAGCCACGACATCACGAGAAAGCAGCTTCTACGGGCGGGGCGCATGGAGCCGGCGGAGCTGGCCGAGGCGCTCTCCGAGTGGACCACGGCGCGGCATCGGAAGAATGCTCGTTCCACGATAGTCTACCATGCCGACGACGTGCCGGCTGCGTTGCCCGCCGCTGTAAGAGAGGCCGACGCACTCATCAACAAGATCGATTCGCTGTTGATCCCGACGCCCCAGCCGCATCGTGATCATCCATATTGGATCGGTGCGATCGCGGCACACCGATGGGCTCGCTACCGGAGAGATGGCGGGGAAAAGCCCGAAGTCGATCGATACATGCAGCACGGGAGCAGGCTTCGCGCATTTCTTCGGCGCGCGCGCGATGTCGTGCTCGGCCGTACGCCGAGCGCGCACCCGTGGCACCCGCGTTGGCCTGACTACGAAACCATTATCGGCACCGTAAAGGAATCCCTCCCCAACGAACTCGGAGATCTCGTGCTGCTGTCGGCGACGCCAGCGGTATTTTCCGGCTGGCTGGCACCCTTGGGGAAGACGTCGGTTGAGCTCGAAACGAGGCGTGTGCTGAACGTCAAAGATGAAGAGTACGCAGAGTTCGTTGGTAAGTTCGACGGCTGCCTTCTGTTCCTGCGCGAGGACGAGTTCGATCTGATCAAGGACTACATTGCTCGCACGCTGCCGCTGCTTAGGCCTCATGGGGCGTTGGTGATCGCCCTCTTCAATGGGTACGGCATCGGCATGGAGACTCAACTTTGTCGCTGATGTCGCGGGCCTTGCCTCTGAATTCCTGAACCTGTCCAGTCCCGTGCAGAAGGCCAAGTTTGTGCGGGCGAACAGGCTGCGGCTGGTGGCCTTGCGTTGGGCTAGCAATCTCAATCGCGGCCTGCAGCGGCACCCATACGTCTACATTGCTCTTGGCGCGATGGTCACCGTGCCGATCCTGCTGGTCTGTCTCATTGGCAATCTTTTCGCTCTCCGCGCGCGCCCGCAGATCCCTATCGACGCCGTCTGCTCAAGCCTGGTGATGGTAGCCACGCCTTGCGGACAGATCAGGTCGGAGTCCGCACCGTTGGTCGATATCTACGTTCATGCCGATCGCTACGAGGAGGCTCTCTCCCGCATTGAAGGCCCGGTCTCGGAGGCGATGGGTGCTAGGCTGAGCAAGATGCTGATCGGCATTGATTTCGACAACACCCTTGTGAGCTATGACGAAGTGTTCCGGGTCGCGGCCCGTGAGCGCGGGCTCATCGACAACGATTTCGTCGGCACCAAGCAGGAGATCAGGGACCGCATCCGCTTGTTGCCGGAGGGCGAGCTTTCCTGGCAACAGCTACAAGGCTATGTCTATGGCCGTGGGATTGCAGGCGCCAGGATGTTCGAAGGCGTCGATGCCTTTCTGCGCCGCGCCAGGGCCGAGGGCTTGCCGGTGGTGGTGGTAAGTCACAAGACCGAGTACGGGCATTACGACCCCGAGCGCGTCAACCTGCGCGAGGCCGCGCGCGCATGGATGCAGGATAAGGGCTTTTTCGCGCCGAGTGGCTACGGCATACCGGCCGAGAACGTGTTCTTCGAACACTGCCGCGCCGACAAGCTCGAGCGCATCGCGAGCCTCGGCTGCACGCATTTCATCGACGATCTGGAGGAGGTCCTGGAGGATCCGGCCTTTCCCCCCAACACCGCGCGAATTCTATTTTCGCAGAGCAAGCCGAGCGGTGCTGTGGCCTATCCAGTATGTACAAGTTGGGACGAGATCGAGGGGCAGTTTTTTGAACGCGCATGACGTGAGCCTGTCGCTGGCCACCGACGTGGCGAACGCGCTGCTGGTCGCTCCGGCGGCGGTCGAGCATTTGCGTGGCGGCGGCCGCAATAGCCGCATCTACAAGGTCCGGTGTGGCGCGGAAACGTTTGCGCTGAAGCAATATCCCTCGCGCCAGGACGATCCCCGTGACCGGCTCGGCACCGAGGTGGCGGCCCTCGAGCTGATGCAGCGCCACGGCATCGATGTCATCCCGCGGGTGGTCGCCGTCGATCGGGATCGAAATTTCGTGCTGCTGAGCTGGATCGATGGCGATCTGGTGACGGAGGTGGGCGATCGGGATATCGACTCCGCTGCGTCTTTGCTTTCTGCCATCCACGCCCTCCGCCATACGCCGGAGGCGTCCCAGCAGCCGCCGGCGGCCGAGGCTTGTCTGTCGGGCGCAGAGGTCGATCGGCAGCTGAAGGCCCGCCTTTCCGGGCTCGCAAAGCTGACCGGCGAGGAGCCCGCGCTCGGTGCGTTTCTTGAGGGGGAAGTCGCTCCGGCCTGCGAGCGCTATGTGGCCATCGCCAAGGGCCTCCTTGAGGCAAAAGCACTTGATTTTACTACGGAAATTCCGCAAGAAATGCGCAGCCTTGTGCCCGCCGATTTTGGCTTCCATAACAGTCTGCGGCAGGGGGACGGTTCGCTTGCCTACATTGACTTCGAGTATTTCGGTTGGGATGATCCGGTGAAGCTCACCGCCGATATTTTGCTGCATCCAGGCGTGCCGCTTGGCCCGACGCAGCGGGACCGTTTTCGTTCCGCGGCGGAGCAGCTCTATGGCGAGGACGAGAGCTTCGCGGTGAGGCTCGAGGCGCTGCTGCCGCTTTTCGGCCTGCGCTGGGTGCTCATTCTGCTGAACGAGTTCCTGCCTGAGCGGTGGCAGCGGCGGGTTCTGGCTGGTGCAGCGGAGAGTTGGGACGAGGCCAAGGCACGGCAATTGAACAAGGCGCGCGCTTTCTTGGCGCAGTTGTCCTAAGTCTGAGTGAGGGGGTAAGCGATGGCGATGACGGCCGAAGCGATGGACGCGGTTGAGAATGCATCGCCGCCGCTCGATGAGCGATCGAAGTCTCTGCGCCGTATGGCCGTGCGTTCGCTCGAAGGGGGCAAGCGCGGCCACATCGGATCGACGATGTCCCTCATCGAGATTATACGCGTGCTTTACGACGACATCCTGCGCTACCGGCCGGACGATCCGAAGTGGCCAGAGCGCGACAGGATGATCCTCAGCAAGGGTCATGGCTGCCTCGCGCTGTACGTTATGCTCGCCGACAAGGGTTTTATCCCGGTCGAGACGCTGGACACGTTCTGCCACCGCAACTCCATTCTCGGCGGCCACCCCGAGGCGGGTAAGATTCCCGGCGTCGAGGCTTCGACCGGTGCGCTCGGTCATGGGTTGTCGGTCGGGGTCGGCATGGCGCTTGCGGCGCGGATGCAGAAGCGCGACAGCCGCGTGTTCGTTTGCACCGGCGACGGCGAAATCAACGAAGGCTCGGTCTGGGAAGCGGCGCTGTGCGCCGGCAAGCACGGCCTCTCCAACCTCACCGTCGTCGTCGACTACAACAAGATCCAGTCGGCCGGTCCGACCCGCGAGATCCAGGACCTTGAGCCGCTTATGGACAAGTGGAAGGCCTTCGGCTTCGCCGCGGTCGAGGTCGACGGCCACGATGTGGCGGCGCTGGCCTCGGTCTTCCGCAGCCTGCCGCTTGATGCGAACAAGCCGACCGCCGTCATCTGCCACACGGTCAAGGGAAAGGGCCTGCCTTTCGCCGAGAACGATCCGACCTGGCACCACAAGGCGAAGATCCCGGACGATCTTTTCGCCGACATGTACGCCGCGTTGAGGTGAGCCCATGCGTAATACCTGTCTCAATAACGTCTATGAGCTCGCCAAGCGCGATCCTCGCGTCGTGTTCATCGGTTCAGACCTGAGCCCAGGCCTGCTCGCCAAGATGCGGGAGGACTATCCGGACCGCTGGTACATGGAAGGGGTGACGGAGGCCAATGTCATCGGCATGGCCGCGGGCCTCGCGCTGGAAGGCTACATCCCTTACGTCAACACCATCGCCACGTTCATCACCCGCCGCTGCTACGAGCAGGTGGCGGTCGATTTGTGCCTGCACGACCTGCCGGTGCGGCTGATCGGCAACGGTGGCGGGCTCGTTTACGCGCCGCTCGGACCTACGCATCTCGCCATCGAGGACATCGCCATCATGCGCGCATTGCCGAACATGGCGGTGGTCGCGGTGTGCGACGCCGACGAGATGGTCCGCTTCATGGAGAGCTCGCTGGATTGGCCGAGCCCGATCTACATCCGTCTCGCCAAAGGCGGTGACAAGGTGGTGAGCAAAGCGGAGAACGGCTTTACGTTCGGCAAGGCGATCACCATGCGCAAAGCGCGCTCGCCGAAGCCTATCGTGCTGATGGCGACCGGGGTGATGACCACCAATAGCCTCGCCGCGGCAGAGATATTGGAGCGCGAGGGCTACGATGTGAGCGTGGTGCACTTCCACACCATCAAGCCGCTCGACGAAGAAGCGGTCCTCGAGCATGCCGCCAATGCGCGCCTCGTGGTGACGGTCGAGGAAGGGGTCGCCATCGGCGGCTTCGGCAGCGCTGTGACGGATTTGCTGGTCGAGGAGATGGGGCCGTCCATGCCACGCATGAAGCGGCTCGCACTGCCTGACGCCTTCCCCACCAAGTATGGCGTGCAGAACGACCTACTCGAGTTCTACGGCCTTATGCCCCATCAGATTGCCGCAAGCGTCACCAAGGCGCTGAGCAAAGAGGAGATGGTGGCCTAAGGGGCGTTGGTCCTTGGGCGACCACTCCGGCCATGGCCTCTGAGATGTTTCTCCTCGTCGGCGGCGATTCAGAAATCGGATCAGGCACGGCAGACCTGCTGAAAGGGCAGGGCGTTGCCGTGGTGACGACGACCCGGCGTGCCGACCGGCGTGCCGATGACGTTGCGCTGCTCGATCTCTCCCAGCCCCTCGACACGTGGGAGCCCCCTGCGGGCACTGCGGCGGCTTGCATCTTCGCGGCGATCGCGCGACTTGCCGTCTGCGCGGACGATCCGGAAGGATCGGCGTTCATCAATGTGGATCAGACGCTGGCGCTCACCGAGCGGCTCGTCTCCCGCGGCAGCTATGTGCTCTTCCTGTCAACCAATCAGGTCTTTGACGGGAATGTGGCCCACGTGCCCGCCGACGCGGAAAGTTGCCCGGTAAGCGAGTACGGCCGGCAGAAGGCCAAGACCGAGGCGGCGCTGAAAGCGATGATGGGCCGTGGCGCGCCTGTCGCCATCCTGCGCCTGGCCAAGGTGGTTTCGTCCGACATGGCGCTCGTGCGCGATTGGGCCGGCACGCTTAGAGCCGGTCAGCCGATCCGCGCCTTTCACGACATGCCCATGGCGCCTGTGCCGACGGAAATCGTATCCGAAGCCATCGGCAAGCTGTTGCAGGACAGAGCGCGTGGCGTTTTCCAGCTTTCCGGTCCACGCGACGTCTCCTATTTCGAGGTCGGCTGTCATGTCGCCGAACGTGTCGGCGCGCCCCTCTCGCTCGTCGAGAGCGCCAGCGCCCTTGATGCCGGGCAACCGCCGGGCTCGACACCAGTGCATACCACGCTCGACTCCTCGGCGTTGGCCGAGCGCTACCATCTTGTCGCGCCGGACGTGTGGGCCATCGTCGACGGCGTCATCGATGCTGGCACGCCCTCACGACCACGCCATGCCATGGTGGGCGGCGCACACTAAGGGAGAGACCTTCCAGTTCCCGACTGGACAGGCGGTGTTTTATGTCACAAACCATCGGCCGGCAGGGAGCCGCAAGTCTGAAAGCTAGAATATGACCTCACTGTATGATCTTCGCCGGAAAGTTCGAAAGGTTGCCCGCCGCGCGCGTAATGCTTGGCAGGGCGGGGTAGCGCGCCGATTTCCGCGCAAAGACCGCGGCGATGCCCTTGATGCGCGACGACAAGACCTACAACACCGCCCACGACGACTACGACCCGCGGCTGGTGCGCAACTATCCGGGGCGGATCTTCAACGCGGACCTGCCCAACGACAACGACCTGTATGCCGCGATCAAGAAGATGGCCATAGGCGGCAGGGTCTGGGACTGGTCTTGGGGATCCGTCCTGAAGAAGGCGATGGCGGAAGCTCAGACCGTGCCGGGGTTCGATCAGGTCATGGAACGTAAGGCCTATATCGAGCGCTATCTTGCCGACATCGGCCGCACTTACGGCGCGCACTATGTCGCCGGCTGGGTGACGCTGGCCGACGCGCAGTTCCTTTATTGGGTCGTGCGGCAGCTCAAGCCGAAGGTGATCGTGCAGGCCGGCGTCAGCAATGGGCTCTCGACCGCTTTCATGATGCTGGCTTTGGCCAAGAACGGGCCCGAGGGCAGACTCTATGGCATCGATCTGCCCGCCGTCTTCGATCCGAACAATCCCGACTGGAAGACGAAGGGGGAAGTCTACGGTGTGGCGATCCCCGAAGGGAAGACTTCTGGATGGATCGTGCCCGACATCTACAAGGACCGCTACGAGATGCAGACGGGCGACGCGAAAGTACTGCTGCCGCCGCTGGTCGACCGGCTGGATTCCATCGACATGTTCTTCCACGACTCCGACCACACCTACGATCACATGATGTTCGAGTTTGATCAGGCCATGCGGAAGCTGTCGCGGGGCGGGGCAATCGTTGCCGACGACGTCTCGTGGAACGCGTCCCTGTGGGATTTCGCCGATGCGCATAACGTGCCGAGCTACAACTTCCGCGGGACGGTCGGCGTGGCGTTCTTTCCAAAGTAGGCCTCCAGAGGCCCCGCATCCGGGCGCGCCGCTACCGGGTCACTAGGCCGCACACGCCGGTCTGGTTGCGCTGCACAATAGGGTTGCCAAAGTCGAGGCCCCCCTCTACAAGTCCGATCGTCCAATGCTGGCCCGTCAGGGCCGGTTCCTACCTGGATATTGCCGATGGATTGTTGGCCGGGGGCAAGTAAGGCACAAAGCATTCGCATGTCTAACGTGCCAGCTCTCAAATAGCGTGATTACGAAGACTGTGCGAGAAGGGGGACTGTAATGGGTCGCATGCTTGAGATTGTTACGCCGCTGCATAAGGCGACGCAGCGAGACTATATCGGCCGCATGACGGACGACAAAGTCACCTGCATGGTCAAGGCCAAAGAGTATGAGTTCGACTATTGGGATGGCGACCGCCGGTACGGCTATGGCGGCTACCGCTACATGGAAGGCCGCTGGACACCCGTCGCGCAGGCTTTGATCGACATCTACGGGCTCACGAACGAGAGCAGCGTTCTCGACGTCGGCTGCGGCAAGGCCTTTCTCCTCTATGAGATGAAGAAGCTGCTGCCGGGCCTCAAGGTCGCCGGCTTCGATGTCTCAAAGCACGGCCTCGCCGAAGCCAAGGACGAGATTCGTCCCTACCTGTTCAACTACCGGGCCCAGGACGCTTACCCCTACGGCGACGACGAGTTCGATCTCGTCATCTCGCTCGGCACCTTGCACAATCTGCGTGTGTTCGAGCTCGAGACCGCCGTGCGGGAGATCGAGCGCGTCGGCAAGAACAAGTACATCATGGTCGAGGGCTACCGGAACGAGCTCGAGCTGTTCAATCTGGAGTGCTGGGCGCTGACCGCAGAGTCGCTGTTCCACACCTCGGAGTGGATTTGGCTCTACAATATGTTCGGCTATACTGGCGACTACGAGTTCATCTACTTCGAGTAGGCTCTCGATCGAGACGGAGTCGCACGAGTCGCCTCGCCGCGCCTGCTGTGACGTTCAACGGGATGGGTCGTACTGGCCCACCCGGTTCGTCTTTTCGAGAATTCCCTCGATCTGAGGGAAGATCTTGCGCGGCCAGAAATTCCGATCCCTCTTTGGTCAGGTGGTGCACGTCCCACACCATCGGTCGGTCGTTGTACAGCGTCTTGCATTTCCGTCCGGAGCATGTTGCGTCAAGGATCGAGATCAACGGGATGCCGGTCCGGGCGAGCGCCTGCTTCATCGTGTCGTCGGCCTTGCGCGCCTCGGGAACAAAGATCTCTGAGGTATCGAACCTGGTGATGCCCGGCGGACCCCCATCGAGAAGTGCCTGAGGAAGCGGCTTTTTGTACTGTACCGGGGGACCGAGAACCGCGACATTCAGGCCCTGCGACTTGAGTTCGCGGCGCGAGTTCTACCGCGCGTTCGGCCACTGACTTGCCGGTTGCTCTCCTCTGGGATCGCGGATGTTCCATCGGGCCGAGAGAAGGACAAGATCGGGCCGACGTTCGACGACAAGCTTTCGGACCATGGACGTGAACTCGTCGCAGGAGGTTGTCTGATGCTCCCACGATTGGCCGGCAGGCCGCCTTGGTGATCATCGTGACGTTGACCCCTGCCCGCTTGCCCGCCTCGATCAAACCCGGAAACTGAAAGGCCGCAACGCTGTCTCCCCAGAGGAGGACCCAGGGCCTGCGTCTCGCCGGCCGGGAGGCACGTGTCGATGTAGTCAGGCTTGGTTCGCTATGTTGGGGGAAGAAAGCACGGCGGGCTTGTCGCCCGCTGTACTTGAAGTAGCGCGGCCTCGTAGATGGCGAGCTGCCCACTGGATAGTCGTTGCGGATAGCCCTCGGTCATGGTCCCAAAGGCGCAAAGACCGACGACGGCGACAGCCGTGGCGCCGGCGGCGATTGGGCGCCATCTCGTGGCGAATAGCGGGCCGCGGCGGAAGGGCTGCTCGATGAACTCGTAGGACAGCTTGGAGACGATGAGCAGGGCGACGAAGAACCAGATCACGCCCCAGGTCGACAGCGTCTCGTAGGAAAGGCCGAGGATCGGGAGATAGACGATCATCGGCCAGTGCCAGAGATACATCGAGTAGGAGATCTTGCCGACGCCGGTCATGACCGGGTTGGCGAGGAGCCGGCCCGTAGATTCGCGTACCGCCGGGCCCGACCAAATGACAAGCGCGGCGCCGAGGCACGGCAGCAAGGCGGCGGGGCCGGGGATCGGCGTCGCCTTCGTGTACAGCACGGCGGCCAGGACGATCATGATCAGGCCACCCAAGAAGGCGGCGGAACCGATCTGCCGGTTCGGCTGGGGCAGCGCCGTCACCGCCAGCGCCGCGCCGAGCATCAGCTCCCATGCCCTGAACTGGATGAGATAGAAGGCGGAGTCGGGGTAGCGGGAAATGCCCCATGCCGTGAACGCAAATCCCACGAATAGAGACAGGACGATGGCCGGCGGCAGCCACGCCTTGCGCAAGCGGGTGATGGCGAAGATCAGAAGCGGAAAGAATATGTAGAACTGCTCCTCGACGCCGATGGACCAGGTATGAAGAAGCGGCTGGTCGTGAGCGTCCGGGCCGAAATATCCGATCTGCGACCAGAAATAGATGTTCGACACGAAGACGATGGCGGCAAGCGCACTTTGCGAGAGCTGCTCCAGCTCGATCGGCCACAAGTGCATTAGCCCGACGAGGTAGGTGACTCCGATCACCGTGAACAGAACGGGCAGAATGCGGCGCGCGCGCCTTACGTAGAATTCCTTGAAGGAGAAGTCGTCATTGCGGATGGCTTTCCAGATGAGGCTGGTGATCAGGAAACCCGAGATTACAAAGAACACGTCGACGCCGGTGTACCCGCCGCCAAAGTTGCGCACGCCCAAGTGAAAGAGAACAACGGCGACAATCGATACGGTTCTAAGGCCGTCGACTTCCGGCCGATAACTGATCTGCATGCGTCGGAACTAACCCCCTGCCCTTTGCAATACTATATTCCCCGACTTGGTTGCCGGTGCGGCGGACTGAACAGAATTCAGCGACCCATTCCACGAGCACGCCGTCCATCGTGACGGATAGAGTCTGCCTGCGGCATTTCTGCGTCAGACCTGGACGCCATTGCCCCCGTTAAGATAATAGCATTTAAAACAATAGGTTAGAAACGTCTAGCCTCATTCTGGCGCTCGGATTGGGCGCGGCTTCCCCGGGCGCCGATCCTTGTCAAAGAGAGACCCGGTCTTTAGAACCTAGCGCCGGGGGCAGAGCGGGCAACCACAATCATCAAAATGAGGGACTTGAGTGATGGTGCATGTATTTGAAGAAAAAGAGGGGTTGGCCGCGTGGAGGTGAAAACTGCGAAAGCCGCCGTCCTGGCGGAATCCCGTAAGCCGCTCATTGTCGACGAGATTCAGCTTCCGGAGACTCTCGGCGTCGGGCAAGTTCTGGTCAAAGTGCTTTACTCCACGATTTGCGGCGCTCAGCTGAACGAGATCGCCGCCGCCAAAGGCCCAGACAAGTTCCTGCCGCATCTTCTCGGCCACGAGGCCTCGGCAAAGGTTGTCGAGATCGGACCTGGCGTGACCAACGTCAAGCCAGGCGACACAGTGGTGCTGCACTGGCGGCCGAGCTTGGGCATTCAGTGCCAGCCGCCGGCCTATTCCTGGAATGGCGCCAAGCTGAACGCCGGCTGGGTCACGACCTTCAACGATTACGCGGTGATCTCGGAGAACCGCATGACGCCGATCCCCGATGACTTCGATCCCAAGGTCGCCCCGCTGCTCGGCTGCGCAGTGACGACCGCCGCCGGTGTGATCAGCAACGACGCCGATGTGAAGGTCGGCGAGTCGGTGGCGGTCTTCGGCACAGGCGGCGTCGGGCTCAACGTGGTGCAGTTCGCAAATCTTGCCGGCGCCAACCCCATCGTCGCCCTCGATCTCGTTGATTCAAAGCTCGAGATGGCCAAGCAGCGCGGCGCGACGCACACCATCAACCCGTCGAAGGTCGAGGACGTGGCGGCCGAGATCCGCAAGATCGTCGGCGACAAGGGGCCGGACAAGGTGATCGAGACCACCGGCGCCAAAGCGGTGATCGAGCTTGCCTACGATCTCACCCATCCCGACGGGACGTGCGTGCTCGTTGGCGTGCCAAGCGAGAAGGTGACGATCTATACGCTGCCCATCCACTTCAACAAGACGCTCACCGGCTCGCATGGTGGCGATGCGCGGCCGCAGATCGACATTCCGCGCATCATTAGGTTGGTGAAGGCTGGGCGTCTTTCCTTCGATGGCATCATCACCGACGAATATCCGTTGAGCGCGGTCAATGAGGCCCTCGACAAGGTGCGGAGTGGAACCGCAGGGCGCGTGCTGCTCAATCTCACGGAGTAATGGGCCGGCACGGCTATATCGGTCAGATCCGTGCCAGCGTAGGTCCACGCTGCCTGCTGATGCCGGGGGCGAGGCTCGTTCTGCAACGCGACGACGGTGCGATTCTGCTGCAGCTCCGATCCGACTTTCTCAAGTGGGGCTTGCCGGGGGGGACGCCGGAAGAGGGCGAGTCCCTCGACGCCTGCCTGCTTCGGGAAATGAGAGAGGAGCTCGACATCGAGCTGGAGGAAATGCTCGCGTTCGGGTTCTCCTCCGATCCTTCGCTGGAAACGGTGCGCTATCCGAACGGGGACTGCTGCCAATATTTTGCGCTGATGTTCGTCTCCCGGAGCTTCAAGGGCACGCCGCGGGTTGCCGATGACGAGTGCTTGGAGCTGTCGTGGTGCCGTCCGGACGCGCTTCCTGAGCCACTCATGGCCGGGGTCGAGCCAACGCTTCAGGCCCTTCTAAAGTGGGAGCGAAGCCAGCGCTTCCAGGTCATCTAGCGGGAGCGCACTGCGATGACGATTTTGAGGCCAAGACATCTGAAAGTCATGGTATTTCTTGTCCAGACGAGAAGAGGTTAATGCGTCTCGACAGGGCTCTGACAATTCCATACAGATAGACCCAACAAAGGCCTTGCGCAAGCGCCGATGACCAGGCGGGCCCAAAGACTTGATGGAGTGCAACGCAGAATGAACGACCTGTCTTCCTATCGCGATATCTTTGCCGATCTGGAGCCATGGTCGGGATCTGCGCCCGAGGGCTATATCGTGGACTGCATGGGGATCTTGACACCCCTGAGCTTCATTCTGGATCCCGATCTGATCGCCGACAAAGTTGGATCCAACGGGACTCTCCTGGCCGGCTCTGGGCGACGGTCAGAACGGTGAGCCATGGTTTGAGGCCGCGAATTGGATTGTGGCGGCCCGGGAAGCCCGCGACCGTTTCGTCATGATCACGCTTGGTGCCTGCTATGGGGCGCAGGCGGTGGGCGCCTATCGGGCTGTTCAGATGTCCAATCCGATGCCGTGCAAATTGGTGCTGGTGGAGCCGGAGCCCGATAACTGCAAGTGGATCGAGCGGCACATGCGGGACAACGGCATCGATCCGGACGATCACTGGCTCGTGCCGCTTGCCATCAGCGACAAGACGGATCCGGTATTGTTTCCCGTAGGCTCACCGGGCTCCGGCGCACAAAATTGCTACGCCACCAACGAAGCCTTCTCACGAAAAGTCTACGCCGACCAATTGATCGATAGCGGCAACGTCGAGCAGGCCCTGCGCAACCTGCTGCTGGACAACACCACAGGTATCGTCAAGGACCTCGTCCCCGGCAGAGATTTGAATGCCGAGATCAAGATGATGAGCGCGATCACGCTGAAGGAGCTGTTGGGTCCGTTCGATGTCGTCGACTATCTGGAGTCGGATATTCAGCAGTCCGAGATCATCGTCTTCCCGCCGTTTATCGATCTTCTGCGAAAGAAGGTTCGCCGCATCCATATCGGCACCCATGGCGCCGACACGCACAAAGCACTGCACGAGCTGTTCGAGGATAACGGCTGGGAGATCGTCTTCAGCTATGCGCCCAATGCAGTGCACGATTCTGAATTAGGCACGTTCGAGACCAATGACGGTATTCTCACAGTGAGGAATCCAGACCTCTAGAGATCACGCTCTCGCGCTCGCGCCAAAGGGAGAGTCTCCGGCTGCGACGTGCGTACCGCTCGCAAGTAAGGAGAGACAGGTGAACGACGCGTCTGAGACCAAAGAACCGCAATACGAGCTTCTGTTTCGGGTCAAGGAGAAGCACGGCATCAGCCGGCTCGGGCTGATGGTCAACGAGTTCGTGGAACCAGGATCCGCGGCGTACGGTCTTCACCCTGGCGCGCTACAAGTTCGTGTCCAAGATGCTTGCCGGGCGCAAGCACGTGCTCGAGGTCGGCTGCGCCGACGCCTTCGGCACCCGCATCGTGCAGCAAGTGGTCGACAAGGTGACGGCGACGGACTTCGATCCGATCTTCATCGAAGACGTCAAGGCGCGCATGGACCCTTATTGGCCCATGGAAGTCTTTGTGCACGACATGCTCGCCGGTCCGCCGCCGGGTCAGTACGACGCCACCTACGCGCTCGATGTGCTCGAGCACATTCCCGAAGAGGTGGAGCACCAGTTCATCGCCAACATGATCGCTTCTCTCACGCCAGAGGGGGTGGCGATCTTCGGCATGCCGTCGCTCGAGTCCCAGAGCTGGGCATCGCCGCAGAGCAAGGCGGGGCACGTCAACTGCAAGTCCGGCGAGGCTCTCAAGGCGACTCTGGAGAAGCACTTCCACACCGTGTTCGTCTTCTCCATGAACGACGAGGTCGTGCACACGGGATTTTACCCCATGGCCCACTACCTGCTCGGAGTGGCTTGCCACCGCCGCTGAGAGGGGATGAAAGCGGAAAGATCAACCCGTGGGGCATCCGGGGACTTGGTGCGGTAGGCTGGTCCCTACCACTGGTCGTTTCTGCGATCATCGTCCACTACTCGGCGACACAGGCGCGCCCGCCGCGCCTGTATCAAATGCCGGGGAGGCTTTGTAATGAGTGCAGGCTCCAACGGGAGATCACGAATACGGCGCCTGCTGATGACGTCGAGCCTTGCTCGCAAGGCAGCTCAAAGCAGGTCAGGCGCTCTTGCGCTCTGGGAAGCTGGTCGTAGGGCACAGCCTTCTCGAAGCTTGTCTGGCGTATCTCCAAGATTCAAACGATGCAACGGCTGCAGCGAAATTGGCCAGCCTACTTTCTGAGAATCACATCCCACTCTCAGATCAGCTGCACGAAAGAATTCTTCTAACTCTCCTAGAAGACGATCCTTACCGTCTTGATTTGACTCGATCCCTGATCAGCCTTCGACTGAAGGCAGGCCTGCCTCCTCTCCCTGAGGTTCAATCTCAACGGGAGCAGGGACCAGTTGCTCTGGAGGAGTTGCTGAGGGCTGCAGAGAACGCCGACGATGTCCTCACGCTTTATGCGAACCTGTGGCAGGCTGTCGTCCAGCATCCACAAAGCGCAAGAGGGTGGGCCGGAGTTCGCAAAGGCCTTTGCGACACGGTTTGACTGGGCCAATGCTCGATTGGCACTCGACAAAGCAATAGCTAGTCCTTCCGCGTCCGAGCCGCTTTCCGCGAGGGCCATTTTGGCGGCACTTGGCATGATGGCGGAACAGTCGCTGCTCGGAGATCTTCCGTGGGAAGAATGGTTCTCGACGCTCGCGCCTGATGTGCAAGCCAGCCCGGAAGGCGCAGGACTCTTGATGAGCGCGGGCCACGCGGATGCACCGAAATTCGTGGCGAAGATGCTCGAGGCCGACAGCGAAATCGACGTCAACGGCTGTCTGGTTGCAAGCATGTCGGCGTTTGGCGAGGGAGATTTTCAGCGAGCCAATCAGTTTCTGAAGCGCGCCTTCGAGCTCGATCTTGCGTCCGCCCTCCGGCAGACCGTGATGCGCTTTTCCGCGCAGACGTCAAAAATATTGGAGGGAAGCCCAGTCGGTCGATGATATGGCCAGCTGGCTAACCGAGAGGTCGGAGGGTGACTTGGACTTCACGTTGATGCCCTCGTCACTTGCGCCTGAGGCATTGGCGGTTTCGCGCCGACTTCGTCAACAGGCCCTAGAAAGGGGCCTGCCGTCGCCGATCCTCATCACCCATGCGAAGACGGCGAGCGTCTCAGTGGCAAACCTCTTCAATTCCGGGTTTGGCTTGCCGACGATGCTCTATTCGCTTGATCGACCATCGCGTGATTGCACCGTGGCTTGCCGAGTATCTTCGCGGCGGGGCATGCTACACGACGCATCTGCGCCCAACTCCGGAAAACATTGAGCTCCTGGCAGCGGGCGGCGCGAAGCCGATCATCGTCCATGTGCGCGACCCTCGGCAGATCCTGATCTCAGAGATAGAGCATAGACGGCGCTACGCGAACCAATTCTCCGGAGCGGCGAGGACGCCAGCAGAGGATTCCGACGAGAACTCGTGGCGAACTTCCATATGTGCGGAAAAGTCTCGATTGGATGAAGGGATGGGTCGAGGCCAGGGACCGTCTGGACATCAACTTCACGACCTTCGAGGAGTTTGTCTCTGATCGAGAGAGGTTCGTCGAACGCGTACTGTCCATCTATGGGGGCTCCACGGCTCATTTTGACAAGGGCGCCGCGTATTGCCGAGCATGGCGGTATCGACTACCACCGCAGGAAGGGATCCATCGACGAATGGCGGACCCGGCTTGCGCCGGGTCAGGTTGACGAGATCAACGCGCTCATCCCAGACGCAGTTCTGGAATTTGTTTGGTTGGAAACCATAGGAACAGCGGGCGCGGGCATGACAGGCGATGCGACCTCGGGGCATAGGCGGGGGCCTGGCGAAGTATCCGACAGGCACCCTTCTCCTTGACGCTCATCGTTCCAACCCACAATCGTGCCAACCAATGCGCGGGGTTGCTGCAGTTTCTGCGCAGCAATGACGTATCGCATCGTCTGTTCGTGGCTGACTTAAGTGAGCCAGACCAGGCCGACGCCTTGTCCGACGCGCTCGGGGGATCCGTAGATCTTCGTCGCTACGCCAGTGAAATGCCGGTCGCCGAAAAGTACCTCACAGCGGTGAAGGCGGTGGAGACCGAGTTCGTCTGCTTGATTCCGGACGACGACATCACCTTTCCTCATGCCATCGATGCTTGCCTCGCTTACCTGCAAACAAACAGGGACGTGTGGCGGCCATGGGCTACGTGGTAGATTTCGGTATTCACGACGGTGTATTCGACATTCGCCGCGTCCGCTATTTCACCCCGACGATCGGCGCGGACGAACCATTGCAGCGCCTGTATGACTTGGTGCGCCGGTATCAACCGTTTCTCTGGGCGGTTTTTCGTACCGAGGCGCTTGTGGCGCCCTAGAGGCGAGCCTCAAGATGGATATCATTGTGTTTCAAGAGCTCACCATCATGAACGCGGCCGCAGCCCAAGGAAAGATCGCGCGGTTGCCGCATATCTTTTCGCTGCGCGGCATGGAAGAGTCGCTTTCCGCCGTCGTGCAGACGCACCCGATGTACGCCTTCCTGTACGATGCAGAGCGCTTGTTTTCGTCCTATCTTCTGTACCGCAACAATCTGGTCGCGTTTCTGCGAACGCACACAGATGCTGCTACTTGGGATCGCGCGATCCGCAGAATAGAGGCAGCTGTCGCCGAGGGCGTTGTTGAGGGAACAGCGGGGGCGGGAGAGGAACCGTCGAGCAGCTGCTCGATATCATCCACATGATCAATATGGTTCCCAACTTCGACACCGGCCAGTTGAACTATGCGGCCCAACGTCTGTTGGGGGCATCGCATCCCCCAATTCCAATTGCTCCTCAATGGAGCGGGCCAATGGACCGCAGAGACGGGGACGTTCTCCGCAGCCAGCCGGATCCGGGCGGGGCTATTTGTGGCGCCGCGAGGTTCTCGCGGCGGAGCCACGGGACGAAATTCATATCAATGAAGCCGAGATCTCCCGGGTGGAAACCCAGCTAGACCGCTATCGGTCAGAGGTGGGCTGATACCGGATGCCCTGGAACATTCTCGTCAACGGCAGCATGGAAATCGATGATCTCCACGAAGGGGAGGAGGTCATTTGCGAGAACGGCCCAGGGCTGTCGACATTGGGCCCCAATCGATGGTTTGCGCAGCTTGATGCACCTGGAGCCGAAGTATCTCTTCGGCGAGAGATGGGCGCGGGCGCAGTGGGGTCGATCGCCGCGTGCAAGGTTTGCGTCACCAAACCGGCGCACGAAGTGACAGGGCTGCACCGTCTGCAACTATTCAGCCAGTCGTGTGGGATGAGCTATTGGCTCTTTCGTCTGGATCGGACCTTGATCGAGACGCCGCAATCCCTCTGGCGATGCGCTTCAGCATAAAATGCAGTATCGATCTTGAAATCGGCTGCACCCTGAATAGCGGAACTGCAACCAGGAATTGGACGTCGAATAGGAAGGTCAGCGCTGGGCAATGGACGAGGTTCAATATCCCAATCGCGGGCGATCCTCTGGCGCCATGGGAGGCCGGCCCCGGCGGCTTCGGCCTCTATTTTCAAATCGGGCTGAGCTGCGGTGCCACCCGTCTTTCCACGCTCGATTCGGTGTGGAACGACGGTCACTATCTGATGCTGGAAAGCCCCACGTCGGCGACGTTCCTGTCGACCGAAGGCGCGACCGCTTGGCTCACGGCATGCGCGTTGACGACGGCGCGCGCGGACGACCCGTCGCAAGGGGAGCCTCCGGCGCTCGCGCGACTCAGGACGCAGCGCTACGACGAAAAGAGCTATCCAGTCGGGGTCAGGCCGGGGACGCCCAACGTGCAGGAGGGGGCTTTTCAAATCAAAGCCAACGACGGTTCGGCGGAAGATAGGGTCATTTCAAAGTGCCGAAAAGCATCACCGCCAACCGGATCATTCTCTAAGATCTTCTCGCCGGTCAGCGGCGCGGAAGGCTATGCACACGACATGTCCGAGGGCCGCGATGTCCCAGCCCAGATCGGGGAACTCGCCTGCACCCATATGTTTGTGATCATTCCAAACAGCGTGCCTGGTCACGTCTACCGTATCATTGGCTGGCCTCAGTCATCCGCTGATCTTGAACAGGCGATAATGCTGTTCGCCACCGGACGCAGTCCAACATCACTACGGCCGGCCGCAGTATGCCTGAGTTCGGCGTCGGATCCAGTATGGAGCACGCGCCTGCGGTGTACTAACCGGCGGTGGGTTACCCACGCGTCCCCGTTGGGTTATTGCCTTTTGTAGAGGCACGCGCGTTGGGGGCCATCGTCCCGACCTGGGGGACGATTGCCGCCACTTGGTGGATAGGATGATTGTAGTCGATAGGCTCGTCGTTCGTTTTGGCAATGAACGAATAGAGCAAGCGCATTATGAGGTAATACGAGGACGACAAAGCGTCCGCTGCTCGGCTGAAAGAACTCGATGCCATCGGAAACACGGTCAATCGTGTCCGTGCTCATGAACGAGTGGAGTGGCATGAAGAGAATCTCGCCGGCCACGACGTCCGTCACCGACAAGTCGCCGCGGCGGCAGTCCTTTAGCAGCGTAAATGAATGACCGGGCTGCCAATGGATGCCGGTATCGATTTCGCGGGCTCGCAGATGAGCACGCAGCGCGTCCCTGGCTTCGGCAGGCACGCGAATATAGTAGAGGAACGGCGTGATGTCGTCGAAGTCAGTCTGAGGCACCTTGACCTGCGCAATCTCGCCGAGCCGTTGGTTGTAGTAGCGGCACGCCATACACCAACTGTCACTGATGCCGTCCATTTTGGCGAGCTGCGCGAGGCCGATCGCTGCATGTAGATTTGCCAGGTGATAGCGGAAGCCGAGCCTCACAATATCATAGGTCCAGGCGCGCGTGTTCGTGTACATGACGTTGGCCGGCTGGGTCATTCCGAGCAGACGCATCTCATGCAGTTTGGCCACCTCCTCTTCGGTGCGCACCACCAGCGCGCCGCCGTCGATGCATGTGACGGTTTTCACCGGATCGAAGCTGAACATGGTCATGTCGGAAAAGCTCCCGACCATCTTCCCCTTGTACTTTGAGCCGAAAGAATGGGCTGCGTCATGGATGACGCGCACGTTGTGACGCTTGGCAAACTCGTCGACGCGGTCGTGGTCGCAGAGAAGACAGTCATAGTCCATGACGATCAGTGCGCGCGTTCTCGGCGAGACCAGAGCCTCTGCCTTGTCGAGATCAATGCACAAGGTGGTGTTGTCGATATCGCAAAGGACGGGCTCGGCGCCCACGGCAAGGATGGCCTGGAAGTCCGCCGCGTTGTTTAGTGAGCTAACAATGACCTCATCGCCCTTGCCAATTCCCGCAAGCAAGAGGGAGAGGTGGAGCGCCGCATGGCCGGTACTGAGGGCCACAACGTGACGATCACCGGCCCCGATGAAAGCCTCGAGGGAGCGCTCGAACTCACCGACATTGGCACCCACGCCCAGCCATCCGATCTCGAGCACCTGCGCGCCGCCTCCATCTCGTCGTCACGCAGCAGAGGCTTAAACACCGGCATGAAGTCATTGACATGGCTAAACTCGATCATTGACGCAAAGGGTGCCCTAGACACTCAACAAAGATCACGATAAATGGCGAGGACAAAACTCATACTTGGAAGTCTGGATAATCCGCATCTCGTTCAGACATGAGTGTTGGAGGAATAGGCCAGGCGATGCCAAAAGCCGGATCGTCCCAGCGAACGCCGCAGGCAAGCTCAGGCACATACACCGCGCCATCATATAGAGGATTTCACAGTCATCTTCCAGAGTCAGAAAGCCGTGGGCGCAACCCGGCGGAATATAGAGAGCTTGCGCTCGGACTGCAACAGCTCCAGCCAAACCATGAAGGAAGGTCGGCGAGTCGCGGCGGATGTCCAAGGCCACATCGAAAATTCGTCCCCGGGTGCAGCGAACGAGCTTCGGGTCTGGATTGGGCGAGGCTTGATAGTGCATGCCGCGCAACGTGCCCTTTCTCCTGTTCCAGGACGTGCTGCATTGAGGCCAGGTCGTGGGCAGTCCGGCGGCAGCGAAAGCCTCCTCTTCGAAGGTCCGCGCGAACAGGCCTCGATCATCGGTGTGCACATCGACGGTTACCACCATCGCGCCGGCCACATTTGTCGGGTGGAATTGCATGTCGATCGTCAGGGCAAGATGGTTAGGCAGGGGATGGCGACTACGAACTGCCCGCCCCATTCCCTGATGGCGGCCATCTGCTCGGTTACCTCGTCTTTGATGTTCCAAGGAGAATCAAAACGTAGTCCGGCTTGGTTTCGGGGATGCGCTCGGGCGATGAGATCGGGATCTGGGTACCGGGCAGATAGCGGCCCTGCTTGTGAGGGCTCCGATCGACAGTGTAGCGGATGAGCTCCGGCCCGACGCCGCAATAGTTGAGCAGCGTGTTGCCTTTTGCCGGAGCGCCGTAGCCGACCACGATCTTACCCTGGCGCCGCGCGTCGATCAGGAAATCGAGCAGGCCGCATTTGATGTCGATGGCCGCTTCGGCAAGGCCTCCATAGCCGTCGACACGGTCGAGCCCTGCGGCCTTCTCAACAGCGATGAGGTTCTCGAAACGGGCGCTCGGTGCGCGGACGTCGTCGGCATGGCTGACATAGAGGCGGAGCGACCCTCCATGCGTGCCGAGCTCCTCCACGTCGACAATCTTCAGCCCATGCTCGGCAAAGATCCTGTCGGCCACCAAGAGCGAGAAATAGGAGAAGTGCTCGTGATAGATGGTGTCGAACTGGTGCCCCTCGATCAAGCGCAAGAGGTGCGGAAACTCGAAGGTCGCGGTGCCGCCGGGCTTCAATAGAATCTTGAACCCGGTGACGAAGTCGTTGATGTCGGGCACATGCGCCAGGACGTTGTTGGCGACAAGCAGGTCGGCACTCCGGCCGGCGGCGGCAAGCCTCCTCGCCGTCTCGGCGCCGAAATAGGCGACTTCGGTCTCGATCCCCTTGCCCCTCGCCACCTCGGCCACGTTGGCGGCAGGCTCAACGCCCAGCACATTGACGTCACGCGCCTTGAAGTATTGCAGCAGATAGCCGTCATTGCTGGCCACCTCGACGACGAGCGAGGTACCGTCGAGCCGATATTGCGCGATCATTTTCTCGGCGTAATCAGCACAGTGGCGGAGCCACAAATCCGAGTAGGATGAGAAATAGAGGTAGTTGTCAAAAATGCCCTTCGCCGACTCGAACTCCTCGAGCTGGACCAGAAGGCAGGCGTCGCAGACATAAGCGTGAAGAGGGTAGAAAGTCTGGCCCTGCCTGAGATCGTCGGCGGTGAGGAATGAGTTGGCCAGAGGCGACCGGCCGAGGTCGATGAAAGTGCGCGTGAGCTCGGCTCCACAGAAACGGCAACGACTCGCGCTCATGGCTCGGCCCGGTTCAAGTCGCCGTAGCGCCGGATCTGCTCCTCGGTAAGCTCGAGAGCAGGCTCGCCGTGGAAGGCGCGTCGGTACCAGTCTGTGGTCCACGCCAGCGCCGCGTCGAGCCCAAGCCGCGGCGCCCAACGCAGCTTCGCGCGGGCTTTCCCGGCGTCGAGCTTTAGCGTGATCGCTTCGTGGAGCCCGTCGCTCGGCACCGTGTGCCATCGCGCGCCATTGCCCCAGCTTCGACCACACGTTCGACGAGCCACGAGACGGTCTTCGCGTCATCATCGGCGGACCAAAATTCCATGCCTCAGCATAGGCGTCAGGATCGGAGGACAGGCGTTCGGCAAGCAGGAGATACCCGCAAAGTGGATCGAGGACATGCTGCCATGGCCGAATGGAGTCGGGATTGCGGATGCCTATGGCCTGACCGGCAGAGAGGGCACCCATGCAATCGGGGATCAGCCGATCCTCGGCCCAGTCGCCGCCGCCAACGACGTTGCCGGCGCGCGCCGAAGCGATGCCGATGCGGCGAGCTCGTCCGGGCCGTTGAACGATTTGCGCCACGCGGCGGTGACGAGTTCGGCGCAGCCCTTGCTGCTGCTGTACGGATCGTGGCCGCCCATGGGTGCGTCTTCGTCGTAGGCCAAGACGTCTCGCGATTTTCGTAGCACTTGTCGCTTGTGACGATGACGACGTTTGCACCGCGTCGACCTGCTGCGCAGCCGCCAGAACATGGACCGTGCCCATCACATTGGTCGCATAGGTCTCGACCGGCGACTGGTAGGACGGCCGCACCAAGGACTGCGCCGCCAAATGAAAGACTACCTCCGGCTCCGCTTCGCGCATGGCCGTGGAGACGTGTCGAGATCGCGGATATCGCCATAGGTTCCGCCGATGAGACGATCGAGACCCGCCGCGGCAAACAGGCTCGTTCGGCGGGCGGCAACGAAAGTCCGAAGACGTTAGCGCCGAGGCTGCGGAGCCATAGACTCAGCCAGGCGCCCTTAAATCCCGTATGACCTGTGAGGAGGACCCGCTTTCCGCCCCAGAAGCTGGGCGAGGGGCCTACCAGAGCTTCCAAGGAGCTCTCCCGCTGTCCCAAAGTTCTTCGAGGTGGCGCTTGTCGCGGAGCGTATCCATGGGCTGCCAAAAACCCCGGTGCCGATACGCCCCGAGCGAGCCTTCGGCGCCAAGGCGCGTCAAGGGCTCAGCCTCGAGGACCGTCTTGTCACCGTCGATATAGTCGAGGACTTGGGGGCCAAATACGAAGAAGCCCCCATTGATCCAGTTGCCGTCCCCTTGGGGCTTCTCCCGGAAGCGCCGCACGACCGACTTGATCCATCTCCAGCGCGCCGAAGCGGCCCGGCGGCTGCACGGCGGTGATCGTCGCCGGCAGACCGTGCGCTTCGTGGAAGGCCAGCAGGGCGGCAAGGTCGATATCGGCCAAGCCATCGCCATAGGTCAGGCAGAACGGCTTGTCATCGAGATAGTCGCGCACCCGGCCGAGACGCCCGCCGGTCATGGTCTCTTCGCCGGTGTCGACCAGGGTAACCCGCCACGGTTCGGCGCGGACATTGTGAAAAGTTGTGGCGTTCTCGCTAAGATCAAATGTTACATCTGCCGTATGGAATAATAATTGTTGAAGAATTCTTTGATCAGATAGCCCTTATAACCAAGACATATAACGAAATCATTCAGGCCGAAGGCCGAATAAATCTTCATGATATGCCAAATTATCGGTCGTCCGCCGATCTCTACCATTGGCTTGGGGCGGAGTCCGTTTCTTCGGACAGCCGCGTGCCTAGTCCGCCGGCCAAGATCACGACCTTTCCGATATTCATCAGGCTCGTTGTTCCAATCTATGCTCGGCGCCGCGCCAGGCGAAGTCGCGGCTTTTCGGCCCGAAACGGGCCATGACATCAAATGTCCCTCTGGGCCGGATTCTCTAGCCCATTAGCTCCCGCCAAAGCTACCCTCTTTGGCAAGGAATTGGAGACCCGGAGGAGCGCGATTCACGCTGCCCCGGTGCGACCGCGGACGACACCTTGCGCTCACTTTGCAGCCACGCCGAGCGCTATCAGATAGCGACACTAGTTTCGTTGTCGACGAGCCACGGTCTGAGGAGCGGGACAGTTCAAGACGATGGGCTTGTCCCCGAGCGCGCTCACCGAGGGAACCGTCAAGGTGTGGGGCTCAACATCCTGGGGGCAGCGCCACGAGACGGAGAAGTCGGGATCGCAACGCTTTTAGACTCTGAGGGGATAGCCTTGTGGTCTCAGCTTGCAGTTGAAGAATCCCGGGCACTCCTGCGTTCGCCAAGCCGAGCGCTGTTCCCGGGGTTGACCTCGTTCGCAGTTCTGACCCAGGGTCGAGTTGACAATCCTCCATCCCCGGTGGCGTCGACTTGAGACCAAATGGCTCTAAGTTGCCGGCAGTCGAGTTTGAAAGTCGAGGATCGCGTAGGGAGAAATCCTGTCGCACCGCGTTCGCAATGGGCCAGAGGGGCGCATTCGGAGATTACTTCGGTATCTTCGTGGCATCCCGGCCTGACGTTTCTCGTCGATATGTCCTTCACGGTGCAAACGGATTTGCCGTCGCAAATCGGTTTGAAGCGCTCAAAGGACATCCGTGCTGGTCATCTTCTTGTTCTTGCCGCACGTGCTTTCCTGCCGCGCCTCGTACACGGTGATCGCAGCAGCGGGTGTTCCGTCCATCGCCTCGACGCGTTCTTTGGTGACGATCATGTCTTGGACGTCCGTGCCGTTGAAAACAGCCTTTAGCGCGCGCCCCACGCGTTTTGAAATTGTCGATGGCGAAGCCCCTTTGAATGTGGGCCGGAACGCCGAAGAAATTCTACCTGGGAAACGATCTTCTCTATTGTGAGCCTGCAATGGCATTTGCAGCGCCGGATGCTCCAACTTCGCCTGATGAATGGCCTGCAAGGCAGGTGCCGAATAGAAGGGGTCAGCAACACACGGGGCGGGTGCCCAAAGGAGAATTGGGACCACGTTATACTTGGCGGGCAAGCGCAACGAATTCGTCGATTGCCATGTCGAAATAAGTGCGGAACTGCAGCGCGGACGAGTCGAAACGACCGGCAACCGGCCCTGCCGAACAGTATCCCCCGGCGATTCCGGTGGCGGGGTCAGACTCCGGAATGTAACCGTCTCTTTGTCGAACTTTGATAAACGCCAGCTCAGCCGTGGTCGAGCGTGTCGCGGGGCGGATTGACGCGTCCCTGGAAAAACAGTTTTTGCGCCAAGTCCCGGCGTAGAGCCATTGTCGGCAGGGTAAGGTAGCCCTCCCAACTCAAAAAGTCTGGGCCTCGACCGTATCTCCCATGCTGAAGAGGTTGACCGATCCGATATTGCGGGGCCCGCGCCGCCAGTGGAGGCAGCCCGTTGGGGAAGGCCGCAGCATGAATGATGATCGCCTTGATTGTTCGGTCCGTTGCGGAGTGCGTATTCAATGACGGGAAGGATACCCGTTCCACCCTGAGATTTGCGCAGCAGCTGAGATTGAGAAATCCTCTCGGCCGCCCATTTCCCGCTCAACGACGTCCGGGATGCGGCCAACATTCCCGTGTCCCCCGTTTGCACGACGGTGGCGTTGGCGAGGTCGAGTTTCGTGAGCTTCGTGTGGACAAAGAGACGTTGAGAAGCGAGGCCGTAGAGCTCCTGCACGGCGTAAGGCCGGAAATCGGGGACGGTTCTGAAAGCGGGATGCTGCCAAGAGAGCTCCTTCGATCAAGGATGACGACCGCCGCGATTATGAACGGACTAAAAGCGGAAATATATGAATTCGTTTTCATGACGAGATCCAAAATAGGAACAAAGCTGTCAAAGGCGCATAGCAGAGGATCGACTTCAGGTGCTTTAAGCACCGGCGGCCACGTCAAGCGTAGACATCGACAAACTCGGTCGTCCTTTCGATAACGCCTACGATGTCCGTGATAATGACAGGTGCTGCAAAAACGAGCAGCGACATCGCGAGCACCGACACGGCGCCCTTGCGCTCATTCAGGAAGAAGGAGCTATCCAGGGGATTGAACATGCTCCATTGAAGGTCGCCGAACATGCCTAGGATCGTCGAGATGTTGTCCGGCGTGGCACGAAATATGACCCACCCGATGCAGACCAACTGGAAGAATAGGATGATCGCCAGAATTTTTCCGGCCTTACCCAGAAAATCGCTCGAGCTTCTTTTTTCTCGGGCTCGACACGGTGATAGAAGACCAGCAGCAACCCATGCCACAGTCCCCACAGCACAAAGAGGCCGCCGGCTCCGTGCCACAGCCCCGAGAGAATGATCGTGACCGTGAGGTTGCTGAGAGTGCGCGATGGGCCCTCTCGCTGCCGCCCAGGGGGATGTACACGTAATCTCGGGAACCAGGTCAGCAGGGCGACACGTGCCAGCGCGACATCAGAAATCCGAGGCGCTGTTGGCTAGATAAGGTGCCTTAAAGTTTTGTGTCAGCTCTATACCGAATATCTTCGCAGTACCTCTTGCAATAGTCGTATACGCCATGAAGATCGCAATAAATTTGAAAAGCAAACGCGTAGGCAAACAAGATTGCGTACTGCGGCATCAAGGAGCTCTGATAACTGTTGTTTTTATAATTCTGATCTCGATCCATTCAACAACGCCACCAACATTGTCTGCTACGAATAGTTTTAGGAATAATCCCCATAATATCATGAACACAGCAATTGACAGCACCGGTGCTGGTGCGAACGCGCCAAGTTTTCGCAACTGTGGGAGCAGGCGCCCCAGCCCGTTGAATTGGACCGGCTACTAGTTGCGGAAAAAAGCGCGACGAAGTTCATGTAGTAGCCGAGGGTTGTGCTCAGGCTTGAGCTCCCGGCGATAGACATCGAGCGTGTAGCTCATTGTCTGAAATGTGTAGAGGAAATGCCGGGTGGCAGAGGTACCAGGACGGCAGGAGATGGTAATGGCCAAGCCGCCGGCGAGGGCGAGATCACCAAGGCTGGTTGTGATCCAGGTCGTGTATTTGAAGAATGAAAGGATAAGGAGGTTAACAAAAAACGCTGATAAGAAGAAGGAACTTTCGTTTCGATCTGATTTCTCTTGCGGCTAGACGTTTGCCAATGAAATAGTCTAAAAACGCCGACGCTATAAGGGGAAAGAAGTACCAATACGTAAAGTAACCATAAAATACAGCACTCGCCAATATAAATACAAACGTTGCAATATACCGTCGGCTTCTAATAAGTAAATAAATTACGATTAGCAGCGGCAAAAACACAAGGATGTAATGGAAGGAATGGAATTCCATACTCGCTACCAGCAGAACATTTCGTGAGGCAAATGCGCGGGTGTCCCCCGTCTGATTTCTGCTGATGGTTGAAGAATTGTCAATAGTTTGAGGATCCGCCCGTACCCCTCGCGGGGACCGGGCTTACGTCTGGGGAGGCGTCGGATCGCCCCACGCTCGCCGCTTTATGCCAAGGCTGAACAACCCGCCGGAGCTGCGGCTCACCGTGCACGCGGAGGGCACGGGCCACCCCTGTCGCTCACTTTGCAACCCCGCCGCTGGGCACGGCGTGCTGCTCTCGCTTCCTGCCCGGAGCTACTCACAATCAACTTGCATTTGGACTGGGTTGGCATTTGAGTATGGCTCTATCAAGCAGTCCAAGTAACGCAAGCCGGACGCCTTCTGGAGGTGCATGCCGTCATAGCGATAAATCGGTAACAAATCATCGGGCGCGTCGATAAAGGGAATGTCCGGAAACGCGGTTTTGATCGCGGTGCGGAGTTCCTTGTACGGTGAGCGGTCCCGCAAGACAGGGTCGATCGGATCTTGGAAGATGATGCGTGTACCGTTTTTGCGAAGCTGCTCTATGTGGGCGCTAAGCCTTGGGATCACTTAATCTACAATTGCCTCAGCCTCTGGCTCCGTCGTAGCTATCGAAGTTATTGGTCTTGTCGCCTTCCAGGCCGAAACCGTTACCTCAGGCTCTTTGATGACGAACCTATACCGCACCTTCCTATAGACGAGGTAACGGAAGAACATCACGAACCAGTTCCGATCGTAGCGCAAAGGCGGCACTGCCGTAACTAAAAGCCCCAATAGAAGGATGGTTCAAGTATTGCTCTCGATAAGCCCTTCGTCGACCGGTGCGAACAATCTTGATGTCTCTATGAACACCACATCCGGATGCGCGCTTATCCGGTGGATCAGCTCCAGACCTGACATCGCGCTGCGACCCTGCTGATAGATACCGGCGACGTTGTCAGGCCGGCACGCACTTGGCGGGATTGTCGTCTGGATTGACGAGCCGAGCATGACGATGGGCTTGTGCGCGTACTCAAAAGTGTATTTCTCGAGGATAAGCTCATTCCAACTTCTGCGGTCCGGGCGGCCTCAGACTTGTCGAATGGCAGATGCGCGGGCACGATTGCCCAAGCCATCAGGATCGTTGCAGCGCCCCCGGCTATCGCCTTCAGCAACGGCGCAAAATCAAAACTGGAAATAGATAAACGCATTGCGGCTTCCCGGGGCCATGAGGCACGACGGCAGCAAGCGCTCCCAGTGCGTAGGGTTTGGCGCGTGCGGCCATGCCTTCGAGGCGTTCGCGGATGGGAAGACGCTCGAATGGCAGATGGAAAAGGAGTACCACGGCAGAGAGGAGGTAGATGCTGGTGATGGTCGCGTCCGTCGTGGGCAGGTTCCTCTTGTGCTTCAGCATCTCGTCGAATAGGAAAACGATGTCGCCGAAATTGGTGAGGCGGAAGAAGAGCCAGCCGACGGTAACGAGGATGAAGGTCACAGCGATGCGGAGCGCGATAAGGAGGGGCCGCAGCGTCGCAGTCGGCTCGCCAATGCCGAACAAACGCTCGATTGCAACAGACCGCCGTGCCATAGGCCCCAGACGGCGAACTTCAGGTCGGCGCCGTGCCACAAACCGCCAAGTCCCATGACGATCAGCAGGTTAATGTATGTCCGATTCCGTCCACGGCGGTTTCCGCCGAGGGAACATACAGATAGTCCTTGAGCCATGCCGACAGCGACATGTGCCAACGCCGCCAGAAATCAGTGATCGAGTGGGCGGCGTAGGGGCGGTTGAAATTGTGGGGAGCCGGTAGCCAAACAGCATGGCGACCCGATCGCGATCAACGAATAGCCCGCAAAGTCGGCGAAGATCTGCGCCGAATAGCCTATCACCATTGCCAGGAGCTCTGACGACGGCAGCTCGGGATAGGTGCGCGCGTCGGTCAGAGGCAGGGTGAGCGGGTTGAGGTTGTCGGCGATGACGCGCTTCAGAAACAGGCCGAGCACGATGGCCCACAAGGCGTCGCTCCAGGAATCTCCCGGAGCCGCTAGAGACAATCTGCGGAAAGAAGTTCTTGCCCTTGGTAATCGGCCCGGCGACGAGCTGCGGAAAGAAGGTTAGGTAGTGCGCCGTGTCGAGAACGTGATTTGTGAAGCTGTCGCGGTGCCGGAGCACATCAGGATCGCGCCAGGAATTAACCATCAGGCTGATGCCGTGGAACGTATAAAACGAGATGCCGATAGGAAGCCCGAAGGCGAGGAAGTCATCGACCCAGCTCCCATTCGGGTGATGCCAGGCGGCACCAGCATCTGCTTGTACTTGAACACCGCGAAGACGGAGAGGTTGACGACAATACCGCCGATGAGGGCAAGGCCCGACCATTTCGCATCTCGCCTTCGACAACGAAGCTGCATACTGCCGTCAGACCCGACGAAATCACCAGCAGTAGCAGGAACCAGAATCCTTCCGTCGCGTACATCGCCAGACTCCCGGCGGCGAGCACCAAGGTCTGGAGGACCGGCGAGCGGAACGAATAAAAGACGACGAAGATGGCGGCGGCGCAGGCGTAGAAAATGAGGTCTGTAGAAAGCATTTACGCACCCCCGCCCGTCGAGAGCTGGAAGAGTAAAACTGGCGGGCGGCCGTGGTAAACGTTCCCTCACCCTTTGCCGGAGGGGGCCGCTTCAGGCTTCTTCACGCGCCGAGCCGGCGGATCGCGCCCGCGCCGGCTTCTCGATGGTGAGATAGGACACCCGGCTCAGGGCGCACAGAATCACCAAGGCAAACCGCCCAAAGCAGCCAGGCCGATGCAGGGGACAAAACGAAGAAGCCCCAGCCGCTTGGCCAGCGATGGCAGCGCCATGTGCCATAGGTACATCGAGTAGCTCGCTTGGCCGAGCGCAATAATCAACGCATTGCCCAACACCGGCGGCGGCGCCGGCAGGCAGACGACGCTGTACAGCATCACCGCTATCAAGGGGCCATATAGTGGCGAGGCGACGCGACCGATAAAGGTGTTGTGGGGCGCGATGCCGACATAAAGGGCCAGATGCACGCCAATCACAGCGGCGATCAGCAAGGCCGTTACCCACGGCGTGCCCAAGATGCGCTGCGGCTGGGCGCCGTTGCGTCGTGCGAGAAAGATCTGAGCGGCGGCGACGCCTGCGACGAACTCCGGCAGGCGCGCGAGAGGATTGAAATAGTATAGCCAACGGACCAGCGAGTCCTGATTGAGGGTCATGTTGCTCTTGAGTTGAACACCGCTGGTGCGCACCATGTAGACACCGTTCGGCACAGAGACAGTGCCGCCGGTTCCGGCAACCTCATTGATAGCGAGCTGGATGCTGCGGTATCGTCGGTATGGCCGTCGCCCTTAGCACCCTTGGACTTGACGCTCACCACAAGCGGGGACGCGGGCGTGGCAGCGCACCCGTCGAACGCGCGGGCTTGCATCGAAGAGGCGAAGCAGAAGGCGCAGGCTGCGGCGAGGCCGGTGAGTTTGAGGGGGAAGAATGGATGCAGGCGTTGCCCAGTTTGGGATGGCAGGTTCGCCTAGCATGTTCTTAGAAATGTGTCATCGGGAGGTCGGGGTGCAGGGCCGCTCATGGCGAAATGGTTGCCTTTGGCGAGGTAACGGGGCGGGATGGATGGCCCTCGGCCCGGGATGACGCTATATTGTAGCGGGACCGACCCCGGCCTCGATCAGCCACGGACCCGTGGCGCAGTCTCGTCCTCCGATGCAATTGGCCATCATAGTTGTCAATTGGCGCAGTGAGGCGGAGACCTCCGCCGCGTCGCCGCAATCCGCACCTGGGAAACGATCGCGCCACAGCTCCTCGTGGTCGACAACGAGTCGACGGCCAATCGCGGTCTGCCCTATCGCAGGTCCTGTGGCGAAGCGAGCTGCTCTGCAGCGAGACCAACCAGGGCTATGGCGGCGGAAACAACCGCGGGATCGAGCGCGCCTCGAAGGCAGTTCGAAATACCTCCTTCTCCTCAATCCCGACGCGGAGATCTCCGAGACGGCCTTGATCGGTCTGATCGAGAGACTGGAAGCTCATCCAGAAATCGCCATTCTGGTCCCGTGATCCGGGAGCGGAACACGGAGGCGTGCGTTGCTACACGGGCGGAAGGGACATATCGCGGAACCTGGGCACACGAATCCCGATTGATCGGGAAGCGCTCCGCAGGCCGACACGGTCGCCCTGCTCGCCGAGGTCGAGTATGTCCCCGGCGCCGTCTTTCTGGCGCGGCGTGAGGTGTTTGACCGGGTTGGCCTCTTCGACGAGCGCTTCTTCTTCAGTGGTGAGACCGCGGACTTCTGCGCCAGAGCTCGCGCCAGGGCTACAGATCCTTCGTCGATCTCGAGGTGATGGCCGATCACGATACGAGGGCGACCTCCCGGATCCAGACGCGAGACTCTGTATACCTACTACAGTCTACGCAACCGTATGCTCTACGTGCGAAAGCACAGCGCGGGTTCGATCCGTGCCCCGCCTTTCCTATTGGGGGATGGTATACATGCTTCAAATAGGCAGGGCGGTCGGCAAGGGTGAGTTGGGTAAGGCACGCGCCATCGCGCTTGCGCTCGTGCACGGAATCTCCCAACCGGGCCGGAAATCAGAACGCCTCCTTCGTGTAGTCCTCTCGTCTGTGTGAAGTCGGTGCTATGGCTGTGTTGTATTTGCTGACGTCGCCGCCGCCTCTGATGGAAGGGACCGATGCGGTGTTCCAGGAGGTGACGTCTCTCAGAGAATCTGTGCCGAGCGAGGCATTGAACCTTTGTCCCCGCAGAGATTCCTGGTGCGCCCTTTCCCCCGCAACTGCTGGGCTTCCATCTGCTGCCGGCGCTTTGGCAGGCCGAGAGACGATGCCAGATCACCATCTCTATTTTTCCGTGCCCTATTTCTTTCCAGTCCTGCGCTTCCTGCGCAATCCGATCGTGTACACGGTTGTGGCCAGCCTCGCGGGCCGAGAAAAGCCTGCCCATGTCGATCGCCTGAGCGCGCTGCGCCGGCTCGTCGTTTCCAACCAGCGTGATGCCGAAGTCTTGCAGTCGTGGGGACTATCGAACGTCGACTATCGTGCCCCCCGCCGTGGATGCCCCACAACTGAGAGCCGAAAGGCTAGATCTCGGCAACGAAATCACCCTGCTGATGGCGTCGGCGCCATGGACCGAAGAGCAGTTCGATACGAAGGGCGTCGACGCGCTGCTTCAGGCAGCCGCTAGGGATCGATCGATAAGACTGATCCTCTTTGGCGGGGCCTGCTTGTGGACGAGCTCCAAGCTCGAATTGCCAGGCTTGGCATCGGAGACCGCGTCGAGATCATCACGGAACGGGTCAATATCGGCGACTATCTGAGGCGGGCGCATGCCGCCGTGCTGCTCGCCAAAAAGAGCGATATCGTCAAGGCCTACCCGAACTCCTTGATCGAATCCCTCCTTGCTGGAAAGCCGGTGATCGTCACCGAGGCCCTGCCAATGGCGGACTATGTCCGCGGCAGAGAATGCGGCATTGTCGCCAGGGACGTGTCGCAATCCACTATCCTTGAGGCCATCGAGGCATTAAGAGGCCGCTATCGGGGAGCTCGCCGAGAACGCCCGGACCATCGAAGCCGCCGAGTTCTCGAGAGATCACTGGTTGAGAAGTACCGCGACAATCTATGGGCTCTAAGACCACCATGAACGCCCAATCGGAGCTGGCTGAAGACATGCCACCGGTACCTCCTTCCCGATGGACTGCGGCCATCGCCGACCTCGTTTGGGGGCTGTACGAGTGGCGGATTTGGTGGGTACTCGCGGCCAGCGAGATCCGCCAGCGCTATCGCCGTTCGACGGTCGGCCAACTCTGGTTCACTCTCTCCATGGCGGCGATGATCGCTGGCATTGGCCTCGTCTACTCGGTGATCTTCGACAAGCCGGTATCCGACTATGTGCCATTTCTGGGCGTCGGTCTCATCGTCTGGAATTTGCTCTCCGGCCTGATCAACGATCTCGCCACCTGCTTCATTTCTGCGGAAACACATCTGCGATCCTATCCAAGCCCGCGCTCGACCATCATTTACCGGACGATCGCGCGAGACTTCTTAGTCAGCGCACACAACTTTCTGATCGTACCGGTGCTCCTCATCCTCTTCAACATTCCCGTATCGCTGGTCTTGCTTGCTCGTAATTCCGGCCCTTATCTTTGGTTGCCATCAATGCGGTTTGGATCGGGATGCTGCTCGGGCCTCTCTGCACCCGCTATCGTGATCTTCCGCAAATCATCTCGACCATCACCCAGTTGGCGTTCTTCGTTACGCCAATATTGTACCGGCCGGCGCAACTTGCGGACCGTCTGTGGCTCTTTACGCATCTCAATCCATTCGCGAGCTTCGTCGAGATCGTGCGCGCGCCGCTCCTCGGCAGGTGCCCGACGTGTATCATTACCTTTTCGCTCTGGCCTGTACCGCGGTTGGTTGGGCTGTTGCGCTTCCGTTCTATGCCCGCTTTCGCGGCCGCATCGTTTACTGGCTTTAGGAGGGCGGTGACCTTGGCATTTATTCGTGCGCGCGGCGTCGACGTCTCCTATGCGGTCTATAGCGGCCGTGCGCGTTCCTTGAAGGCGCAGCTTCTGCGCAACGTCGGCGGCCAGGTCACGATGGACGAGGACAGGCTGGTCATCAAGGCTCTGGAGAACATCACGCTGTCGCTCGCCTCGGGCGACCGCGTGGCTTTGATTGGAGCGAACGGCGCCGGTAAGTCGACCCTCCTCAGAGTCCTTGCGGGAATCATGGAGCCCTGCGCCGGCGAGTTCGTAAAGCGAGGGAAGGTCTCGTCCTTGCTGGACATGGGCATGGGAATGGATCCCGAGGCGACTGGTTACGAGAACATAGAAATGCGAAGCGTCTTCCTCGGCGCGACATTCGCGGAGGCCAAGCGGCGTGTTCCCGAGATCGAGGCGTTCTCCGAACTCGGCGAGTATCTCTCCCTGCCGATGCGGGTCTATTCGGCAGGCATGAAGCTGCGGCTTTCCTTCGCTGTTGCCATGGCCATGCGTCCGCAGATTCTCGTGCTTGATGAGATGATCAGCGTGGGGATGCGGGGTTTGCCGCCAAGGCGGAAGACCGGCTCCGCGAGGTCGTGAACAAGCTGGAAATACTCATTCTCGCCACGCACAATCTCAATGCGGCGCGGAGCATGTGCTCTCGCGGGGTGGTTCTCCACCATGGCCATCTGATTGCGGACGAGCCGATCGAAGATGCAATCAAGGCGTATGAGAGCTTGCGCAGCTGATAGGGCCCGCAAGCAATGGAAGCGCTCTTATCGGACGGGCCCCGGCATGCGCGTTTCGCGGCCCAACGGGTTCCAGTCGAGCATTCGCGCGATAGCCCAGACGGAAACCGCTCGCCGCCTTTGAATTCCTTTCGCTTTTCAAGTGCGGACTTCAGTCCGCCAATCCCGCCAAGACCCCCCGCATGGCCGTACGCCAATACGGCTTTCGGCCGTATCAAAAAGCCACGGCGATGGCCAGCAATTGCAAGGGTGCAAGAACGACCAAAAGGGGCCATGGCAGGTTATTCCAAAAGAGCCAGATGCGATTGCGGTAGCTATGAAACACGCTAAAGTCGCTAAAATGTCCAGTGATCGCAGACCCCACATGCAGAACCTCCGCGCGGCGCACCTGCACACAACGCTCGCCAAGGAGCCGAAGACGAAATCCGAGATCGACGTCTTCGAGATAACAAAAGAAGTCCTCGTCGAAATCCGCCGGCCGCCTGGAATGTCGCCGCATCGTAGAGAGCCGCTGCGGCGCAGGGCGAGAAGACCTCGCAATCGCCGTCGGGCAGTGCGGAGACCGGACCACCAAATCCCATGCGCCATGCGGTTCCGAAGGCGGACAAGGCGTCACCAAAGCCATCGACACGCACCGGGTCGTCTGCCTTCAATTGCGTTGATCCGAACATGCGTGCCCAAGGATAGCGCTCGGTCGCGACACGCAGCTCGGCCAACCAGTCTTTACGCGGGCTTGTGTCCGGGTTCAGCATGGCGAGCCAGGGAGACGTTAGCTCGCGCGCGCCAAGATTGCTTGCGGCCGCGAAGCCGATATTGCTGCCAGCAGGGATGATCGTGAACCTTTGGTCCGGAAGCTGTGAGGTCGGCGATCGGAGGATTGGTCGAAGCGTTGTCGACGATCACGGCTTCGAACGACGTCTCAGTCTGAGCGGCGAGGCATCAAGGCAGTCCTGGAGCAGGGCGCCTGCGTTGTAGTTCACGATAACAATCCGGACCCAGGGCTCTTGTTCAGCGATCATTGCGCATGGGACCTAGGCCGATGAACCAAGAGCCAGCACTCCAGCGGAGCTACCCATTGGGGCAGCTGCGCCCAAGCAATGAGCCCCCTTTGAACTCCTCCTTTTCTCCGCTAGAAGAGACCCATGCTGCGGCTGATGGGCCGTCTGAGGCTCTACGACAATTCTTCCCCAAGTACCGTAACGGCGGACCATGCTGCGTTTTATTGCGAACATTCGGGACAGGCTGCTCAAAAAGCTCACACTGACGATTTACTATTACGTTCCGATCGTCTTTGCTTACCTAAATCCATTGCAGCGCAGAAGCGACGTCGTCGCCGAGTATCCCGGCTCTCTCACGTTTCCGAGCGGGAGATTTGCGGTGTTCGTTCTTTGGCAACCGCATACCATCCCCTGGTACGTCCTAAACATGCTGGAGGGACTGAAGAGGCATCAGGTCAACACGATCATCGTGTCCAACGAAAACTGAAAGCGGAACAGCTCGAAACCCTCAAGGAGCCTCTCCGCCAAAGTCTTGCAGCGTCGAAACAAAGGTCTCGACTTCGGGGCCTACAAAGACGCCGTGCTCAAACTCATGCAAGACGAAGCGTCAATCTCCCGCCTCCTGATCCTCAACGACAGCGTCTACGTGGTGCGTGACGGCCTCGATAAGCTCCTCGAAGAACTGTTGTCAGACGAATATCCCGTCGTTGCCGCCTACGAGAATTGGGAGCTTCACTACCACTTTCAGAGTTTTTGCCTCGCGCTATCGGGCCAACGCTCAACCATCCGAAGGTAAGGCAGTTTTGGCGGCGCTATAGGCCGATCTCGATTCGGAAGTGGTGCATCGACCATGGCGAGGTCAAGCTGTCGAACGGTTGCGGAAAGCAGCCCCCCAATACAAAGTGATATTCGAGATCAACGAGCTCCTTGACGTGCTCGATGACCAACTCCGACTGGGCCACGATCCTTCAGTACCGGGAATTCATCCCCCGACCGATCCGTAAGACGGTTTCCGAGTGATGATGTCTTGTCGATGCTAGCAGCGTCGACTCCCCAAGCGCGATCTATCATCTTGCGCCAACTCAAAGAGCGAATGTCGGATCTCCTCATGATGAGAGCTCAGTCCCACACAGGATGCTTCTTCTTCCCAAAGTTTCTGTCGTTTCGCCCTTTCTGAAGCGCGACATCGTCTATCGGGAGCTATTCACCCTGTACGAGGTCGAGCGGATGCTGACGAACTCGGGTGGATCGAGGAGGCGGAGTCGATCCTTGACGAAATCCGCCGGCGCGGGACGGCCGCTCACTTGCGGGGCTTCGCGAAAATCCGTTACGGCCTAGGGCTTATCTAACTTCTTCTCATGGGTGCTTGGCTTGAGGCCATATGTCACTATCCATAAGTCTCTTTCGACTTGCTTGATCTCTTCGAAGCCAGCGCGCCGAAGGTCTTCCCGAGTTCCTGCGGCGTTGACAGTTTGCTGATGTGTGGAGGGCGCTCACCCGGAGGGAGAGCAAAGTGCCTCTCGAAGAATGCCCAGCCTTCGTCCGATAGGAGGTTGACATTGTCGACCAGCATCCTGCCACCTTCCCGCAGGACCCGCAGCCCTTCCTGAATGTAGCCGTAGCGCTCCCATTCCTCGATATGCATGAAGACGACGGTGCAGTAAACGAGGTCGATGCTTCCTGACGCGATGTTGCTTAGATCGTAGCCGGGGAGCACCACGAGCCGTGGCAAGGAAAATATCCGCTATGGTGTCAGCCCAGCGTTGAGTCGAATAGTGGTCGATTGCCCGTTGCCGCCCGGCGCGGCCCATCCTCATACGAAGCGCGCGATCTGCAGCCAGCCGTTGGGCCAGGGCAGTAAATTCGCCGCCATTCTGATAGAGAAATCCCGTCTCGCCATGTACGACAATGCTCGCTTGCGCACCAACATTCGCTGCGAGAACCGGAATTCCCGCTGCCATATACTGGATGGCCTTGAGGGCGCATTTGCCCCGTTCCCATGGCCCCTCGAAGAGGGGCGAAGGCCCAAGTCGCACATGGCAAGCTCCGCGCCCTCGGTCTCCTCGGTCCAAGTCCGGTAGGTGGCTCCTGCCGAGGGCGGTTGCCCGGCGCGATGCCGATCAGATGAAGGTTTGCCGGGAGTGTGCGGAGCAATGCTTCGAGCTCGTCCTGGATGGTCTGCAAATAGTGCTCCGTCGCCGGCGAGCCGATCCAACCAAAGATCAGCTGACGGTCCCTATCGTGCTCCGCTTGGGGATAGGCACTAGGGTCGACGGTTGTCGGCACGACGACAACTCGGCGGGCTCCGGCGCGAAGCGCACGCTCGGCCAGATAGTCGTTGCCGGCAAGGACCGTCGCCGCGCCACGTAGCACCACGTCGATTTTGCGGCCAAGAAACCTGCGGACGAAAAAGTAGGGATGCCGATCGTATGTGTGAAAGATCGCGTCATCGAGATCGACCACGTAAGGACAATCGAACAGCGCCAAGGTCCGTTCGATAACTGCCGGCAGGCGGGGAAACAGCTCTCCCTCGATCCAAAGAAGATCGAACCGATGTGCCGTGGAAAGACGCGCCAGCCTACTCGCGAATGCCTGTGCGATGTCCGGAAGGGTTGCTTTCCGGCCGGCATAGAGATTCTCGACATAGGCGTCGCTCAAGAGCGGCGCCGTGGTTACCAAAATGCCGCTTTGTGCCAAAAGGGAAATGTAGTCCAGGAAGCGATGGCGACTGCTCGCGGCACGTCGGCCATACTTCGTCAACGCGAGAACACGGATCTGCCGTACGCCAAGGCGGGAACTGGGAATTCTGGCTTTTGTGGTTTTCTGATCTCACCCCGTCATAGTTGCTATAACCCAGATTTCAATAGGAAATTGCGGCCTTGCTTGAGATGAGACATGAGAATCTTGGTTACGGGAGCCGAGGGTCAGGTCGGATCGGCGCTCGTTGATAGGCTTCGCGAGTCGACGATCGTCGGCGTCCAGCGTTCGGCGCTTGACCTGTCGAAGGGGAAGCAATTCCCGCCGCGTTCGACCGAATTGGCCCGGACATGTGATCAATGCCGCGGCCTATACCGCGGTCGACAATGCCGAGGCTGAACCCGCCATCGTCCGACTGCGTGAATGCCGACGCCCCGGGAACAATGGCGCGTTGGGCCGCCGAACGGGACATCCCACTCCTTCATTTTTCATCGGACTATGTCTTCGATGGTGCCGGCCAAAGGCCATGGTCCGAGAGCGATACCCCGGGCCCGTTGTCCGAGTACGGCCGAAGCAAACTCGCGGGCGACGAGCAAGTCCGCCGCGCCGGGGCCCTCTCTGATCATACGAACATCGTGGGTGTATGCGTCGCGGGGCAACAATTTCATGCGCAAGATCGCGCACGCTGCCGGCAAGACACAGAGCTCCGCGTGGTCGCCGATCAGATCGGCGCACCGACCTCGGCAGCCCTGATCGCCGATGCGGTTGCCGCAATGCTCGCCGGAGGGCTGGAAGATTTCCGCCGCCGGGCCAAAGAAGCAAATGGAGTCGTGAACTTGGCGGCTTCCGGCGAGACCAGCTGGCACGGCTTTGCAACGAGATCGTGAGCGGCTTGCGGGCGCGCGGCGCCCAACTCGCGGTGGAGCGGATCATCCCGATGGCGACGGCGGACTGGCCGACGCCTGCGCGGCGTCCGCTGAATTCTCGGCTAAATCTCGCGCGATTGCACGCAACATTCGGAGTCGAGACGCCCGATTGGCGCGCCGCCCTTGCGCCCGAGCTCGACGCACTTGCGTGCGTCGGCGCCGGTGCCTAAGCTTCCCAATTGTCCGGGATGGACAATGGGGCACAATGAACCTTCTTTGGTCCAAGGACATAGACCGAGACTTGGCCGACCTGCAGGAAGACCCGAACCTGATATGGGTGTTCCATCACGTGAACAAGACGGCAGGGACGTCGATCGTGCGCGAGGTCAGCCGTCGGCTATGCTCAAGCCGCTGCTACAACGTTTACGTGACTGACGATCTCCCTTAACCGATCCGAACTCTCATCTGACGAGATGTTTCATGCTTCGTTCGAGAGGCTCTTGGCCAAAGGATACGATCGATACCGGTTCATAACCGGACACTTCGATAGACAGCACATCAGTACGCTTCAAAAGCATCCTTTGGTGCGGACTTACCTTTTAGTGCGCGACCCATTCGCGCGCGCTCTGTCCGACTTTCACTACCAGCAGACGCCAAAGCATCCTCCGCATAAGGATTTCATTGCGCACTCCCCAACGTTCGAAGCCTATGTAAGGCATCCACGCCATCAAAACTCTATAGCTACCCGCCTCTGTGGGAAAGATCCGTCATTCGCGCAGTGCCAAGAGATTCTCATTGGAACCTACGCTTTTTGCGGCGTGGTTGAGCATTACAGCGATAGTTTGACTGTCATCGAAAGAATGCTGAACCTTCAAGGTGAACGAGGAGGCTTCGTCGAGAACAAGATAACGGCGCCGATTCCGAACGAAGTGCACGATCCAGGCCGCTATCGCGATATTTTTATGGAGCTGAACGAGACAGACGTGTGGCTTTGTCTCAGTGGATAAGAAGCCGCTTTGAAGAGACGATCTCTCATTGCGTTGCGGCCTAGTAATGTTGAACGCGCGCATCGGTTCGCGGTGGACCGGCATGCCCGCGTCGGCCCAAGTGCCCTAGCCTCCTAGCGATCGGAAAGGGGCAGCCTCATGCGCGTCATCCTGCACATCGGGCTACACAAGACCGGCACCTCGAGCTTTGCAGGTCTTTCTCAAGCGCAACGCAGAAGCCCTCGCTGGGCACGGCGTGCTATATCGCGTACCGGGTGGCCCGGAGCAGGCGAACCATCATATGATCATGCCGTCCTTTTTCACGGAGAAGCGACCCACGACATTAGACGGGCGCGCGTTCTTGTTGCAGGGATTCGTCGATGAGGCGCGCGGCTACGACATATTGCTCGTCAGCTCGGAGATGCTGTGCGAGCATCGCGTGGATGCCGACGCCTTTCTTGCCACGCTGCCACGCCCCGTCACGGCCATTGCCTATATCCGTCGCCCGGAGGACCTCCTGGCGTCCTCGTATAACCGCCGAGTGCGCAGCTGGGAGTTTCGTCGTACCGCACCAATTGGCGAGAGGCTGGTCCACCCTGGGGGATCTGACATTCGTCGAGATCCTTTCTCGCTGGATGCGCGATGACATCGATCTCGTTCTCGCGCCATACAACCAAGATCAATGGCGCGAGAGGAATCTGTGCTGCGACTTTCTTGCAATGATAGGCTTGAAGGATGTTCTAGGATTTGCGCACTTCTCAGAGCGGACCAACACGGCGTGGCCGGATGGCGTGATTGAAATGTTGCGCGTGTTCAATCAAATCCCTGTCGATCAGGCGACGCATGCCGAGAGTGATCGCCGAGATCGAGACGCTATGGCGATCCTGGCCCGAGGCCTTCCCGCGCTTTCCGCTGCTCAGCGAGGCGGAACGCAGTACGATGCGGCGCGCCATGGCCGAGGCGCTACCCGAGCTCCGCCCATACTACCGCGACGGTTTTGACGAGCGGTTTCTCGTGGAGTCGCCCGGCGAGTAGCAGAGAAACTCCCTCTGCGCGTGATCGATCGCAAAATCCTTAAGACGGGATCGATCGCGTTCGGAGCTGCTCACGCAGCTCTTCCGCCGTGGGAGGACGCCATTGCGCCGTGTCGGGAAGGAAGCCCCGCGCCTCGAGTGCGGAGCCAAGCAGATCAAAATCAAGCACGGCAACGGAAGTATTTTCGGCTGCCATCCACGTGGAGGTGCTCCGCCGGAAAAGACGCTCGGTGATGCCATCGAACTGCTCGACCTGGAAGCAACCGAAGCCCCTGACCTGCTCCAAGTGAAGTGTGGCCCCTCCAGGCTTGCGATTTATTGTCAAAGGTCTTTGGTCCTCTCGCGCGACCAAGGCAAACAGATGGATGGCAGAGCTGACTGCAAACACGATCCTCTCGGACTGGTTGTAAATTCCAAGCTGCTCTTCGACGGTCAGACCTAGGGGTAGATGATCTGGTAGCCGTAACCTCGCAGGTTCTCCTCGATAACATTCTCGCAAAATCCGTACAGCGGCATCGCAGATTTTTCTGCGCGAGATATAAACGTCACGGCAACCATTCGACAACACGCTAGAAGGGAGTCCGACTGCGCCCAACCGCTTTACGAAGCGATGGAAGGCTGCATGACCCTCGATTAGGTGAATTCCCAACAATTGAGAGGGCACAATCAGCCGCTCAAAGCGAACGGGCACCCCATGCACCACCATAATCTTTGGTATGCCCAGAAGTGCCAAGGTGTCTCGAACATACAGCAGCAAGTGCCCCTCAGCGGTGGATCCGACGTTGTGCAACCCCCAGCTTTTGACGAAAACGACACTTTCGATTTGGGTGCCATCTCATCGAGCGCCCAGAGGCGTGAGAGGCTCTCCAGCAGGAAGTGTCCAAAATGGCCGATCAGGATTCCGCCGAAGAGATGCGTGCCGGTTACCTCGCGGGACGCGACAGATGACGCGAGCGGAAGTGGAACGTTCGCATGCAGCCTGTTGCACGCGCGATGCACAGAAAGCTCGCATAAGCGACCGTCAGGATAGTAGACGCCGCCATCTTGCACCAAGACACCAGCATCGTTTCGAAAAGCATGGTTCTCGGGGCAAACGGTGGCACTCTCGATGCACTCCACGACAGGTGTCGTGACCGGCTCGGGACGCGCTAAACTTGCTTGAAAGGCCTGCGCTGCAGCCCTGCCCGAAGCAACTAAACCCCGTTGCCTTGCCTCGATGTCCAACGTCAACCTCTATTCGGGACCTGCTATTGGATGCCATTTTTTGCCCGCTCCAGCTTACCGCCCGAACGAATAGTTGCATCCACTAGCTCAGCTCCACACGGGCGATCGCAAATTTACAGCCGATTTTGGTCGCCGAAAAGTCCTGGGGCGCTCTAGATAGATCGGGGTTGAGCATTCTGGACAATACATCCTATCGTGGCTATGGGGCTAACTCGTAGAGGAGCAGTAGCCACGAGGGATTGAAACTCTAGCGTCTAACCGCTCGGGACACCGGGGGTTGTGGGAGGCTCAGCTAGCGCTGAGTGGAGAAAGGGAATGGCTGGCCGAAACGCTATAGTTCACATAGGGCTCCCGAAAACGGGAACGACCGCTGTGCAGTATTGGCTTTCAGAAAATGCGGCCGCCCTTGGCGACATCGGGCTTTTCGCCTTCCCTGATTTTGTTAAGGGCCATCGTTTGGCGGTCGCGGCGATTGATAATCAAGACAGATTGGAATGGCCGGACATTCCGCCGATCATGGCCTATGATTTTGCGAAGAGAATGAGGGAACTGGTCGAGGCGAGCGGCAATCCTTTCATCTCGTAGGAGTATTTCTCCGTCGCAAATCCTTTTCGCGTCCGCGATCTCCTGTCTGGCCTCGGCATCGAGTCTGTGGAGATACTCCTCGTTCTTCGACGTCAAGACCGGCTTATCGAGTCGGCTTGCATGATGAGCCTCAAGTCCCTCGGGGTGCGTAATCCGCTCCCACATCCTGCGTACAGCACAGCACACGACTGGCAAATTATCGCTCCTCTTGGCTTGCGGTGTTTCCAAAGCTCGACGTGAAACTTTACGAGGAATGCCGGGACTCGCTTTGTGAACAACTATTCGATATGGCAGGTGCGGTTTCGCGTGCCTTGACGAGAACTGCAGCTCAACGTGTCAATGTCAGTCAACCGTTCCGTATGCCCCCCCAACAGGCTCGAGCCTGGTTAGAGATCTACCGCAGAATCTAACCGTGCCGTAGCGCGGCAATTCTTCGGTCGTGACGAATTGTTCGATGAACGCGATCTAGCCGACTAGTTTGCTCTTGCGCCATGGTCTGCCTACCAGGTTATTCCAGGGATATGCATGGTCGAGAAATGAAATCCCTTCTCCTTGGCCGCGAACGGCAGCAGCCGCTCGATCGCGTGGAGAATCGTGCCGTCATTGGGAAGCGTCTCCTCGGGATAGTCGTCCCAATCGAGCCCGAGCTCCAGGAGCGGCGCCAGCGCGCTCGGCCGCGCCCAAAACATCGTACCGACGGGATATTCGAAGAATGGCGGCAATTCGCTCGTGATGCCGCAACGGGCGGCCAAAGACTTGGCACGCTCGAGGTTATCGCTCCAATCGGATAGATGCGGCTCCTCCGCGAAGAGGAGTCCGAGATGCTCGTCCTTGTCGAACTGGGTGAGCGCGACGTCCATCGCGGGAGCGATGCCGCCGAGGAGGTGCTGCCACATGAACTCGCGCCACGCTTCGCCGAGGGTTGGATGAACGGCGAGACTGCGCTTGGCATGAAAATGACCCACGGCGTCATATCCCGACAAATCGCCGGCATACAACCCGAGAAGCGGCGCGATATCCCGACCGCGGTTGGGGACGATCCGGATCTTGACCCGCCCTTTGTCGAAGTCTTCCGTTGCGGCAGCAAGCGCCTCGGCCTTTGCCTCGTCATTGGTGCTCAGGAGCAGGTCGCAGGAAGCCTGATTCACGGAGAGCTTGGCAAGAAAGTCCCCGATCAGCTCCGGATAGTGAAAATGCGCGTGAATTGCCGACCGCAGATCTTCGGGCGGGTCAGCTTCAAATTGGTCGAGGCGAACGACAGCATGAAATCCAGGGCCCCTCCGGCTTACCCTTGCGGAGGAAATCGGCAAACGGATTGATCTCAGCACGCACCAGCTCGGGATGATGGTAGGCATAGATTTGCGGATTAAATCCGGGGCACGGGCGGCGCAGGTCGAGATGATCGACTTGGCGGTGCGCCAGACGAGCCGCAGACCAATAAGCCAGGAAGCGTGAGACCGCGGCCCCTCGCGATGTCCTCCACTCTTCCTTCGGACTGCAAATTATCGCGTCGAAGGCCGGATCGAGCATCAGAATCTCGAAATCCGCACGGCGCTGACGCATGACCTCGATCGCAGCCGAGCCGATCTCGTCGAGTTCCGCCACATAGCGTTCCATGTCGAACGCCGTCAGCGAAAAAGTCTGCGTCGCGTTGCCGATGTTCCTCCGCAAAGCCTCGTCATCTGCAAGCTCTACGAGGCGGTTCGCGGCGGCGGCGGCATCGAGATGCGGCATGACCGTCGTGGCTGCCAAAGGGTCACCTCGCAGAACGTCGGCAAATCCAGTGGCTCCTTCGAAGCAGACTACCGGCAGACCATGCGCGGCAGCGTCGATAGCAACGTTCGGCAGCGGGTCCAGGCGCGATGAAACATAGAATGCATCGGCCATTTCGTAGGCAGGTTCGAGATCGGAGACAGGCCCGAGGAATGCGGCGTGATCGCCGATGCCCGAACGCGAAAGCTGCTCCGCAAGGTAGATGGAGTAATTCAGGTCGTTTTCGGGGTCGAAGCCGTCGCCAACCCACACAAATCGCAAGGGCCGCTTACATGAAGTCCAGCGTCACTGCCGCGGTCGCGAGGAACAGATCGACCCCTTTGCGCAAGTGCACGAAGCCGGCACCGAGCACAACGAACGCATCTTCTTCGCCCATAGGACGCATGGCGGCCGTTAGGCGCTCTCGCTCAGCACGCAGTAGCGCCTGGCTCTGACTAGATGGGGGCGCACAGCGGCCTTGCGAGAGGAATGGACGCGGCGTTCGGAAGTGCAGGCACGCTCTCCCGAAACGCATCGGCGGTTATATCGGTGGAGAATACCGGCTCTGTCGTCCATCCGAACGCTGCTCGCACGCTACCGAGTGGACCGCAATAGGAGGGAAACTCGTGGATCAGGGTCACGCTGGGCACAAACGCTTCGGCAAGGGCGGGCAGGATTGGCCCTGAGACAAAGCTGTTCACGATCGCATAGCGGATTGGATGCGATTGAAGAATCGCGCGCACTGCGTATTTGAGCTCGACTGAATTCCGATCCAGATCGTCAAGGCAGATGACCCGGGCGCTCGTCCTCTCAAAATCGCCGGTCAAATCTCCTGCCGTCATCAACAATGTTATGACGTTGTACTTTCGAGCAAGCCGCTCACCGACATTCAGTGCGAGGATCGGCGCTCCGGTGCGCGAGGCTTCGTGGCTCACGAGGATGATCGTCTCTTTGTCCGCAGCAAACCGCAACTCGTCACGTTGATATGCCGCGGCCATTGGCAGCGCGCGGCGGCCCTCCGCGCGGCCATACTGGTGGTAATGGGCGAGTAGACCCATCGCGCAGCAACGACATCGGGGTTTCGCTCGGCGTAATAGGCCGGGTCGGATTCAGAGGAAGGAGCAAACCCCAGCCGCTCGCCGAGAAGCGCATAGTGCAAAACGGGGTCGAGATCGCGCCAGGAAACAGGCAGAAGAGCGCGATAGGTTCGCTGACGAATAGTCCGCTTGCCCGGACCATGTCCGCCGTCGCTTCTGCGTCTGCCCGCGTAGGGTACACGGCCCAGCCCGCTTCCCTCAGCATCGCAAGTACGATGTCGGGCGGCGCATCAAATCCGACGGCCTCGAAATAAGGGGCCAAGAACGCGCCGTCGATTTGAGGGAAACCCTCAACCGACCGTGTTTGAGAAGTCTGCTCAAAGCGCTGGGATAGGAGCCGGCGATAATAGTCGAGTTCAATTTGCCACGGCCCTGCGGACGGCAGCCATGTCCCGGTCAAGGAGGATCGTCTCCTCGTCCTTCAGCAACAATGCTTTCCACCACCATGTGACGGTTCTCTCAGCTCTGGCCAAAGCGCCGCGCGGGTAGCGCTCACCGTGCCAGTATCGCCCGCCAGACGCTCAAGATCGATTGTTCGATAGGGGTCCTGGTTTTCCATCCCAGATCATGGGCTATCTTAAGGACGGTCGAGGATGCTGTAGGGGATGTCTATTTCGCGGGCGTGGGCGTGCTCGATCCAATCTCGTCGGCAGTTGTCTTCTCCATATGAGAGAGGAGATCGACAATGGCGATGCCTCTGGCTGACCCGACATTCCAAATTGCAGCCGAGTGGCTCGTGTCGGTAGACGCTAAGTAAATCGCTTCGGCCACATCGTCGGCGTCGATGAAGTCCCAACCTGCGATCCTCCTCCGAACAACTTGACTGGATCGCCGTCGCGCACCGCCCGCAAGGCCACTGAGACAATTCCTTGCGATTGGTGGCACTGCCATCGTCCAACCGCATTAGAAATTCTTAGGATGGCGTAGCGGCTGCCCGTGAGGCGTCCGACAAATCTGAGCGCCTCTTCCGTGAGAAGCTTGCCAAATCCGTGCGAGGAGATAGGGCGCGTGGGCATTCGCTTTGGGGCTGCGCTCCAATGCAAAAAACGGTCCCCCCAGACGACAGGAAGACAATCTTTGTACGCCGAGAAACATCCGCAATGCGTAGAAAGAGGGTCATTGCCGGATCGAGATTCTTGATAGCTCGCGCCAGGGTTCCCCGACAAACGTCCCCGGCACGGAGCGCCAACGAAAGTAGACGATGGCATCCGCCTCCGCGATCACACTGTCCCCGACAGGCGAGTCGAACTCATTTGAGGTCATGATGCGCAGGGACGGGGCGAAGCGTTCAAAAAACGAGCCGTCAGGATTCGTAAGACAACACCGCGAAACTCGCCGCGCCGTTCGAGAAGCTCGCACATGTGTCTGCCCAGAAACCCGTTGCGCGGGGGGTCAAGCAGTTCGATGGCCTCAAACAGTTCCGGCCGCGTTTTGTGCGCCGTCGCGATTATGTGTCGAATGATCGCGCAAATCCGGATCGCAGCTTGCGGATCAAGGTCGCCATAAAGAGGAAGGCACAGAATTTCGTTTGCCGCGCGCATGGCCACGGGTAGATTGTCCGGCTTCGATGAAGGGGTCTCCTTCAAGAATGGGACGGTGATGCACAGCGGATAGAAATATCGTCTCGCGAAGACATTGAACGACTTCAGACGCTGGTAAAGTTCATCGCGGGAAACTGCGCAGTCGGGTTGGACCCGTAGTACGAAATAATGCTGGCTGCTCGGAGGCATTTCGATACAGCTCAGTTCCCTCGATGTTCGCCAGATGCGTTCGATAGAGATTGGCTAATTCGGATCGGGCGCGGCGCTCTGCGTCTATCACCTCCAAACTCGCTAAGCCGAGTGCCGCTTCGAGTTCGTTCATCCGCGCGTTTATGCCGGGAAGGGACACGGTAATTTCATTGGAAATTCCCAAGGTCCGGAGTAGATCTACTCGCCTTTTAACTCCGGGATCCGAGTAACAACGGCCCCACCTTCGGCTGTGTTGAAAAGCTTGGTCGCGTGGAAACTCAGATTGATGCATCACCGAAATCTGCAAGCGGTCGGCCAGGGATTTCCGTACCGAACCCATGGGCAGCGTCATAGACAATGCTCAAGGTATTACGCGCCGCAATCCGTTCAAATGTCTCGACGTCACACGGGATGCCGTAAATATGGACCCCTAGGAGCGCTGATGTCCGTGGCGTGATAGCCGCCTCGGCCGCGACCGGGTCGAGGGTCAGTGAGCTTGGGTCGATGTCGGCGAAAACAGGCGTTAGGCCAGCCCAAAGCAAGGCGTTGATCGTCGCCGGAGAAGTGAACGGAGTCGTCACCACGTCGCCTTCCAGTTCGAGGGCCTTGAAGGCGAGCACCAGGGCGAGGTTCCCGTTGCCTACCAGAGACATTTGTTTCACGTGCAAATACCGGCAAAGTGCCGACTCCAGATCGTCATGCTAGATGCCTTTGTTCGTTAGCCAGCGTCTCGACCACGCGCCTTCGAAAGCCTTGGAATAGGCTTCCAACGACGGAAGCAAAGGTTTGGTCACATAGATGGGCTGGTCAAAGCCGAGGGGCAAGCGCATCGGTCGAGTGCCAATCTGGCTCTCGCCGCGAGATGACGCGAGCCGGGATACCCGCCGTGATGACATTATCTTCGACGTCACGCGTTACAACCGCGCCTGCTCCGACGATGGACCAGCGGCCAATCCGAACGTCGGGAAGTATGACCGCGCCTGCGCCAATAAACGCGCCGTCGCCGATTTGAACTCGTCCGGAAATGTTCGCCCCGGGCGCGAGTGTGACGAAGTCGCCAATTCGTGTGTCATGGCCCACGGTCGAGGCGACATGTAGCTGCACGTTCCTTCCCGTTACGATGTTGGTGGTCGCGATCGCGTTTGGCGCTGCCGCGGACCCCGCGCCCAGTACTACTTCTTCGCCGACGACGGCCGCGGGGTGCACGAGGGTGAATAATTGCCCCTCGTCAATCTGGAGCGCGATATAGAGACATGGGCGTGGCGCGACGCCGATGACAACTCAGACGTCGCGGGTCTTGCCGGAGCCGATGTGCGTTCCCGAAGACGGACAGCCCGGAAGCCTCCGCGTCCTTCCTGTAAGCGTCGTCCACTAGAAACCCTTCACAAAGAACTCTATGTCCGTCGCGGCGCAGATCGCGGAGCCATTGATAGAGCTCGCGAGCGAAGCCGCCCGTACCGTAGATCACGATCCGCAGCGCAGCAGGGTCACCGCACCGCCGGCCTGGGTTCCTGCGCTTCCCATGAGACCCAAGCTCCTTGATCGACTTCCTTGTGGAAAGGCTTGGAATTCGTCCTGACGTCCGATGCCAGTTGAATGCGTCCGGAAGCTCGGCGAGGAGCGGGTAACTTCGATCCTGCGCGGACAGGATAGCTCGATTGGCTTCGACAGGCCATTGGATATCGAGTGCAGGATCGTTCCACTTATGCCCCGGCTGCACTCGGACGAGTAGTAGCCGGTCATCTTATAGAGAACCTCTGTGTCCGGCTCGAGCGTGCAGAAGCCGTGGGAAGCCAACCGGTATCCAAAGCTTGTCCAATTGTCCGCAGACAGGACGCCGAGACGTGCTTGCCGAAGGTCGGCGAGCCGCGAATGTCGACTGCGACATCGAAAATCGCGCCGCGCGAAACGCGGACGAGCTTGTCTTGCGCATGAGGCTCGATCTGGAAGTGCAAACCGCGCACCACGCCCTTTGCCGTCGATACGGATTGGTTGTCCTGAACGAAGTCGGCATGGATGCCGATCTCGTCAGACGTCTCTTGCTATAAGTCTCGGAGAGAAACCCCCGCTCGTCGAAGAAGCGATCCGGCGTCAACAGCAGGACATCCGGGATTTCGAGCGATCTCGAGAGCATGTCCGGATTGCCTGTTACGAGAGAGATTGACGCCAACGCCGGCACCTAGGACGAGTGGACCAACAGGCCTGAGAGATAGCGCCCATAATCACAGTTTTGATACTTGTCGGCTATCAGGCGCTTGAGCTGCGGCTGCATCGATATAGCCCTTGTAGAATGCGATCTCCTCGGGCACCGCGATCTTGAAGCCTTGGCGCTTCTCGATGGTGGCCACGAAATTTGCAGCGTCGAGCAGGCTGTCGGGCGTCCCTGCATCCAGCCAAGCGAAGCCCCGGCCGAGCTTCACGACGTTGAGTTCCGACCGTTCGAGATAAGCGCGATTGAGATCGGTGATCTCGAGTTCGCCGCGTGCCGATGGACGCAGCGACTTGGCGATAGCGACCGAGCGAGCGTCATAAACATAGAGGCCAGTAACGGCCCAGTCCGACTTCGGTGTCTGCGGTTTCTCCTCGATGAGAAACAGGCTTGCCCGCATCATCCATCTCGACCACGCCATATCGCTTCGGATCGGCGACTTGCGAAACGAAGACCGTGGCTCCGGCGCGTGTCTGGAAAGCTCGGTCAGTAGCTTCGGCAGGCCATGTCCGTAGAAGATATTGTCTCCAAGCACGAGCACGCAGTGGTCGGAGCCGATGAAGTCCTCGCCAATGATGAGGGCCTGCGCGATGCCGTCGGGACGAGGCTGCTCTGCATAGGAAAAGCGGACTCCCCATTGCGCGCCGCTGCCAAGCAGTGCCTTGAAGTTCGGAAGATCCCGCGGCGAGGAGATCAAGAGAATGTCCCTGATGCCGCCGAGCATCAGAAGCGCCAGCGGGTAGTAGACAGCGGCTTGTCGTAGACCGGAAGAATGTGCTTCGACACCGTCAGAGTCATCGGGTGGAGTCGACTGCCACTTCCGCCCGCGAGGATAATACCCTTCATGGAATAGTACGGACCTCAGGCGCTCGCCAGAGCGGTGCCGGCGAGATCCGCGCGGGGTTTCGCTGCAGCCCAAGGCGCTCGCCATCGTAGCGCTGTGATCTGATGGACTGCCACCAAGGCTCATTTGCCAAATACCAGTCGATTGTCTTGGCGAGTCCGGACTCGAAGGTTTCTTCGGGGCGCCAGCCAATCTCACGCTCGATCTTGTCCGGATCGATCGCGTAGCGGAAATCGTGACCCGGGCGATCGGCACGAATTGGATTTGGTTTCCATAGATGCGGCCGGCAAGTGGCCTACATTCGTCGAGATAGGCGCAGATTGCCGTTACCACGTCGAGATTACTTCGTTCGCTTCGCGCGCCGATGTTGTAGCGTTCCCCAGACGCGCCGCGTTCGAGGATCGAGACGAGTGCCCGCGCGTGATCGTCGACATACAGCCAGTCGCGCACGTTTTGCCCGTCGCCGTAAACCGGCAATGGTTTTCCCATCAGGGCATTGGTGAGGATCAAGGGAATGAGTTTTTCGGGAAACTGATACGGCCCGTAATTGTTGCAGCAATTGGCGAGAAGCACCGGGAGGCCATAAGTACGGTGCCAGGCAAGCGCGAGGTGATCCGAAGCGGCCTTGCTGGCGGAATAAGGCGAGGCGGGATCATATGTTGAGGTCTCGGAGAATGCACCGTCGTTGCCGAGGCTCCCGAAAACCTCGTCGGTCGAAACATGGAGGAAGCGGAACCCGTCCTCCTGCTGCCCGGCAGCCGCTCCCAATAGCTGCGGGCAACCTCGAGCAGGTGATAGGTGCCCACAACATTGGTCGTGATAAACGCTGCCGGCTCGGTGATCGAACGATCAACATGCGACTCGGCCGCCAAATGTATGACGGCGCCGGGCTGTTCGCGGTCAAAGACCGCCTCGAGGCTCGTCCGATCGCAGATGTCCAGCTCGTAGAAGGAATAGAGCGGGCTCTCGGAGATGAGCTAAGTGCGTCGAGATTGGCGGCGTAGGTCAACTTGTCGAATTCGCGACCGAGCCGGCCGATGCCACGATCTGGCGGCAGACCGCAGAGCCGATAAAGCCGGCGCCCCCTGTGACGAGAACCCTCATTAGTCAACCCTCGACCGCTACCATCGGCTGCTTGACGGGGACTCTCGCGCATTAGCGCCTGTGTGTCCACGCTTCGCTAGCGTACGGGAAATGTTAGCTTTTTTCGGGCCGAGCGCTCTAAGATCGATAAAGACTGGCGCCGGGTAACCGGCCGCGCATCATGGCTCAGCGAGACCCGTTCCATTGAGATGGTCGCCAGGCTAAATTAAGGATTGATATACCTTGGCCACGGTGAGCTTGGAGGATAGTCTTTGCGTGAGCCGCCTCCGCCTGGACCAGGCGTCACAGTCCTTGAGCGGGACGAGCCAGCCGCCACAGACGCTTCGGTCGAACTCACAATTCTGATGCCCTGCCTAAATGAGGCGGAGACCGTAGGATCCTGTGTGGAGCAGGCTGTCCGCTTCCTGCAGCGTAGCCGCGTGAGTGGCGAGGTCCTCATCGCCGAAATGGTAGCGACGACGGATCAGCCGACATCGCCAGGAGAAAGAGGCGCGGGTCATCCACGTTAGCCAGCGCGGATACGGTGCGGCAGTTCTTGCGGGCATCAAGCAATCTAGAGACAAATACGTCGTCATGGGCGATGCCGATGGCAGCTACGACTTCAGCAGGCTCGAACCCTTCATTGACAAGCTGCGGGATAACGTGGATTTGGTCATGGGCGACCGGTTCCGCGGCGGGATCGCTCCCGGCGCGATGAAGCCGTTGCACCGATACTTTGGCAATCCAGTTCTGAGCTTCATCGGCCGATTGTTTTTTCCGCCCGGCGTCAGGGACTTTCATTGCGGCCTACGAGGCTTTCACCGAGACGCCATCCTTGCGCTCGGTCAGAGAATGACGGGAATGGAGTTCGCCAGCGAGATGGTAGTACGCGCGTCCCTTGCGGATCTGAGGATTGCGGAGGTCCCCACCACCTTGTCGCCCGACGGGAGATCAGGCCCGTCGCATTTGCGTACGTGGCGCGACGGCTGGCTCCATTTGCGCCTTCTTCTGCTGTCAGCCCGCGTCGGCTGTCTCCCTACCCTCGGTCTAGCGATCCTCGCCTTTGCGCCTCGACGACGGCGCTCCTGCTGCCGTCTGGTCTCGGTCACGCCTCACGTGACGCTCGATATCCATACGCTGATCGTCGGCTGCATAGCTCTCTCCTCGTCGGCCATAGCGCGCGTTTTTCGTCTTTCATTTCGCGCCGCTACGCGGCCAGCCGAGGCTTCCTGCGTCCTTCTATGTATGCGCATCGATACGCATTTCTCTACAGCTTGGAGAAGGTCCTGGTAGTCGCTGCCCTCATGTCTCTGTCACGTCTTGGCGGCATCCTCTACTGCGTCTTCGAGTGGGCCGCCATCGATTTCGGGCCCATGCAGTATCCGGCATTGCTTCGGGTCTGCGTGATGTCGAGCACTCTCGTAGCGATGGGCATATAAATCGGTTCCAGAGCATTCTCGTCGAACCTTTCATCTCGAAGGCTAGCAGGGACTTTCGCTCTCATGTGGCAAGGACGTCCCGGCAGCAGCACCTCCACATGACGGCATATGAAGCTGGTGAATCCCGTAGCGCGGGCTTTCGGAGAAGATCTGAAACGTATCCTTGTTCGACTGTAGGTCGCCTGACAACTTCAGCTCGATGCCGGAGTAGAGCAATTTGCCATCGCCCAGACGCGTCGCCACGTCAGGCCGAAAGGTCCAGGTCGCGCTGATGATGCGCTGAGGCTCATTGGAAACGATGATCAGCCGATTGCCCCGGTCCGCGGGATCGAGCATTGCCCAGCCCGAGACGATAATTTGATTCCCAACGGTTCGCTGCTCATCGACATAGCCTCCGGCTTCGCTGGAGGCAGGAGGCGTCCGCTGCCAGCTGACTTCGGGAGTCATCTCTGCCGCCTCTGTCGGAGAGAGGAACGGCGCGATCGGCACGAGGATAAGGTCATTGGCGGCAACATAGGGCTCGTGTCACGGGCGCGAGCTCGATGCGGGCGTAGCGATTGAAGATACTATTGAACTTCGCGTCACCTAGCTCAGGGAAATACGGACGAAAGAAAGCAAGCTGTGGGGCGATCAAGACGTGGTCAACCGAACGGAACCCAAGGCCGTTCAGCGTCGCTCCGGCATTCCCGAAGCAACAAGCCAATGTCGCGGATCTCGCTGCTGAAGGTCCCGGAAGCCGTCCATGACGGGTGTGTCTATGTTGGCGAAGATCGGCTTGGCCGACTGCAACGGGTTGATCCAGCCGAAACCTGCGATGTTCACCGCCACACATGCAACGAGAAGCGCGGGCACCGGCGAGCCCTTGCGAGACCCAAACCCAGAGCCCAGCGAGGCCGACCGCGGGGATGATGGTGATGTCCCAATAGCCAAAGTGGGAGAAAGCCACTTGCGGTGACAGCGAAGGTCCACCCTTCGTGAGGATCCAGACGCCGCGACCACCGAAGTGAGCAACAGAAATCGCGCAAGGCTCCAGCGCGCGCCAGCGGTCTTCAAGAGGAGCAACGCCAGGGCAATCAGCAAGATGCCGGTCGCATACACCATCCTCTGAGGTTGAACCTTGTCCAGGAGCAGCAGGGCGCCGACATCCGATGGAATGGGAAGGAAACTCCATGCCGCGAGAAGCGCCAGCCCGGCGAGCAGCAAGCAGATGGCGCGGCGCGCCGGCGCGTCCGCCGGATCGCGGGATCTGAGCTTGTCGAGAAGATTTCGCCAGTCGAGGAAAATCAGAGCGACCAGCGGCAAGTAGCTGCTTGCAGTGGTCACCTCGAAGGCATTGGCACCGATGAGGCTCTCCTCCATGCGGGTCGTGACGAATGGAAAAAAATGCGCCAGGCCTTGCTGCCACGCGAGAAGTCCGCCCGGAAACGATCGGCTACCCGGAAAGACCGTCGCGGCCATCACGCCGAAGACGGTGTCAAAGTACAGGCGGACGAGCAGGCAGGCTGCGAGAAAAGCCAATGCGCCGACGCCGATATTGCGCCAATTGAGCGTGTCGGGGCGGAAAGCGGCAATGAGGAACGGCGCCGTTAAGGCAAGGCTGATGAAAACCGGGGGATAGAAGTGGCTAAACAGCCAGACCGCGATCAACCATGTCAGGAGCAGGAACTTGAACGAACTTCGGACCTCGCTGCAGTAAGCCAAGAGCAGGAGTGGAAATACCGCGACAAGGGGACCCGATGTCGTCCACGAGAATTGGTTTGCGCCCGAGAAGAAATACAGCAGGCTCGCCGCCGCCGCCCAGGATGGTGGAAAAGCCCAACTGCGAAACACGGCCGACCAGCCATCAGGAAACTCCCGATCAGAAGCGTGTGATAGAGGGAAAAGGCGCGGTCCGGGGGCAGAGCAAAGAAACCCCAGAACTGGGGTTTGAACGCGAGCGCCCAGTCCCATAGCGGCAGCGCGTTGAAATTGCGCATATCCTCGCCATAGACCGAGGTCTCGTTATAGCGGTGGAAACCGTTTCGAACGGCCGCTTGCAGGTACGGTGTCCACACGATGAATTCATCTGAGCGGAGAGGCGACGGCTCACCGAGCAAGAGGCCGGTCTCGGTGACGCCGATTTGCGAAGCACGTAGGCATAGGCTGACGGGGTCAGGTCGAGAGCAAAATAGCCGATGAGCAGAACGATGATTGCCAACTCGAAGACATGACGCTGTTGCCGGAACCACTTCCAAGCAAGCGGCAAATCAAGCCTGGTCCAAGTCATTCGTCGTTGGCCCCGTATAGCTCCCTCAAGAGAGGCGGCAGGCCCGCGGACCATGGAGTCGGAGCGCGGAAATCGATCAAGTCATGTATACATCAGTGGGCTTACATCTGGCGCCTTGATACGGACCAGGACATGAGACTGCGGAAGTGGCTGGAGGACAAAATGACCACGCTGGTCACGCCTTGCACTTCGCTGGAGGACTGCTTGCATGAGACGATTGCGTATTTCCGCAAGGAGCTCTTCAGTTGAAGCTTTCCGTCCTCATTCCCTGCTTCAACGAGAAGCGCACGCTTGCCGAGCTTGTGAGGCGGGTCCAGGCTTCGCCCTACGAGCCGAAAGAAATTGTCATCGTTGATGACGCATCGACCGACGGCACGCGTGAGATGCTCAAGAACGGGGACATCCCCGGCGTTGATCGCGTGATTTTGCTGGACAAGAACCAAGGTAAGGGCGCGGCGCTTCGAGCGGGGCTATCCGCCGTTAGCGGTGATGTGGTGGTCATCCAAGACGCCGATCTCGAATATGATCCAGCAAATTACGGGAAGCTGCTTCAGCCAATCCTCGATGGACATGCAGATGTCGTCTATGGATCGAGATTCAGCGGACCCGATGCTCATCGTGTGCTCTATTTCTGGCATCGAGTGGCAATGGATTTCTGACGCTCGCCTCCAACATGCTCACCAATCTGAATCTAAGCGATATCGAGACGGGCCATAAGATGTTTCGTCACGAGGTCATACGGGCCATCACGATCGAGGAGAACCGCTTCGGCATCGAGCCTGAGATAACCGCAAAGATTGCCGCTATGGGCGTGCGGGTCTACGAGGTTGGCATCTCCTACCACGGCCGGACATATGCAGAAGGGAAGAAGATAAGCTGGAAGGATGGCTTCAGAGCACTCTATTGCATTGTCAAATACAACACCTTCCCTGGGACTAGCCGCGAAGGAGTCCGACCAAAGGTCTCTCGCAATGATCTGAAGCGTCAACGCATCTCCCAAGGTTGAGCTAACTCCAATAGCGGCCATGAGTGCCTTCGGGACGACCCAAATCCCGTACGCCCAGCAGCGGCAAGAACTCTGCGAGTCTTTACGCCCAACGGGGCCCTTCGACCAGGGACGCACCTTGTGGCGCGAATACCAGAGGGAGAAAGAGGGCGAACGAAATGAAATAGCGACCCCGGACGCCTTGCGAGCGAGTTCACAACGGCGAGGCGCGGAGCCAGTCGTTACTGTCGTTGTTTTGGGGGATTTGCTCGCAGGGCGAGCGGTACTATCGCCGAACTCCCAGAAGAGAGTTCGAGCGTGGATCACGCATTGCGTGATCTAACCCACCGAGAGTCCTCGATGGCGACCGCCTCGAGATTTCTCCCGAGCGATCAAATTTTGGCAGTCCCTACGGATCTCGCACGCCGTTCAAACACACCACGTGAAATCCTTCTGATGCCTTGACCCCGAACCTGGTTTGGCCGGGGAATGACGGCATCAGTAACCAGTCTGCGTCCGGCCCGCCGCCAATGTCCAACTGGTCTGTCAGACTTGGCCGACGCCCGGCGCTGGCGCTTCCGGAGTGCTTGGCGAGAGGGGGCCGTTGGTGTTCCGGTCCGCTCCTCCGCTTCGGCTAGCCGCTGGTCTGGCGGCTATTCCCGGTTGCGTCTTGTCGATTATACGCTGGCTCGGGAAACCTTCGACCTCGAAATTTTCAATTTTGGATACAGTCTGATTTTGTCTTTCAAAATAAAATTTGTACGACACGCGCTGTTTCACAGCGGTGCCGCGTTTTTGACGCTCTGAATAGCGCGAAAAGAGTCGTTGGTCGCACGCTTGGCCCTCCGGGTCCGTCGTGCGACCAAGCTGTCGTTGCGCTACTGTGCATGGGGTTGTTTCTTCAGATTGCTCAGAGTCTGAGGTCGGCTTGAACAGTCGCGGTTATGCCGCCGTTCTGGCGCCCATAGACATCGTCGAAGCGGACGATGTCGTCCTCGCCGAGATAGTAGCCAAACTGGACCTCGATGATGCTCAAGGGGACCTTGCCGGGGTTCTCGAGCCGATGCGCGTGCCGATCGGGATGTAGGTCGACTCATTCTCGCTGATCAGCATTTCCTTGTTGCCGAGGACGACGCGGGCGGTTCCCCGCACCACGACCCAGTGCTCGGCCCGGTGATGGTGCATTTGCAGCGACAGCGAAGCACCCGGCTTCACCATGAGATGCTTGACTTGATAGCGGTCGCCCGCCTCGATGGACTCGTAAAAGCCCCAGGGACGATGGACCCGGCTGTGGAGCTCGTGTTCGGAGCGGCCGAGCCGGATTGGAGATGGTCTTCAAGAAGACCTCAGCCGAGCCCTTTAACATCCCGGTCGACAACATCGGAAGCGTGGATGTCTCCGATGTGGCTTGGCGCGGCGATCCCTCGGTCAAGATCGCGCCCATCATCCCCGTCGATCCGGCCGCTTTGCTTTCCCGCTTGCCCCTGCGGGTCGTTCACGCGGTCTACTGGTCTCGGTTGCTCGCCTCTTGCGGGGTCGGGCGAGTGCTTATCGCCGGTGAAGTCTAGCTAGCGAGCCTCACGCCAGCCTTTGACCCGTAACCGAACATTTGTGGGGCTAACGCTTAGGCTGGCGCCAGGGCGCTGCATGTCTCAAGGCTGACGGCACAGCCTTACATCTCATCTGCTTCCAGGGGTAGTCGCCACTTTCCTGCTCCGCGCGTTTATGACGCTGGCCGGTAGCTCCGACGGAATCCTCTGGACAACAGATAAGGGAAGGCCCCGCCTGTGCATTTGGGACAGCGGGCGGGGCCAGATAGAACGTCTAATAGTTGGTTGACGGTTGTAGCTATTGCGGCTGATCCTCCTCGTCGGGAGATTGCGAAGAGTCATCCATTGGAGAATCTTCGGACGGCGCTTCCATCTGGTTGCCCTCGCTGACGGGCGGCTCTTCCATCTGGTCCTGGTTGTCCGTCGGTGGCCCGCCCATCTGGTCCTCGTCCTCCATCGGCGGTTCTTCCATCTGGTCCTGGTTGTCCGTCGGTGGCTCGCCCATCTGGTCCTCGTCCTCCATCGGCGGTTCTTCCATCTGGTCCTGGTTGTCCATCGGCGTTTACCAGACGGTTCGTCTACAGATGGCTCTTCGCTAGTCGCGCCGGCGGGCGCAGAAGTATCTTCGGATTGGTCGCAGGCCGCAAACAGGCTTGCCGCTAAGAAGGCGGCAACTAGAGCAAGGTGTCTCATGGTCTCATCAATCCTGAAATGAGTTGGCTTCTCAGGTGCAGATTTACCGTCAAAACCGCAGCTTGACTAGCCGGATTTGGCCTGCCTTCGCAACGCTTTCAGCCCCGATGCGGCGCCCCGCCCCATGGATTAAGGGGAGCAGGCGTGCCTGGCTTCAAGTCCCGAGCCGGCGGATCGCGGCGCGGGCCGGCTTCTCGATGGTGAGATAGGACACCCGGCTCAGGGCGCACAGGATCACCAGGCAAACCGCCCAAAGCAGCCAGGCCGACGCAGGCGGCAAACCAAGAAGACCCAGCCGCTTGGCCAGCGACGGCAGCGCCATGTGCCATAGGTACATCGAGTAGCTCGCTTGGCCGAGCGCGATAATCAACGCATTGCCCAAGACCGGCGGCGGAGCCGGCAGGCAGACGACGCTGTACAGCATCACCGCCACCAAGGGTCCATACAGCGGCGAGGCGACGCGACCGATAAAGGTGTTGTGGGGTGCGATGCCGACATAGAGGGCCAGATGCACGCCAATCACAGCGGCGATCAGCAAGGCCGTCACCCACGGCGTGCCCAAGGCGCGCTGCGGCTTGATGCCGTTGCGTCGTGCGAGAAAGATCTGAGCGGCGGCGACGCCTGCGACGAACTCCGGCAAGCGCGCGAGTGGATTGAAATAGTATAACCAACGTATCAGCGAGTCCTTATACCCGCCCGCCAGCGTCGCGGTCGGGCCGAACGCGACCTCTCCGATGCGGCCTATCTCGGCGCTGAAGGCGCCGCAGGTGAGCAGGTAGACGATCAGCAGAACGTAGGCGATCCCGGCAAACCCGATCGACTGGAGTGGACTCGGGCCTTGCCCGCGAAAGCGCGTGCGCAGCGCGACGTAGCCAAGATAGAAGAAGGCCTCGATCGACAGCGACCAGGTGACCGCCGTCATGGGCCCGTACTGATAGATGAGCGACGACTTGCAGATTACGCCGTAGAACCACGATTGGGTGAAGGTGAGATAGTAGGGCACGGCGAAGAACAGCCCAGCGGGCGCGCCCTCTTTCCCGCAAGCGCCGCTCGCGGTGGCGAAGATGTAGGCGAACTCCACCAGGAAGACGATGATGAACAGGGGATAGAGTTGGGCAAAGCGAGCAACGAGAAAGAAACGTACCCCGCCCGGCCGTTGCAGCACTTCGCGGTAGTTGTAGTGAATGACGAAGCCGCTCAGCACGAAAAACAGCGTCATGCCGAGCCCGGTGAAGGTGGTGAGACTGCGATAGGCCGGGTTGGCGACGAACACCTCGAGATAGTGGCCCTGAGCGACGAAGAGCGCCGCGAAGAAGCGCAAGCCGTCGAGGGCCGGCAGATATCGCGGGCTTCCTTCCGTCCCCTTGGCGCCGAACACGCTCTAGCTCCTCATGCTGTGAAGGTCGTGCTCAGGTCGCGCCGACAGAAGTCTGACTTGCTCATCATTGTCTTTCATCATCACAGCACGCTTTATCGTCTCTGTCATGGGGACCTAGTGCGTGTTTCTCGCGCCTGTTTCGCCTAGGCGGGTGGGATGTGCCGGGTCGCCAACGCCGCCACATGATCACCGATGGCGAGCGAAGAGGTGAGGCCCGGCAACTCGATGCCGTAGAGCGCGACATAGCCGGGATGGCCGGTCTCGGCCGGCCCTTGAATGACAAAGTCTCCCGCTTCTTCACCCTTCCCCGTGGTCTTCGGCCTGATGCCCGCATAGGCAGGGAGCAGGCTGTCATCGGGAAGCTCCGGCCAGTAGCGGCGGATTGCAGCGTAGAACGTCAGGCCACGTGCCGGGTCGACCTCGTAATCGATGCGGTCGATCCACTCCACGTCAGGGCCGAACCGCGCTTGGCCACCGAGATCGAAGGTGAGATGGACACCAAGGCCGCCCGGCTCCGGCACGGGATAGATGAGGTGCCGGAACGGCGCCCGGCCCGACAGGCCGAAATAGCAGCCCTTGGCCAGGTACCGGGGCGGGATGGTCTTTGGGTCGAGGCCGCGAAGCTTTGCCGAGACGTCCCAGGCGCCGAGGCCGGCGCAATTGACCACGAGATCGGCTTCGAGCTCGGCGGCCTCGGTACCGCCGGTGCTGAGGTGGATCTTGTCGCCGGCGATCGCGCCACCTAACAGCGGCGTGCGGAACGAGACGGCCGCACCCGCGGCCTCGGCATCGCCTTGATAAGAGACCATCAGCGCGTGGCTGTCGATGATACCGGTGGTCGGCGAGATCAGCGCGCTCGCGCCGCGTATATGGGGCTCGAGCTCGGCGAGGCGCGCTTTGCCCATCAGCGCGACCTCCTCCACATCGTTGGCTTCGGCGCGCGCCTTCAGCGCATCGAGATAGTCGCTTTCATTTTCGTCAGTGGCGACCACGAGCTTGCCGCAGCGCCGGTGAGGAATGCCGCGCTCGGCACAATATTGGTAGAGCGCGCGCCGCCCTTCGACGCAAAGGCGCGCCTTCAGGCTCCCCGTCTTGTAGTAGAGGCCGGCGTGGATCACCTCGCTGTTGCGCGAGGACGTGGCGGTGCCGATGGCGCCTTCTTGCTCCAGGACGATCACCTCGATGCCGCGCAACGCCAACGCCCGGGCCACGGCGAGCCCCACCACGCCCGCGCCGATCACGACGGCTTCGACCTTGAACATTACGGGCCTGCCCCAACGAGATTCACGGCCGTCAGGCCTTGTAGTAGTCGCGGTACCAGGCGACGAACTTGGCGATGCCCTCGTCGATCGGCGTGTTGGGCGAGAAGCCAACATCGGCCGCGAGATCGGTCACGTCGGCGTAGGTCTCCGGGCACGTCTCCGGGCTGCAAGGGCAGGAAGTTCTTCTTGGCCTCGCGGCCGAGCGCCTTCTCGATTGCGGCGATGAAGTCCATCAGCTGGACGGGGTTGTGATTGCCGATATTGTAGAGGCGATAAGGCGCTGAGCGACGATGCCTGGGTCGGGGCTCTCGCCGGACCAGTTGGGATCGGGATCCGGGCACGCGGTCGGCGACGCGCACGACCGCCTCGACGATGTCGTCGATATAGGTGAAGTCGCGCGCGTGATGCCCTTCGTTGAAGACGTCGATGGGCTCGTCCGCCAGGATCTGCTTCGACGAACTTGAACAGCGCCATGTCGGGCCGCCCCCACGGCCCATAGACCGTAAAAAACCGCAAGCCCGTCGTCGGCAGCCGATAGAGATGCGCGTAGGCATGGGCCATCAGCTCGTTCGACTTTCTTGCTTGCGGCATAGAAGCTCACCGGATGGTCGACATTGTCGATGCACGCTGAAGGGCGTGTGCGTATTGGCGCCGTAGACGGAGCTCGACGAGGCGAACACGAGATGCTCCACGCCTGCATGCCGGCACGCTTCGAGAATATTGAAGAAGCCAACGAGGTTGGACTGCACGTAGTCCTCGGGATGGGTGAGGGAGTGGCGCACGCCGGCTTGTGCGGCGAGATGGATCACGCGCTCGGGCCGGTGCTCGTCGAACAGCCTATCAACGGCCGCCTTGTCGGCGAGATCGCCTTTGACGAAGGTGAAGCGGTTGCGGGGCTCAAGCTGCGGCGAGGCGCGCCTCCTTAAGCTTCACGTCGTAGTAGGGGCTCAGATTGTCGAAGCCGACCACCTCATCGCCGCGGTCGAGCAGGGCGCGCGCGGTGTGAAACCCGATGAAGCCGGCGGCGCCGGTGACCAAAACTCTCATGTGCCATACCTGTTTGAGCGGATCGCCCCAGGCCGACTAGAGCGCGGACGCCACGCGTTGTTAGCCAGTGCGGTCGCTCAAGTCCAGCTGGCCGGAATGCCTCGGGAGGGGCCCCTGCAAGCGCCTTCTTCTGCGGCTTACTTCTTCCTCTTTTTCGTGGTGATCCGGTTCACCTCGAAACGCATGTCGCTTCCCTGGTTGCAATCCGATTGGAAGGCAACGACTTCGACGGGTTCTGTGAAATTGTTGAAGCCTTCCGACGGTGGCGTCTGCTTGGAGATATGCCGGTTCTTACAGATCGCCGTCGACCGTATCGCGGGTGCATTCTCGACGAGGATCGGCCGTACGCTCCTGAACACGTTACGCATGATCTCGACATGCATAACGTCTCCCTTCTTGCCGGCGATGATGATGTCGCCGCCCGCATTGTCGATGAACTTCGAATTCTCGATGCGGACGTTGGTGACCCTCTCCTTTGGCTTGTTCGGCTCGATGTCGAGGCCGGCACTCGGGCGGGTCCCGTGCGTATTACGGAATACAGAGTTGGTCACGAGCAAGCGGTCGGCATCAGTGATCGAGAGGCCCTGACGGCGATTGTGGTCGGCGGCGACCGAGCAGAACGCCACATCGGTGGCGCCGCCCACATAGAAGCCATCGCCCCACATGTCCTTGGCGGTGACGCCAACGACCGTCACGCGTGCCGCCCGCGGACCGATATGAAGCCCAAAGCCCCACTCGCCTTGCTTGCCCTTGTGCTGCGCGCGCTCGCCTTCAAGAGTGCCGCCGACCACGGTAACGTCCGACGCATTGGCGACCTTCACCACGGCGTAGACCGGCGCGCCATTGGGCAACATCTTCAGCACGGCGCGGTCGGCGAGCTTCAGGGTCATGTTGCTCTTGAGTTGAACGCCGCTGGTGCGCAACAAGTAGACGCCATTTGGCACGTAAACCGTGCCACCCGTGCCGGCGACCTCGTCAACGGCTAGCTGGATGCTGCGGGTATCGTCGGTGTGGCCGTCGCCCTTGGCGCCCTTGGACTTGACGCTCACCACAAGCGGCGACGCCGGCTTGGCGGAGCACGTGGGATAGGGAGAGGGAGCGCTCGCCGCCGGGCTTGCGAAGCCACAAGCCAAGGGAGCGATCAGAGAGGCGAAGAGAAGCGTTGTGCGGAAGGGCATGCTCTAAGGCGCAGCTGTCCTGGCGGGAATCGTGTCTCCCTCCCTAGCATGCACCGGAAAATGGAGCCACTGTGGCCGACACGCTCAGTGTCCAAAAGGCACCGACGCAGGGGAGCTACGCCCTAGTTAAAGCTGAGCGTGCAAGGTATAAGAGGCCCCTTTGTAAAGGCCGGTACCCGTGGGAACATCAGGAAAAACGCTGTCGCGTCTCGAGGAGTTGGTGCGCGACGACCACCTGCCTCTAGGCGCCCGGGTCGCCGAGCTCGGCACCCAGCAACTCAAAGCCTCTCCCGAGCAAGTGTCGCATTTCTTGTCCTTCTTCCGGGACCGGGGGGCCTCCGTGTCGATCTCGGATGCCGACGCCGCAACTATTGCACAGGGCGGGTATCTCGGGGGTCTCCTCAAAGCGGTGGGCTTCGACTACGTCGCCTTCGACATCTGTGAAGCTCCGGATACCGAAATTCTAGACCTCAACATCCAGTTTGTGCCGGACGCGCTGCGTGGCGGCTTCGATCTCGTCACGAATTACGGCACCACCGAGCATGTGCTGAACCAGATGCTCGCCATGCGGTCCATCCACGATCTCGCCAAGCCAGGCGGCATCATCCACCACGACCTACCCATGGGCGGCTATTACCAGCACTGCTATTTCACCTACTGCCCCGGCGTGTTGCACGACATTGCCTCGGCGAACGGCTACGAGCTGCTATTTCAGAAGATCGACAAGGGTCCCTGGAAGCAAACGTCGGCCTCCCTCCGCCAAGTCGGATTCCCCGACGACGGCTATTACGACTACGGACTGGAGATGGTCTTCAAGAAGACCTCAGCCGAGCCCTTTAACATCCCGGTCGACAACATCGGAAGCGTGGATGTCTCCGATGTGGCTTGGCGCGGCGATCCCTCGGTCAAGATCGCGCCCATCATCCCCGTCGATCCGGCCGCGTTGCTTTCCCGCTTGCCCCTGCGGGTTGTTCACGCGGTCTACTGGTCTCGGCTGCTCGGCCTCTTGCGGGGCCGGGCGAGTGCCTATCGTCGGTGAAGTCCGCCGGTGTCCCACGATGTCCGTTTTGTGGCACTTAGGCGACGCTGCGAGCGGCAACCTTAAAGGCCGGTACGCCGTTACAGTGAGGCTTCCAGGTCTTTGAGGCCGTAAAGCACGACTGGGATGAACATCACGCCGAGCCAGAGGTGGCGGCCTGCGCTCCTCGCTCCTTCTTTGCGACCTTTTGCCAAGCAGCAGACCAGAGCCGCCGCCAAGATGTTGGCCGTCGGCGTGGGCGCTATCGAGTCGAAAAAGGACGCGGGGTCCGCTCATATCTGGGTGCTCCCCGTCGCACTGCCGCTCGTCTGGAGGGCTTCTGCGGAGCGTTCCCGGCTTTCTCGCCAGAGCGCCGCGGCCACAGTGAGCGGATCGAGGTTGCGCTGCTGCCACCACTCCTTCTCCAGGGCTGTCCTGTGGATGTCGTGGTGGTGGATTGCGCACAGTGGGACGGTGAACTCGTCGCTCACCTTTAGCCCGAGCCCTCGAGGCTGCGCGTGGCGCACGTGGTGGGCGTGCGACGGCGATCGGCCGCAGATGACACAAGGTTGGCTGGCGACGTAGCGGAGATGCTCTTTGCAGCGGATGCGCCGCGGCTCGCTGATCGCCAAGACGCTCTTGTCTACCTTTGGACGCCTGTGGCTTCCCGCCTCAGAAACGTCTCCTGTATCTTCGGGGCTCGCGTCGCCTTTGGGGTTCGCGAGCGCGACAGCGCACTTCTTGAGGTGCGCGACGAGTTGCGGCGCGACGCCGGATTTCGGGAGGTGATCCTGCTTCAGGGCCCGATTGAGGGCACGTACGACATCCACGTTGTGCTCCCATATCGCGAAGAGCGCCTCGATGTCGGGAGCCTCGGTCATCGCTTTACGCAGCGCGGCTGCAAAGTCACTCGGCTTATCGAAGGTTGCCTCTTCGGCGCCGGAGCCTGAACGCAGCGTCCACGGACCTGTGCTCACCTGTCTGCCGCCGCGTGGCTTGCGGACGCCGTTCTGATCTCGGTCGTAAAGCGCGAGGCCGAACCGATTTCCAAAAGTCGTGAGAGCTCTTTTGGTGGCGTCGGTCTCGGCAGACTTTAGGGCGATCTCGTGCGCTTCTCCCGGTGTCGAAGCGTCGCCTTCGCCGGTCCCGCATCCCTCGCGTACGATTGTCACATCGCCAGCCCGGACTCTCACCCGCACACGTGCAGTGTACGCGCTCGCATATCGCTTGCCGTTCATGCCGGTCCAGACGCAACGGGTGCGCAGCGTATGTCGGTCCCAGCCATCGAAGCCGAAGATACGGTTGGCCTCTGCGATGACGTGCCAGCCCTCCACATAATGAAGGACAGTGCCGTTGGCACTACGATGCTTGACACACTTGCCATCGAGCTTCGCCCGTAGTTGGCGGGTTTGGGTATCCGTAAAGCCCATCACTTTGTCCTCACGCTGAGATTGGGTTTTGCGTTGCTCAAGTAGGCACCGGGAATTTCCGTCCCCTGTTTCAAAGCCTGGAGCAAGGCTTGGCGGGCGAGCTTCGGTGGCTGCGGGGTCCAATATTCTGGCGCGATCTCGCTCTCTGCCTCGACGATCAGCGACGGGACCCCACGACGGACTGAGGCTGTAAAGTCCGCTTGCTCCAGTTTCCTGAGCCCGGCTTCGCTCATTGCTTCGAGCGCCCATTGCCGCTTTTTGGCGGCCCGCTGCTCAAGACGCGAGGATCTCTCCCTAATGTCGTCCAACCGTTGGCTCAGGCCAGCCCGGAAGGCCTCATCGAGGAGGGCTGATCGGATCGTCTCCGCGATCAGATCCTCGAGCGTGGTAATGCCCTCCAGGGTATCGTGGAGCGTCTCGTTATCGATTCGCGGAAAGGCTTCGATCAATCTCTGACGCAGGAGCAAGTAGCGTTGGACCTCGAGCTTCAAAGGCCGAATTTTCATGCTGACTCCTCCAAAATAGTTACACTGTAACCTGATTTAGGTACACTGTACCTAAAGTGTAAGGACCCGTCAAGAGCAAAATGCGTCCGGAGCGCACATGATTACCCGTCTGCAAATGCGCATGGCACGCACGGCGCTTGGCTGGGGAGTTAGGGATCTGGCTCAGGCGGCCGGAGTTTCGCCAAATACGGTGAGCCGATTTGAGAATGGAGCCGGGGCCCGGGCAGACACGCTCGGTCACCTACAAGAGGTGCTGGAGCGGGCAGGGGTCGTTTTCGTGCCGGCTGATGAGGTGGCCGGTCCGGGAGTCAGACTGAACACGCCGAAACGCGGGTCTTCTGGAGGCAGCACATGAGGGGCAAGGCGCAGGCCGGAGCCCGCGAGGGAGTCGGGCCGAGGGTCTTGAGGTGGCTGGGCAGGGAGGAATCGCCTCAGATGGATTTACGGCAGGTGTGATCAGCCCTTTGCGGTAAGCATCTCCAAGCATGGCATTGACCTGCCCCTGAAGTATCCGCCAACGGCCACCCGAGCCATGAGGTCACACTACTCCATTGGACTAGACCACGCAGCCGAAAATCTGGTGCATTGGACTAGGGAGCATCAGCGCTCGCGGCGGGCCGCTTGGAGCTTGATTAGCATGCTCGTTAGACGCTCCAGTGTACTATTCAACGACCTTTCAGCCCTCAGTATTTTGCCGAGAACATCACCGTTCTCGCTATCATGAATGAGAGCTCGGCTGGTCGCCTCTGCACAGTCAACCTCGGCGTTTTGCTTCTCTTCCTCCGCTTTTGCGTCCGGGTCCGCGACTGTCTCTTGGGGCGGCTCGCGATCCCGCTCCTGCGCAGGAAGGTAACGGCTCGCCATTTCTGCCAAATGGTCCAGCCTCACTTCTTCTTGTTTCGCCGGGCTTTGGTCCGCCGTGGCGGCATCTCTAGCGCCGAGCACCGCCAACTCGAATCGAGGAATTCTCTTACGACGCCACAATGCGATGGCTATCTCTCCTGAGAGAACCTTCTCTACGTGCCCAACGGGGTTAAATTCCGCAATGGTCTTAACGACAAACCCTCGAAGCTCCCTGGCGTCTTCTCCGGGTATTAGGATCCCGGCCGCAATCAGCTCGTCCTCTAAGGCATCTTCAGTCGAGCAGGGTTTGCGCGCGACCGAGTTGCGGACAGCACCTTGTTTCGAACTTGCCTTATTCGTCTTTTGCTTTGCAGTCATCGAACTCTCCGTTGTTCTTCTCGTTGTTCTGTTTCGCGCGCCGACCGATTTCCTCAGCGCGTCTTGTCGTCCGCAACCTCGCGAAGCAGCTTTCGCGCAGCACCAATTAGGATCCTGAATTCGGCGCGCCTTCGAATTGCTTCTCGTGTGGCGAAGCCGTGTTTGAAGGCATTTCGGTTGTTCTTGGGTGCTCCTGATCCGCGAGCCCCTCCATGCATGCGGCATCGCCGCTTTCCGGAGACAGCCGGGGCACGGCAAGCCGTGCCCCGGCGCGTCCGAGCCCCACAGCGCGGACTCGACAACATCGGGCCCGTATTGCGCTGGTGGGAGCCTTTACGATTATGCCGCTTCGTTGGCATCGTCTTCGTCAATGGGCGAGCAAGGAGCTCGCCCTCCGGCGTTGGGATGACTGACATTTCCAACGATTGCTTGACCGCCTGACTGGACATTCACCTGTCCGACACTGACGTTCGGAGGCTTGCGTCCAGGTCGGCTGTCGAAGGCCTTGATGAGCTCGACTAGCGTCGTAGCCGCCTTCATGCCGAGCTTAAGATCTCTCTCTTGGATCAGAGGGAGCCCGGCCTCGGCCGTTGCTCTTTTCAAGCTGTCCATGCCCGTGTTCGTCAGAGCGACGATGAACCGACATATCGCAGAATCGGCCGGATCGGCGGGGTTCATGAGTTTGTAGGCTGCGACCGCTTCATCAAGCAGAACTTGATGGTCAGCGGAGGTAGGACTGCAAGGAATCGTGTCAGCCAACTGCGCCACTATGGTGTTGCCATAGACTTCGTCCAGGAGCACGGGAGGAGAGGCCGTTGTTACGAGCGCGTCTTCCTCGGATAGCGCGATCTCATCCTGTACCGCGAGCTCGGGGGCGTTGGTGAGGTAGTTGGATTCGTCCGGCGTGGTCGAGTGACTCTGAGTGTCAGTATCGGCCTTATCTTCGTCGCGGGCTTTATCGGCCCTAAGAGAGGTTTTCATGATTTTTTCCTTTCAAGTGTTGGAGGATGACTGCGTTGACGTCAGTGAGGTGACGTCGCGGCAGCGGAGATGCCACCTGAGTTGAACCCGTCCCTGGGCCGAGCGAGGACCTCGCCAAGCACAAGGCTTGAGCGGTGACCGCGCTTTCGGCGTGATCCGGGTCACCCTCAGAATGGTGACTGACCGACTTGGATTGGCTCCAAGTGGCCTGATGTCGGCTGTTCTACGGAGCGCACACGGGCAAGCATTGCCTATGGGCTCAAAAGAGCGTGACGACTCCCGCCGATCGATGTCCGTCGGCTCCTCCTCGCCGCGCTTGGTCTAGCCCGGAGAGGGGTGTGTCACCTCAAAAACCAGTCTGCGTCAGAGCTACCGTCTTGCCCGACTGGTTTGTCAGGCTCGATCAGCACCCTGCGCTAGTCCTTTCGGAATGCCTCGCGTGAGGGAAATCGGTGGGTTTTCCGTTTCCTTCACCTCCGGCCGGCTGTTGGTTTACAGCCGTTCCTTCTTGACGAGTGGTATATCGTGTGAGGAGGGACCTAATGCAAGGCAGATTAATATGGGAAAACGTTATTGAAGACGTCGCAAAGGAACGCTGCCCCATGTGACGCTGGCGCATAGGCTGCGATTTTTAATGTCGGGGTATAAATGACATATACGATATAGATCGCAGAAGTTGATATGCAGGAAAAGCGTAGCGTCCTCTTCCAAGTGCCGATTTTGACAACTCTTTCTCTCGAGATATCTCCTATGTCCCATCAGTTCAGTGCCAAATCTTTCCGCGACGGTGAACGCCCTCGCACTCGCTTCGCTATAAGCATGCATGATTTCGACACCGCGCGTGTGGAGCGCATGCCCCCCACTGAGGCGCCGTCTACTTTGCATGGGGTTGTTTTGCCAAATCGATGCTTTGGTCTAGCCGTCAGCGAGGTCTGCGACATACTCTCCGATGGCAAGCGATGCCGTAAGACCTGGAGAGTCGATGCCGTAGAGCGCGACATAGCCTTGCTGCCCGGTCTCAGAGGGCCCCTGGATGACGAAGTCGCCCGCAGGCTCGCCGGGGGCTTTGGTCCGCGGCCTGATGCCGGCAAGAGGCGGGCGTCAAGACGCCGTCGGGAAGGTGGGCCAGTAGCGGCGGATCGCGGCGCAGAAGGCGAAGTCCCTGACTCCGCACCAGCATGCTCCCGAAACGGAGTCACCATGCCCGCACGCCGTTAGCTTGTTCGCTTCTCCTCGATGCGCCCATAGACGTCGTCGAAGCGGACGATGTCGTCCTCGCCGAGATAGCAGCCTGACTGCACCTCGATAATGCTCAAGGGGACCTTGCCGGGGTTCTCCAGCCGATGCGGCGTGCCGATCGGGATGTAGGTCGACTCATTCTCGCTGATCAGCATTTCCTTGTTGCCAAGGACGACGCGGGCGGTTCCCCGCACCACGACCCAATGCTCGGCCCGGTGATGGTGCATCTGCAGCGACAGCGAGGCGCCGGGCTTCACCATGAGATGCTTGACCTGATAGCGGTCGCCCGCCTCGATGGACTCATAAAAGCCCCAGGGACGATGGACCCGGCTGTGGAGCTCATGCTCGGAGCGGCCGAGCTCCTTGAGCTTGGTCACCAGGCCGCGGATATCTTGGACGCGCTCTTTGTCGGCGATGAGCACCGCGTCGCCGGTGTCGACGATGACGAGGTTTTGCACGCCAAGCGTGGTGACGAGACGGCCATTGCCTCTGACGTAGGTCTCCTCGGTATCGACAGCGATGACGTCGCCGCTGATTACATTGCCGGCGTCATCCTTCTCGCCGAGCTCCCACAGGGCATTCCATGAGCCGACGTCGCTCCAGCCGATATCGAGGGGGATGACGACGGCTTTCGAGGTGCGCTCCATCACGGCGGTGTCGATAGGTTCGGAGGGGCAGGCCTCGAAGGCCGGCTGATCGAGGCGCAGGAAGTCGAGGTCGCGGTAGCTGCCGGCGACGGCGCTCGTGCACCTTGCCAAGATCTCGGGGCAGTGGGTTCTCATCTCCTCGGTCAGCACGTCGGCGCGGGCCATGAAGATGCCGCTGTTCCAGTCGTAGCGCGCCTTCGGCGAGGAAGGCTTCCGCCCGCGCGGAATCAGGCTTCTCGCAAAACTGCGCAACGGCAAAGGCGCCGTCATCGAGGGCGGCGCCCCGCTTGATGTAGCCGTAGCCCGTCTCCGGCGATCGCGGCGTGATGCCGAAGGTGACGATGTGGCCACGCTTCGCGTAGGCCGCGCCTGCTTGTACGGCCTTTTTGAAACCTTCGGTGTCGGGGATGTGGTGATCGGCGGGGAGAAGAAGCAGGATGCCGTCCGCGTCGAGGTCGCCGACGATCTTGGCGGCGACGGCCGCCGCCGCCGCGGTATTGCGGCCCACCGGCTCCAGCACGAGGGCCGTGGGGGTGACGCCGAGCTCCTGAAGCTGGGCGGCGATCATGAAGCGGTGGTCGGAATTGGAAATCACGAGCGGGGGTGCGACCCCGTCCACGCCCGCGAGCCGTAGCGCCGTCTCCTGAAGCAGCGAGCGGCTGGACAGAAGCGGCATCAGCTGCTTGGGCATCTGGGACCGGGAGACCGGCCAAAGCCTGGAGCCGGTTCCGCCCGAAAGCAACACTGGATAAATCTGGCTCACGCAACCGTCCCTTTTTGAAACAACACCAGGCGATTGGCGCCGGGCACGTCCAACAGGGTGCAAAAAGCAGGCCCGCAGGGGGAGGGCAGGCAGGTTGCGCAGCTTATACTAAATAATCCGGATACGGGCCTTTTCGCCTATTGGCGCGCTAGCCCAAGGCATCCCGGATGGCGGCGGCAATGCGCTTTACGTCGTCGTCTGCAAGATAAGGGTGCATGGGGAGGCTCATGACCTCATCGCAGATCGTCTCGCTCACCGGCAGCGAGCCTTCGCCGCCGCCGTAAGACGCATACGGTGCCTGAAGGTGCATGGGCTTCGGGTAGTAGATCATGGTCGGGATGCCGGCGCCGGCGAGCTTTTCCTGCACCGCCGCCCGGCGGTCCGTCTTGATGGTGTACTGCGCCCAGGCGGATTGCAGGCCGTCGATGCGCTTCGGCACCGTGACGACATCTCTCAGCGCTTCGTCATAGACGCGGGAAATGCGTTCGCGGGCTTCCAGCTCATCATCGAAGATGGAGAGTTTGACGGAGAGGATCGCGGCTTGAATGCTGTCGAGGCGTCCATTGATGCCGACGCGGACGACTTCATACCGGTCGGCCCCCGCGCCATGGACGCGGATCGACTTGAGCACGTCTGCGAGATCGTCGTCGTCGGTCATGATCGCACCGCCGTCGCCATAGCCGCCGAGGGGCTTTGCCGGAAAGAAGCTTGTTCCGCTTACAGGTGCGAGCGAGCCGACGCGTCTGTTGTGATACACGCCGCCGAAGGATTGCGCGGCGTCGGAGATAAGATGCAGCTCCTCGCGCTCGGCGAGCTTGTTGAGCCCGGTCCAATCCGCCGGGAGGCCGAACAGGTCGACGGCGATGATCGCCTTCGGCTTCAGCTTGCCGTCGGCACGGGTCTCGGAAATCTTCCGCTCAAGATCCGCCAGGTCCATGTTGAACGAGTCTGCCTCGACATCGACAAAGACCGGAGATGCTCCGGCGAGAAGGACGACCTCGGCCGACGCCGTGAAGGTGAAGGAGGGTACGAACACCGCATCGCCCGGACCGACGCCGTAAGCGAGCAGCGGCATCAAGATCGCGTCGGTGCCGCTTGAGCAGGAGATTGCGTGGCGGACGCCGCAATACGCGGCGAGCTCTTGTTCGAGGCGGGTGACCGCAGGGCCAAGGATGTAGCGCCCGTCATCGAGAACCTCTTGGATCGCTTCTGCGATCTGCGGTTTGATGCGCGCGTACTGCGCCTTCAAGTCGATAAACGGGACGCCCGACATCGTTACTCCTTCTTCCTGCCTTTCAGGATGGCGCCTTTGCCTAGCCAAGTCAGGGGAGGACATCAATAGGGCGAATGGCGCACCAGGCCGCAACCCCTCCTGTTCAGTCTAGGTTCAGGAGGGAACCTCCATCGTCGCCAGGAATTTGGTCAGTTCTGCCGAGGGCTGACCGCGTTGGAGGTTGTGATGAGATATGGATTGGCGCTGAGACGGGCGCTAATGGCCGGCTTGTTGGCCCTGCTCGCTTTCGTGCCGGGCGTCTCCTTTCCCGGGACCGCCAAGCTTGGCCTGGGCGGCCCGGCATTGGCGCAAGAGGTCCTCTCGATCGATCAGTTCTATGACGAACTCGCGCCCTATGGCGAGTGGGTGTACCACCCGGCGTACGGCTATGTGTGGCTGCCGCGCTCCGTTCCGGAAAATTGGCGTCCCTTTACGATCGGCCGCTGGATCTCCACTGACGAGTACGGCTGGTACTGGGATTCGCCCGAGCCATTCGCCTGGGCCGTGTATCACTACGGCCGATGGGGATTCGATCCGGCCTACGGGTGGTATTGGGTGCCGGGCGACACGTGGGCGCCGGCCTGGGTGCAGTGGCGCTACGGCACCGACTATGTGGGCTGGGCGCCGATCGAACCGGATTCCTATCGCGGCTATGCCTATGGCGGGCCGGCGGCCTATGCGCCCCCTCCACCCCCGGAGTCGTGGGTCTTCGTCAAGCCGCGCTATCTCACGGCGCCGGTGATCGACCGGTACGTGCTCCCGCTCGGCGATGTGTCCATCGCGATCAATCTCGCCCCTAATGTGTATCGGCCGGAGTTTCGCAACGGCTATGTCTACAACTACGGCATGCCGCGCGATCGCTGGTCGCGGATCACCCATCAGCGTGTCGAGCCGCGCAGGATCTATCGCGGGAACCAGAGAGCCTATCCGCAGGGCTGGCAGGGGCGGCACCATGATCGGGATCTCTATGTCTATGCGCCGGGCGTGAAGAAGGGTGCCCACCCGCGCCGGCCGCCGAAACAGGTCAGCAAAGTGCCGTCGAGGGCGAGGAACCAGGGCAAGCCGACCCACAACGTCGGCAACGCGGCGCAGCGCAAGGCGCCGCCTTGGACGGCCCGTGCCAACGCCGGTGGACCTGATCGCCGCAGGCCTCCCGGGGCCGTCAATCCGAACCTACGCGGACCGCGCCCGGATGACCGTCGGCATCTTCAGGCCGTCAATCCAAACCTACGCGGACCACATCCGGGCGCTGCCGATCCTCGCGCCAAATGGAAACAGCACGGCGGCGGCGAACAGCACGCCAACAAGCGCGTCCAACGGCAAGGCACAATCCCGAAGCCGCTAAGGGCAAGCCGGGTAAGGGTGAATGGGCCAGGGGCAACGCTGCCAAGGCCAAAGCCGCGGGGGCCAGGCCCCCTAATGCGAATGCCGCCCAAGCCGCGAAGGCCAAAGCGGCGAGGGCCAAGGCGGCAAAGACGCAAGCGGCCAAAGCAAGAGCCGCCAAGGCCAAAGCCGCAGGGGCCAGGCCCCCGAATGCGGCAGGGGCTAGGCCCCCCAATCGCGAATGCTGCTCAGGCCGCGAAGGCTAAAGCGGCAAAGGCGCAAGCAGCCAGAGCAAGAGCCGCGAAGGCGAAAGCAGCGAAGGCGCGGCCTCCCAACGCCAGAGCCGCAAGGGCTAGGCCCGCCAACGCAAATGCGGCCAAGGCCGCGAAGGCCAAAGCGGCCAAAGCCAAAGCCGCTCAAGCTAGAGCGGCCAAAGCCCGATCTGCCCAAGCGAAGGGCGCCCAAGCCAGGGCGGCTAGGGCCAGGGCAGCCAAAGCAAAGGCGGTTCGGGCGAGAGCGCTCGCGCCGCAAGCCAAGACGGCGAACGCCAAACCAAGAGGCGGCGGCCCTGGCGGCGGCAACGGGCACCGCGGCGGCGATGGCAAACACGGCGGTGGGAATCGGGCGGCCACGTGCAAGGCAAATCCCAACTCGCCGGTCTGCCAGCGGCGTGGTGGCTAAAGGACATCCGCGCCACCGTGCGAGTTTGAGGCGGCTCAAGGTTCGCGCTGCGCCTTCGCGTCTAATAAGGTATGCGTCGAAGAACTGGAGTTTCGCATGCCGATAATTGGGATTGCCCTCAGGCCTGTCATCACCGCCCTTCTCCTCGCGATGACCTTTGCCGCTTTGCCGGGTGTCGCTGTGGCGAAAAGCTGTCCGCATACGCCCGCCGCCGGCAGCGGCGAGCGGAAGGCGATCATGGACGCGCTGCGCGAGCCTGTGACGAAAGCGCTCGGCCAACGCGTCGTCTTCGTCATCTCGCAGCTCAAGGTTTGCGGCAATTGGGCGTTTCTCGAAGCCGAGCCGCAGCAGCCCAATGGCCGGCCCGTGGACTGGACGATCGGCGCCTATGCGGATGCTGTCGCAGACGACATGTGCGGCGGCTATGTCCACGCGCTCCTGATCAACAAGGGCGGACGCTGGCAGGTCCGCGAGCACGTGATCTGCGCCACGGATGTGCCTTATGTCACTTGGGCGCACGACTTCGGCGCGCCAGCAGCGCTGTTTCCCCGGTTCGACTGATTGTCGCCTTCACGCGCAGTGCACCCGAATCTGCTGCCTATCAAATCTATTGTGACGGTTGGAGTGGCGTCTCGCGGTGGCAATAGGCCATGAAGGACTGGCTCCCGCACACGGCCTTCGCCTTCCAAAGATCGAAGTCGGGATCGTCTATCGCATCGTCGCAGGTCGCGGACACGGGATTGTCGGCTTCACCTTTGAGCCAGCAATATTTCCAGGTCTTGCGGTCGCGATCATCGATGACGTAGACGCGGCAATGTCCGCCCTGCGGCACCTGAAGATCGATCGTGTAGCGCCAGACGCGTCCGGACTCGCCGTCTGTCTCGGCGATGCTGCATTCATTGACACCGTCTCTGGCCGCGGCGGGTTGCGCGAGAAGCGCGCCGGCCAAAGCGGTGAGGGCGGTTGCGGCGAGAACGAGAGCGGCGGCGCGGACGAGGGCCTCGCGGGCGGGGGCTGACATCATCGAGGCGTTTCTCCAAATGGTCTTGCTGCCTTGAACCTTGGCGCCACCGTGGGCCGGTTTTCCGGCGGTATCAAGCCCGCCGATGCGCCCGACGCGTAGCTGAGACGGCATCCGCCGCAATTGCCGTTTTGCCGCAGCAACCCCGTGGGTTAGCATCGCAAGAAAACTGCTCGGGGCGAAGCGCAAGAGGGCTGGCGATGGGACGGACGTGTATCCTGGCAAGCGGCAGGCTGACGGGCATCGCCCTGCTTGTGCCGCTTCTCCTCAGCGCCTGCTCCGATCGCGGCGAGACCACCAATGCCGAAGATCATCCGTTGCCGAGCGTGGTGGTCGAGGCGGTGACCGCCAAGGACGTGGCCGGTCAGACCGACTTCGTCGGCCGCACGGAAGCCTCGCAGCGGGTCGACGTGCGGGCGCGGGTGAGCGGCACGCTGCTCAAGCGGCCCTTCGAAGAGGGCGCCGAGGTCAAGAAAGGCGCGGTCCTGTTTGAAATCGATCCGGCCGAGTTCAAGGCGAATCTGTTGGCCGCGGAGGCGCAGCTCGACAAGGCCCAGGCCAGCTTCAACGAGAACGACCGCAATCTGAAGCGCTACGAGGTGCTGCTCCAGAAGGAGGCGGCAAGCGAGGCGCAATACGACATCGCCAAGTCGAAGGCGGATCAGTCCCAGGCCGATGTGTCCGCGGCTGAAGCCGAGGTGGAACGCGCCAAGCTCGATCTCAGCTATGCCACGATCACATCGCCGATCGCCGGACGAAGCGGTATCTCGGACGTCGATGTCGGCAACATCATCGGACCGGACAGCGGCGTGCTGGTCACGGTTCTCGATCTCGATCCCATGGACGTGATCTTTTCGGTGGGCGAGCGCGACTATCTGAATTTCATGGAGGCGAGGAAAGCAGGCACGGCGGAGAAGTTCACACCGCAGATCCGGCTCGCCAACGACAAGCTCTACGGGTTCCCTGGCAAGGTCGACGTCATCGACAACAAAGTCGATCCGGCGACGGGCACGATCAATGTGCGCCTCAAATTTCCCAATCCCGACCGCATCCTGGTGCCCGGTCAATATGTGAGCGTGCTCCTCACCGGCGCCACGCCCGAGAGGCGCATCGTCATCCCCCAGTCGGCGGTCCAGGAGAATCAGGCCGGCCCCTTCGTGCTCGTGGTCAATGGCGAGGGCCGTGTAGAAGCGCGTCCCATCAAGACGGGCGACCGGATAGAGGACGGCGTCGTCGTGCTAGATGGTTTGACCGAAGGCGAGACGCTCGTGATCGAGGGCATCCAGAAGGTGCGGCCCGGCGCCGAGGTGAAGACGGCGTTCCGCACGCCTGCCGAGGCGCCGGTGATCATCGATCAAGAAGCCTCGCCTGAGGCTACGCCTGGCACGCCAGAAGACACGCCGGGCGATGCGCCTGCGGATAGCCAAGGCTCCGACCCGCAGGCTGAGCCGTAAGCCATGCTCAGCGCCTTCTTCATCACCCGCCCCAAATTCGCATTCGTCATTGCCATCGTGACGATCATCGCCGGGCTGCTCGCGCTCGGCGCGCTGCCGGTCGCGGAGTATCCCGAACTCACGCCGCCGCAGGTGCAAGTCTCGGCGAAATATCCAGGCGCTAATGCCAATGTGGTGGCGGAGACCGTGGCGGCGGTGGTCGAGGGCGAGGTCAACGGCGTCGAGGGCATGACCTACATGTCGTCGAAGAGCTCCAATGACGGGAGCTACACGCTGACCGTCACCTTCTCCATCGAGACCGATCCCGACACTGCGCAGGTCAACGTGCAGAACCGGGTGTCGCAGGCGATGCCGAAACTGCCTGAAGAGGTGAAGCGGCAGGGCGTCACCACGGAGAAGAAGTCCACCTCCATGCTGATGGTGGCCTCGGTGTTCTCGCCGAACGGCACCTATGACGACATCTTCCTGTCGAACTACGCGAGCATCAACTTGCGCGACACGCTGGCCCGGGTGGACGGCGTCGCCTCGGTCGAAATTCTCGGCGCGCGCGACTACGGCATGCGCATCTGGCTCGAACCGGACCGGCTGACGGCCCTCGGGTTGATGGCAAGCGACGTCATCGCCGCGATCCGCGATCAGAATATCCAGGCCTCGCCCGGCGCGATCGGCCAGCAGCCGGCGCCATCCTCGCAACAGTTCCAGTACACGCTCACGGCGCAAGGACGTCTCCAAGACGTGCGCCAATTCGAGGACATCATCATCCTGGCCCGCTCCGACGGCTCGGTGGTCAAGCTGAAGGACGTGGCGCGGGTCGAGCTCGGCGCGGAAAATTACGGCTGGTTCGGTCAGCTGAACGGAAAGCCCGCGGCGCTGCTCGCCGTCTATCAACTGCCCGACGCCAATGCGCTCGACGTCGCCAACCGCGTCAAGGCCGAGCTGGACCGTCTGTCGCAACGCTTCCCCAACGACCTCGCCTATCAAGTCACCTACGACACCACACTCTACGTAAAGACCTCGATCCGCGAAGTGGTGATCACGCTGCTTGAGGCGCTCGCGCTCGTCGTGCTCGTCGTCTACATCTTCCTGCAGGACTGGCGGTCGACGCTGATCCCGGCCATCGCCATTCCCGTCTCGCTCATCGGCACGTTCGCCGCGCTGCTCGCGATGGGCTTCACCATCAACACGATCAGCCTGTTCGGTCTCATTCTCGCCATCGGCGTGGTGGTCGACGACGCCATCGTCGTGGTGGAGAACGTGCAGCGGCACATGGCTGACGGCATGGCGCCGGCTGACGCGACGCGCAAAGCCATGGAAGAAGTGACCGCGCCGGTCGTCGCCACCACGCTGGTGCTTCTTGCCGTGTTCGTGCCCGTGGCGTTTACGCCCGGGCTGACGGGGCGGCTGTTCGAGCAGTTCGCCGCCACCATCGCAATTGCCGTGTCGCTGTCGTCGATCAACGCGCTGACACTGAGCCCGGCGCTCTGCGCCACGATCTTGAAGCCACCGCGCCAAGCCCGCCGCGGACCGCTCGCCTGGTTCGAGAGGGGGCTCGACAAGACCCGCAGCGGCTACAACAGCGTGGTGCGGCGCTTGATCCGCAGCACGATCATCGGCGCGGCCTTGGTCGCGGCGGTGTTCGGCGCCACCGCCTTTATCGGCACCTCGCTGCCGACGGGTTTCATCCCACCGGAGGATCGCGGCGCGTTCTTCGTCGATGTGCGTCTCCCTGACGGTGCAGCGCTGCCGCGGACGGCTGCCGTGCTCTCCGAGGTGGAGCAGATCCTGTCGGAGACAGACGGTGTCGCCAACGTCATCGCCGTCGGCGGCTATAGCATGCTGCAAGGAACCGTGGTGCCGAACGGCGCCTTCGTCATCGCCGTGCTGAAGCCGTGGGACGAGCGCAACACGCCCGCGTTGAGCTTGCGTTCGATCATGCAGAGCGTGGCGCCGAAATTCGCGGCCATCTCGCGCGCGGTCATCATTCCCTTCGTGCCGCCGCCGATCCCCGGTCTCGGCAGCACCGGCGGCTTCGAGTTCGTGTTGCAGGACACGGAGAGCCGATCGCCGCAATCGCTCTCCGCCGTGGTCAACGGCTTCATCTTCGCGGCCAACGCGCGGCCCGAGGTCACCGGCGTGTTCAGCACGTTCGGCGCCAACTCGCCGCAGCTCTTCATCGACGTCAATCGCCAGCTTGCCAAGACCAAGGGCGTCAGCATCGAGGACATTTTCAACGTGCTCAACGCCAATATCGGCTCTTACTACGTGAACGACTTCAACAAGTTCGGGCGCGTGTACCGGGTCTATGTGCAGGCGGAAGCGGACCGGCGCTCAAGCCCCGAGGATATCGGCAAGCTCTATGTGCGATCCAGCAGCGGCGAGATGGTGCCGTTGCGTACGCTGATCACGGTCAAGTCGATCCTCGGGCCTGAGACTATCGAGCGCTACAACATGTTCCGCTCGGCCACGGTCAACGGCAATGCGGCCCCTGGCTATAGCTCGGGGCAGGCGATCGCCGCCATGGAAGCGACGGCTAAGAGCGATCTGCCGGACGGCTACGCTTATGAGTGGACCGGCATGTCGTATGAGGAGATCAAGGCTGGCGAGGCCGGCGCCGCCGTGTTCGTGCTCTCAATCGTCTTTGCCTATCTCTTCCTCGTGGCGCAGTACGAGAGCTGGAGCATTCCCATCTCGGTGATGCTGTCAGTGGTGTTCGCCGTGTTCGGCGCGCTCGCCGCGCTGAAGCTGATGGGGGTCGCGCTCAACACCTATGCGCAAGTCGGCCTCGTGCTCCTCATCGGTCTCGCCGCGAAGAATGCGATCCTCATTGTCGAATTCGCCAAAGAGAAGCGCGAGGCGGGAGAGCCGATCGTCGATGCGGCGGAGCATGCGGCGTCCTTGCGCTTCAGAGCGGTGATGATGACGGCCTTGTCATTCATCCTCGGCGTGCTGCCGCTGGTGCTGGCCACGGGCGCCGGTGCGGCGGCGCGCGTCTCGGTCGGTCTTACGGTGTTCGGCGGCATGTTGCTCGCGACGATCCTCGGCGTCGTCTTCGTGCCGTTCCTCTATGTCCAGTTCCAGCGTCTGCGTGAGGCGGCGAAGGGCACCAAGACGGAAACGAAAACGCCGCAAGTGCCCAAGGTCCAGTAGAGTTGAACTTTACGGGGAAACTGGGAGGGAAGCGTGCTCATCCAAATCGTGCTCGGCGCGGCGATGATCGCGGTCACGACGTTGGTCCAAGGCGTGTTCACGGTGCTCGGCATCGAGAAACTGCGCGATCACCTCGAAACGCGCACCACGAAGTCGCTGGTGCCTTCGACGCTGAAGCTCGCCGTGTTCGTGCTGTGGCTATTTCTCGCCACGGTGATCGAAGTGTGGATTTGGGCAATACTCTATCTCGTGCTCGGCGCGCACGGCACGCTCGAGGAGGCAGTCTATTTCTCAACCTCCACCTTCACCACGCTCGGGTTCGGCGACATCGTGCTCGACGAAGAGTGGCGAGTCTTGTCGTCGTTCGAAGCAGCAAACGGACTCTTGATGTTCGGCTGGACGACCGCGCTCGTGTTCGCCGCGGTGCAGTGGGTCTATGCCGGCCGGAAATACGGCGGGCGCCCCTAGAATAGGCGTTCGAGGACGTAAATAGTGTCGCCGGGTTGTACGGGATAATCTGTGGGGACCATGACGGTGGACATGACGCCGCCGAATCGTCTGGTGAGGCGGACGAAGCGTTTTTTGGCGCGGTCGGAATAGCCTTCGGCGATGGCGACGGCGGCCTCGACGGTCATGGCGCTGACGTAAGGGTACTGGCCCGGCTTCTTGACCTCGCCGAGGATGAAGAACGGGCGGTAGGTCGAGACCTCGACGGTGACCTTGGGATCCTTGACGTATTTGCTTCCTGAGATCGTTGGCGATCACGGATGCGAGCTCGGTGGTGGTGAGGCCGCGGGCGCGGACCGGGCCGATCAAGGGGAGCGCCACGGCGCCCGAGCCGTCGACGCTATAGACGTTGGAGAGATTGTCCTGGCCGAACACGATGACGCGGACCTTGTCGCCCGAATCGAGCGTGTAGGTCTCGTTGGGGATGACGGGGACGCCGGGGGGGCTTGAGCCGGCGCCTGGGGGATAGGCCTCGCCGGGGCCGGGCAAGGGCGCCGGGGTGGACAGGGCGAAGTCCGGGGTCGTTAACCCCGGCACGGCGCTCCCCTTGCAGCCGCCGAGGAGGCCGGCGATGACTGCCAGCAAGAGAATCGCGACCTTGGCGCGCGTGCCGCTTTTGGACCCCAACATGGCCTGAAGCTAAGGCCGCCATGGTTAACGAATGCTGAGCGGCCGTGCCGAAGCGAGCCGCAATTTAAGCATTTGGTTACGGCACTCTGCGTTAATGGGGGGCACACGCGTTCAGGAGTTCAAAGCCGGTGAGCAAGTCCCGAAGCCCCGCCCAAGCCGCCGACGACATCGACCTCGCCACGCTGGGGCACGCGCTCTGGCGGGCCAAAGGCTGGATCTTGGGGCTCGCGCTTTTGGCCGGCGCGGTCACCTTTATCGGGCTGTCCATGGTGCGCCCGCTCTATACCTCGGAAGCGCGCATTCTCATCCAGAACGACGAGTCGGCCTTCACCCGGCCCACCAGCGACCGCCAGCCTGAGCCGCGCACCAGCCTCGACGAGCAGGCGGTGCAGAGCCAGGTGCAGGTGCTCACCTCCCGCGACCTGATCCTGCAGGTGGTCAAGGATCTCGACCTCACCCACAACGCCGCCTTCGCCCGGGACGAGGGGCAGACCGTGCTGAAGCGCCTGCTCGCCCGGATCGGATTCGGGAGGGGCACGCCGCAATCGGAAGAGGAGAAGGCGGCGAACGCGCTCGTCGACCATCTCGACGTGTTCCAGCTGTCGAAGTCGAGCGTGATCGCCGTCGAGTATACCTCGGGCGATCCGGCCTTAGCGGCTCAAGTCGCCAACAAGCTGGCCGACGTCTATATCGGCTGGCAGCGCACGGCCAAGATCGCCCAGACCAAGGACGCCACCGCCTGGCTCAAGGACCAGATCGAGGTGCTGCGCACGCGGGTCGCCACCGCGGAAGAGGCGGTGGAGAAGTTCCGCGCCTCCAAAGGGCTCTATGCCGGCTCCAACAACGTGGCGCTGGGCGCCCAGCAGCTCTCCGAGCTCAACAGCCAGCTGATCCTGGCCGACGCGCAGAAGTCGGAAGCCGAGGCGAGAGCCCGCCTCATCAAGAAGATGCTCGCCGACAAGGGCGACATCGACGCCACGCCGGAAGTGCTCAAGTCGCAGCTGATCATCAATCTGATCGAGCAGCGGGTCGAGGTGCAGCGCCAGCTGGCGACGCTGTCGGCGACGCTGCTGCCGTCGCATCCGCGCATCCAGCAGCTCAAGAGCGAGTTGGCGGACGTGCGCGCCCAGATCCGCGACGAGGCGGGCAAGGTGGTCAGGAGCCTGGAGAACGAGGCCAACGTGGCCGCCGCCCGCGAGGCTTCCCTGAGAGCCAACCTCAACGCCGCCAAGACCAAGTCCGCGGGGCTCGGCGATTCGGAGATCAAGCTCAGAGCACTCGAGCGAGAGGCCAAGGCGAACCGCGATCTCCTGGAATCATACCTCGCCCGCTACCGCGATGCGTCGGCCCGTCACGACATGGGCGCGGTGCCGGCGCAAGCCACCATCGTCTCCCAGGCGCACGCCTCCGTGCTGCCGTCCTTCCCCAAGCGCGGGCCCCTCACAGCCCTCGTCATGGCCGCCACCGCGCTCCTCGCCCTCGCCTACATCCTCGCCCGCGAACTCATCTCCGGAACGCCTGCGACGGGCCGTTCTGACGTTAGGCCACTTGCGTTCAAGCGCGAAGACGCGCCGACCAAGGCTTCGCCACAATTCAGACGCTCCGGCTAGCCCAGCCGGTCAGACGCGGCTACCGGCATCACGTTAGACGTGGCGGGTATGGCCAATTGTGTGATGCGTCCCATCTGGATTCTATTGCGTATCAATACGGGACGCTCCGACCCGTAGGCCCGTCCGTGCGTGCCTTCCCATGCTGTATTAAGCCCGCGTCTTAGGAGCGGTCTGTATCGCGTTTGGTGGCACTGCCTTTGCATCTTATCGGCAGAAAGCAGCGTCAGTAGGCAGCTCCGAAACCATGCCCCAAGCCCAATACATTCCCCTCATCCTTTTCACCGTATTAACCAACGCCGCCGCGCAAATCATGCTGAAGACCGGCATGTTGAGCATAGGCGCCTTCAGCCTCGAGCCCGCCTCGATCGCTGGCGCCGTCCAGAGGACGATGGTCAATCCCATGGTCATTCTCGGCATGTTCACCTTCGTCATCAGCATGTCCTCGCACCTGCTGGTGCTCTCACGCGTGGACCTGAGCTTCGCCTATCCCTTCTTGAGCCTGGCCTACGTCGTTGCCGCGCTCTACGCCTATTTCGTGTTTCGCGAGAATATCGACGGAGCTCGGATGATCGGGATCGGCCTGATCTGCGCGGGCACGTTTTTTATCGCCAGAAGCTGATCGTTGTTAGTCGACTGAGCTAGAGAAAGAGCGGTACGAATTCATGCGACACATTATTCTCGGTGGAGACGGATTCGTCGGCCGCCATCTGGCGTCCGACCTTCAGGCTTTGGGCGAGGACGTGGTCGTCGCCGACATTCACAAGAGTCCTACGGGCATCTATGACAGGGTACCGTTCGTCCATGTCGACATCACGGACCCGACTTCCGTTCAGAGCCTAGAGCTCGACGGCGACACGATCGTCTACAATCTCTCTGCGCGGATGCTGAGCCCGATCCTACCGCGTGCACAGCGTCACGATTTCTTCTGGCCGGTCAATCATGACGGCGTGGCCAACCTCCTGGCTCACATGGAGCAGAGCGGGTGCCGTCATCTGGTGCATTTCACGACGGACATGGTCTACGGTCACTCGCAGTCCGTACCGCAGATCGAGAGCCATCCCTCCGTACCTCTGGGAACCTATGGGGCGAGCAAGCTCGCGAGCGAAGACCTGTGCCGCCGCTTCCGGGAGAAGGGCATTCGCATCTCAATCTTCCGGCCGCGGCTCATCATCGGCCCGAGCCAACTCGGCATTCTGAGCAAGCTGTTCAAACTGGTCGATGCCCACCTCCCGGTGCCGATGATCGGCTCCGGCAAAAATCCCTATCAATTCGTGTCGGTCTATGATTGCGCCAGCGCCGCCGTTTGCGCCTGGAAGGCCGGCGTTCCGAATGCCGAGTACAATCTCGGCTCGGATAATCCGCCGTCGGTTCGGGATCTCCTCGGCGCCCTGATCCGCGAAGCGGGGAGCCGCTCCTTGCTGCTCCCGACACCGGCCTGGGCGGTCAAGCTCGTGCTCACCGGATTTGATCGCATCAATCTGCCGCTCATGGATCCGGAGCAGTATCTCATCGCGGACGAGTATTGCTTGCTGGATTGCTCCAAGGCCAAGCAGGAACTCGGCTGGCAGCCCCGCTATAGGGACGACGACATGCTGCTGGCGGCCTATCGCGACTACCGCAATGCCCGGCAAAGCCGTCATACCCTTGGCTTTGACACGCCGGCTGTCGGTCGCGACGCGCCCGCCGAATAAAACTCATCCGCCCCGCACTGGGCGCCGTTGTGGAGAACACCCCCTATGGCCATGATTGAGAATGCAGCTCAGCCGGAATTCGGCGCGACCAAGGTTCGACGGCCGCGGCTACTGAGCGTTGACGACGCCAAACGCCTCGATCTGCCGACCGTCACCGATCTCTTCTCCAAGCACCTGAATCCCGGTCAGCTCCACTTCATGAAGCTGCTTGGATTTCATAAGGTGCTGATCGATCGTGCCGAAGGGATGTACTATTTCGACCGCGACGGGCGCCCGATTCTCGACTTCTTTGGTGGCTTTGGCTCCCTCGCATTCGGCCACAATCACCCCCGCATTCTGGCGGCGCGCAAGGCGTTCCAAGACGAGAAGCGCCACGAAATCGCGATGGCGTTCATGTCGCAATACGCTGCGGCCCTGGCCAAGAACTTGGCGGAAATATCGCCCGGCGATCTGGACATGGTGTTCCTGGGATCTTCCGGATCGGAGGCGATGGAGGCGGCGATCAAGGTGGCCGAGCAGGCCCAAGGTCCGGACCGGTCCAAGATTGTCTACGCAGAGCACTCTTTCCACGGGAAGACGAAGGGTGCGCTCTCCGTCACCGACTCCACACTCTATCGCTCGAGCTTCCGTCTGATCGAGGGCACCGTGCGCGTGCCCTTTGGCGATATCCAAGCACTCACCCAAGTCGTGGAGAGCGACCCCACCATCGGCATCATCGTCATGGAGACGATACAGGGTGGCGGGGGGATCGTGTCGCCGCCGCCGGGCTTTTGGCGTCAGGTGCGCGCGCTGTGCGACCGGCACGGGATCCTATGGGTCGCCGACGAAGTTCAGTGTGGCCTTGGCCGCACCGGAAAGTTCTATGCTTTCGAGCATGAAGGTGTGGTCCCCGATGTGACGGCCCTGGCCAAATCGTTGGGCGGCGGCAAGTGCGCCATGGCTGCCATGATCGCGCGCCGCGAGGTCTACATGAAGGCCTACGGAGCCCCTAAGAACGCGCTGATCCACGGACCGGCGACGTTCGGCGGGATCGGAGAGGCGACCTGCACCGCCATCGAGGCGCTGAACGTCCTCTATGACGAGAACCTGATCGAAAACGCGGCCGAGCAGGGCGAGTACTTGCTTACCCGGCTGCGCGCTCTGCAGCGGAAGTATCCCAGCATCATCCACGATGTCCGCGGCAAGGGCCTCATGGTGGGCTTGGAGTTCAGCGATTTCAGCAACACGCTGCCCTTCGGCCTGCGCCACGCCGTGTCGATCCTCGACGCCAAGCTGAAGGGCAGTCTGTGCGGCTTCGTCGGCAGTCTGCTGTTGTCCGATTACGGCATCCTGGTTGCCTTCACGGAATACAACCGGAACGTCATCAGGCTTGAGCCGCCGCTCATCGTGCAGCGGGAGCACGTCGACACCTTCGTCGAACTCGCTCGACGACCTACTGTCGCGCGGAATCACACGCATCGTGACCGACTTCATCAAGCGGCGCGCCATGGGTAGCGACAAGGCCGTTGCCTAAGCCATCTAGCGACCCTTCGTAGGTCCCTTGCCGACCGACGATTGCGGTCCGGCAACCTCCCGATATCGGTTGACTATCTCCGGGTCCTACGGCCGGCGAGCGACAATCCACCTGCCTCGCCGGCGGACCAGAAGGTTGCGGTCCCAATGGGGCACCAAGGACTTGCCTCGGGAGCTCGCCACGCGGCGCGGCCACGACGAGCCTATCCAAGCTTCGGATGTCGTTGGGAGCTCCCCGCCGGCCCATTGCGCGTCCACGCTCGCGACGCGACGAAGCTTCCGACAATCGCATCATGCTCGACCGCTGTGATCGCTGGCGCGACTGCCTAGAGCGAGGACGCGGAGGACCTACTGATATGTGGGGCTGTCAATCCAGCCGCCCGTCGAGCGATAGCGACTGCGTCCCTTCCTGAGCCATGAGAGTAGCGTGATCGCGCCGACCGCAAAGAAGAGACAGAGGAGGAATTCCATTGGGGAGCGGTGGTCCCAGCGCGGCTCCCCGGATACGAAGCTGAAGATAAAGAAGTAGACAGGGATCGAGAGGAAAAGGAGCTTCAACTCGAGAGGGTGGGATCCTCGCACGAACCTCCAGGTACCGTAGAGGGCGATCATCACGAACACAGCCCAGGCGGCGGCAAATCCGATGGTGTAGGCGAGGGCAGCGGGCGCCGTCTCGCTCATGTAAGTGAGCATCGCCAGCGTGCCCTGTTGATCGCGGATCTCCCGCCATTTGGACACGTCGGCGCTGCTTCTTTCGCCTAGATCGAACAGGCCGAGATAGCGGCCATAGACCATGGCACTGCCGCTGTTTACCGTGAGGTCCACGGCATCGGAGATGATGGTCCGGGCCAGGGCGCCCGGCTCATGAATTCCGAGCTCCACAAACTGGCTGAGAGAGATGGCGCGCTGCTGCGATATGTCTTGCGGGAGCTCGAAGTCGCCCAGGGGCTCCATGCGCTCCGCTCTGAGGTACAGATTCGACTCCAGGCCCTGGATGCTCGTGCCCCGCTCATACCGGGCCGGTGCAGCCGCGCGTGCTAGTCCCCAAGCACCGAAGATCGAGAATGACAGGGCCAACATGACGCCCAGAAGCGCGAGCGTATGCCGTCCCTTCCCAGCCTTTGCGATGACGAGTCCCGCTACGACCACAGGAAAGAGCAAGAAGATTTCCCGGACTGGGATGAGCACTGCGCAAGCAAGGCCGAACAATACGGCATCGCGAAGCGCGGGACGGTCCCGCGTCACGAGTTGGCCCGCATACCACGTCGCGACAATCAGTAGAGGGTTGCAGATCGCCTCGCTGACAAGGGTCTGCGGGTGGAAGATCATTGCCGGAAGCAGCGCGTAAACGATGCAGGCAATCTTAGCGACCGTGGGAGAGAACCAGGTCACACCGATCCGGTACAGGAACCACAGGCCGAGAAGAAGCAGCAAAACATTCTGGGCAATGACCCCCGCCGGCCCGAAGGCAAGGTAGGCGGGGAAGAACAGGACATAGTCGCCCGGCGAATCGTAATAGACGAGAGTGGCTACTACCGCGTCGGCGTTCGACGCTTTCAGAAGAGCGTCGATCTTGGTCAGCCGATCCAACGCTCGGTCGCCGAGCAGGAACTTTTCGGCCAGATGGGGAATGGCCAGCGTGAGGGCAATATGTGCCGCCGCGACAACGGCCAGGAGGCCGGCAATGAAGGCGTCGAACCGAGCGGGGGGTGTGCTCTCGTGTAACATGCCGTTGTCGAGGGGCGTGGCGAGAGCGGGAGACACGTCCTTCTTCATGGCTGCTGACCTTTGCTATGAGGCGACCGGTCGAGATCGATCGAGTCTAACTCTTGGATGGTATCGCGTACTAATTAGAGCGCGTTCTTGAAGGATTTTGGCGAGAGTACGGTAAGCGTGAGAATGTAGAGGTCGAAGGGGATCGACCAGTTGTCGATGTAGTAGAGGTCGTGCTCCACGCGCGCGCGCATCTTGTCCTCAGTGTCGGTTAGGCCCCGATAGCCGTTTACCTGTGCCCAGCCGGTGATGCCCGGCTTGATGTTGTGACGGCGCGCATAGAAGGCGATACGCAGCTCGAAGTCGCGGTCGTGCGTCAGAGCGTGTGGACGCGGTCCGACCAACGACATGTGGCCCAGCAAAACATTGACGAGCTGCGGCAGCTCATCGAGGTTCCAGCGCCGCAAATGGCGGCCGATCCGCGTCACGCGCGGATCGTTTTTGACGGCCTGCGTGACGATGTCACCATCCTCGGCGACGGTCATGGTGCGGAACTTGAAGATGCGGAACTGCCGCTGATTGAAACCGTGGCGCCATTGCCGGAACAGTACGGGCCCAGGCGAGTCAAGCTTAATCAGGCAAGCGATCACGAGAAGCAGCGGCGAAATCGCGATCAAGATCGTCAAAGCACCAAAGAAGTCGAACAGCCGCTTCGACAGCACTTCAACGCGCGTTAGCGGGGGGCGGATGAGATTAAGCATTGTCGCAGGCCCGAGCCGCGAGAGATGCACATGCGCGAAGCGATCGAAAATAGCTTCCGGCCCGAGCTGAACCGAGACGGGAATATTCATGAGCCGATCGGCGCAAGCGTTGACGGCGTGTGTCGCAGACCACGGCAGGAGGACCACGACATCATCGAGATGCGAGCGCCGCACCATGGCGATCGTCTGGCCAAGGGCTTCATTGAGCGCCGCCCAACCCTTCGGGGTTTCTTCAAGCGCCTCCTCGGGCAGGATCACCGTATCGCTCACGATCATGCCCGAGCGTCCAGGCCGGTACTTGCGCCGGAACTCCTCAATTTTGGAGAACGTTCCGAGTAGAACGCCGCGACGCACGGCGAGCCAACCGGTATGGAAACCTTGCCGCACGAAGTGCTTCCAGGCCTCCTGCCACATGACCAAGAGCGGCAGGCCCGAGACATAGAACAGAAGGATGGCGCCGCGAGAATAAGTGTCTGACACCTTGCCGACGAAGCCGAAGGCAAGCAGGCAGAGAAAGGCAGCGTTCCACAGATAGAACTGGTAGCGGATCGAGCCCTTGGGTCGCGCCGAAATGTTGGAGACCGGGTGCTGCAGGATCCAGCGAAACAGGGCGACGGCGGCGCCGACTTTCGCGAAGTCGAGCATTGGACCGCTGTTGCCATACACGACCAAATGGTAGGCGACACTGCTCATGACCGACAATGCAACCACGACAAGCGCGTCCGCCGCCGGCCAAAGAAGCGCGAGGCTCTTGCCGAGGATCAGCGGAACCTGCCACGGAGGGTCAGATTTGGCCGGAGTGATTTGCGTAATTTCGGTCATTGAATGACGGTCTGCGATCCGGTCACGAGTGATCCGACGTTTGTCTGCCGTCGATTTCGTTGTCCGTCATAGTCAGAACTGCAGCGCAGCGCCGGCCATGGGCCATCTGCAGAAGATCGGACGCAGCCTGAGCAGCGGTTTCCCGTGTCGTTGCGGAAGCTCTTGTCACGAACAGGATCGCCTGGGACGCGTTGACGAGCGCGACGGCATTGCGTTCGAGCCGCAAGAGGCCCGCATCGATCAGCGTGAGGTCGTAGTTGGCCGCAACTTGGCTCAGCTCGTCCGTCAGGGCGCTGCGTTTGGACCAGCCGTTCAAAGGCAGTTGATCGCTCGCCAGTGACAGAAACGACAGGCCGAGCCGGCTATCGGTGATCACGCGATCGCTGAGCCTCGCGCTCTTGTCGCCATCGCCCAGCACCTCGCTCAGCGCTGGATTGGCGGTATTCGAGTCGACGAGAAGCGTCCGTATGCCCGAGGACGCGGCGATGACCGCAAGGCTGAGCGCCAACGCGCTTTTCCCTTCTCCCGGAACGGAAGAGGTAAGCAAAATGACGCGTTGGTTGCCGGCCGCGTCGAAATCCACAAGGTAGGAGAGCAGGCGCAGCAAGGCCGCGCGGTAGCTGGAGTGCGTGCCGCCTTCGAGGATCTCCCGCACCATGTCGTAGAAGTTGGCGCGCCTCGGACGTTGTCCAAGCAGCTCTGCAAACAGGCCGCGCTTGGCATGGAGCATCGGAATCGAGCTCAGCGACCGGAGTCCCGTCGCGGCGAGCAGCTCCCGGCCGGTGCGGATGCGTCGATCGAGATGTTCCGCCGACACGGCGATAGAAGCACCTAGACCGCAGCCGAGGACGAGAGCGAGGGCGAGAATTAGCTTCTTCTTCGGCCAGCTTGGATTCTCGGGGATGGCGGCGGGTGAAATGATCCGCGCATCCGGCGTGTAGATGCGCTGCGTCTCGTTCATCTCCTTCACGCGCGACAGAAAACTCTCGTAAACGGAGCCGGTGGAATCCGCCTCGCGCTCAAGTTCACGAAGCTTGATGCGTGCGCTGTCGTTGAGATCGACCTCCTGGCGAGAGGCTGCGACGGCGGCTTTCGCGCTCGCGAGCCGCTGCTTGGCCATCTCGAACTCGAGGTCGATCGATTTTGCGATACGCTCGACCTCGGCCTGGATCAATCCGCGCAGGCGTTCGACCTCGGAATGGGCTTGCTGGAGTTGTGGGTGCGACGGCAGAAGGGTCGCGCCGAGAATGGCCTCACGGCGCGAGGCGATGGCGTATTGCTCGCGCAAGCGCGAAACGGTCTCCGAGGAGACCGCATCTCCGATCATCTCGGGTTCGATGCCTCGCTTCAGTAGGAGCTGTATTTGCTTGTACTTCGCTTCCTTCTCAGCGACGTCAGCCTGAGCGGCCGTCAACTGCTCGTTCAGGCTCTTGAGCTTGCGCGTGTCGATCAGCTCGCCCCCGGCTTCCTGCAAGTTATGCTTGGCGCGAAACTCCTGGACCTTGCTGTCCGCTTTGAGCAGCCGTTCGCGCAACGTGGCAAGCTGACCGTCCATCAACTGGCTCACGCGCTCAGAGGTTTCGACCTTCGACGTCGATTGGTCGGCTAGATAGGACTTGGCGATTGCTTGGGCGAGCCGCGCCGCCTTGACGGGATCCATTGATTTGACGGCAATGTCGATAACGTAGGTCTGGTCATCACGTTTGACCTCGACCTGCTTACCGAGTGCGAGGAGAGCCTTTTCCTCCGGGCTCTCCGCGCGCCCCGCCGGTGGACTGCGGAAAATTCCCGTTATGGCGCTGCTGATCTCACCCAAGAGGCTCGGCTGCCGTGCGCCAAACTCGGGATCAGTGGCCAGGTGCTGTGACTGCACGACCGGCCGTAGCACCGCGTCCGACAAGATCACCTTTACCTGGCTGTCGACCAACGCGAAGTTGCCAGCGACATCGGTACCAAGTCCGGAGGGCACGACCTCGGACTGCACGGTGTTCTTTTTGTGCGCATCGAGGAGAACCTTCGTCGTGGCGGTATAGAGCGGCGTCACCGTGAAGACGTAGGCTGCTGCCAACGAGACGACGACTGCCGCGGTCGCGATGATGAGCGACAGCCTGCGCCGCAAGATGCGGATGAGACCTGCGAGGTCGAGGGTCGGGTCGTCGTGCCGAGAGGGATCCAAAGGCGCGAACCGCCGATCGACCAGAGCGCCGGCACCGCCAGCGTTCATCCGAGCTTGGCCTTCCTGAAATCATGCCTTGTGCCTCGTTTTGGCGGCCCCACTGCCGCCCGAGGCGAAGATTGCAAAGTGTATGCCACGCCCTTGAGGCTCCAGGCCCGCTCAGACCGTGCCGTTTTGGCTGGCACAGCTCTTGCCAGTTTCAGGCCGAAGTTCAGGAGGCATGGGAAGATCAAATGAGAATCAGCGTGTTTGGGTTGGGCTATGTGGGGGCGGTTTCCGCCGCCTGTTTCGCCCGCAACGGCCATGAGATCGTGGGCGTCGATACGAATCCCTCAAAAGTGCAGAGTTTCAACGCCGGCAGGGCTCCCGTGGTCGAGCCAGGTCTCGACGAGCTCATGATGGAGGGCGCGCGGTCCGGACGCATCTGCGCCACATCATCGGTTAAAGAAGCTATTAACCATAGCGAAGTGTCGATCGTCTGCGTTGGGACGCCGAGCCGTCCCAATGGGAGCCTCAATCTCGATGCGGTCGAGGCGGTTTCGTCTCAAATCGGCACAAGCCTCGCGGACAAGGACGACAGCCATCTCATCGTGCTGCGCTCCACGGTGCTCCCGGGAACCGTGCGCGACATCGTGCTGCCGGCCCTGGAGAAGGACCTCCGGCAAGCGCGCCGGCAAGGACTTCTCCGTGGTGCACAACCCGGAATTCCTGCGCGAGAGCACGGCCATCAAGGATTTCGACCATCCCCCAGTCACGGTCATCGGTGCTGGCGAGGAGGAGGCCGGACGCCAGGCTGCCAAGCTCTATGACGGCATCGACGCGCCGCTCGTCGTCACGTCCGTCGAGACGAGCGAGATGGTCAAGTATTCCGCCAATGTGTGGCATGCGCTGAAGGTCTGCTTCGGCAACGAGATCGGCAATGTCTGCAAGGCGGTTGGAATCGACGGCCACGAGGTCATGGATCTCTTCTGCCGCGATACCAAGCTCAACATCTCGCCTGCCTACCTCAAGCCTGGCTTTGCCTTCGGCGGTTCGTGCCTGCCGAAGGACACCCGAGCCATCTCCCACCTCGCCAAGAGCCTCGATCTCGACATTCCGGTGATCGCTTCGATCATGGAGAGCAACGCCGTGCAGATCGAGCGCGCGGCGCAGCGGATCATGTCGCTGGGACGCCGCCGTATTGCCGTGCTCGGCTTTAGCTTCAAGGCGGGCACCGACGATCTGCGCGAGAGCCCACAGATCGAGCTCATCGAACGGCTGATCGGCAAGGGCTACGACCTGCGTCTGTACGACCGGAGCGTCAACCTGGCAGCGCTGACCGGCGCCAATCGCGACTACATCCGCAACGCTATTCCGCACATCAACTCGATCATGGTCGAGAGCCTCGACGAGGCGCTTGAGCACGGCGAGATCGTGATCGTCGGCAACAACGCCGCGGAGTTCGCCGAGGTGCCGGCCCGTCTCAACAAGAACCAGACCCTGATCGATCTCGTCCGCATCGGCGGCACCGAGCAGCTTGGCGACCGCTATGATGGAATCAACTGGTAAGGTCCCCGCGCGGGGGGGAAAGCCGCGCTGCGTCCTGATGATCGTGGAGAACCTGCCTGTCCCGTTCGACCGGCGGGTGTGGTCGCAGGCGCGCACGCTCAAGCGTGCGGGCTACGAGGTTTCCGTTATTTGCCCCAAGGGCAAAGGGGCGGAGGCTGCTTACGAGGTGCTGGAAGGTATTCGCGTCTACCGTCATCCGCTGCCCATCGAGGCGAAGGGCGTGCTTGCCTATCCGCTCGAATACTTCTCTGCACTCGTGTTCGAGCTGTGGCTCGCGTTACGCGTTTTTCTCACGCGTGGCTTTGATGTGATCCACGCGTGCAATCCGCCGGACACGATCTTCCTCATCGGCGGACTGTTCAAGCTCTTGGCCGGAACGCGCTTCGTCTTCGACCATCACGACATCAACCCTGAGCTTTACGAGGCGAAGTTTGGGCGACGCGATACCTTTTGGCGTCTGCTCGTGTGGCTGGAGCGCATGACCTTCCGTACCGCCGACGTGTCCATTGCCACGAACGGCTCCTACCGGCGCATCGCCATTGAGCGCGGCGGCATGGCTCCCGACAGCGTATTCGTCGTGCGGTCGGGCCCGGATCTCAAGCGTATGGAGATCCTGCCGCCACGGCCTGAGCTGAAGAAGGGCCGCGCTTTTCTTGCCGGCTATGTGGGCGTGATCGGCCAGCAAGAGGGTATCGATCTTCTGCTGCACGCGGTCCGCTCGATCGTCTCGGATCATGGCCGCCACGACATCCATTTCGGCATCGTCGGCGGCGGCCCTTCGCTCAAGGACATGCAGGCTCTGGCGGTGCGGCTCGACGTCGCCGACTACGTCACCTTCACAGGCCGCGTGTCCGACCGCGAGCTTCTGGAAATGCTCAATACGGCGGATGTCTGCGTCAATCCCGACCGGGTGAACGCCATGAACGACAAGTCGACCATGAACAAGATCATGGAGTACATGGCCCTGGCCAAGCCCATCGTGCAGTTCGAGCTGTGCGAGGGCCGCGTGTCCGCGGGCGAGGCCTCGGTCTATGCGCGGCCGAACGATCCAAAGGACATGGCGGCGAAGATCGTCGCCCTGATCGACGATCCGGAGCGGCGTCAGGCGATGGGCGCGTACGGGCGCGCGCGCGTGCTCGATGCGCTTTCCTGGGAGCACGAGGCGCCGAAACTGTTGGCTGCTTATGACGCGGTATTCGAGACGCCGGAGACGGTTGCTTCGCCCAAGCCGAGGCACGCCGAATGAGCGCGGCGGTGAAACAGTCCGGTCTCGAGGCGCAGGCGCGCTTCGACCAGCTCGCTTGGTACTACCACCGTCTGCGCGCCATGAACGGCGCGGAGGTGGCGCACCGGGTCGGCGAGGCGATGAAGCGGCGCGTGTCGCGGTTCAATCGCTCTGGCTGGGCAGCCTTCGACATGGGTGACGGCGAAGTGCCGTGCCTCGCGCCGCGCGAAGGCATGATGGACCAGCTTGCGCCGGAGCTCGCCGCGCAGTGGCGCGCGGCGGCGGAGACGGCGCAACGGGGCGACATCACGCTGCTCGGCCAGACTTGGCCCGCCGAGCAAGGAGCACGCCGCTGGCACCTCGATCCCGTGACGGGCGGTACGTGGCCCGCCCGCGCCTATTGTTTCGATGTTCCGTATCGGCGTGAGCGTACGCTCGGCGACGTAAAATATGTATGGGAACTCAACCGGTTGCAGTTCCTCCAGCCGGTCGCTGCGCTCGCCGCATGCGAACAGGACGATGCGCTTGCCGCATTCTGTCTCGCCGAGATCGAAGACTGGATGGAGGCCAATCCGCCGTTCCGCGGGGTCAACTGGGCATCAGGCATCGAACTCGCTTTGCGCATCGTATCGCTGCTCGTCGTAGTGGGGCTGCTCGGCCCAGAGCGGGTGCCGCCTGCGCAGCGGCGCAAGATCCGGATGTGTCTCAACGCGCACGCCTATTGGCTAATGCGGTATCCGTCGCGGCATTCATCCGCCAACAATCATCTGATCGCCGAGGCGGGCGCCCTGTTTCTGCTCGGCACGCTGTGGCCCGAGCTCGGCATCGGCGACCGCGCCGCGGCGGCGCACGCGGTGCTGATCGAGGAAGTCGGGCGCCAGTTCCACGACGATGGTGTCGGCGCAGAGCAGTCGCCCTCCTACACGGCCTTCACGCTCGAATGGTACCTGCTCGCAGCGGATGTGGCCGCGCGCGTCGGCGATCCGTTTCCGAAAAGCGTCACCAAGCGTCTCGGCGAGGCCGGCCAGTTCCTGCGCTGGATCATGGACGAAGGCAGCAACGTCCCGTGTATCGGCGATGACGACGAGGGGCGGGTGATCGCTAGCGCGCCCCGCGCCGGCGGCGGCTACGTGGCCTCGGTGCTTGGCTCCGTTGCGGCAAATCTTGCGCGGCCCGAACCTGGCGCCGCCGCGGGTCGGCCCCTCTTTGCGCAATCTCTATCTCGGCCTGCCGTCGCCATGCGCGTCCGGTCCCAAGGGCGCCAAGACGTTTTCGAATGGCGGCTATTCCGTGTTCCGCCGCCGGATTGCCGGGCGCAAAACGATGATGGTCATGGATCACGGGCCGCTCGGCCATCTCTCCATCGCCGCCCATGGCCATGCCGACGCGCTGGCGTTGTGGCTGCATCTCGACGACCAGCCGGTTCTGGTCGATGCCGGCACCTATCTCTATCACTCCGGCGGCCCGTGGCGCGATCGCTTCCGGGGCACGGGCGTGCACAACACGCTGTGCCTCGACGGCCGGAATTCGAGCCGCATCGCCGGTCCATTCAACTGGCGCCGAAAAGCGCAGTGCGAGCGGATCGCGTGGAAGAGCGCGCCGGACGAGACATTTGTCTGTGGCCGTCACGATGGCTATCTCGCCTCGCACGGCCTTCTGCATGAGCGGCGGCTGGTGGTGCACGCGCACGGCTTTGCTGTCCATGACGCGCTGGTTGGCGAAGATGCCGCCGGATCGCGCAGGGCCTGAGGTCGAGATCGGCTTCCTGGTTCATCCCGATCTTTCGGTCACGATCGAAGACGCAACGGCAACGATCGCGCGCGATGGCGAGGTGCTGCTTCGCATTTGTGGACGCGGCGCGCTCGGGCTTACCCTCTATGAAGGCGCGGAAGAGCCGGCGCGGGGCTGGTACTCCGATAAGTTTGGCTCAAAGCGGCCAGCACCCCAACTTGTGTTCAAGCCCCAGGATGCGTCTTGCCGCACCTTCGAGGTCGAGCTGGAGATCATCCCCGCCCCCAAGGCGCGGGGCGAGAGCGCTCGGAGGCCCAAGCTCGAGAGACTGGAACCCGTCCAATGACCAGCCTCGACGCAACATATGCTTACGGTGCCTATGGCGGCGCGCGCGTTCACCCCTTGGGGCTGAACGAGAGCACGCAGCGCGTGCTCATGGCGCTGATAGTGCTGGCGCTCGCGCTGATGCTACTGCTGCCAGCCCCGTTGCTCGCCCAGTTCACGGACTATGCCAAGCCGGGCGGCGGCAACCCGATCTTCAAGATCCACTTCTACAGCTACACGCTCTTCCTGGCGTTGGTGCTGGTCGTCGCCTGCATGGGACCGGTGCGCTTCGTGACCAAGCAGATCGAGTTGCATCTGGGGGTTATCCAGTTCGCCGCCGTGATCGCGTTTTGCGCGGCCGTGACGATCATCCGTCAGGGCATCGGCGGCGTGGCCTACATGGTGGACACGCAGTTCGCAGCACCACTTGCCGCCATGCTCGTCTTCTCGCTGGACGAGCACCGGCGGCGGAAGCTCACCACATTCCTCATCTACTTCATAACGCTAAACGCGGCTGTTGGCATCGTCGAGCGCATTGTCAGCGTTCACTTCTTCATTAATGAGGACTTCGACAGCGAGTTCTTTCGGGCCACGGCGTTCCTCGGTCATCCGCTGCATAATGCGCTGGTCACGTCCTCGATGATGTTGCTTGTACCGGCCATGCCGTGGTCCGCGCAGCGCAAGGGAACGGTGCTGGCTATCTGCACGGTGGGCATCCTTGCCTTCGGCGCGCGGGCCGCCCTTTCCACCACGATATTGATAGGCATTGCCGCAGCGCTGTTCTTCGGTGTCCGGGCGCTATTGCGCGGCGAGATGCGCTCTTCAACCCTCGTCGCAGCGCCATGGGTCGCACTCTTCGCCACGGTGGTCGGTTCGGCGCTGATGTTCGGAACGGTCCTCGGCCAGCGCGTTGTTGCGCTCGCGAAGTTTGAAGGCAGCGCGCAGGCGAGGATCTACGCGTTCGATCTCTTCAACTATCTCAGCATGCACGACATCCTCTACGGGGTGGAGGACAAAAAGATCCGTTTCATCATGGAGTTGGATCGGAACCTCCGCATCCTCGAGAACTGCTGGATCGCAATCCTGCTGATACTCGGCGCCATACTGTTCGTCGTCTATGCGCTGTCGCTGCTCGGCTTTCTCCGCTCGATTGCGCGGGGACGGGGTACCCTCGCCGCCTTCGCCATCCTGAACTTCCTCCTGGTGGCCAGCACCAGCAACTCGCTGAGCACCAAGTCGCCAGCTCTCGCACTGTTCACCGTGGCTTTGTGTGGGATCCCGGTCGTTATGTCGCGCCGGCGGCAGGCCAAGGGCATGCCCATGCGCTATCAGGTTCCTCTTCGCGACGGGGTGTGGTCGTGAGCGAAACGAACGTTATAGATCGCGATCGTAGCGAAGCTTGCTCCGTGCCAAAAACGGAAGTCAGCCTTTCTATTCTGATCAACAACTACAACTACGGCCGCTTTCTCGCCAAAGCGATCAACTCGGCTTTTGGGCAGACCTGGCCGCACGTGCAAATCGTTGTTGTCGATGACGGATCAACCGACAATTCCCGGGAAATTGCCCAGAGCTACAAAGGCGACAACTATCTCGTTCTAGCCAAGGACAACGGCGGACAGAATTCCTGCATCGCGCATGCGCTGCCGCATCTGACGGGCGACTACACCATCATTTTGGACGCAGACGATTGGCTGGTGCCCGGCGCTTGCGAGATAATCGCCGGCGCCGTCGGCCATTCAGCGCCCAACGCGGTGCTGTATCGACTTGAGAGGGTGGATGCCGAAGCCCGTTCGGTTGGGGCCTTTCCGAACTTCCCGTTCGCGGCAGAAAATCAGCGGGACTACATCGCAAAGAATGGTTTCTTTCCCTGCAGCCCGACATCGGGAAACGCATATCGGACATCATTTCTGCGTGCCGCGTTTGCATTCGTGAAGGAAGAAACCCCCTTCAGCGATGGATATCTTGCCGCGGCTGCCGGATGGACGGAGCAAGTTGTCTGCTTGCAGGATCGCTTGGGGTTCTACCTGGTTCACGGGGCAAACGCCTCGACCGTTGCCGGCTGGGATCGACGCCGGCGCCTCGCAAACATCAACTATGCCCTCGATCACCACCGGCACCTGTTCAGCTACCTTTCCGCCAAGGGCGAATGGCACGACGATTGGCAAAAGCTGATCAGCGCCTATGTCTGGCGTGAAATTCTCTTCTTCAAGCTCGTCGAGCGTCGGTATGCCGAATTCTCATGGGGATCGTGTCGCACGCTCGGCGTGGAGAAATTTTTGAACGCGCCGTACATCGGGGTCTGGCGCAAGCTGAAGAACATCGTCTTTTTGACAGTCGGCTCGCTGTGGGGAGAGCTGAGGGAACTGGTCGAGTCGAAGCATGCTTAGAGCGTTCTTTCTATACTTCCCTTCCGTGCTTCTCTCCAGGATCAGTGCGTTCCTGATCGTCATCTTTGGCACGCGCCTGCTCGGGCCGGAGCAATTCGGCTATTTCGCCCTTATCGTTTTCATTGGCGAATTCGCAGACGTTTCGGTGACCAATTGGACTCGGATAGCGATGTCGCGCTTCGGTTCCACACAAGCCGGCGTGTCGCGCGCGTTCGCGAGGAAAATGCTGTTGCTCACTGGCGCCTGTCTACTCGGTGCTCTCGCAATATCTGGAGGTGTGGCAGAGCTACTGGCGCCGGAAACTTCCGGTCATGTTGCCTATGCCGTTCTGTTTTACGTCTTTTCGGTCACTCTGTACCGGTTCGGCTTCACGCTGCACCAAACGATACAGAACAGAAAGATGGCATCTGGACTGGAGGCCGCCAGAGCCATTCTCATGCTGTCCACTGGCATCGTCGCGATGATGCAAACCGGCGATTACTTCATCACCTCCCTGGTTTCCAGCAGCGTCAGCCTGGCCATTGCACCAGTCGCCATAATCACCGCATTGGCCTCGACGCGAATTGGACTGAAGGACGCAACACCAATCAAAACGCTGCTCTGGTTTGCACTGCCGCTCGTGGTTTTGGCTTTGCTCTCACAGGCTATCAGCAATCTGGATAAGGCCATGCTGAAGGTCTTCCACGATGCGGCGACGCTCGGCTTTAGCGCCGCCGCGTTTGCGATCGGCCGAACCGGGTTCGATGTGGTCGCGCTGGCGTTCAACATGGGAGCTTTTCCCAAGCTGTCGGCGATGTTCAACGACGGACAGAATGAGAATGCCCAGGCTCTGTTGAAGGGCCAGATCTCCTTGATTCTTTCGGTGGCGCTTCCGGCGGCGGGGATTCTCATCGCGAGCCGGGAAGTCATCGCGACGGCCTTGTTTGCGCCCGCCTATCTTTACGCCTTCACTGTCGCCATTCCTCTGGTTGCCCTGGGCTCGATTGCGCTCAATCTCAAGAATTTTGTGTTCGACAGCGTATTCCACATGCATCTGAAGAACTTCATGCAAATACCGGTTCTGCTCGCGGGCGCCGCCACTTCCGCTGTCGTCGGGTATCTGTTTGTGCCTTCGGCGCCATTTTTTGGCGCCGCGCTCATGTTCGCGACCGGCGCGGTCGTCGCGCTGATGATGGATATCTGGCTGACGTCCCGCATCATGCGAATCGAGATCCCCTGGCGCTCCATCGGCTTCTCTGCCGGTATTGGAGTGATCGTTTGGGCTGCGGGAACCTTGCTGGTTCTCCTGGGCAGCGACCTTCCCGCGTGGGGACTTCTCATCCTGTTGGGTGCACTGGGCGCGGTTGCGGTGGCGGCATCGGTCGGCATTGCCGCCGTGACCCGTCTCGATAGAGGAACGAAGGTCGGGATGGCCTTCATTACGTCGGACCCGGACAAGATAACCGGACTTTCAAGCTACACCGAAAGCCTGGTGGGAGCCGCGGCAAGTCGCAAAGATGCTCCTGCTCTCATCTTCCTGACCAATGCGAACAAGAGCATTCTTCCCCGGCTTGTGGACCAACAGAAAATCGAATGGGTGCAACTCCCCGGGCGGTCTCTCGTGCCCTACAAGCTCTACGCCTTGATCGCGCATCAGATTGCCAATATGCGAGCGGCATTGCGGCGGCTGCCGCGTCTATGTCAGCTCGACTGCCGCGGGGGCGCCCCTGCCTATCACGCCGCAGTTTGCAGTTCTGCACGACCTCTACGATATCGACCGGACCTACCGGCCGCGGCGTACAGTAATCTATGCCCAATTGATGTGGCGCTGGCTGGGGTGGGTTTCTCGGGGCATCGTCTGCGTATCGACCGCGACCCGCGACGGTGCGATTGCGTCCGGGCTGTTTCGCGGCTGCCGGCTTCACGTCATCAAGGAGGCATCCAAATTTTCGGAGCTATCCAAGCTCGAAGCCGGCGAGCATCCGGAGCCGAAGGCAGCGACCCGCTTTCTTTTCGTCGCCAATGTTCAGGCGACCAAGAATGTGGAGTGCCTGTTGGAAGCACTCCGACGCTCCGAACAGGAAGGGAAAGCTCTCAAGGTGGATTGGATTGGCTCCGACCCACTCGGGATTGTCGGGGCCTGGATTGAAAAGAACGGGAAGCCCAGCGGCTTCACGGCGCTCGGCCCGGTGCCAGACGCGGAGCTTGTTGATGCCTACCGCTCGTGTTTGGCCCTCGTGGTTCCATCTTGGACGGAGGGGTTTTGCCTCCCGGTTCTCGAAGCGCATTCGTTCGGGAGCCCGGTCATCGCATCCAACATTTCCGTGCTGCGAGAAGTTGCCGGGAAGGGCGCGTTGTTTTTCGATCCGTCGCATCCCGACGACCTACGCACTCAGATGAACGCCATCGAGAGCGATCCCGAACTACGCAAGCGCCTGCGCACGGCAGCCTTCATGAACGCCAAGCTCTACTCCTGGGACCGGGCGGCCGGCGAACTGCTGTCGCTGGTGCAGAAAGAAAAGGCTGCCGCACCCCGCGTAGTGGTTAACGAGGTCGTAACAGCTCTACGCCGCTCGGCATGATCCTTGCTGCAAGTCGTAGTTGAACGCTTGCCTTGTTCAATATTTGCACGGGCACACAAACGCGCAGGGAGGCAAATATGTGCGGCATCGCGGGCCTATTCTTCAAGCGAAAGCCGGATCGCGGCGTTCTCGAGAGGTTCGCGCATGCGGTGGAGGTGCTCCAAGGCGATCGTGGCCCTGACGATTTCGGGGTCTCCTGCGTTACAGACCGGCTCTACTTCTTCCATAACCGCCTTGCCATTATCGATCCGGGCCGCGCGCATCAGCCGATGCAGGACGACCGTGGCGTCATCACCTACAACGGCGAGGTCTACAACTTCGCCGATCTGCGCTTTACCGACGAGACCTACTGGCTTTCGTCCGACACCGAGGTGCTGCTCAAAGGACTGAACCGCGAGGGTGTGGACTTCCTTCAGCGCACGCAATCGATGTTCGGCCTCGGCTATTACAATCGGCCAAGCGGCGAGCTCCTGCTCGCGCGCGACCGCGTCGGCATCAAGCAGGTCTACTATATTGATACGGATGAGGTGTTCGCGTTCGCCTCCACGCTCAAGCCGCTGATGCAATTCAGCGCGGGCGAGACCGACGCGGACGCCATCTTCGACTATTACCTCAACCGCGCCATCAAGGCGCCGCGCACCCTGTTCCGGGACATCCGGGAGCTTGAAGCCGGCACGGTGCTTCGCTTTGACACGCGGCGTAAGCGAATCTCCGCGATCAGGCGCTGGTGGGAGCCGGCCCGAGTTGAGCGGACCAAGCACGACGAGACCGAGGTGGTCGAAGAAGTCGACCGCCTGCTGCGGCGCGCTATCGGCGATCGTCTCGTCGCAGACGTTCCGGTCGGCGCGTTTCTCAGCGGCGGCGTCGACTCGAGCCTGATCGTCGCCATTGCCAGCGAGACGGTGCCCAATCTGGAGACCTTTTCGGTGGCCATGACCGACAAACGCCTCGACGAATCGGGCTATGCCCGTGCCGTCGCCGAACGTTATGGCTTGAAGCACCACGTCATCGAAGCGGAGCCACAGAGCTTCATCGACGACGTCGAGACTTGGGCGCGGATCCAAGACGATATCGTGGCGGACCCTTCCGCGCTGATGCTTTACAAGTTGTCTCGCTTCGCGCGCGACGCGGGTTTCAAGGTGATGCTCTCGGGGGAGGGGGCTGACGAGGCCTTTGGCGGATACAACGCGCAGTTCCGCTATGCGATGTCGATGCGCTACCACCCTTTCTTCAAGCCTCTGAAGCCGGCTGCCGGGTTGATCGACAAGCTGCTTACCTATCGCTCCAAGCTGCGTCAGTTCGCGCACCAGCTCATCACCGGTCCAGCCTATTACGGGGTTGCCACCATCTTCGAGCCGGTAATCTTGGAGCAGCTTTTCCGTCACGATTTCGATACGCCCGCATCCGTCGGCGGTCTGTCCGAGGCGGTTCGCCTGGATCTCCGTGACCGCTTGCCGAACGATCTCCTCACACGTACCGACCGGGCGACCATGAGTGCCTCGATCGAGGCTCGCGTCCCGTTCCTTTCGCACGAACTCCTGGACTACAGCCTGTGCCTGAGCCAGGCCATGCTGATCAATCGCCACACGCAGAAATACCTGCTCAAGAAACTTGCCGAGCGCTACGTGCCAAAGCCGAATATCTACCGCCCCAAGGTGGGCTTCGACTTGCCTTTGGCTAACTGGCTGCGCGGTCCCTTGCGGCCGATGGTCGAGGAATTGCTAAACAACTCCTGGCAGGAGGGCATGATCGATCTGAGCTTCATCCGCGAGCTAATCGACCTGCACCAGATCGGCACCATCGACGCGTCCGACAAGATCTGGGCCTTCATGATGCTGGAGTTGAACCGCCGGGCGCTCTCGGCGCTCCGTTCAACAGCGGCTCAGACGGAGCAGCGCGGCGGTCTCAATTGGCAGCTTGGACGCGATTTGGTTCCGACCGCATAGCGATCAGACGAGCGTGGCGCGGTAGGACTCGATCAGCACCGGCAGAACGACCATGCCGGTGAAGCGCTCGGCGATGCGGCGGCTCGCGGCGCGGGATAGCTCGTTCCAAGCCGCGCCTGTCCCGATATCGGCGATGGCCTGGGCATAGTCGCTTGCTGTTGCATCGACGGGCAGCACGCGGCCCGCATCGCCCACGACGCTGCGGTTGAAGCCGTTGTCCGAGCAGATCGGCACGAGCCCCTCCGCCATGGCTTCGGTGAGTGCGTTGGAGTGGCCCTCGCCGTCATGACGGGTGGGGAAAATGAAGTAATGCGCCGAAGCCAGCATCGTGCGTAGGACGTCTGGTGGCAGCGGCCCATGGAACACTACGGGCAGGCGCGGCGGCGCGGCGCGCCAAACTGAGCAGATAGTCGTCCTCGATCCCTCCGATGACATCGAGATGGGCAGGCACGCCCTTCTCCTGCAAGGCCTGAACCGCGCCGATCGCCGTCTCGATGCCTTTCTCCGGCACCACGCGGCCGAGGAAGACGATGCGGATGCAGGCGTCATCCCGCACCGCACTTGGCTCGGGGTCCGCAGCATGCGGATTGCAGTAGTTAGGCAGATAGAGGATAGGCTTGCCGTTTCGCGCTTCGGCGAACGGGGCGAATTCCTGCCCTTCCACGGCGACCACGTCGGCGCGGCGCGTCAAGGCGTCCACGAGGGCGCGATAAGCCGGGCTACGGTTCTCGTAGTGATGGATGAAACTCCCGGCGCGAATGTCGAACGCCACGCGTTTGCCCAGGCTCCAGGCCAGGGCGCAGAGCGCCGCCTCCGCATAGAGAAAGTGCCGATAGAGCGGGGTGAGGTGGAAAATGTCGTAGCGCCGGCGCTGCTGCACCATCTCCAAAGCGATGGCGGCGAAGCGGCGCGCGTAGGTTGCGCCCTTGCGGAGCTTTGTGCCGCGCGTTAGCGGGTAGGGGAACTCGATGACGTCGACGCGGCGCAGCCTGAGGTCGTCGATCAGACGGCGATTGGCGGATTCATAGCCGCCGCGTGCCGGCTGTCCCGGCTGTGCGATGGGGCCGCAATAGGCGATGCGGACAGCACCCGGACCCAGCTTGCTTCTCATTTACCGGCCTCGTTCCACCTCGGACCCCCAGCTCCGTTAATGCAAAGGGTGCGCCACGGCCGCCCCGTCCCGCCGGAATATTTTCCATCCTTAACAGATGGTTACAGCGATTCCGGAAACTGGGGCGCGGACCCGCTTGGCCTGGTTTCTGCATTTGGGAGAGAAACGGAGGCGAAGTTGAGCGTCCTTGATATTGCCCGTGGTGCCTATGTCCGCAGCCCCAAGGGGTTGCGTGATGCGGTGAGTCCCGTTTTGGCGCTACTGCCTGTCTCATTGAAATACGGCCGTGGCTACCAGGCTTGGCGGGCGGCGATCGCGCGCAGCCACAAGGACCCGGTGTTCACCCAAGAGAGGCGGCTTGCTGCCCTTCGGGCGCTGTTGGTCAAGGCCTATGCGGGGAGCCCGTTCTGGCGGACGGGGATCGACCAAGCGTTCGGCCCCCGTCCCGATTTGGCGCGGATCGACTTTGATACGCTCACGGCGCTGCCCTTGCTCACCAAGAGAGACCTGCGCGCTGCCGGCGAGGCCGCGCTCGCCCAACCAGCGGCGAGCCTGGACCGTGCCTCGACCTCCGGCTCGTCGGGCCAGCCACTTCTGTTCTGGCTCGACAAGGACCGCAGCCCACGAGAGTTTGCCTTCGTCAACGATGTGTGGTCGTCCACCGGCTACCGCGAGGGCGACGCGCGCTGCGTCATGCGTGGTCTCCTGCTGGCCGATGTCGACCGGCTTCCTTTTGAGTGGGAGGCAGGCTTGGGAGAGTTGCGCTGTTCGCCCTTCGCTATGACGAATTCGCGTATGGACCTCTTTCTCGATCAGATCGAAAAGTACGGCGTCCAATATCTGCACGGGTATCCGTCGGCCATCGAGATTCTGTGCCGCCACATGTGGCGTCGAGGATGGCAACCGAAGCGTCCGATCCGCGGTGTGTTTCCGATCTCCGAACCCCTTTACGGCTACCAGCGCGATGTGATCCGGGCGGCGCTGCCGCGAGCGGCCATCGCGCCGTTCTACGGCTTGAGCGAACGCGTACTGTTCGCCTCCGAAGCCGATGGCGACGAGGACGTCTACGACTTCGAGCCGCTTTACGGCCATGCCGAACTGGTCGATGAGCGCGGCGCGCCGGTAACGCAGCCGGGGATGAGCGGCCGCATCGTCGGCACTGGCTTCCTCTCCACCGGCATGCCGTTCATCAGGTACGAGACGGGCGATACGGCCGAGCTCGTCGCCCTTCCCTCCGAGGCGAATGGGTGGCGCTTGCGCGTGCGCGCGATCACGCCGCGGCGCCAGCCGGAGTTCCTTGTTGGCGCCGAGGGCAACTGCATCGTCACGCCCACCATCGTGCCGGTGCATCCCGACAAGTTCTTTGGTGTGTCGGAGTTCCAGTTCTATCAGGACACGCCGGGGCGCTGCGTCATCAAGGTGGTGCCGGCATCCGGCTGCGGCGTGGCGGAAGTGCGCCTGTTCGTCGACGAGATCCAGACGCGCGTGGGTGCGAGCGTGCAGTTCGAGCTCAATCTGGTGGCGGAGCTCGCGGGCAGCGCGCGCGGCAAGCGCCCCTTCATCGATCAGCGGCTCGACCTTACGCAATTCGGAAAGGCAGCGTGATATGTCCTTGGCAGAAACAAGCGCATCCTTCGACCGCCGCAAGCCGGCACGGTGGCTTGCTGCGCTCCTCATTCTTCTCGGTCTGATTGCCGCACTCATGGTCGGCGCCGGCGCGCCGGCAAATGTATGTGCGAGCGAGGCCCCGCTTCAGCTCAAGCGTGGCGTCAGCATCCACGCATGGATGAATTGGTCGCCGGTCACCGAGGCTGGCGCCTACCGCTGGCCGCCTTACCGGGATGTGGAGGAGTGGGGTAGCGTCCGCGACTTCGCGCGGATCAAGGCGTTGGGCTTCGACTTCGTGAGACTCACTGTCGACCCCGGGCCTCTTCTCGCTTCCGAAGGGAAGAAGCGCGACGAGGCGCTCGCGCCCATCGAAGATGCCGTGCGAGCGATCCTGGCCGCCAATCTCAAAGCCATTGTCGACCTTCATCCCGTCGGCCAGGTCAAGGCATGGTCTGCCGCATCGATCGAGGGTGGGCCCGACGAGCCGATGTCCGTGCGCTACAGGTCTGTCGCAGCATCCGTTGCCGGTATGCTGGCGCGCGTTGGTACGGACAGAACCGCGCTCGAGCTGATGAATGAGCCGCAGTTCTACCCATGCGACGGCTCAGGCGGACGTCAGTGGCAGGCGGTACTCGGCGATCTCGTTAAGGCAGCGCGCACTGCGGCCCCGGATCTCACGCTCGTGGTGTCGGGCGCATGCGGCGGCAACATCACCGGTCTCGTCAACCTCGATCCCGCGCAGCTCGGCGATGATCGGCTGCTCTACAGCTTCCACTTCTACGAGCCGCACACCTTCACCCATCAGGGCCTCGGCGACTCGCGCGACGTAAAGGGTGTGCCATGGCCGGCGGATTCGTCGGCGAATGATTTGGCGCTGGTCTATTCAAAGCTCAAGCTGAGCAAAGAAGATCTCTCGTCGGGCCAGTGGTGGAAGAGGCTCGCTTATGTGCGGCGCTACCTGGCATCCTATACGGCCGAAGGTTGGGGTGAGACGCAGATCAAGCAGCGTTTCGGCGAGGCCCTCGCCTGGGCTAAGAAACACGGGATCCCGGAGAACCGGCTTCTGCTCGGCGAGTACAGCGTCATCGGTCCCTCCGAGGGCGGCGGAGCACTAGACGCGGATCGGTTTCGCTGGCTCAGTGCGGTACGGCAGGAGGCCAATACCCACGGCATTCCCTGGGCCTATTGGTCCTATTCCGATCTGATGACTCCCGACAAGAGCCGCTACGACCTCATCGCACTCGATGCGCTCGGCCTGAATGTGGAGCCTCTCGCAAACTAGCGGACTGCGGGGGAGCTAGATGCCGAGACGGTCGCTGAGATGAGACCGAACGCGGCCGGCGTGATCGATTGATCGCCTGATATCGCGGAAGCGACCAAGACCCGGATAACCGGCCTCGAAAGTGGCGCGCGACTGGCACGCATCCTTGGCAAGGTAGAGGCGCCCTCCGGCTCCGACGACGAGCCGATCCAGCTCATCGAGAAAGGCGAGCAGCCCAGGTCTCATGGGGAAATCGAGTGCGAGCGTGTAGCCGGGGAACGGAAAGGAGAGGACGCCGTCGCTCGGTCCGAGCTTCTTGAGCACCGCTAGGAAGGATGCATCGCCACGCTTCGCGATTCTCCCGAGCATCTCCGGAAGTACCGTCCTCGCCGCATCGAGGGGAACCACGGATTGGTGCTGAACGAAGCCGTTCCGCCCATAAATCCGGTTCCAGCTCCCCACTCCATCGAGCGGGAAGAAGAAGGACTCGAAAGGCACGAGGAACGGCGCGCCGGCCTTACGGGCGCCCAGACGGAAGTAGAGCTCGTTGAAGGCGCCGACGCTCCATCGATTCAGGCAAAAGCTGGGGAAGTCGAACGGCGCCGTAAAACGCGGAACGCTTGTCCCGAGGAATGGGCTCTCGGCAGCCTTGCCGCTGAGCTCATCGAGGCGCGCGTGCTCGCCGAGGAAGACCAGCGAGCGGCCAAGCTGCTTGTCTCTCGCGAGACAGTCGATCCAGGCGGCCGAATAGGTCGCGGAGTTGGCTGCGTCGAGTGCAGTTATGGCCTCATCTAGGTCGGGAGCGACAACCGTCGTCTGTGTGATCCAGCCTGTCTCGATACGCCGCAGACGAAGTGTCGCTTCGACGATGATGCCGGTCAGCCCCATGCCGCCAATGGTGGCAGCGAACAGCTCGGCATTCTCTAACCTCGACGCACGAATAAGCGCGCCGCCGTCCGTGGCAAGAAGGAAGCTCTCGACGTAGCTCCCGAAGCCGCCGTCACGATGGTGGTTCTTTCCATGGACATCGGCAGCAATCGCCCCGCCGACGGTGACGTACTTCGTGCCGGGCACAACGGGAGGAAAGAAGCCGTACGGAAGAAACGTCTCGATGAGATCCGAAAGCAGCACGCCTGCCTCCACGGTGACCAGCCCGGTCGCCGTATCGAAGCTACGGATGCGATTGAAGGCGCCCATCCACAGGGTCTGCTCGGCCCCAATGCCCGCGTCGCCATAGGAACGGCCATTGCCACGGGCAACGACGCCGTTGCCGTGCGCGGCGATGTGGTGGATGGCCTCCTTGGTGCGCGGGGCGAAGAGCTCAGTTTCAAGGACAGGATAGCGTCCCCAGCCGGCGAGCACCGTCGCCTTGGTTTTGCTCGGCGCGCTATCGGCGACAAGCGCCCGGTCGGCAATATTGGCAGTGGTGCTTGCTGCTTCCAGGTGGACCATGGATATCACCCGCCGATCACGTTGCGGCGATGAGGATTGCCCCGATCAAGCCGGCAGCAACCAAGCTGTTCCAGTCCTTCAAGGCGAACAGGACGGGGTCGTCGTTCATCAACCGCCGGTGGGCAAGCATCATGATCCGGCCGAGCCAGTACATCAGGACCGGGCAGATGAACCAAAGAATCATGGGGTAACGGTAGATCTCCTTCACCGCGTCGGAGGAAATGTAGAGCGCGAAGACGGTGACGGCATTGAAGGCGGCGGCCGTTGCCAGCATTGCCACGATGTAGAGGTCGGACTTTTGGTAGTTCCGGTTGGTTGGATTCGGCAGGTCGGCGTCCGTGAGGGTCGCCAATTCGACGTAGCGCTTGATCAAGGCAAGCGACGTGAACATGAACATTGAGAATGCGAGCAGCCATTCCGAGACCGGGGTGGCGATCACCACGGCGCCACCAATGACGCGGATGGTGTAGAGCGCCGCAAGGGCAATCACGTCGGCCATCATCTTGCGCTTGAGGACGAACGTGTATGCGGTCGTCAATGCGATGTAGCAAAGGAGGACGGCGGCGAACCACGGATTCAGGTAGAACGCCCCGATCAAGGCGGTCGCGAGCAGGAGCGGCGCCGCGATTAGCGCATCCATAACCGAGATCGTGCCGGCCGCCAGGGGCCGCGTGTGCTTGGTGGGGTGCGCGCGGTCGGCGCCGATATCCACCAAATCGTTGACGATATAGATACTGGATGCCGCAAGGCAGAAGCAAAAAGTGGCCCCGAGCACTTCTCCCAGCGAGAGAAGAGTGAAGGTCTGCGAGGTCAAGGCCGGAACCGCTACCAGCCCGTTCTTGGCCCATTGATGCACGCGAAGGAGCTTCGCCCAGGCGCGGACCGTGTCCCGCGTGGTGGCGAGAAAAATCGCGTCCGGGGCAAACGCCAGAAGCTTCTTGCGCACAGCGCTCGAGGCTCGAACCGCGAGCCGCTCTCGCGAGACTTCCCACACGGCAAGGTCCGCCTCGCCGTTGCCGACGTAGTCGAAGCCGCCCTCGCCAAACATGGACACCAGACGGCTTGCCTTTACGGCCGACGCCAGGTTTTCGGAATTGCTCGATGCGAGCCAGCCGTCGAAGAGGCCGAGATGGGCGGCGACGGCTGATACGTAGCGTTCGTTGCTGGCGGACACCAGATAAACCGGACGGCCTTCCTCGCGAGCCGTGCGCGCCAAAGACATCACGTCGTCGTCGTACGGCAGGGCGCTCACGTCGATCGTCGTGGCGTCGGCAATGTAGGCTTTCAGTGCGGCCTTGCCGCGCAAGAGTGACGCGAGCAGCGCAAAGATGCGGATCGGGTTCTTGCCAAGGTGTGCGAAGGCGGATTCGACCAGAAGATCGCTGCGGATCAACGTGCCATCGAGATCAACGATCAAAGGGTGCGTGGCCTCGCCCGGCGCGCTCTTCCTGGCGCGGCTGCTCTGCGTCCTGCGCCGAAAGACGGCGCTCGCGCCAGATCCAGGGAGTGATGAAGTGATGTCCGTCATTGCGTCTCGGCTTCAAGCGGGTACCGGTCCCCTCGGATGGGTCAAAATGGAACGGCGCGCCCATTTCGAGACACGTTCGAAAGGGGAAGTCCCCTTCGGCGGTCCCTCCATGCATGGAGCGCGCGTCGAACCCGTCGAGGCGCTTATCGATCTGCAGAAGTCGGGCCAGTTGGCGGTTGCTCAGGCGGTTGCGCGGGGGATGAAGTGCGCTCGGTGCCAACGCGGAAACTTGAGCAAACACCGTGCCCGCCGATAGTGGTAGCTTCGGGCCCATGCTCGTCGGCGTTCCGAAAGAAATTAAGGATAACGAGTACCGCGTCGGAGTGATTCCGTCGACGGTGCAGGAACTTACGCTGCGGGGTCACACGGTGCTGGTGGAGACTGGCGCAGGCGCAGGCGCCGAACTCGCCGACGAGGCTTACGCCCAAGCCGGTGCGGAGATCGTGGCTGATGCCGATCAGGTGCTCGACCGCGCCGAGCTGATCGTCAAGGTGAAGGAACCGCTCGCCGTCGAGCGCAAGAAGCTCAAGACGGGTCAGGTCATCTTCACCTATCTCCATCTCGCCGCGGACCGGGCGCAGACCGAAGATCTCCTGGCGTCCGGCGTCACGGCCATCGCCTACGAGACGGTGACAAACCCCCAAGGCCAGCTGCCGCTGCTGATGCCGATGTCGGAGGTTGCGGGCCGTATGGCGCCTCAGGTCGGCGCCTATTGCCTGGAAAAGGTTACGGGCGGCCGCGGCGTCTTGCTCGCCGGCGTGCCCGGTGTGCCGCCGGGCGACGTGCTCATTCTCGGCAGCGGCGTGGTGGGCGGCAACGCCGCGCTCATCGCCATCGGCATGGGGGCGAGCGTCACGGTCGCCGGGCACAATATGGATCAGCTGCGGCATCTCTCCGCGCAGTTCGGTTCGCGCGTGCGCACCGTGTTCTCCGCGCGGGCTGCGGTCGAGACGCTGTGCCGTCGCGCCGATCTCGTCATCGGTGCGGTGCTCGTGCCGGGCGCGGCGGCGCCGAAGCTCATCACGGCGGAGACGGTGAAGGCGATGAAGCCCGGCGCGGTCATCGTCGATGTCTCGATTGACCAAGGCGGCACGGCGGAGACCTCGCGGCCCACCACTCATTCGGATCCCACCTATGTGGTGGATGACGTGGTGCACTACTGCGTCACCAATATGCCCGGCGCGGTGGCGCGTACCTCGACATTCGCGCTGAGCAATGTGACAGCGCCGTTCGTGCTGGCGATCGCCGACAAGGGCTATGCCCGTGCGCTGATGGCCGACCCCTGCTTGCGCGACGGGCTCAATATTCATGACGGGCATGTGACGTATAAGGCAGTCGCCGAGGCGTTCGGAATGCCTTACGTTCCAGCAAGTGAAGCCTTGAAGGGCTAAAGGCCTCGCGATCAAGCGCCCCATAAAGAGGGTGAGTTGAGGGAGGATGGTGTCGTGGACGAAGTCGAGAAGATCATCTCGCGGCTGAATGGGATCGATCCCACACGGCCTTATTTCGATCCGCTTGCCGTGGAGGAGGCGCTAAGCCGGCACGCCAGGCTGATCGGCTTTCGCAACGCGTCCTTCACCTGGGTCATGGGACCGCAGCAGGCCTGCAGCGAACTCGCCGAGGTCGATTTCGAAAGTCCTGCGGCGTGCCGGTGGTCTCTGACCATGCAGGCTCTTCAAGATCAGGCCACCGCCGAGCTCCAGGGCGACAAGGCGGCGTGGCAAGCCTATTGCGAGGCGGAAGACGAGGCCGAGGCGCGGATCACCGAGACCCTGCATCTCGAGCCATTCCTGCTGGCGCTGTTCGACGTGGTCTTGGGCGATGTCGGACAGAAGAGCCACAGTGTCGCGTATTTGGTGTCTTCCGCCTTGCGGGACGTCATCGCCAGCGCCGCCGTCGACAGCGAGGGTCTGCAAGACCTGAACGACGCTTATCTCCCGTTCGCCGACGCCATGTTGGCGGGGCTCGGCTCGTTCTGGGTCATCGACGAGAGGTTCGTGTGCCTGCCGCTGCCGCGGCTTGCGCTGGAGAACGGAAAGCTGGTCAGCGACGGGAGCCCCGCGGCCGTTTGGCCGAATGGGGAAGCCTTTGCCAGCGGAGACGAAGGGCTGGTCCCCGTGCTGCAGTCGGCGGAATGGTAGGCTGACAGCCCACTGTCTGCCTTTCGCCTCAGTGCCATGGTTCCTCAACCCTGCGCTCTGCTATAGGGTGTCGTCTCTTCGAAGGAGGCGATCATGCACGGACGCTACACGCTTGCGCTCATGGCAGGTCTCGTTGGGCTCCTCATAGCAGCGGTGCCGGAGCCGGCGGCTGCGAAGATCAAGTGCAAGGGCATCTTCCAGGTCACCAAGACGAATGGTCTCATCTCGACGCCTTATTGCCAGGAGGAGGAGATTGCGCGTGTGGCGCAGAGCTATGGCTGGAAGGTAACCGCGGCGCAGATCCACAACGACCCTTTGAAGAAGGTCTATGTCTGCCAAGCGCTCGGCGGCGATGTGCGCATACAGGGTGCCTGCGGCGCCTACGGGCCGCATCAGTACCGGTAGGACGACCAGCGGTCCGCAATCACTTAGAGTTTGGCCAAAGGCATGCCGCGCATCACTATTCGCTTTGCGCTGATCGCGCTGTTGCTCGCGGCGATCATACCGACCGCCACGGGCATCGGCGTGTCGGCCTATCTGAACTCGCGGGCGACGGTCGAGGTGTTATGGCACGAGCTCGCCGACGAGATGATCGAGGATGCGCGGCAAAAAGTGCTGCGCTACGTCGAGTCGGGGACGGCGCAGCTTCGCTTGAGCAAGCTCCTCACCGATGTAGGGTTCATCGATCCGGCCGACCGCGAGGGGCTGCTGAAATACCTGCATCGCTGCTTGCTCGCCCATCCCAACGTCACCTGGTGCTCCTATGCCGGCGTCGACGGCGCCTATATCTCCGCCTATCGCGAGCCGGATGGCGGGCTGCGCCTGACCCGTCGCGAGCAGGAGGCGGGCGGAACTCGCTATCGCGATTACCGTGTCGCGCCTGACGGCTCCTACGCGCTCATTTTCGACACGCTCGGAGATTTCGACCCGCGCACGCGGCCGTGGTGGCCGGTGGCTGAGCATGCGACGGAGCCAGCATGGTCGGAGCCGTTCCTGTTTGCCTCGCGGCGGCAGCCAGGCGTGGTGCTGGTCGAGCGGCAGGACGGGAAGGACGGCAAGATGCGCGGCGTTTGGCTCATGGAATACGAGCTGAGCGCCATCGCCAAATATCTCCGCGACATCAAGGAGTCCGCCGGACCTGGGGGTGGACCTCAGTCCCATACCGACATCTACATCGTCTCGGGACAGGGCAAGGTCATCGGTCACCCGGACGCGAAGACCGCGCGCGAGGGAAAGAACGGCCCGGAGCTCATTCCGGCGCGGGAGCATGAGGACCGGAAGCTCGCCATGGCCTATGCCCACACGCAGAGCGCGCCCAATGACGAGCGGCATTTCGAGGTCACGGCGGACGGCGAGCGCTATCTCGCCGTGAGTGCGCCGTTCGCCGAGGACGGGAAGCCCGATTGGATGGTGCTGATCGCCGTTCCGGCCGAAGCGCTTCTGGGGCGTATTTACGAGAACAATCGCGCGGCTGCCTGGATCGCGGCGCTGGCCGCGCTTGTCAGCGTGCTGATCGGCATCTTCATCGCCGAGCGCACCATGGGACGGGCGCTACGTGGCATCGCCACGGATCTCGACGATGTCGGTCGCCTCCATTTCAGCGAAGGGGATTCGAAGGATAAAAGCTCCATCCGCGAGATTGCCGCGATGCATGCCGCGCGGGACCGCATGACCGGCGGCTTACGCTCCTTCGCCAGATACGTCCCTGCGGACCTCGTGCGCGACCTCATGGAGCGTGGCAAGGAAGCGGCTCTCGGCGGCGAGACGCGCGAGCTTACTATCTACTTCTCCGATATTGCCGATTTCACCTCCATCGCCGAGACGCTTTCGCCGAACGATTTAGTCGACCAACTCGGCGACTATTTCGAGGAGATGAGCGCGATGATCCGCGCCGAGCACGGCACCGTCGACAAGTTCATCGGCGACGCCATCATGGCGTTCTGGGGCGCACCGCGCGAGGTGGAGGATCACGCGCTTGCCGCCTGCAAGGCGGCTCTGTCCTGCCAGGCGCGCCTTGCCGCGTTGCGGCAGGTGTGGGCGAAGGAAGGGCACGCGGAGTTCTACGCGCGCATCGGAATCAATACCGGTGAAGTGCTGGTCGGCAATATCGGCTCCGACGAGCGCATGAACTACACGGTGATGGGCGATCCGGTGAACGTGGCGAGCCGGCTCGAGGCGCAGTGCAAGCGGGTCAAGCTCGACATCATCATCGGCCAGCGCACGCGGGAGCTTGCGGGCGAGGCGATCGTGGCGCGGCCGCTCGACAAGTTCGCGGTGAAAGGCAAGGCCGAGGGCATCGTTGTCTACGAGCTGATGGCGCTACGCGACGAGGCCACGCCGGAACAGCTCCGCGCTGAAGCGCTGGCCGAAGAGGCTATGCGGGCCTATCTCGCGCGCGACTTTGCGGATGTCGTTGCGGCCTGCCGCGAGCTGCTGAAGATCCTGCCCGGCGATGTCAGCGCCTCAGAGCTTTTGGCCCGGGCGGAGGGGCTCACCAAGACGGACGTGCCTGAAGGACTGGGACGGCGCGATGGTGCTGACCGACAAGTAAGGGCACTCAAACCGTCTCGATGGCGCCCATCGCGGCGAGCACGCGGTCGACATCCTCTTTGAGGCAGAGCTCCGTGGCCGGCGTGATCATGGTCGCGGCGGCGGTGGCGACGGCGAGGCGCAAGGCATCGTGCGGCGCCTCGCCCTTGGCGAGCCCCAGGCAAAGCCCGCCCATGAAGCTATCGCCGGCGCCGACGGCGCTTCTGGTCGCGACCTTCGGGGGTGTGAGCCGAACGCGCTCATCCTTGGTGACGAGAAGCGCGCCAGCGGCGCCGCTGGTAACCACCACGACCTCGCAGGCGCCGTGCGCGATCTGCTCGCGCGACCATTCCGCAGCGTCGTCGGGCCATGACAGTTCCGCGCCGACTACGTTGCGCAACTCATCGAGATTTTGGCGCAGCAGGTAGAGGCCTGAATCAAGCGTCTCTTTCACGCCATGGGCCGAGTCGAGCAGAAAGCGGCAGCCCTGTTTCCTTGCAAGCGTTGCGGCACGCGACCAGAAGGCTTCGCCAAGACCCGGTGGCAGGCTGCCGCTGCCGACGATAAAGCCACCGGGCTGCGCAAGCTGCTCGACCCTGTCGAGAAAAGCCCTGGCCTCCGTTTCGGTCAGGACGGGGCCCGGCATGACGAAGCGGAACAGCTGTCCGCTCGCCTCATCCAGAACATGGAGACTCTCGCGCGTCTGGCCGGCGATATGCCGCCGCTCAGCCGGCACGCCCTCGGCCTCGAGTAAGGCGGCAAGCTCATCGCCGACGGCGCCGCCCGCGGTGAACAGTGCCAAGGTCTGCGCGCCAAGCCGATGTAGCACGCGCGAGACATTGATGCCGCCGCCGCCGGGATCGTATTGGGGTGCCGTGCAGCGAAGCTTGATCCCGCTCCTCACCTGCGGCGCCGTGGTCCAGACGTCGATGGACGAATTGGGCGTCAGCGTCAGGACCATCAGGCCGATCCCGCCTTGGCAAGCGCCGCTTCCGCCGCGGCGATCTGCTCTTTGACGCGCAAGAAGCTGTCGGGTGTCACGGAGATGGACTCGATGCCGTGCTCGACGAGGAAGCGTGCGAACTCGGGATGGTCGCTCGGGGCTTGGCCGCAAAGTCCGGTATGGCTCCCGGTTTTGTGCGCCGAGGCCAGGAGGCGCGCGATGGTCTCGGTCACGGCCGGATGGCGCTCGTTGAACAGGCTACTCAAACGGTCGCTGTCGCGATCGATGCCGAGCACGAGCTGGGTCAAGTCGTTGGAGCCGATGGAGAAGCCATCGAAGCGCTCGGCGAATTTCTCGGCAAGCACTACGTTCGAAGGGATCTCCGCCATTACGTAGACCTTGAGGCCGGCCTTCCCACGTGCGAGGCCGTGCTTGGCCATTTCCTCGATCACGCGGTCGGCTTCCTCGGGCGTGCGGCAGAACGGGATCATCATCACGATATTGGTGAGGCCGATTTCCTCGCGTGCGCGCGTAATGGCGCGGCATTCGAGCCCGAAGCCGTCGCGATAATCGGGATGATAATAGCGGCTTGCGCCGCGCCAGCCGATCATCGGGTTTTCTTCGTGCGGCTCAAAGCCAGAGCCGCCGAGAAGCTCTGCATATTCGTTGGTCTTGAAGTCGCTCATGCGGACGACAACGGGATTTGGGTAATGGGCCGCCGCGATGCGGGCGATGCCACGCGCGAGCCTATCGACGAAATACTCGCCCTTTAAGTCGTAGCCCGCGGTCAGGCGCTCGATCTCGGCACGCGCCGTCTCGTCGGTGACCTGATCGAAGCGGATCAAGGCCATGGGGTGGACCTTGATGTGGTTCGAGATGATGAACTCCATGCGGGCGAGGCCGACGCCGTCCGCGGGCAGGCGCCACCAGCGGAACGCGGCGGACGGATTGGCGATGTTGAGCATCGCCTTGGTGCGCGTCTTGGGGATCCGCGCGATGTCGATCTCGGTCACGGTGAAGTCGGCGATGCCGTCATAGACATGGCCTTCGTCCCCTTCGGCGCAGGATACGGTGATGTCCTGGCCATCGCTCAGCCGTTGCGTCGCATCGCCCGTACCGACGATGGCCGGCAAGCCGAGCTCGCGGCTGACAATGGCGGCGTGGCTGGTGCGTCCGCCATGATCGGTGACGATGGCGTGGGCCCGCTTCATGATCGGCACCCAGTCTGGATCGGTGATCTTGGTGACGAGAACCGCGCCGGTCTCGAAGCGCTCGATCTCGTCGGCGCTGTCGAGGCGGCAGACCCTGCCGGCGCCGATGGCATCGCCGACGGCGAGGCCAGACACGATCAGGGGGCCCCTGTTCTTCAGCTCATAGGTCTTGAGCGCGCTGGCCTCGCGGCGCGATTGCACAGTCTCGGGCCGCGCCTGCACGATGTAGAGCTCGCCGGTCTCGCCGTCCTTGGCCCACTCCATGTCCATGGGTAGGCCGTAATGCTTCTCGATGATGACCGCCCAGCGCGCGAGCCTGAGCACCTCGTCGTCGGCAAGCACGAAGCTGGACCGCTCTACCTCGCTGGTCTCGGTGAGAAGGGTCGAGCCTTCCGCGCCGTAGATCATCTTGCGGCCCTTGGCGCCGAGCGACTTCTCGACGATGGGCGTCAGCGATTGGTCCTCGAGCAGGGGCTTGAACACCTGGTACTCGTCAGGGTCCACCATGCCTTGCACAACCGTCTCGCCCAGACCCCATGCGCCGGTGACGAGGACGGTGCGCGGGAAGCCGGTCTCGGTGTCGATGGAGAACATCACGCCCGAGGAGGCGAGATCGGAGCGCACCATCTTCTGCACGCCGACGGAGAGCGCCACCTTCAGATGATCGAAGCCGTGGTTTTCGCGATAGGAGATGGCGCGGTCGGTAAAGAGGGAGGCGAAGCACTTCTTGCAGGCGACGAGCAGCGCGTCCTCGCCCTCCACATTGAGGTAGGTCTCGAGCTGACCGGCGAAGCTCGCCTCCGGCAAGTCCTCGGCGGTGGCGCTGGAGCGCACCGCGACAGTGCCGCCGCCACTTGCGCGCATATCCCGATAGGCTTGGCGGATCGCGTCCTCGAGGTCTTGCGGGAATGGGGTTTCGAGGATCAGCTTGCGGATGGCGCCGCCAACTTCAGCGAGATTGGTGAGCTCCTTGTCGAGCTTGCCGATCTCTTTCGCGATGTGGTCTTGCAGCGCGTTGGCCTCGACGAAGCGCCAATAGGCGTCTGCCGTGGTCGCGAAGCCGCCGGGCACGTTGATGCCGGCGCTTTTGAGCGTGCTGATCATCTCGCCGAGGGAAGAATTCTTGCCGCCGACGCGGGCAACGTCGCCACGGCGGATGGCGGAGAGCGGCAGGACGAGATCGGGGGGAGTGCTCATGCCGCCTCGTTCTGGGTTCCGATGGGGCACTCTTTTCGTGCTTGCTCCTGCGCGCGTTCGCGCGCGGGCCGGTCGGTCTTGTGCTCTTCCACGAGCTTGAAGGTGAACGATTGCCCCGGACTAAGTTCGCGGCTGTGCTCACGATAGGCGATGCGGATGGGCTGGGCAGTCATGACTCGGCTTGCGACGGTTAGACAATCTTGGGTGACTTCCACGTCCAGAGTGTGACGGCGATAGCGCAACGTCGCGTTCATCTGGAGTACCTCCTCGGGCAGGCGCGGATTGAACGCGAGCACGCCATTGCGCATCTCGATGCCCGAGTAGCAACGTTGAATCAAATCAACCGTTCCGGCCATGGCGCCGAGATGGATGCCTTCGCGCGTGGTGCCATCTTGAATATCGGCTAAATCGCCTCCGAGTGCCGTCTGGGTGAGTTGCCAGGACCGTTGGCGGTCCGCCCGGGCCAGCACCCAGGCGTGGGTGACCCAACTCAGGCTCGAGCCGTGCGAGGTGCGCTGATTGTAGTAGTGCACGTTCTTGAAGATCAGGTCCGGCGAGAAGGGATAGCCGAGCCGGTGGAAGATCTCCTCGATCTCCTCGCGGCTGAACAGATAGAAGATCATCAAGACGTCGGCTTGCTTGGAGGCCTTATAACGGTTGGGATCGTCGCCCTCCTTCTCCAGGATGCGATCGAGGCGCTGAAGGTCGCCGTATTTCTGGCGATAGCCCTCCCAGTCGAATTCCTTGAGGTCGCCATAACCTTCGAACTGGCTGATGATGTCGCCGTCGTGGAACGGGATTACGAGATTGCAGCTGATGTCGCGCCAACGGTCGAACTCCTCCTCCCTAAGGCCCAACCGCTCGCAAAGTCGCCGCTGCCTGTCGCTCGGAATGAGGTCGAGCACGTCGAAGACCCGGGATAGGAGCCATGACACCATGACATTGGTATAGGCGTTGTTGTTGAGGCCGCCTTCGGTGGCGGGATCGGCGCCGGGATAGGCCGTGTGGAACTCGTCCGGTCCCATAATCCCGTTGATGCCGTAGCGGCCGTCGTCCCTTCGCTTAGCGAGGCTCGACCAGAAGCGCGCGATCTCGCAGAATAGCTCGGCGCCATAGTCGATGAGAAAGTCGCAGTCGTCGGTGGCCTGGAAGTACTGCCAGATGTTGTAGCAAATGGCGGCGCCGATATGGCGTTGCCGCCAAGAGTTGTCGGCGATCCAGCGTCCCGACATCGGGTTCAGGTGAATGCGCTGGCTCTCCTCCCGGCCATTGGAGCCGCTCTGCCAGGGAAACATCGCGCCTTTGAGGCCCGCTTCGCGCGCCATGCGCCTCGCCTCGCCGAGCCGGCGGTAGCGGTAGTGGAGCAGCGCCCGCGTCACCACCGGCATGCGCAAGTTGAGATAGGGGAAGATGAAGAGCTCGTCCCACATGATATGGCCGCGATAGGCCTCGCCGTGCCAGCCGCGCGGCGGGACGCCAACGTCCACGCCGACGGAATGGAGGGTGGTCTGCAAGAGATGGAAGATGTGCAGCCTGAGCTTGAACTGCGCGCCGTCCTGCGTGGTGTGGACGCGGATATCACATTGCTCCCAAAGCTGATGCCAAGACCGGGTATGTGCGCTCAGGAGCTCGGCGAAGTGGCCTACATGGCGGACGAGTTGCAAGGCCTCCAGCAGCGGCTCGCTGATGGCGTAGTCCTTGCTATGGAAATAGGCGACGGTCTTCTCGATGCGGATGGGGCGCCCTTCTTGGGCCTCGCAGACAAAGATCGCGCTCGCCACACCGTCTTTCGCCTCGGTGCGTGCGGGCGGAATCGCCTCGCCTTCGATCTCCACACGGGTGCGCGCAGCGAGCGCGATCTCGCGGCGCGCCTGAACCATGCGGCTGCGCAGCGTGAGGATGGCGCCATCATCGACGTTGCAGTCGACCGTTTCCAGGTGCCGCCCATTCAGTTTGCGATATCGCGGCACGCCCCAATTGATCACGCTGCCGTCGAGGCTGGAGCGAAAAGTGACCGGTCCCGCCCAGTTCTCCGGTGTCACGATCACTGAAAGCGCGGCGAGATGCTTGTTGTCCATTGAGACAATCCGCTTCTCGTCCCAGCGTGTGACCCGGCCGGCGGCATCGCGAAAGCGCAAGCTTCGCGTCAGAACGCCGTCCTTCAGGTTGAGCTCTTGGCGGTAGCCGAGAAACTCCACGCTGTCGGGGGTGATGGGGTCGTCATCGCCGATCTGCATAGTGAGCGGCAGCCAGTTGGGCAGGTTGACGAGATCCTCGTTCTCGATCTGGTGGCCGTCGACCTCGGTCGTAAGGCGGTCGTAGCCGCCGGAGAAATAGTTGCCGGGATAGTGGATGTCGTCGGCACCCGCATCTGCCGCCGCCGCGCGCGACACCATGTAGCCGTTGCCAAGCGCGCACAGAACCTCGCGGAGGCCCTCCTTGTCAGGCTCGTAGCCTTCGTATGTGAGAGACCACTCGTCGTTCATCGCCGGGCCTCGCTGGCTTCTGGAAGACAGAGACTCAAGATATATCCAAGGTCGCGTGTGACTACATCGGCGCCCGCAGCGCGTAGGCCGCGAGCATGCGCATCGCTATCTAATTGCTCGCGGTCTATGCCAATAACATGACGGAACCCGCCTGCAGCACCGGCCGCAACGCCCGAGACCGCGTCCTCGACCACGATGGTATTGGCAGGCGCCGCGCCGAGGCGCTTAGCGGTCTCAACCAGCATCGCCGGATCCGGTTTCGGCGCAAGAGCGAGCTTTGCCGCATCGGTCCCATCCACCTTGGCGTCGAACAGGTCGATGACGCCCGCACTTGTCAGCACGCGTTCGGCATTGCGGCTTGCCGAAAACACACCGACTTTCACGCCGTGACCTTTTAGGGCGTGAATCAGGTCGAGCGCGTCCTCGTATGTGGGGACTGTGTTCGCTTCGAGCCAAGCCTGGAAGCGCATGTTCTTGCGGTTGCCGAGACCCTGCACGGTCTCGCCGTCGAGACTATCGGGCGTACCTTCGGGCAAATCGATGCCGCGCGAGGCGAGAAAGCGCCTGATGCCGTCGAGACGCGGCACGCCGTCCACGTATCCGAAATAGTCCTCCATCGTGAACGGCTTGGCGCGCGTATCGCGCTGCCCCAGGAATTCGTCGAAGACCTCCTTCCAGGCGGCGAAATGGACCCGCATGGATTTCGTGACGACGCCATCCATGTCGAAGATCACCGCCTCGATGGTCGCGCCGGGTCTTGTCATGTCCGTTGCGCCGCTGGAAGAGATGAGAGACCTCGTCTTACGCAGTACGCGCCGCCACGCGCGCCCTGGGAAGGGTGTGGGGCTCCTTGCCGTCCTCAAGATAGAAACTGCGAACAGGGCGCAAGCCTTGATCGAGCTCATAAACGAGCGGCTTTCCCGTGGGAATTTCGAGGTGCGGAATGTCCTCGTCGGAGATTCCATCGAGATATTTGACGAGGCCTCTAAGGCTATTGCCGTGCGCTGAGACGAGCGGCGTGCGGCCGTCCATGAGCAGCGGCTCGAACTCGTTCCTGCCAATAGGGCAGCACGCGGGCGACGCAGTCTTTGAGACTCTCGGTCAGCGGCAGGTGCCTGCCCGGGACGCCCGCATACTTCGGATCGTTGCCGGGAAAGCGCGGGTCGGACTCGTCGAGCGCCGGCGGGCGGCTCGTGTAGCTCCGGCGCCATGTATGCAGCTGCTCGTCGCCGACCTCTTCGCGGACCGTTTCCTTATCGCGGCCCTGGAGCGCACCGTAATGGCGCTCGTTGAGCCGCCAGGCGCGGCGCACGGGAAGCCAGTCGAGGTTCAGATCATCAAGGACGATCGAAAGCGTATGGATGGACCGCTTCAGATACGACGTGAAGCAATGATCGAACTTGATACTGTGCTTTTTCAGCAAGGCCGCCGCCTTCTTCGCCTCCGCAATGCCGTTGTCGCAAAGCTCGACGTCCGTCCAGCCGGTGAAGATCGCATCCCGGTTCCAGACGCTCTGGCCGTGTCGCAGGAGAATAAGTCGCGGCATTTCAAGTCTCCGAATACGGTGTTCCCCCCTGGTGTATGGGGCCGGGCGCTGCGGGGCAAGTCCGGGGCCCTAGGCGCGTTACCCCCTTTGGTGGCCGTCATTTCCCCTCAATTCCGGGCTAGTTCCGAGAATCAGGACTTACGTCAGCCGGGGATGTTCCAGGGGGTCTTATCCCTTACTTTAGGAATGGGAATCGGTCGTATTTCGTTAACCAACCGGCATTTTGACTTTCGGAGGGGCGCGTGCGGCTCATTTTCTCGATCCTGACGGCCATCATTCTTATCGCCGCGGCCGTCGTCTTCATCGGCCCGCTGTTCATCTCGGCCGAGGATGTGCGCAATCAGCTCTTTGCGCAGGTCGAGTCGGCAACCGGCTACCGCCTGCGGGTGAGTGGTCCGCTCGACGTCACGCTGTTTCCATCGCTTCAGCTCGTCGCCGGGGACGTGGGCGTTGCCCAGCCGGCCTCAGGGAGCGACGCCGAGTTTGCGACCGCCAAGACGCTCAAATTCGGCCTGATGCTGCAAGGCCTGCTCGACGGCAAGATGCGGATGACGCAAGTGACTCTCATTGATCCGGTCATTGCCGTGCCGAAGACGACGGCTGCGATTCCAGCCGGCAAGACGGATGCGGTGGCTGCGCTCATAGAGAACGAGGGTGGAAGTCAAGGGGGCGGGGGTAGCCTTGCGCCGGTGGCCGAGAAGCTCAAGAACCTCACCCTCGACAAGCTCGTCATCAAGAACGGGACGGTGATCCTGCCACCATCAGGCAAGGGTGCCGGCAAGCGCATCGAGAAGCTTAACCTCGAAGCCGCACTGCCGGCCTTTGACGCACCCTTGTCCTTCGACGTCGGCGCCGTCGTCGATGGCAAGTTGATGCAGGCGAAGGGGTCGATCGGCCGTTTCGGACAGTTTCTCGAAGGCGCGCCTGCGCCGTTGCGGCTCGCGGCCAATGTGCCCGGTACGCTCGACGCGCCAGCGAACCTGAGCGCGACCGCCAGCTATAAGGACGACACGCTCACGCTCAATCCGTTCAGCGCAAAGTCTGGCAACAAGGCCTTGGCCGGGTCGGCGATCTATAAAGACGACACCGTCACCGTGAACCACTTCACCGCGACGATGGGCCGGGATACGTTCGCCGGCAATGCGGTCTACAAGAACAACACTGTGAGCTTGACCTCGCTGCGCGCCAATGTGCGCGGCAATGTGCTCGCGGGCTCGGTGACGGCCAATCTCGCGAGCAAAGTTCCTTACGTTGTGGCGGCGATTGCCGCTAAGTCGCTCGACGTTAATGCCCTGGCGGGAACACCGAAGTCGAAACCGTCGACCAGTGGCGGCGGAGGCGGCGGCAGTGCTGGCGGTGGTAGCGCGAGTAAAGGTGGTGGTGCAGCCAGTTCCAGCTGGAGCAACGCGCCAATTGATTTCTCGCCGCTCAGGCGCGTCAACGGGAAGTTTAGCCTCTCCGCCGAGCAGCTCGTCTACGACCAGATCAAGATCAGTCCTGTGACGGTGCAGGCGACGCTCAACGGCGGCAAGCTCAACGCAACGCTGTCGAAGTTCAAGCTCTATGGCGGTGCCGGCAACGCCACGGTCGCGGTCGATGCGAGCGGCAAGAGGCCGGCGCAGCGCGTCAAGCTGTCGCTCGCCAAGTTCGACGCATACAGTTTCTTGCGAGACGTGGCTGGTTTCGAGAGACTTCAAGGCCGTGGGACGATCTCGCTTGACTTGAGCGCAGGCGGCGCCAGTCAGCGCGCGATCGTCTCCGCGCTCAACGGCAACGCCAATCTCGAGTTCACCGATGGCGCCCTTCGCGGCGTCAATGTCGCCAAGATGATCCGCAATCTCGGTACCGGCATCGTCGAGGGGTGGCAGGGCGGCACTGCGGAGAAGACCGACTTCGCCTCGTTCGGCGCAACCTTCGCAGTCGTGAAGGGAAACGCGAAGACCCAGGACCTGCATTTGGTCGGACCGCTCGTGCGCATGACCGGTGCCGGCGTGGTCAACCTCCCGGCGAAATTGCTCAATTTCAAGGTCAATCCGCAGCTCGTGGCCTCACTCAAGGGGCAGGGCGGCCAGGAGGACCTCTCAGGTCTTGGCGTGCCGGTGATAATCGTCGGCCCCTGGTCGAAGCCGAAGATCTATCCGGACATCAAGGGCATCCTGGAAAACCCCGTCGCGGCGATTCAGAACTTCAAGCAGTTCGGCAAGGATGTCACGAAACTGCCGGGCCTGGACAAGGCCGGCGCGTTCAAGGACGTCATCAAGGGCGGCAAGGTCAACAAAGATGCTCTGATCGAGGGGGTCGGCGGCCTTCTGAGCGGGAGCCAGCCTGCGGCGACCCAGCCCGCCGCGCCCGCGGCGCCAGGAGCGCAGCCCCAAGCGGCGGCTCAGCCCAAAGCGCCAGCGCAGCCTCAACCCATGATCAAGGACGGCAAGGTCAACAAGGACGCTCTGATCGAGGGGCTCGGCGGCCTTCTCAACAAGAACCAGCCTGCGGCTCAGCCCGCGCCCAAGCCCGCACCTAAGCCTACGGCTCAGCCCAAAGCACAGCCCGTCCAGCCGAAGAAGACGCCCGCCCAGATCAAGGCGGAGCAGAAGAAAGCGCAGAAGCGGCAGGCGGAGGAAGCGGCGCAGCAGCTCCTGAACAATTTCTTCGGTGGCCAGTAATGTGCCACTCAGCGCGGCGAGACGTCCGTTTGACAACTTAAGCGCGCGCGCTACGCTGTGCCGATGGGCTCGATCCTCGATATGTGTCACGGCGCGCCGCTTGAGACGCTGGAGGCTGGCACTGTGCTGTTGCCGGAAGGCAAGACGTCGGGGCATCTCTATGTGCTCAAGTCCGGCTCGGTCGAGGTGCTTCGTGGCGACACGCAAGTCGCCATGGTCGAAGAGCCGGGTGCAGTGTTCGGCGAGATGTCCGTGCTGCTCAAACGACCGCATACCGCGACCGTCCGGGCCCTGACGCCGATCACCGTCTACGCATTCGACGATGCGGAAAGCTTCCTGAAGTCGAATCCCGAGATCGCCTTCTTCATCGGCCGGTTGCTCGCCGGGCGGCTCAATGCGGCCACCACCTATCTCGTCGACATCAAGCGGCAGTTCGAAGATCAGAGCAATCACCTGTGCATGGTGGGCGATGTGCTCGACGCGCTGATCCACCAGCAGGACGAGGATTTCAGCTTAGGCCCGGAGCGTGAGGCCGATCCGCGGCTGTGAGCCAGTCCGGAATCGCTTTGAGCGTCGCGATCGGCCGCTTGAGCGGTTCACTCAGGCGTACATATTGATTGCCCGCGGCGGAAAACCATAACGCCTCGTCCGCCTCGGTATTGATGATGATGTGCGCCGGCGGCGCGCCGAAATAATGCCCGGTGTTGAATATCCATGTGTCGCCGATGCGGTCGACCCATGAGCCGCGCTCGATGTAAGGCGCCTGGTGCACGTGGCCGGACATGACGATGTCCGGCCGGTAGATCTCGATCCATTTCTTCAGCGCCTCGTCGCCAAAATAGCGCTCGCCGCCCCAGGCGACCGGCGAGTTCGCCGGCGGCGCGTGATAGATCCAAATCCACCGCTTTTGCCGCTTCTCGGCAGCCTTGGCGAGCTGCTCGCCAATGGCGGCTTGCGACACGGGCCCATCCCACCAGGCGCACATCGTGAACAGCGTGTCGCCGACGTTGAGAGACTCGCCATCCGACAACACGCCGTTGTTGCGGGAGCCGAGAAGCCATTTGGCCATCTTCTCGCCGGCGGCATTCTTGGAATCGAGATCATGATTGCCGGAGCAGATCAGGAGCCGCGTCTTGGCCTGAATCTTCTGGAAGTACTTCTTTACGACCAACGCCTGGGCGCGGCCATCGACGATCGAGGCGAGATCGAGATGGTCGCCGGCCATGACCACGATGTCGTAGTCGCCGGCGGACTCCGCCACCCAGTCGAACAGGGGCAAGGAATAGTGCAGGTCGGAGACGAGGAGCAGGCGCATAGGCTGTTCGCTTGAGGCGTCCCTTCCGTCGTCAACGATTTGTTTACCATGAAGCGTTTTTGCCGGTTTCTTCAACCGGGGCCTTGCCCGAATCAACGGTTTATTGGGACGAGACATGTAAACCCTTGGCCTCCGGCGCGGTCCCCGTCAACACCCGCGCCGCCCGCGATGTCGATGGTTCACCTGATCACTCCCCATTACCAGCGCAAGAGCTTCTTTCGTCCGCGGCGTCCCCGCAAAGACTGGCGCGGCACTTGGCGCGTCGTCAGCCGCTACCAGCTCCTGGAGCTCTTCGTGCTGACCGGGGGTATCGCGTTCGTGTGGCTCGCCACGCAGATCGATAGCCGGCCCGGCTCCTGGACTGCGCCTGAGCCAGCGGGCGTCGAGTTCGGCGAGTGCCGACTTGATCGTCGGCGTTCCCGTCGGTTCCCGTCAGGGCCAGCGCCCGCTTTAGCGGGCTGTCCTCGCCCGCCCGCCCGGGACGCCTTCGGCGCGCGCAATGCTGCTTTCGTGAGTCTTCGGACGTTTCGCGTGGTCACTTCGACGCCAACTGCACGCGGATTGCACTCACGACTGCTCAAGCTCTCGGCAAGTTGCTGCCTGCGACCTTTAGTCAACTCACCGTCATGGTAAGTCGGCCTCAAGAGGGAACAGGGCCAGCAAAACTTGCGTTGTTGGATGGAGCAGGGGTTCCAACAGCGGGACGATACGATGAACCGCCGGGAGTTCACTTTGGCGGCGGGGGGCGCTGTGCTGGGTGCGCTGAGCCCAAGCAGTTCTGCATGGGCACAGCAACCGGCAAGCACGTTCAGTCGCGAGACGGTGCTCGGGATCGCCAAGGATCTCGCTGAACGGGATTTCAGTCGTCCAGCTGAAGTCCCCGAACCATTCCGCTCGCTCGGCTACGATCAGTATCGCGGTATTCAGTTCCGGAAAGAACGGGCGATCTGGGTCGGCGAGCAGCGAGGCTTCGCGCTGGAACTGTTGCATGCGGGTTTCATCTACGAAACGCCGGTCGAGGTTTACCTCGTCGAGGACGGGGCGGCGAAGCCGATCACATACACGTCCGATCTGTTCGACTTTGGTCCCGATCTCTCGGTGGCACCGGCGGACGGCCAGCCTCTCTTCTCCGGCATCCGTCTAGTCTACCCAATCAATTCGCCCAGCTATCTCAGCGAGGCGGCCGTGTTCCAAGGCGGGAGCTATTTTCGGTCGCTGGGCGAAGGTCAGGTCTACGGCGCATCGGCCAGAGGTCTCGCCATCGACACCGGCGAACCGAGGGGAGAGGAGTTTCCGTTCTTCCGCGTTTTCTGGATCGAGCGCCCCGCGATCGGCGCGCGCATCGCGGTCGTTCACGCGTTGCTCGACAGCCCCAGGGTGACGGGGGCCTACACCTTCCAGATCGCACCCGGGCATTCCACGGTCATGGATGTCGAAGCGACTCTGTTTGCGCGCGGTGAGCTTACCCATTTGGGGCTCGCGCCGCTCACCAGCATGTACCTGTTCGGGGCGATGGAGCATGCCCGCTTCGACGATTACCGCGCGGCCGTTCACGACTCCGACACGCTGGCGATCGCCGAAGGCAGCGGCGCTTGGAGCGTGCGGCCGCTCGCCAATCCGAAGACCCTGCAGATCAGCGCCTTCATGGCCAACGGCCTGCGCGGCTTCGGGCTGCAGCAAAGGAGGCGCCGCTACGCGGACTACAAAGATCTGGAGGCGAAATACGAGCTGAGGCCGAGCATTTGGGTCCAGCCGAAATGGGGCTGGGGCGAGGGACATGTCGAGCTCGTCGAGATCCCGAGCGACCGGGAGTTCAACGACAACGTCGTCGCCTTCTGGCGTCCTGCCGAACGCTTAGGCCGCGGCGAAAGTCTTTCCTATTCCTATTGGCTTCACTGGGGTCCGCCGGTGGCCGACCGTCGATTGGCGCGGGTCATCGAGACGCGCTGCGGCCTCACCCTCGACCACACGAAGCGCCTCTTCGTCGTCGACTTTGCGACGCCGGTGGATGTTTCCGAACCGCAGAGCCCCGACGCAAGAGTTGCGGAGCACGTGACGACGCGCGTGTTTGCAAGCGCCGGCGCGCTCTCCAATGTCTTGGGCTATCCCAATCCAGCGACCGGCGGCTATCGCGCCAGCTTCGAGCTCGACATCGGCGGTGTCGAGCTCTCGGAGCTGCGCCTCTTTTTGGAGCGGGCCGGTGAGACGATCAGCGAGACGTGGCTTTACCGATGGACGGGGTGAGAAATGGGCGCGCTTGATATTGATGCAAACGATCTGGTGCCGGCGGAGGCGCGGCTTGCCATGCCGAAGCAGAACCTCAAGGTGTGGCAGAGGGGCAGGCAGCGCACCATCTCCTCGGGATCGGCCACGTTGGCGCGCTTATTCGTGTTCACGACGACCGTCCTGCTCGCCGGTTACGGAACGTGGCAGATGTATCAGGTCGTGGGCCAGAGCAACGCAACGTCTCTTCAGGTCTTGCTGGTTGCGCTCTTCGGACTCGCCTTCTCGTGGATCGCGCTGGCGGCGGCGACGGCCATACTCGGATTTATCTCCGTGGTGGCCAACGGCGCGGGACTGATCGACGAGAAGCGGCCCGCCAGGCTGTGGACGCGCACGGCCATCGTCATGCCGATCTACAACGAGGACACCGACACGGTGTTCTATGCGCTCACGCGCATGGGGATGGAGCTTGCCAGTGCGGGGCAGGGCGCTCACTTCGACATCTTCGTGTTGAGCGACTCCACGGAGGTCGAAACGATCCGCCGTGAACGCGACGCCGCAATCCAGTTGCAGTTGATGCTCGAGGGCCGGATCGGCGTCCACTACCGGAAGCGCGCCAGCAACGAAGGTAGGAAGGCTGGGAACGTCGCCGACTTTGTCGCGCGCTGGGGCGCCGCGTACGACTTCATGATCGTGCTGGACGCCGACAGTTACATGACGCCGGATTCCATCGTCGCTTTGGTGTCGGCGATGCAGCGTGACGAGAGAGCCGGGCTGATCCAGACTGTGCCGCAGCTTGCCAACGGAACGACGCTCTTCGCCCGCATGCAGCAGTTCGCAGCGGCGACCTATGGTCCCGTCTTGGCGACGGGGCTTGCGCTCTGGCACGCGCGCGACGGCAATTACTGGGGGCACAACGCCATCATTCGGGTTCGCGCGTTTGCGAGCGCATGCGGTCTGCCCGAGCTCGAGGGCGGCGCGCCGTTCGGCGGCCACATCATGAGCCACGACTTCGTCGAGGCCGCGCTCCTGCGCCGGGCGGGCTATGCGGTCTATTTGCGCCCAGACATCGGAGGGAGCTTCGAGGGCACGCCGCCCACGCTTGCCGAGCATGCGGCGCGGGACCGGCGATGGGCGCAAGGCAATCTGCAACATAGCAAGATCGTCCCCGCCGCCGGATTGCACTGGATGAGCCGGTTTCACCTCATCAACGGAATCATGAGTTATGTCGCTTCGCCGCTCTGGCTCATGTTCCTGGCCACCGGAATCGCCTTGAGCTGGGTCGCGGTGAGCGTCCAGCCCGACTATTTCCCGTCGGATTTTGCGTTGTTTCCCACCTGGCCACGATTTGACGCGCAGCAGGCCCTGACGTTGCTCGGCGTCTCGGGGCTGGTTCTGCTCGTGCCCAAGATTCTCGCCTGGCTCGCCGTGTTGGGCGACGCGCGCAAGCGCCGCGATGCGGGCGGCGCTTTCGCTCTCACCAACAGCGTCATTTGCGAGACGCTCTTCTCCACCTTGCTGGCCCCGATCCTGATGCTGATGCAAACGCGCTTTGTCGTCGATGTCTTACTCGGACGCGACGCAGGCTGGGTTTCCCAGCAGCGCCGCGAACGGGATGCGCCGTTGTGGGTTATCGCACGGCACCATCTCGGTCACACGCTCACCGGCGTCGCGCTGTCGCTCGGCACCTTCACGCTATCGGTTCAGGTTTGGCTGTGGCTGTTGCCGGTGTGGCTCGGTCTGAGCCTGGCTATTCCGCTCGTCTACCTGACATCGCAGGGCGCGGTCGGCATGTTCGCGCACCGGGCAGGGCTGTTTCTCGTTGCGGGCGAGACCGAAGAGTCCGACGTGCCCGGCTCAGGGGCCAGGCTCATCGCGCCGGGCATCTAGAGTCGTACCGCCGCGTCAGTTGGCCGGCGCTGGCGTGGGCCGGACCAGGGATAGCCCTGTGGCGGCGATGCAAAGGCCTGCGAGGAAAATGAGGACGGCACGGGCCGCGGCCAAGAGCTCGGCAGACGGCGCGCCGACCGTGGTGTCGCCGTGCCCCGTCAACGTTTGTAGCTGCCAGGCCAGAATGGTCGCCGCCGCGGCGATGCCGATGCTCATGCCGAGCGAGCGCATGACGTTGAGCAGGCTTCCGGCCTCTCCCGAGAGGTGGCGGGGGGCGGCGGTCATGACGGCGCTGTTATTGGGCGCGGTGAAGAGGCCTTGGCCGGCCCCGAACACGGCAAGTCCCACCATGATGAGCGCCACCTCGTGGCCGGGCTGGTCGAGCGCCACGTATAGCAGCGCCAGAGCGACCAGACACGTCACCGTGCCGGCCACGGTCGGGAACTCGGGGGCCGAGCCTATCGGACAAGGCGCCGCTCAACGGCGCAGCGATGCCGAGCGCCACCGGGATCATCGACAGCCGCAAGCCGGCGACGAGCCAAGAGTCGTGGTAGCCGCGCACGAACACGAAGGGCATGAGAAAGAACATGCCGAACAGCGCGGCATAGACGAGAAGCCCGGCGGCATTGCCGCTGGCGAAAGCCCGGCTGCGGAACAGGCTCAGGTCGACAAGCGGCGGCGCGGCGCGGCGTTCCGTCCGCACGAACAATATGAGGAGCACGACCGCCGTTAGGGCGACGCCGATCAAGAGAGGCGAGGTCGGGCCCCAGGCGTGCGCCTCGTTAAGCGCGATCATGAGGGCGGCAAGCGCCGGGCCGATGAGAAGCGCACCACGCCAGTCGAAGCGCTTGTCGCCGGACAGCCCCATGGTCTGCGGCAGGATGAACCAACCGGCGAGCACGCCGGCAAGGCCGAACGGCACGTTGATCCAGAACACCGAGCGCCAGCCGAGAGTCTCGAGCAGGACGCCGCCGAGCGCCGGACCCACGGCAAGCCCGATGGCTTGGGCCGCGCCTTGAAGGCCTAGCGCCCGCCCCCGCTGCGCGGGACTCGCGGCGCTTACGACGATGGCGATGCTGTTGGCGGCAAGCAGGCTCGCGCCCACGGCCTCAAGCACGCGGAAGGCGATGAGGAGCCAAAGATTGGGCGCCAGGCTGCAGAGCGCAGAGCCGAGCACGAAGAGAAGGAAGCCGCCGGTATAGAGGAGCTTGTGGCCGAAGATGTCGGCGAGGCGCCCACAAATGGGCAAGAACACCGTCATGGTCAGGAGGTAGGCGAGCGCGACCCAACTGACCGCGTCGAGCTTCGCGGCAAACTCGCTTTCGAGCTTGGGCAGGATGAGCTGCACGATGCTCGCATCGAGTTGACCCATGAAGGCGCCGATCGACACGGTGCCGACCACGAGCCAGGCATAGGCCGCGCGCCGGGCGACGAAGGCGGCGGGCGGCGGCTCGCGTCCGCTCAAGATCTCTCGCAAGGCTGGAAACGAGGCGGACCCGGGCGATTGCTCGTTCATCGCTTCCCCGTCGGTGCTGCCTGATCCCTACAGGGCACGCGTGAGGTAGTTCCTAATGAGGCAGACAAGCTCCGGAGAGGGCCTTGTGCTATTGGCCGCCGCCGAACAGGCCCCCGAAGAGCCCGCCACCGCCGCCGCCGAACAGCCCGCGGCGCTTGGGTTGGGTCGGCGCGGGCTCAGCGTCCGCCGGCGCGAGCGTCTCGGCGGTGGCATTCTTGCTTGTCGGTTTGGCCTTGGCCGGCGCCGCAGCCTTGCCAGTGCGCGCGCTGGCCGGCGCGGCGGTCGGCTTCGGCCGCTCTGGTGCCGGTGCGAGCGCAGCCTCCTCGATCCAGCCACTCGCTCCGCTTTTCACGTCCTGGATGCGGACGAAACCTGCCTGGCGGCCGATGGCGCGAAACGGCCGGCCAGCCGGAAAGCCGTACATTGCGGAGGCGGAAGACGAGGGGGCGGCGAGAACCTGGACGGGCCGCTTGGAGACCATGATCTTACCCGACCATGGGGCTTGCGAGAGTTGTTCGTCGGCTTGGCCTTTCGGCGGGGAAAGGGCGCTGGTCGTCTTCGCGTCCTCTGGTGCGGCTGGCGCCACAGCAACCGTCGAGCTCGCGGGCTTGTCCGGCTCGGCCTTATCCCAGTCGAGCACCGCAAAAATGCCAGCGACAAGGATCAGGCCGACGGCGATGAGAATCCCGAGAAGCTTCTGTTCCGCCATCTACGCCACTCCTTCGGGGAGTATGACACGGCCTGGCATCCCGATCCACGGGCCGGAAGACAAATGTCGAGGCCGGCTTTCGCTGGGTTTGCGGCTCAGCAGGCTCGAATCCTAGTGTTCGGCATCCCACTCGGCCATGGCATCGACGAGCATCTTGTAGAAACGGCCATCGGTCGTCATCTTGGTGATGCCCTCGCTGAATTTCGGCGCCAGCGCCGCACAAGGCGATTTCTTCGAAAAGGCGACGAACATCTCGGCCGAGAGCAGCGCCGGCTCCAAGGCTTCGACCTTGCCGTCGATGTCCATGTCGGCCGCATCGGCGTGGCCGGGATAGAAGCCGGCAATCACGTAGTCGACCTTGCCCGCTACGAGCGCCTTGAAGGCCTCGTCGAGGCCGTCGGTCCGCTCCACGTCAAGCTTGTCCTTGATGAAGGCGTCGAAGGCAGTCCCGTAGCTCTCGCCTTTGTTGGTGGCGCCCTTCTTGCCGATCAGGTCGTCTTGTCCCTTGTAGGGGAACTTGTTGCTCTTGGAGACAAAGACGACGACCGGGTCATAGTTGAACGCAGGTCGGACGTAGTCGAGATATTTGGCGCGTTCATCATTGTAATAGACGCCGACGATCATGTCGGCCTTGCCGTCGCGTGCCGCTGCTTGAGCATCGGCCCAGCTCCCCATGTATTCCGACTTGAGAGGGACATTGATGTCTTTCGCGATCGCCGCGACCAACGCCGGAGCCGCGCCGCTGATTTTGTCTCCGTCCTTGAAGGCGATCACGGGATAGCTGGGATGGCCCGTCGCGACGATCTCGGTGCAGGTGTCCGCGGCCAGCGCCACGCTGCTGGGCAAGGTTAGGGCGGCAAGCACGCTCAGGCAGAGAAGTCTTTTCATCATCTGGGTCCTTGTTTCCCGGTCGAACCGAGCGCGACAGTGGTGCGGTTGCTTTGGGTCCTGGAAAGAGGGGGCGGTGAAGACAGGTTTGAACTCACGGCGGCAATCGGCGGCGCTACCGTCCGCTCGCCTGCGCTTTGACCTTGTCCACCTCGGCTTGCGAGACCTTTCCAGCCTTGACCAGCGCTTGGACGCAAGCGGGTGACAAGCCAGGTCCCGCCTTGCGCATGCAAAGATTAAGACCGCTGGAGTTTAGGCCCCATTGGCCGCAGAATTTCTTGTAGTCGTTGACGCAGTAGGTCTGCATGTCCTTGCTGATGGCGCCGGCTTGTGCCCAAGCCGCCGATGGGCTGCCGCAGGCAAAGCAAAGCATCAAGGCAAGCGCCATAGGCGGTCCTAAGCAATCACGCATCATCCGCGGCCCCTCTCTTGTTTGACGCTCGCTTCTAGCAGTCTTCGCACCGAACCTCCCATAGTTTCTCGGGTCTGAATATGACCAGGGTACGGCAAGGCCGGCAGGATCTTGGGGAACGAGCCGGGAATCCCCGGGGCTAGGAGCAGTTTCCTGAGCCCGCACCACTTTTGAATGTCGCCCCTGTGGCCGGCTCGGCCAATGCGGGGAAGTCGTGCGGCACTGCCGCCATGATCGCATGCATGTCATCGTAACGGGCGGGATGGCTCGCACTGCCCAAGACCACGCCAACAATGGTTTCCCCATTCGGTGCGCGCCACGCGGTGACGAGATTGTAGATGTTCTTGCTCACATGCGATCCCGTCTTCGCCCCGATGACACCGTCTTCGCCGAGGATCTCGATGGAAGTCTTGAGCGTGACGGTCCGCGCGTGTGGTCCTTCGATGTGCAGCGTCCGTTGCGTGCATTGCCAGGCCTGCAGCAATCGTGAATCGGTAAAGACCCTGGCCGCGATCAACCCGACGTCGCGCGCCGTCGCCACGTTGTCCGGAGAGAGGCCGTAAGGATCGGCGAATTGCGCGTGGCTGGCGCCGAGTTCGGCTGCGGCGGATCGCATCTCCTGGACGAAACGCTTCATGGAGTCGCCGCGCTTGTTCTCCTCGGCGAGGAGGGTGCGTCCGACGTGGTCGGCGATAGCGACCGCGGCATCGTTTCCCGAAACGAGCACCATGCCGTAGAGCAGATCCTGCAGAGTCCAGATGTCGTTCCTTTTCAGGCCGGCCGTCGAGCCGCGGACGAGATGCGGCCAATTGATTTTCACGGTGTCGGAGAGCCGGTCACCCATGCGGTCCATGAGGACGTAGGCCGTGATCAATTTGGTGAGGCTGAGGATCCTGAACGGCGTATCCGGGTTCTTGGCGTAAAGGACCTGGCCTGTCTCTGCATCCATTACAAAGACAGATGACGCCGTGACCGGTGGCGGGGCTAGGGCCTCCTGGCTGGAGGCATGTCCGCCGACCAGCGCGAGCGCCGCGACCGCGCCGGCTACTGCAAGGCCTACCAGCCAGTGTGGTCGCTCAAGTTTCCTCATTCCCGTGAGATCGTAACTCCCCAAGGCGCGGTGCCCGTGGGAATCGACTTTACGACCTTAAGGCTAGGGACGTCGATCACCGACACATCGTTGCTGTTGCCATTGGTCGCAAACAACAGCTTTTGGTCCGGCGTGAAGGCGAGTTGCCACACGCGTTTGCCGACCAGGAGGTAATCCTCCACCTCGAACGTCTTGGCGTCGATGACCGCCACGCGGTTTGCCGGCCCGAGGGCGACAAAGGCTTTTGTTCCATCCTTGGTCACGCGCACGCCCACGGGCTGGATGTAGTCCGGCTGCACTCCGGGCACCGCGAAGTGGATGACCTTTATGATCTTGCGCGTCTTGGCATCGATGACCGTGGCCGTCCCGGCCACTTCCGAAGTGACCCACAGTTGCGAGCCATCCGCGGTGAACTCGGCAAATCGCGGCCGCTGCCCCACCAGCACATTATCGACGACCTCATAGGTGTCGGTATCAATGAAATGCGCCATGTTGCTGGTCTCCGAGGTCACCACCACGGTCTTACCGTCAGGGCTGACGCCCACGCCTTCCGGCTCGACGCCGACCTCGACCTCGGCCACCACCTCCTTCGTTTTGAGATCGATCGCCGTCAGCAGATTGTCGTCCTCGTTGGCGACGTAGACCGGGCTGCCTTTGGGATTGATATTGAGCTGCTCGGGATCCGGACCAGACGGAAGATCGGCCACGATCTTGCGCGTAGTGCACGTCGAGCATCTGCACCGCGTCCGAATCGCTGGCGCAGATCAGCACATGCTTGTCGTCGTTGGTCAGCATGATGCCGCGTGGCCGCTGGCCTACGAGAATTGTCGTCAGGACTTGAAGCGAATTGCTGTCAATGACCGTGAGGGAGTTGCCCTTCTCGTTGGAGACATAGACCGTATAAGCCTGAGCTGCGCCGGTGCCCCAACCAAAGCCGACCATCGTGATGATCGCAGCCAGAATCCTAACCGCCTTCATTCCTTCCTCCCGACTTCGTTTTCGCGGCAAGCGCCCTCGGCGCATGCCTTCTTATTTGAACTTGCACTTGCTTTCCGGCTCGTCGATGCCGAGCGTATCGACCTCCTCATGTTCGTGCAGGAAGCCTTGTTGCGGCGAGGTGGACACCGGCAACTCCGGCCCGGCAATGATGATTGGCTGGCGGAGCTGACCATCCCACTTACGGAACGTGACCTTCCGTCCCTTGAATGCAGCGAGATCGAATTGGTCGCCCCGGATGTATGCGTTGATCGGGGCGAAGTCTCCTGAGTGTGTGCGTGATGCCGCCTCGCCGATGGCGCGCACGGCGACCCAGGCCTGATAATCGAGCGGCAACATGAAGCGCTTGGCGAAGCGCTGGAACCTGTTCTGCATCTGGGTCGCGCCCCATTGCTCGTGAGCGGGGTGCCAGCTCATGGCCTTGAGACCGGCCGTGCCGGCAACGGGACGTGGATCCCAGGTGCGGTAGGAAAGATAGGGACCGAAGATCTCCCGCCGGTCGGCCACGATCAGAACGTCATAGGACGGCGCGCCCTGCGTGAAGACCGGCATTTGCAGCTGGATCAACTCCTGGCCGGTATCGGAGCGCCGCGCTTCCGGCGCTTGCTTGTATTCACGCTCCTCGACAATGGTGCCGCCAAAACGTTTGGCGGACCGGCGTATCGCTTCGAGATAGGCGCGGTCCTCGGGGAAGGCGCCTGCCACCACAAACCAACGTTGCCATTTCTTCCAGACGAGGTATTGGGCGAGCGCATCGGCGAGCATGTCGAGGTCGGGTGCCGTATGCAGCACGTTGGCGCGGCAGTCCTCCTGGCGCAAACTCACGTCCGGCGCGCTCACGTTGAACAGAAGTACGTCCTTGTCTTTGACAGAGTTCTGACAGCTGCAACAGGACGTTGGCCGGCGCATCCACCAGCACGAAATGATGCCCGCTCTCGACGAGCTTCTGAAGCGCCGCGACGGCGTCTCCGTCGACCGGCACACGCTCAACATCGAGGACAAATTTCTGCTTGGTGAACTTCCCCGTCGTGTTGTTGTCCTTGAGCGCGATCTCGGCCCCGGCAATGCCCAAGTCCTCGGGTTTGACGTTCAACCGCGACAGAGGAATGAGCTCTTTGACCTCCTGTTTGAGGTAGCCGACAGGGACCAAAGTGGGCTCGGAAACGGCGCCCGCCGAAGCGCTAGAGGTCTCGGCATCCGCAGCAAGCCCGGGCGTGACGACCGACAGCAAAAAACCCAAAAAACCAACCACTAGCAGATATTGTGCGAAGACAGAGCCAGCCCGCAATTTGGGGCTTTGCGCTCCTGGCAAACGATCCTGTATTCGCGACTGCATACGATAAACCACTGACATACCAAGGGTCTGCGGCAAGCCCGCGCGCGATGCAAGTGTAACTGCTCAAATCTGCGGGGATTGGCAAGACCAGAGGGAAATACCGGCAAGACGGGTGCAGTCCTGAAGCTGGTGGCGGGAACACAAGCAGGGGTTCGTTGACAACCTTCGGGGCGGCGCGCAGTCTTCATGGTGCGAACCCGTACTGGAGCGGCCGGCGGACAGCCGGCTGAAGCGGGTGCACGCCCAATGGAGGAAAACATGGGGAGCTGTAAAACAGCCGCCACGATTGCTGGCGCGCTAATCTTGAGTATTGCCGGAGCGAGTTTGGCTTGGGCAGGCGCTGAAACCGAGGCCATGGCCACGACCAAGGTCCAGGATGCTCCAGCGCAGTCCGTGTCGCAAGACCAGCTGAACGACGCGGCCGGTGACACGAACAACTTTCTTCATACCAACGGAAACTACGATCAGACCCGGTACTTCCCGGGCAAGCAAATCGATACATCCAATGTCGGCAAGCTTCATCCAGCCTGGATCTTCCAGACGGAGGTGAAGGAGTCCCAGGAGACGACGCCGATCATCGTCGACGGGGTGATGTACGTCACCACGTCGTTCGACCATGTCTACGCACTCAATGCGAAGACTGGCGAGGAATACTGGCACTACAAGCACAAGATGGGCCCCGTCACGACCTATTGCTGCGGTCCGAATAACCGCGGCGTCGCTGTCTATAAGGACAAGGTCTATCTGGCGACGCTCGATTCTCAGCTCGTCGCGCTCGATGCCAAGACTGGCAGCCTCGTATGGCAGACCCAAATCGCCGATCCAGAGCTTGGCTACAGCGAGACCATGGCGCCGACCGCCGTGGACGGTAAGATCCTGATCGGCACCAACGGTGGCGAGTATGGTATCCGCGGTTTTGTCCGCGCCTACGATGCCGACACCGGCAAGCTCGTGTGGAACTTCGACACCGCTCCCGAGAACTCTGTCGGTGTGTGGGCGACCGAGGACGCCACGGGCAAAGACCTGCATCGCGACATCGAGGCCGAGAAGGCACAGCTCGCCAAGGCTGGCGATCCGTACAAGATACTCGGCGGTGGCGTGTGGCAGAACCCGTCAGTCGATCTCAAGACCAAGCGTGTCTACTTTGTGGTCGGCAATCCCTCGCCTGACCTCGACGGCGCGATCCGGCCCGGCGACAATCTCTACACGGAGTCGCTCGTGTCGGTCGATCTCGATACCGGCAAGTATGTCTGCCACTTCCAATACATTCCCCATGACGTCTGGGACCTCGACGACACGAGCCCGACGGTTTTGGTGGATGCGAAGGACAAGGACGGCAATACCGTTCCGGCCGTGATTCATGGCGGCAAGACCGGGCACGTCTACGTCAACGACCGCAAGGATTGCAGCCTCATCCGCTTCTCTGAGCCGATGGTGTCGCAAGATGGCATGTACACACTGCCGACCGCCGAAGGTGCACGCATGCTGCCGGGTGCCAATGGCGGTGTCGAATGGTCGCCGATGGCGGTCAACCCCGATCTGGGGCTGGCTTATGCGGTCAACCTGCATCAGCCGATGACCTACCAGGTCCAGAGCTCACCCTATCCGGGTGGCAAGCTGTGGCTGGGCGGTGCCTTCAAGGTGATCGCGACCGAAGAGTCGTTCGGCAATGTCACCGCGGTCGACTACAACACCGGCAAGATCAAGTGGCAGAAGAAGACGCCGCTGCCGATGATGGGTGGCGCGCTGACCACGGCTGGCGGTCTCATGTTTACCGGTGAGGGCGACGGCTGGTTCCGGGCCTACGATGCCGCCAGCGGCGAGGTGCTGTGGTCGTTCTTTGCCGGCGCCGGCGTCAATGCGCCGCCTGCCGCTTATTCGGTGGACGGCAAGGAGTACATCGTGGTCGGTGCGGGCGGTAACACCCAGATCGACTTCAAGCGTGGCAACAACATCATCGCCTTTACGGTCGATTGATCGCATTTCGCCCGCTTGGCGATTTATAAAGCGAGAGGACGGGGCACTTTGCCCCGTCCTTTTCACGACAGCCCCGCGCTTGGAGTCCAAGAATGTCTCAGATTTCAGGCTGCGCTCTTCGCGCAGCGCTTTTTGCCTTCGCTCTGTTCGTGAGCGGGAGTGCGTTCGCCGCCGACGCCGCTATCGAGGAGAAGGTGAAGCTCTGCGCCACATGCCACGGCGAGAACGGCGTGCCCATCAGCCACGCAATACCGGTTATCTGGGGCCAGGACGAAGGCTATCTCTACCTGCAGCTGCGCGACTTCAAGAGCGGCATGCGCAAGAACCCGTTGATGAACCCCATCGCGGCGCAGCTCGAGAAGAAGGACATGCTTGCGCTTGCGGCCTATTTCCACAAGAAGAAGTGGCCCGACCTCGAGCAGCAGCCGGCGCCGTCGGATGTCGCCGCCAAGGCCGATTCCGCGGCCAAGTCGATTGGCTGCCGAGGCTGCCACCTCGACCATTTCCAGGGCGACGGCACCACTGCCCGTCTCGCGGGCCAATGGCAGGAATATCTCCACGCACAGATGCTGGCGTTTCGCGATGGGTCGCGGGGCAACAATCCGGGCATGTCGGACCTGATGAAGGCGACCCCGAAGGACGATCTCGAGGCACTTTCACAATATCTCGCAGGACTCCAGATCGACCAATATCTCGGCTACGGCCGCTAGCCCTTATTGTGCTGCCGCGAGCTTCTCGCGCAGCGCAGTAAGCGAGGTGAGGTCGGCTGCGGTCTTGCCCTGCTTGTCGCGCAGGCTCTTGTCCGCGCCGCGCGCAAGCAAGAGATCGACGGCGGCCTCGTGGTTGAGCTCGGCTGCGATCATCAGCGCGGTGCGGCCGCGATTGTCCCGATCGTCGATATGCGCTCCGCGATCGAGCAGCAGCTTCATGACCTCCACGATGTCGTTCACGCCGGCCTCGCTGGAGTAGCCCGCCGCCCACATCAGGACGGTGAGATCGTTTCCATAGCGCGCGTTGACGTCGACGCCTTTGTCCAGAAGCAGGCGCGTCACGGGCAAGAAGCCGCGCCCGGCGGCGTAGATGATCGGCGCCTTCTCCGTCTTGTCGTTCGCATTGAGGTCGGCGCCCTTGTCGATCAGGTAGGTGACGATAGGCTCACTGCCCATATAGGCGCCGGCGGAAAGGGGACTGATACCGCTGCGCCCAGCGAGGTTCACATCCGCCCCCCGCTCCACCAACAGTTCGACGATGTCGAGCCGGCCCGCCTCCGCTGCCTTGTAGAGGGCCGTGGAGCCATCGATGTTTCGCGCATCGATCGCCGCGCCGCGATCCAAGAACAGCGTGACGATCTCGGGCTTACCGGCCGCGGCCGCATGCGCCAGCGGTTGGGACCCGAAGCGGTCCCGCGCTTTGAGCGAGGCGCCGTTGTCGAGGAGTTGGATCGCCAGCGCCTGGCAGTCCTTGTCGGCGGCCGAGAACAGAAGATTGTTGATCTCGATGGGGCTCGCGCCTCGCTCAACCTGCTCGTAGCTCTGTTCAAGGTTCAGACAGGGTTTTCGGTTGGCGAGGGCGGCGTTGGGAAGCAACACCATGCAGGGCAAAACCACGCCGAGCGCGAAACGAACGAGAGACATCATGCGCAGCTCCATACCGGCCCTTGATGGCGGATAATCATGTTTATTTGCGGAGCCCCCAAGGGGTCGCTGGCGGAGAGGGAGGGATTCGAACCCTCGGAACGGTTACCCGCACAACGGTTTTCGAGTTCTAAAACCCTCATGTTGGCCTATGCCGCCTAGTGCCAAAGTATGTGCTCTCGCTTGACATTTTTCAAACGATGATCCTGGTCTGTGATCCCCTGACTCATTCTGTGTCACATGGCTCGTTTGCAATTCCGCTTGCAAACACTCCAAGGGCCATGTCCGCTTTAGAGCGCAAAGCAGACATCTCTAATCAGACGGCTGATGTCCGCTAATGACCCTAAACCGACATGATTCCCGATTCCTCGGGAACCCAGCTCCGGCGGATTGCTTCTTGTTTAAGGGGCGCGTCTCGCAGGCTAGGTAGCCGGTTTTGATTTCGCTCAGAGGCGCGCTACACTCCTGACGCAGGGTGGAGATTGTTGCTATCAGTGACCCCACATCTTTGGTGATTCTTGAATTTCGAAGTCACAGAGAAAAGCCTTGGTCATACTAAAGGTGACGCCGCCTCAGACCCCCGTATTTACGTACTCTATGCGTCGCTCTTGGGCCCCGCCGACCATCGCGCGAAGCATTTCTCCCGTATCGCCTCGCTCGGCTTCGATTGGGCCTGCTTCGTTCCCAAAGCCGATCAACGGGACCCAAGTACCTTCGCGACGTTTGTCGGCGAGGCCAATCGAGCGGGCCTCCAGGTCATGGTCCAGGCACGGAGCGCCGAAGCGGCAGATTACAAAAAATGGGCCAAGGTAGGCGTCTCGGGCTTTCTCGTTTCACAGGCTGCGGAGCATGCCGGCGAATGGTGCGCCGCGCTCGATAGGGTGCGCGCCGCGACGACAAATCCGCTTTTTGTCGCCGACACGCTGGGGCGCCCCTGGGAAGAGGTGCTCACGCTCGCACAAGCCGGTTTCGACTATCTGATCGACAGCGCCGCGTGGTGGGATCTCCGCGAAGGATGGTTTCTGCGCCAGCACCAGGAACTCGCGCGGCTGGTGCCGACGATCTCCAGCCCCGAACCTCTTCACGGAATGCGCCTCGCGCACCGACTGACCCATGCGGACACTGCGGGCCGGAAGGCAATCTATCGCGGCCGCTACCTCCTCGCGGCAATGGCCTCTTCGGGATTGATCTGCCCCATGGGGTATGAGGTGGGGAGCGGCGTGATGTTCGACAGCGCCGCAGCACGCGAGTCGGATTGGGATTTCGCCCAAGCTCAGGCACCGTTCGATCTGAGCGACGACATCAAGCGCATGAACAAGCTCAAAGCCACGATGCCGGTGCTCCAAGGTGAAGGCGATCTGCGGCTTGCTTCTGCGCCGGGTGCGCTGCCGGCGGCAATCGTGCGCACGTCGTCGTGCGCGCCGGGTGCCGCCGCATGCCTCTTGGTCAACGCTAGTTCCGAAGAGCACGGCGTGCCGCCGCTTTCGGAACTCGCCATCGCTGCCGGCACGGCGTGCTTCGTGGAGCCGGGCAAGAAGAAGCCCGCGGCTCTCGGCAATCTTGCGCCCTACGAGTCGCGGCTTCTGTTCACGGCGCCGCGGCCGGAAAGCAAACCACTCTCCCAAAAGGCGTCCAATAAGCGCCTCGAGGCGCTGGCGGCAAACCGCGTGGTGATCGAGCGGGTCGCACCGGAACTCGACGGAGGTCGTTTTCCGGTCAAACGCGTCTCCGGCGATACGTTGCAGGTCGAAGCGGACATCTTTTGCGATGGCCACGACGTGATCAAGGCTGCTGTTCTCTATCGAGCGCCCCAAGCGGAGGGCTGGTCCGAGATGCCCATGACTTTTGTCGACAACGATCGCTGGGCGGGCAGCCTTCCGCTCACTGAGATCGGTCGCTGGAGCTATACGATTATTGCTTGGCGCGATCTGTTCGCCACTTGGCGGCAGGAGGTGGCGAAGAAGCACGGGGCTGGTCAGTCGATCGCGCTTGACCTCACCGAAGGATGCGAGTTGGTGAAGCGCGCCGCGAAAGCGGCCGAAAGAGAGCTAGGCGACGAGCTAAAAGCGCTGGTGCGCAAGCTGGCGAAGATCGACGACGAAGGCGCCCTACTTGGTCTTCTGGAAAATGCCGAGACGGCGGATGTCATGCGACGCGCCGCCCTGCGCACGAATTTGTCCCGTTATGAGCGTGACCTCGAAGTCACCGTGGATCGGCCCATCGCGACGTTCGCAGCCTGGTACGAGCTGATGCCGCGTTCCCAATCGGGCGACCCGCGGCGCCACGGCACTTTCGACGACGTGATCGTGCGATTGCCCTTTGTCCGCGATCTTGGCTTCGATGTCCTCTACTTTCCGCCGATCCATCCCATCGGCAAGACCAATCGCAAGGGACGCAACAACAGCCTCGTCGCGCAGCCCGACGATCCCGGCAGCCCTTATGCCATTGGCGCGAAGGATGGTGGCCATGAAGCCATCCATCGCGAGCTCGGCAACTTCGAGGACTTCGCCAGGTTGATCGACGCTGCGCGCGCCCATGGTCTCGAAATTGCCATCGACTTCGCCATCCAGTGCTCTCCGGACCACCCTTGGATAAAGGAGCATCCCGAGTGGTTCGATTGGCGCCCCGACGGCAGCGTCAAATTCGCCGAGAATCCGCCGAAGAAGTACGAGGATATCGTCAACGTCCACTTCTACCGCGACGCGGTGCCGTCCTTGTGGATCGCGCTCCGGGATGTGGTCCGGTTCTGGATCGACAAGGGTGTCACCATCTTCCGCGTCGACAATCCGCACACCAAGCCGGTGCCGTTCTGGGAGTGGATGATCGGCGACATCCAGAAAGAGCACCCGGAGGCGATCTTCCTCGCGGAAGCCTTCACGCGGCCGAAGATAATGAAGCGCCTCGCCAAGGCGGGCTTCACGCAATCTTACTCCTACTTCACGTGGCGCAACACGAAGGGCGAGCTGATCGACTATCTGACGGAACTGACCAAGACCGAGGCGGCCGAGTACATGCGGCCCAACTTTTTCGTCAACACGCCGGATATCAATCCCGTGTTCCTGCAAACGAGCGGACCGGCCGGCTTCAAGTCGCGGCTCGTGCTCGCGGCAACCCTCGACCCGCTCTACGGTGTCTACAATGGTTTTGAGTTGTGCGAGGCGACGCCCATCCCGGGAAAAGAGGAGTATCTCAACTCGGAGAAATACGAGATCACGGCGTGGGATTGGGAACGCCCCGGCAACATCAAGGACGACGTGCGTCTGGTGAACGCAATTCGCCGGAACAATCCGGCGCTCTGGCACTTTACCAATCTGACGTTCTTGAATGCATGGAACGACAACATCATCGCCTATTACAAGACAAGCGGTGGACGCGACAATCTGGTGATCGTCGCCGTCAATCTCAATCCCCACAGCGCGCAAGGTACCGATTTCGAGATCCCGCTATGGGAGTTTGGTCTTCCGGATAGTGCCTCCATCGAGGCTATCGATCTCGTCGAGGACAAGCGCTTTACCTGGAACGGCAAGGTGCAGCATGTCTGGCTCAATCCAGAACATCGGCCTTACGCAATTTGGCGCTTGATTCCGCCGGGCACCCTCTAAGTCAAAGACCGGAAAGCCGTATGATCGATCGGTCAGATCCGCATTGGTATAAGGACGCCATCGTCTATCAGTTGCACATCAAGGCGTTTCAGGACGCCAATAACGATGGCATTGGCGACTTCACGGGCCTGATCAATCGCCTGGACTACATCCAGGACCTCGGTGTCAATGCGATCTGGCTGCTGCCGTTCTATCTGTCGCCGCTCCGCGACGACGGATACGACATCGCGGATTACCGGGCTATCAATCCAGCCTACGGAACGATGCGCGAGTTTCGCCGCTTCGTGGCTGAAGCGCACAAGCGCGACGTACGCATTATCACCGAGCTCGTCATCAATCATACCTCCGACCAGCACCCGTGGTTTCAGCGCGCACGCGCCGCGAAGCCGGGCTCCGCTTGGCGCAACTATTATCTGTGGAGCGACACCGACCAGAAATACTCGGGAACGCGCATCATCTTTCTCGACACGGAGACGTCGAATTGGACGTGGGACCCGGTGGCGGAATCCTTCTTCTGGCACCGATTCTATTCGCACCAGCCGGACCTGAACTTCGACAATCCTCGCGTCCTGGAAGAGGTGACCAAGGTCATGCGCTTCTGGCTTGAGATGGGCGTGGATGGACTGCGGCTCGACGCTGTGCCTTATCTCGTGGAGCGCGAGGGCACGAACAACGAGAATTTGCCCGAGACTCACGATGTCCTGAAGAAGATCAGGGCAGAGGTGGACGAGCGCTTCCCCGATCGCATGTTGCTCGCGGAAGCCAACCAGTGGCCTGAAGACACGCGACCCTATTTCGGTGAAGGCGACGAGTGCCACATGGCGTTTCACTTCCCTCTCATGCCGCGCATCTACATGGCGCTAGCGCAGGAGGATCGTCACCCGATTACCGACATCATCGCGCAGACCCCCGATATCCCCGACAGCTGTCAGTGGGCAATCTTCTTGCGCAATCACGATGAGCTTACCCTCGAAATGGTGACCGACTCCGAGCGCGACTATCTATGGGAAACATACGCGACGGATCGGCGCGCGCGCATCAATCTCGGCATTCGGCGCCGCCTCGCGCCGCTCCTTGAGAACGACCGCCGCAAGATCGAGCTTCTGAACGGTCTCTTGTTGTCCATGCCGGGGACGCCGGTCATCTATTACGGGGACGAGCTCGGTATGGGCGACAATTACTTCCTCGGCGATCGGGACGGCGTGCGGACCCCGATGCAGTGGTCGGCGGACCGCAACGGCGGATTCTCGCGGGCCGATCCGCAAAACCTCTATCTGCCGCCCATCCAGGATCCGATCTATGGCTTCGAGGCTATCAACGTCGAGCGGGAGCAAAAGGACGGCTCCTCGATCTTGAACTGGATGCGGCGCACAATCGCTGTGCGTAAGTCGGCGCAGGCGTTCGGCCGCGGGACCATGACATTCCTGTATCCCCGCAACCGAAAGATCCTCGCTTATCTCCGCGAATACGAGGACGAGACGATCCTCTGCCTGTTTAACCTGTCCCGTGCCGCGCAGGCGGTGGAGCTCGACCTTGCTGATTACAAAGGACGGGTGCCCGTTGAGATGGGCGGCCGCGCCGCATTTCCGCCGATCGGCGACCTGCCGTATCTGCTCACGCTGCCGGGTCATGGCTTCTTCTGGTTCGTGCTGGCGGGCGAGGCCGAAGCGCCTGCATGGCATCAGCCCGCGACGGAGCCGCTGCCGGACTTCATGACGCTGGTGCTCACACACAACTGGCGCGCGGTCAGCGAAGGCGTGCCGGCCCGCCAGTTCCAGCGGAAGGTGCTGCCCGCCTATCTCGCCAATCAGCGATGGTTTGGGGCTAAGGACAAACATATCGAGAGCGTATCGCTGACGCCGTGGAGCGAGATCTCCGGCGCGGAAGGAGGCTCTTATCTTCTCGCCGCGGTCGACATCAAACTCGCCGGCGGTGAGAGCCAGCTCTACTTCCTGCCGCTGGCGCTCGCTTGGGACGAAATCTATCTCAAACCCTCACCGCAGCTTGCCAACACGTTGGCGAAGATTAGACGCGGCGCGAAAATCGGCGCGCTTGTCGACGCGGCCGCGGAGTCCGAGTTTGCCCACGCCCTATTGCAGCGGCTGCAAGAGACGAAGATCGATGACGACGCCGACGAGGGTGTGTCCTACGAGGCCACAGAGAGGTTGCGCGAAATCGAACTGCCCGATATCGAGAACTCGCGCCGTCCGACCACCGAGCAGAGCAATGTCTCTGTCGTGCTCGGCAACGAGGTGGTGCTTAAGGTTTATCGCCGTTTGCAGGCGGGTATCCAGCCCGAGATCGAAGTGAGCCGCTTCCTGACAGAAGCAGGCTTCGCCAATACGCCCCCGTTCCTCGGCGCCATCGAGCATCGGCCCAAAGAGGGCGATGCAGCGGCGATCGCGGTCGCTTTCAAGTTCGTCATCAATCAAGGCAATGGCTGGGATGTCTTGCTCGGCGCATTGGACCGTCATCTCGAGGAGCGGGAACTTTCGCCGTCGGTGGAGGACGAGGAGGTGGCTGAGCCTCCGGAGCCCGTATCGCTTGATCTCGTCCGGGTTTTGGCCCAGCGCACGGCCCAGATGCATTGCGCGTTCTCGAGCAAGACGCGCGACAAGGCTTTCCGCGCCGAGCCGGTGACCGAGGCGGACATGCGGCGGTGGACGCGGCATGTGCTGGGACAGTCCAAACGCGCGTTTGCGGCCCTCAAGCAGGTGCGCCGCAAAGTGACGGACGACGATGCGGCGCTCGCCGCTATCGACGCCTTGCTGAAGCGCCAGCGCGATGTCACCCAACGCATCGAGCATTTTGGCAGGGCAAAGCCGTCCGGCTTCAAGATGCGCCATCACGGCGACTACCATCTGGGCCAGGTTCTGGTGTCACAGAACGACATCTACATCATCGATTTCGAAGGCGAGCCGTTGCGGTCTCTAAAAGAGCGACGTGCCAAGGCCGATCCCGTCCGCGACGTCGCCGGCATATTGCGGTCCTTCGATTATGCGGCAGGCACGGCCCTGCGGCGCTCGTTTGAGCGTGGGCTGGGCCAACAGGAGACGGTCGATGGAATCGCATTCGGGTGGCGTGACGCCGCCCACGATGTCTTCCTCGAGACCTATGCCGAGACGCTCACAGCATGCAAGCATTGGCCGAGCTCGGTCGAGGAGACATTGGCGCGCCTCGAGTTGTTCTTGCTCGAGAAGGCTTTGTACGAAGTGAGCTACGAAGCAGGCAATCGTCCGACCTGGGTGAGCATTCCCGTAAACGGAGCCCTACGATTGCTGAACGAACGCAGGGGTAAGTCATGACTTTTCCTGCAGAAAAAGGCGGAAACGATTGGGCCCCGAGCCGAGCGGGGATCGCGGCGATCGCGCGCGGCGAGAGCCCGGCGCGAACGTAACCCGAACCTGCGGTTTGCAAACTGTTTGCACTGGCTCGCTATCGCATGCGTCGCCTAGGACACCCAGATGCTTAGTAGCTAACTCATAGCTGATTGTAAAAAGATAATTGGCGGAGAGGGAGGGATTCGAACCCTCGGTACGGTTACCCGCACAACGGTTTTCGAGACCGTCCCGTTCAACCACTCCGGCACCTCTCCAAGTGGGCTCATGTAGCTTGCTCGCGAGCCCACGGCAACCCGGCCCGAGGCAGGAAATACCTAGCCTCCAGGGGCTTTTTCTGGGGCCGCAAGCAATTGACTTATCGGCTTTCGCCTCTATATTGCGCCGCTTATCGCTCCTTTAGAGGCTCTGCCCGCGCGCCTAGTCGCTGGCAAATCAAGCCCCAAGAGACGGATTAGAGAGACATGTTCGCGGTCATTCGCACGGGCGGCAAGCAATATCGCGTGGCGCCAAACGACATTATCGAGATTGAGAAGATCGCGGGCGAGCCCGGCGACATCGTCGAGCTTGGCGAGGTGATCCTGCTCGGCGGCGAGGGCGGTCCCAAGACGGGCAGCCCGACCATCGCCGGCGCCATGGTCGCGGCCGAGGTCCTGGAGCAGAAGCGCGATGACAAGGTCATCGTGTTCAAGAAGAAGCGCCGCAAGGGCTATCGCCGGACCAAAGGCCATCGCCAGATGCTGACGGCGCTGCGCATCACCGAGATCCTAACCGACGGCAAGAAGCCGTCGAAGGCGGCCGCTAAGCCCGCTCCGGCGAAGGCCGAGACAAAGGCCGAGGAGACCAAGGCCGCGGCGACGCCGGCCGAGAAGAAGACCGAGGCCAAGCCTGCGGCAAAGGCGCCGGCCAAGAAGGCCAAGCCCGCAGCCAAGAAGGCCGAGGCCAAACCGGCAGCGAAGAAGGCTGCCGCTAAGAAGGCTCCTGCCAAGAAGACAGCGGCTAAGAAAGCGCCTGCCAAGAAGTCGGCGCCGAAGAAGAAGAGCTAAAGGAAGACCACCATGGCACACAAGAAAGCAGGCGGCTCATCGCGTAACGGCCGCGACTCGGCTGGACGGCGCCTCGGCCTCAAGAAGTCGGGCGGCCAGGAGGTGGTGGCCGGCAACATCATCATCCGCCAGCGTGGCACCAAATGGCACAATGGCGAGAATGTCGGCATCGGCAAGGACCACACCCTGTTCGCGCTTAAGGACGGCGTGGTCGAGTTCGCCACCAAGCAAAAGGGCCGGGTCTACGTATCGGTGAAGCCGAACGAGGCGTAAGAGCCTCCTTTCACCCTTCGTCCAATCCGTCTCCCCCGCGCGCTCCTGCGCGTGTAGCCTCTTGTCCCGTGCAGATCAGAACGCAAAGGCTCCTCTTGCGGCCGCCGGCGCTTGCCGACGCGGCGCGCGTCTGCCTGCTGGCTGGCGATTACGACGTGGCGTGCATGACCGGCACCATCCCGCACCCCTATAGCGAGCAGATGGCGGCCGAATGGATCTCGGGCGCGATCGAAGGGGAGGAAGGCGTGGTGTTCGTGATCGAACGCGACGGCACGCTCGTCGGCTGTACCGGCTACCGGGCCTTTGGCGAGGATCACGCCGAGCTCGGCTATTGGATCGGCAAGCCCTATTGGGGCCAGGGCTACGCCACCGAAGCGGTCAGGGCGCTCATCGCGCACGCCTTCGACGCGGACGGGTTCGACTATGTTACGGCCGGTCATTTCGCCGACAATCCGGCCTCCGCGGCGGTGATCCGCAAGCTCGGCTTCGTGGCCCTAGGGGATGAGATGCGCGACTGCGCGGCGCGAGACACGACGACCCATTGCCTGACCTACCGGCTCGACCGGGCCCAGGCGCTCGCCAATTTTCGCTGGCCGTAGGCGGATTTCGGCCGCTTCCCCCCCTTGCCGTGGCTAGTGCAACGGTAAGACCTCTAGTGCTAAGCCCTTGCCATGCAGTTCCTCGATCAAGCCAAGGTCTTTGTCCGCTCCGGCGACGGCGGCAACGGGTGCGTGAGCTTCCGGCGGGAGAAGTTCATCGAGTTCGGCGGGCCGAACGGCGGCGACGGCGGCAGGGGCGGCGACGTGATCGTGGAATGCGTGGCGAACCTCAACACGCTGCTCGACTTCCGCTACCAGCAGCACTTCAAGGCCAAGAAGGGCGGCAACGGCATGGGCCAAAACCGCACCGGCGCGGGCGGGGCCGACGTGGTGCTGAAAGTACCGCCCGGAACGCAGATCCTCGATGAGGACGGCGAGACGCTGATTGCCGATCTGACCGAGCCGGGGCAGCGCATCGTGCTGCTCAAGGGCGGCAACGGGGGCTTCGGCAACGCCAAGTTCAAGACCTCCACGAACCAGGCGCCGCGCCACGCCAATCCGGGCCAGAAGGGCGAGGAGATGTATATCTGGCTCCGGCTCAAGCTGATCGGCGATGCCGGCATTGTCGGCCTGCCGAACGCCGGCAAGTCGACCTTCCTCGCTGCGGTCAGCGCCGCCAAGCCCAAGATCGCGGACTACCCGTTCACCACACTCCATCCCAATCTCGGCGTGGTGCGCATCGGCAATTTCGATTTCGTGCTCGCCGACATTCCCGGGCTGATCGAAGGCGCGCATGAGGGCGCCGGCATCGGCGACCGCTTCCTCGGCCATGTGGAGCGCACGGCCGTGCTGCTCCATCTGGTCGACGCGACGGGCGAGGACCCGATCGAGGCCTATGAGACCGTGCGGGAGGAGATCGAAGCCTATGGTGCGGGGCTCGAGGACAAGCCCGAAGTGCTGGCCCTGTCCAAGGCCGACGCCGTGCCAAAGGACGAATTGAAGAAGAAAGCCCGCGCGCTGAAGAAAGTGGCCGGCGTCGCGCCGCTCATCGTGTCGGCGGCGACGGGCGACGGCGTGCAAGAGGTGTTGCATGCGCTTGTCCGCGAGATCGAGGCGGTGCGGGCGGCGGAGAAGGCGGCGCCGGCACGTGCGGCGGGGTGGCGGCCATGAGGCGCGAATGGGCGGAAGCGCGCCGCATCGTCATCAAGATCGGCTCGTCGCTCCTGGTGGATAGCGCCGCCGGCACGCTGAAAGGCGAATGGCTCAACGCGCTCACCGACGACATTGCGGCTTTGCGTGCACAGGGGAAAGAGGTCGTCGTCGTCTCTTCCGGCGCCATCGCACTCGGCCGCAACGTGCTCGGGCTGCCGAAGGGCGCGCTCAAGCTCGAGGACGGTCAGGCCGCAGCGGCCGTAGGCCAGATCGATCTTGCGCATGCTTACGAAGATGCGTTCCGGGCGCGTGGGCTGGTCGCCGCGCAGGTGCTGGTCACCCTCGGCGACACGGAAGAGCGCCGCCGTTATCTCAATGCGCGCAGCACCATGACGACGCTGCTCAAGCTCGGCGCGGTGCCGGTCGTCAACGAGAACGACACGGTGGCGACCAACGAGATCCGCTACGGCGACAACGACCGGCTCGCGGCGCGCGTCGCCTCGATGATGAGCGCCGACTGCCTCGTGCTGTTGTCCGATGTGGACGGCTTCTACACGGCACCGCCCGGCTCGTGTGCGGAAGCGCGGCGGCTCGAGGAGGTGCGCGAGATCACGCCCGAGATCGAGGCCATGGCCGGCGACGTCGGCTCGGAGCTGTCGCGCGGCGGCATGGTCACCAAGATCGAGGCGGCGAAGATCGCCGTGCAAGGCGGCACGGACATGGTGATCGCGAGCGGCAAGGTGATGCATCCTTTGCGCGCGCTTGAGACGACCGGTGTGTGTACCTGGTTCCTGGCGCGCTCCGACCCTGTGACCGCGCGCAAGCGCTGGATTGGCGGCACGCTCGAGCCGCGCGGCGCGGTCGTCGTGGACGGCGGCGCTGCCGCGGCGCTCGCCTCGGGGAAGAGCCTGCTGCCCGCGGGCGTGACGCGGATCGAAGGACATTTCGAGCGCGGCGATGCGGTGGTCATCAGGAATGGCGAGGGCGCGGAGATCGGCCGCGGGCTCACGGCCTATGGCCACGTAGAGGCGAAGGCGATTATCGGCCGCAAGAGCAGTGAAATTGCCGACATTCTCGGCTACCTTGGCCGGCCTGAGCTGATCCATCGCGACGACATGGCCCTGAACCGCAAAGGCTAGAAGACGTGTCCATCCTTGCCCAAAACCCCGAAGCCAGCCTTGAGCCGATGATGCTCTATATGGGCCGGCGGGCGCGCGAGGCGGCGGCGGAGCTCGCGCTCGCCTCCACGGACGCCAAGAACGACGCATTGGGGCGGATGGCGGCGCGGCTCGAAACCGGCGCCGAGACGATCATCGAGGCGAACCGCCAGGACCTGGAGGCGGCCGAGAAGAAGGGCCGGGATGCGGCCTTCCTCGACCGGCTCCGGCTCGACGGTCTGCGGGTCGCGGCCATGGCGAGAGGCCTGCATGAGATCGCCGCGCTACCCGATCCGGTTGGCGCCACCATCGCCAAATGGACGCGGCCGAACGGGCTCGAAATCTCGCGCGTGCGCGTGCCGCTCGGCGTCATCGGCATGATCTATGAGAGCCGTCCCAACGTCACGGCCGACGCCTCGGGGCTTTGCCTCAAGGCGGGCAACGCGGTGATCCTGCGGAGCGGCTCGGAGAGCTTCCTGACGTCGCTGGTCATCGCCAACCTCCTGACCGAGGCGGTGACCGCGTCCGGCCTGCCGGCCTCGGCCATCCAGCTCGTGCCCACGGTCGATCGCTCGGCGGTCGGCTTCATGCTCGGCGGCCTCGACGGCGCCATCGATGTGATCGTGCCGCGCGGGGGCAGGAGCCTCGTGGAGCGCGTGCAGAAGGAAGCGCGCGTGCCGGTGTTCGCGCATTTGGAGGGCGTGTGCCACGTCTATGTGGACGAGAATGCCGATCTCGATATGGCGAAGAACATCGTGGTCAACGCCAAGATGCGGCGCACGGGAATTTGCGGCGCGGCGGAGACGCTGCTCGTGTCGCACGCCGCCGTCGCCACCCATCTCACGCCGATCGTCGACGCGCTGATCGAGGCGGGGTGCGAGGTCCGCGGCGATCCGGAAACGCAACGCACGGATAGCCGCGTGAAGCCTGCAACCGACGAGGATTGGGGCGCGGAATATCTCGCGCCGATCATCGCGGTGAAGGTGGTGGACGGCCTCGACGAGGCGATCGCGCATATCGCGCAGTACGGATCGCAGCACACCGACGCCATCGTCACCGACGATCCGGATGCGGCGAACGCGTTCCTCGCCCGCGTCGACAGCGCCATCGTGCTGCACAACGCCTCGACCCAGTTCGCCGACGGCGGCGAGTTCGGCATGGGGGCGGAGATCGGTATCGCCACGGGACGCTTCCATGCGCGCGGCCCCGTCGGTGTCGAGCAACTCACCACGTTCAAATATGTGGTGCGCGGGCAAGGCCAGATCCGGCCTTGAGCGAAGCACTGCCGCCGCATTCGAAGGCCCCCATGGCCGCGCCCGGCATGCGCATCGGGCTGCTCGGTGGCTCGTTCAATCCGGCCCATGACGCACATCGCGAGATCAGCCTGACAGCGTTGAAGCGGCTCGGGCTCGATCAGGTGTGGTGGCTGGTGACGCCCGGCAATCCCCTAAAGGACGTGTCGCATCTGCCTGGTCTGGCCGAGCGCGTGACGGCCGCCAGAAAAGTCGCCCGGCATCCACGAATCACGGTGACCGGCTTCGACGGCGGCAGCGGGTCCCGCTACACCATCGATCTCCTCAAGGCCTTGAAGCAGCGCTTTCCGGGCGTCCATTTCGTGTGGCTGATGGGGGCTGACAATCTCGCGGAGCTCCACCGCTGGAAGGCGTGGCCGGAGATCTTTGCGACCATGCCCATCGCGGTGCTGGACCGGCCTGGCTACCGGCTGAAGGCCTTCGCCAGCCAGGCGGCGAAACGGTTTGCGCCCTATTATGTCGACGAGACCGATGCAGCCGGGCTGGCGCTCCTTGTGCCGCCGGCCTGGACGGTCCTCAGCCACAAGCTGTCGGGCCTGTCTTCGACCGCCCTTCGCGAAAATGTCTTGAAATCAGGCTAGAGACCCAAAGACCTCAAAATAAGACCAAGATCAGAGGTGCCGAATACTAGCTATTGAAACGCGCCGAGCCGGCATACTATCTTTATGGTGTGAAGCGGCAACCTAGGGGCTCCCTCCAGCATTATGCGCGAGATACAGCCAACGCCGTTTCCGGGAGCAATGGCAGAAGGATACCCACTCAAACATGCGCTCACCTAGAGAGGGTGCCGAACACGGCACGCCTCCAACCGGATTTGCGTCATTTCGCGCCGATCCGAATAGACTGCTGAAGGTCGTGCTCGACACGCTCGACGATTCCAAGGCCGAGGACGTTGTCGTTATCGACTTGAAGGGAAAGACCTCAATCGGCGACCACATGGTGATCGCCTCGGGTCGTTCACAGCGGCATGTCGGCGCCGTCGCCGACCACCTCATCAAAAAGCTGAAGGATGAAGGCTATGGCCGCGCCCGCGTCGAAGGACTGCCTCAGGGTGACTGGGTGCTGATCGATGCCGGCGATGTCATCGTCCATCTCTTCCGCCCCGAGGTTCGTGAGTTCTACAACCTCGAGAAGATGTGGTCCGCCGACCGGCCCATGGAGCGGATGGTGGTCTGATCGACGGCTGACCGCCACCGGCGGCGCCTCAGCGAGGCATGAGCCATGCGGCTCCTGATCGCGGCCGTCGGGAAACTGAAGCAGGGCCCAGAGCGGGAGCTCTACGCCCACTATCTCGCCCGCGCCGAGGTGCTCGGCCGGAGCCTCAGCCTCTCGCCGCTCGCAAGCCTCGAGTTCCCGGAGTCCAAGGCCACCAGCGCTGAGGCGCGATGCGCGGCCGAGGCGGATGCCCTGCTCGCCAAGGTCCCTCCCGCACACACCCTGATCTCGCTCGACCCCGCCGGGAAGATGCTGTCCAGCGAGGCTTTCGCAACAGCGCTCGCGAAATACCGCGACGGGGGCGCCGGGGGCCTGGCCTTCCTGGTCGGCGGGGCCGATGGGCTCGGCCAGACGGCCCGGGACAAGGCCGAATTGGTGCTTTCGCTCGGCCCCATGACCCTGCCGCACGGGCTTGCCCGCATCGTCCTTGCCGAGCAGCTCTACCGGGCCATGACCATCCTGGCCGGCCATCCCTATCACCGGGCTTAACCAGGCTTCTAAGGTTAAGGATTCGTAAGCGTTTTGCCTTGATTCTGCCGTTTCCCTCCGGTGCCATCGACTGAACGGCCAGGGCGTATGGCGCAACCCGATCGATTGCCTTTCTCATCAAAAAGACTGCGGTTTGCTCTGCTCTTCGCCGGTCTGCTCTGTGTCTCGTCGTGGCAGGTTCACGCCGAGGACGACCTCTCCCGCGACGAGGCGAAGAAGCGCCTCGACGAGACCGAGCAGGAATTGCAGTCGAGCCGGGTCAAAGCCGAGGGCCTCACCAAGAACCTCGCCGCCCTGGCGGAAGAACGTGCGCGGCTCAATAGCGAGCTGATCGAGGCCGGTAAGAGAGTGCAGGCGAGCGAAGCGAAGCTGTCGGAGACCGAAGGCAAGCTCGCCGAGCTCACCGAGCAGGTGAACGTCATCCAAAGCTCGATTACCGAGCGGAAAGAAGCCATCGTCCAGATGCTGAGCGCCATGCAGAGGATTGGGCGCACGCCGCCGCCTGCGATCGTGACACGCCGCGACGATGCGCTTGCCGTGGTGCGCGGCGCCATGCTGCTCGCCAAGGTCTACCCCGAGCTGAAATACCAGGCCGACAACCTCAGCCAAGAGCTGAAAGGGCTGGTTGCGCTCGAGAACGGCATCCGCGAGCGCCGCGACGAGCAGAAGCGCGAGGCCGACAGCCTCACCGCCGAGCGGGCGCGTCTCGACGCGCTGCTGGAAGAGAAAAAATCGAAGCTCGCACAAGGCAAGGTCGAGCTGACCCAGGTGACGCAGTCCGCCGAGCAGCTGGCCGCCGACGCCGTCAATCTGAATGAGCTGATCGAGCGCCTCGACGCGCAGATCGCCAAGGCCGAGGTCGCCCAGTACGACGCCGAGATCGCCGCTGAGAAGGCCCTCCGCGCCCGGTTGCAGCAGGAGGTCATGGCGACCCCTGCCAACGAGAAGGTGGTCGAAATCAAGCCCGAATCGACCCAAGTGGCGTTTGCCAGCCCCGACCGGCTGAAGCCCGCTATGCCCTTCGAGCAGGCCAAGGGCACGTTAAGGTTGCCGGCCCAAGGGCGCCAGGTGCACGGCTTCGGCGACGCCGATGCCGCAGGCACTACCCTCAAGGGAATTTCGCTGCAAACCCGCGAAGAAGCCCGGATTACCGCCCCTGCCGACGGCTGGGTGGTCTACGCCGGGCCGTTCCGCTCTTATGGCCAACTCTTGATCATCAATGCGGGCGGGGGCTATCATCTTTTGCTTGCGGGGATGAGCCGCATCGATGTGAGCCTTGGCCAATTTGTTCTTGCCGGTGAGCCCATCGCCGTGATGGGAAGCGCGGCAGCGTCGGGCAGCAGCGGCGAAGACAGTTCAAGCCCCGTCCTCTATGTCGAATTCAGGAAGGACGGAAGGCCAATAGACCCCGGCCCATGGTGGGCCGCGGCATCCGGGAAGGTGCAAGGATGATGCGGAAATCGGAATACGCGCTCTGGGCGCTTCTGGTGTTGGCTGTGCTCGCTGCCGGGTCGACGATGGTGAGCTTGGCTCGCAGCCAGTCGGCTTCCGCGGCGAACTCGGAGATCTACAAGCAGCTCGACCTGTTCGGCGAGGTCCTGGAGCGGGTGCGCGCCGACTATGTCGAGAAGCCCGAGGATTCCCAGCTAATCGAGTCTGCGATCAACGGAATGCTGGCCGGGCTCGACCCGCATTCGGCCTATCTCAATCGGGAGCATTTCCGCGACATGCAGGTGCAGACCCGCGGCGAGTTCGGCGGGCTCGGGATCGAGGTCACCATGGAGAACGGCGTGGTCAAGGTCGTGTCGCCCATCGAGGATACGCCTGCTTCAAAAGCCGGTCTGATGAGCGGTGACCTGATCACCCATCTCGACAAGGAGCAGATCCTCGGCCTCACCTTGCAAGAGGCGGTGGAGAAGATGCGCGGGCCGGTGAACTCGCCGATCACGCTGACTGTCGTGCGCAAGGGCGTGGAGGATCCGTTCGACGTCAAAGTCGTCCGCGACATCATCCATATCAATCCGGTGAAATACAACGCCGAGGGCGATGACGTCGGCTACATCCGGGTGACGACGTTCAACGAGCAGACGACGGAGAACCTGCAAAAGGCGATCGAGGATCTGAAGAAGAAGCTTGGGCCGAATCTCAAGGGCTACATCCTAGATCTGCGCAACAATCCGGGCGGCCTGCTCGACCAGGCCATCTCGGTGTCCGATACGTTCTTGAACCAGGGCGCCATCGTGCTGACGCGCGGCCGCAATCTGGAAGAGACACAACGCTCCAACGCGCGGGCCGGCGACCTCACCGACGGCAAGAAGATGGTGGTTCTGGTCAATGGCGGCTCGGCTTCGGCGTCGGAGATCGTCGCCGGCGCGCTCCAGGATCATCACCGGGCAACCGTGGTCGGCACCCGCTCGTTCGGTAAGGGTTCGGTGCAAACCATTATCCCGCTCGGCGGCTCCAACGGCGCGCTCCGGCTCACCACGGCGCGTTACTACACGCCGTCGGGCCGCTCGATCCAGGCCAAGGGCATCGATCCCGAGGTCGTAGTCGAGGAGGAGTTGCCCGAGGACCTCAAGAAGAAGGTCGAGATCCAAGGCACACGCGGCGAAGCCGATCTGCGTGGTCATCTCAAGCGTGAGGATGAACAAGGAAGCGAAAAAGAAGAGTCCGGGAGTTCAGCCTACGTGCCCCAGGACAAGGAGAAGGACACACAGCTAAACTATGCCCTCGATCTCTTGAGGGGCATCAAATCGGTCGACACGGACGTCAAGAAGAAGGCGGAAGCCAACTAGGCTAAGCCTGTCGATGCTGATCGCGATGGCCCCGGAGAGGCGGTGTTAGCCCCAGACTACGGCCGGGAAGCGGGGAGGATGAAACGATGAGAGCCCTGGCCATCGGTGCTGGGATTGTGTTCTGGACATTGGTCCTCGGCGTCGCCGTCCTCGTGTTCTTCCCGGGCGGCAACGCGGGCGAACCGGTCGCCGTCCTGCCGATCGATTCCGCGCCTCCAGCCGCTCCGCCCAAGTCGAAAGCCGACAATATCGAACTGCCGCCCGGATTTGGCGTGACCGGCCCCGTCACCGCGCCGGTGCCGCAGCCACCACCGGCGCTCGCACCGCCGGGCACGACCATGATGCCGGCCGCCCCCGGGATCCCGGGTCCTGGCGGGTCGTTGGAGCAACCCGAGCGGCACGGTGAGGCCGAGGGCGTTCAGCCTGGCGGGGAAAAGATCGCCACCGCCGATTTGACGGCCGGTATCGATACCACCGGGTCGGTCCCGCTTGCAGACGTGCCCGTGCCGGCGCTGGTGGAAGAGTCGAAATACGGACCATTGCCCAAGATCGCCGCCGATGGGCGCCGTCCGGCCGAGGTCTATGCGCGGGCTTCGCTATATGGGCAGGTGGCCGGAGGTCCACCCCGCGTGGCTGTGCTGGTCAGCGGGCTCGGTGTTCCCGGGGCGCCCCGACGGCGATGTGATCAAAGGCCTGCCGCCGCCTGTGAGCATCGCCTACGGCGCCTACGGGCGCAGCCTCCAGGAGTGGGTGACCAAGGCCCGCGCCGACGGCCACGAGGTTCTCCTCGCGATCCCCCTGGAGCCTAAAGACTACCCGGCCGAAGATCCCGGCCCCCACACTCTCCTCACGACCCTCCCCACAGACGAAAACATCAAACGGCTTCAGTGGCTGATGTCGCGCTACACCGGCTATGTGGGCGTGACCAACCACATGGGCGCCAAGTTCGAGGCGACGGAAGGCTCGCTCCAGCCGGTGCTCGAAGAGGTGAAGCGCCGCGGCCTGCTCTATTTGGACGACGGCAGCGTCGAGGGCTCTGTCGCGGGCCAGGTGGCCAAAGGGCTCGGCCTCGACTATTCCGTGGCGCAAGTCCAGCTCGATGCGGCTCAGATGGCCAAGACCTTGGCGGAGCTAGAGGCCGCGGCCAAGGCGCAAGGCGCCGCCATCGGCGTCGCCAGCGCGGAGCCCGCCACGGTCAAGCAGATCACCGAATGGGCCGGCTCGCTCCAAGCCAAAGGCCTCGTGCTCGTTCCGGTCAGCGCCGCCATGCGGTCGCAGCGGCAGAGCTGATCTCTTTCCCATGACAGAGGCGTCCCAGCTGCCCTACCGGCCCTGCGTCGGCGTGATGCTGCTCAACGCGCAAGGCTTGGTGTTCGTCGGCCGCCGCGCCGAGCGCAAAGGGGCATCGGAAGGCGAAGGCAATTGGTGGCAGATGCCCCAAGGCGGCGTGGACGAGGGGGAGGCGCCGGAGGAAGCGGCGCGCCGCGAGCTCTGGGAGGAAACCGGCGTGCGGAGCGCGCGGTTCATCGCGCAGACGAAAGACTGGCTTCGCTACGAGCTGCCGCCGGCGCTTGTCGGGGTCGCCTGGAAGGGCCGGTATCGCGGCCAGGAGCAGATGTGGCTCGCCGCGCGTTTCGAGGGCGACGAGAGCGAGATCGATCTCGGGCCGCATCCGGGCCACAAGGCGGAGTTCGATGCCTGGCGGTGGGTGCCGGCGGCGGAGCTGCCCGACCTCGTGGTGCCGTTCAAGCGCGAGGTCTATGCCCAGGTGGTGGCGGAGTTCGCGCCGCTCATCACGCTCGGATAGGTGGCTTCTACGACCTAGAGATTGAGCGTCGTCTGGACCTGGCGGAGGTGATCGAGCTTAGTCTGGGCGCGATCCTTAGCGTCGTCGCTCAGATCGGCGACGTCTTCCTCGGCGTCCTTGATGGCCTGGGCCAGTTGCTCCGCCTTCAACTCGTCGAGGTCGATGGCTGTCTCGGCGAGAACGATAAGGCCGGCCGGATTGACCTCGGCAAAGCCCCCGCGGATGAAGAAGCGCTGGCTCTTGCCGCCCGGGAAGCCGATGTCGAGCAGGCCCGGGCGCAGCGTGGTGAGCACGGGCGCGTGCTTGGCGAACACGGTCATGTCGCCCTCCGCGCCCGGCACCAGCACCTGCTCCACGTCGCCGGAGACGAGAAGCCGTTCCGGCGATACCAGCTCAAAATTGAACGGATCAGCCATTAGGCGGCCTCAGCAGCAAGCTTCTCGGCCTTGGTCACGGCCTCGTCGATGGTGCCGACCATATAGAAGGCCGCCTCCGGCAGGTGGTCGTAGTCGCCCTCGCACAGGCCCTTGAAGCCTTTGATGGTGTCGGCCAGGTCGACGAACACGCCGGGCGAGCCGGTGAACACCTCGGCCACGTGGAAGGGCTGGGACAGGAAGCGCTCGATCTTACGGGCGCGGGCCACGGTGATCTTGTCCTCTTCCGACAGCTCGTCCATGCCGAGAATGGCGATGATGTCCTGGAGCGCCTTGTAGCGTTGCAGGATCTCCTGCACGCGGCGGGCGACCTCGTAGTGCTCCTCGCCGACGATGCGCGGGTCGAGCATGCGCGAGGTGGAGTCGAGCGGGTCCACGGCCGGATAGATGCCCTTCTCGGCGATGGAGCGCGACAGCACGGTCGTGGCATCCAAATGCGCGAACGACGTGGCCGGGGCCGGGTCGGTCAAGTCGTCTGCCGGCACGTAAATGGCCTGCACCGAGGTGATCGAGCCCTTCTGGGTCGTGGTAATGCGCTCTTGCAGCGCGCCCATGTCGGTGGCGAGCGTCGGCTGATAGCCCACGGCGGAAGGGATACGGCCGAGAAGCGCCGACACCTCGGAGCCCGCTTGGGTGAAGCGGAAGATGTTGTCGACGAAGAACAGCACGTCCATGCCCTGGTCGCGGAAATACTCGGCGACGGTGAGGCCGGACAGGCCGACACGGGCGCGGGCGCCGGGCGGCTCGTTCATCTGACCGTACACCAGGGCGCATTTGGAGCCCTCGACCGAGCCCTTCTTCGGGTCCTTGTTCACGCCGGACTCGATCATCTCGTGGTAGAGGTCGTTGCCCTCGCGGGTGCGCTCGCCCACGCCGGCGAACACGGAGTAACCGCCGTGCGCCTTGGCGACGTTGTTGATCAGCTCCATGATGAGCACGGTCTTGCCGACGCCGGCGCCGCCAAACAGGCCGATCTTGCCGCCCTTGGAGTAGGGCGCGAGCAGGTCCACCACCTTGATGCCGGTGACCAAGATCTCCGATTCCGTCGACTGATCGACGTAAGACGGGGCCGGGGCGTGGATCGGACGGGTCGCCTCGGTCTCGATGGGACCGGCCTCGTCCACGGCCTCGCCGACCACGTTCATGATGCGGCCCAAGGTCTTTTCGCCGACCGGCACGGCGATCGGCTCGCCGCTGTCGACCACTTCTTGGCCGCGTACCAGACCTTCGGTGGAGTCCATGGCGATGGTGCGCACGGTGTTCTCGCCGAGATGCTGAGCCACTTCGAGCACGAGGCGCGTGCCGTGATTGTCGGTCTCCAGCGCGTTCAGGATCTTGGGCAGATTGTCATCGAACTGCACGTCGACGACGGCGCCGGTCACTTGCCGGATATGGCCCTTGGCGCCCTTGCCTTCGGCGATCCGCTTCTCTTGCTTCTTGGTCTCGGCAACCACTGGTTTCTTTGCCATCGGTACGTTCCTTTGGTGACTAGAGCGCCTCGGCGCCGGAGATGATCTCGATCAGCTCCTTGGTGATCTGCGCCTGACGGGTGCGGTTGTAGTTCAGGGTCAGCTTGCCGATCATATCGCCGGCATTGCGGGTGGCGCTGTCCATGGCGCTCATACGAGCGCCCTGCTCGGAGGCCGCGTTCTCGAGCAGCGCCTTGAAGACCTGCACGGTGATGTTGAGCGGCAGAAGCTCGGTCAGGATCTCGGCCTCGTCCGGCTCGTACTCGTAGACGGCGCCGCCGAGGTCCGTGCCGTTGCTCTCCTCCGGGATCGAGGCGGGAATGACCTGCTGGGCGGTCGGGATCTGACTGATCACCGACTTGAAGCGCGAGAAGAACAGCGTGGCGACGTCGAAGGCGCCCTCGGCGAACAGGGTGAGCACCTTTTCGGAGACCTGCTCGGCATGCTCGAAGGTGAGCTGGCGAACGCCGCGGAACTCGATCGTGTCGATGATGAGATCCTTGAACTGGCGGCGGAGCTGGTCGAGGCCCTTCTTGCCGACGCAGAGGATCTTCACCTCTTTGCCTTGGCCGCGGAGGCGCAGGATGTGCTCGCGGGCGAGCCGAACGATGGAGGAGTTGAAGGCGCCGCACAGCCCGCGCTCGGCGGTGCAGACAATGAGAAGATGGACGTCGTCCTTGCCGGTGCCGACCATCAGCGGCGGGCCGCCCTCGCGGCCTTCCAAGGCCGTGGCGAGGTTGGAGAGCACCGATTCCATCCGTTCCGCGTAAGGCCTGGCGGCCTCAGCCGCGGTCTGCGCACGCCGAAGCTTCGCCGCGGCCACCATCTGCATGGCCTTGGTGATCTTCTGGGTCGCCTTGACCGAGGCGATACGGTTGCGGAGCTCCTTCAGGGACGCCATGGATCAACTCACGCAAAGGCCTTGGCGAACTTGTCGACAGCGTCCTTCAGCTTCGCGCCCGTCTCGTCGGAGATCTGCTTCTTGTCGCGGATATCTTCCATGATGTCCTGATGCTCGGCGCGCATGATAGCGGAGCAGCTCGTCCTCGAAGCGGCCGACCTCGGTGACCTTGATGGGATCGAGATAGCCGTTCACGCCGGCATAGATCACCACCACCTGCTCCTCGACCTTCATCGGCGAGAACTGGGGCTGCTTGAGAAGCTCGGTCAGGCGCGCGCCACGGTTCAGCAGGCGCTGGGTGGTGGCGTCGAGGTCGGAGCCGAACTGGGCGAAGGCCGCCATCTCGCGATACTGGGCGAGCTCGCCCTTAATCTTGCCGGCCACCTGCTTCATGGCCTTCACCTGGGCGGCGGAGCCCACGCGCGACACCGACAGACCCACGTTCACCGCGGGCCGGATGCCCTGATAGAACAGGTCGGTCTCGAGGAAGATCTGGCCGTCGGTGATGGAGATCACGTTGGTCGGGATATAGGCCGACACGTCGTTGGCCTGGGTCTCGATCACCGGTAGCGCGGTCAGCGAGCCCGAGCCGTTGTCCTTGTTGAGCTTGGCCGCGCGCTCCAGAAGCCGCGAGTGGAGATAGAACACGTCGCCCGGATAGGCCTCGCGTCCCGGGGGACGGCGGAGCAGGAGCGACATCTGGCGGTAAGCCACGGCCTGCTTGGAGAGATCGTCATAGCAGACCAGCGCGTGCATGCCGTTATCGCGGAAATACTCGCCCATGGCGCAGCCGGCGAACGGGGCCAGAAACTGCATGGGCGCCGGGTCGGAGGCGGTGGCCGCGACCACGATGGAGTAGGGCAGCGCGCCGTTGTCTTCCAGCACCTTCACGAACTGGGCGACGGTCGAGCGCTTCTGGCCGATGGCGACATAGATGCAGTAAAGCTTGGCGCTCTCGTCGTTCCCCTCGTTGATGGGCTTCTGATTGAGGATGGTGTCGAGGATGATCGCGGTCTTGCCGGTCTGGCGGTCGCCGATGATGAGCTCGCGCTGGCCGCGGCCGATGGGGATCAGCGCGTCGATGGCCTTCAGGCCCGTCTGCATGGGCTCATGCACCGACTGGCGGGGAATGATGCCCGGCGCTTTCACGTCCACGCGGCGCTTCTCGTCAGACTCGATCGGGCCCTTGCCGTCGATCGGGTTGCCGAGCGCGTCCACCACGCGGCCGAGCAGGCCCTTGCCCACCGGCACTTCGACGATGGCGCCGGTGCGCTTGACAGATGTCGCCTTCCTCGATGTTGCGGTCGTCGCCGAAGATCACGATGCCGACATTGTCGACCTCGAGGTTCAGCGCCATGCCGCGCGTGCCGTCGGCGAATTCGACCATCTCGCCGGCCTGGACCTTGTCGAGCCCATAGACGCGGGCGATACCGTCACCGACGGAAAGCACCTGGCCGACTTCGGCGACTTCGGCTTCCTGCCCGAAATTCTTGATTTGCTCCTTGAGGATCGCGGAGATCTCGGCGGCCCTGATATCCATTAGCCAACCTCTTTCATGGCGTGCTTGAGACTAGTGAGTTTGGTGCGAAGCGAGGTGTCGATCATGCGGCTGCCCACTTTGACCATGAGGCCGCCGATGAGGCTCGGATCGACACGCTGATCGAGCATGACGTCCTTGCCGAGCGCGGCCTGCAACGCCTGCTTCAGCGCGGTGACTTGTGCTTCGGTGAGTTTCGATGCCGCGGTGACCGTGGCGCTCGTCTCGCCCCTGTGGGCGGCGAGCATGGCACGGAAGGCGCGGATCATGTCGGGAGCCGCGAACAGGCGGCGGTTCTTGGAGACGAGGAGGAGGAAGTTCTTGGTGAGCCCCTCGATCTTGAGCTCATCGAGGATGGCGGCGAGCGCCCGGCCCTGTTCCTCGGCGGAAAATACGGGGCTCTTCACCAGCCGAGCCAGGTCCTCCACGGCATCGAGCGCCTCACCGAAGCGGTTGAGATCGACCTCGATCTGCTCCAGCGCCTTCTCCTCGAGGCCGAGCTCGAACAGGGCGTGGGCATAGCGGCCTGCAACGCCCGATACGATATGGTCCTCGCCTGCCACTTCGAAAAACGCCTCTTGCTCACGAGCGGGGGCTTCGCGAAGCCGTCCCACCCTCGGACCCCGGAAAATGCTGGGATTTAGAGCCTCCGCGTCAACGGGTAGAAGCCCCCGAAAACGGTCCCCCGGAAACCCGCGGTGCCTGTAACACAAGGGTGAAGGGGGCGCAATATGGGGGTTCACCCTGCGGCCCTGTGGCCCCCTTCGGGGCCATCTACAAGAAGCTGTAAGGGTCGATGTCGACGGTGAGGCGGATGTCGCCGCGCGCCTTGGGCACGTCGGCTAAGCCACAACCGCAAATAAGCCTGGAGGTCGGCCTCGCGCGTGGCCTTGACCAGGAGGCGGTAGCGGTAGCGGCCGCGGATCACCGAAAGCGGCGCCTCGGCAGGGCCTAAGCACCTGGATTTTTTCGGCTTGCGGGGCGTGCCGCGCCACCTCCCGCGCATAGCCTTCGGCGTGAGCCCGGTCGCCGGCGGTGACGAGGATGGCGGCGAGGCGGCCGAAGGGCGGCATGCCGGCCTCGCGGCGGGCGGCGATCTCGCGCGCGTAGAACGTGTCGCGGTCGCCGGAGACCAGCGCCGCGATCACCGGATGGTCCGGCATATAAGTCTGAATCAGGCCGCGGCCTTTAATGGCATCGCGGCCGGCACGCCCCGTGACCTGGCTCATGAGTTGGAAGGTGCGCTCGGCGGCGCGAGGGTCGCCTTGGGCGAGACCGAGATCCGCATCGATCACGCCGACCAGCGCCAGCCCCGGGAAGTGATGGCCTTTGGCCACGAGCTGGGTGCCGATGATGACGTCGACCTCGCGGGCTTCGATCTCGCGGAGCGTCTCGCGCAGATCGGCGATGGACGGCGTGAGGTCGCTCGACAAGAGCACGCGGCGCGCTTCTGGGAAAAGCTCGGCCACCTCTTCGGCGATGCGCTCGATGCCGGGGCCGCAGGCGACGAGCGACTCCTCCGCGCCGCAGCTCGGACATTCGTGCGGGATGGGGATGAACTTGCCGCAATGGTGGCATTCGAGCCGGCGGCGAAACCGGTGCTCGACGAGCCAGGCCGAGCAATTGGGGCACTCGAAGCGGAAGCCGCATTTGCGGCAGAGCGTCACCGGCGCATAACCGCGGCGATTGAGAAAGAGCAGCGCCTGCTCGCCGCGCGCCAGCGTCTCGGCAACCGCGTCGGTCAGCACGGGCGAGAGCCAAGCCCCGCGCTCGGGCGGATTGACCCGCATGTCGATGGCTTGGATGGCCGGCAGGGCTGCCGCCTTGTAGCGGGTCTCGATGCGGATGTGCCGGTAGCGGCCCCATTCGACATTGACCAGGCTTTCGATGGACGGCGTGGCCGAACTCAGCACGCAAGGACATGCGCCGAGATGCGCGCGGACCACCGCCATATCGCGTGCCTGATAGGCGACGCGGTCCTCCTGCTTGTAGGCCTGGTCGTGCTCCTCATCGACGACGATGAGGCCGAGATCGGGGAAGGGCAGGAACAGCGCCGAGCGGGCGCCGACCACGAGCTTCGCCTTGTTCTCGGCCACCGCGCGCCAGACGCGGCCGCGCATCGAGGGCGTGAGCCCCGAGTGCCACTCGGCGGGCTTGGCGCCGAAGCGCTCCTCGCAGCGGGCGAGGAAGTGCGCCGGTCAGTGCGATCTCGGGCATGAGCACCAACGCCTGTTGCCCGCGCTCCAAGCATTGCGCGATCGCCTCGAAATAGACCTCGGTCTTGCCGGAGCCGGTGACGCCGTCGAGCAGGGTCACGGCGAAGCCGTCTCCCGTGTTCTTCAAGAGCGCCTTCGCGGCTTCGGCTTGATCCTTGTTGAGCGTGGCGCGCTCGCGCGAGGTGTCGAGCGGCATGGCGTGCCAGTCGGGGAGCGGCTCGGCGATCAGGGTCCCCGCATCGACCAGGCCGTCGATGACGCCGGGGCTCACGCCCGCCGCTTCGGCCAGGGAAGACTTCACCCAGATGAGGCCGTTCTTCGCCGCCTCGATCACCCGGGCACGGGCCGGCGTCATGCGCCCCGGCGGTGGGCCTTCGAGCCGCACGCCGTAGCGGGGCGCCGGCGGCTGGAAGGCGGAGCCGGCGCTCATCATCATGCGCAAGACCATGCCGGGCGAGGAGAGCGTGTAGCCCGCGACCCAGTCGGCGAAGTCGAGCGAGACGGGCGGAAGCTTCGGCACGTCGTCGAGGATCTCTGACGATCTCGCGAAGTCTCTTTCGCTCGATCTTGGGTGGCGCTTCCCCTTGCGGACGGCGCCACACGGCAGCGATGTATTCGACCGGCCCGAGCGGCACGACGACGAATTCGCCGGGCTCCACGTGGTCGCCTTTGGGCACCAGGTAGTCGTAAGGCGCGGGGAGCGCGAGCGGCAGCAGGACGGGTACCGTCACCGGCACGGTCCCTGGGCGGGATTTTCCTTGGAACGTCTTGCCTTGGGACGGCTTGGTTTTGCTGGAAGACTTGGCCAGGGCGCGCTCTTCGAGGTTAAGTGGGAGTTAACGACTCACCGACCCATAGTAGCCTGCAAGGGGCAAATGGAGGGCCGCATGGCAACCAAGGCAGGAGCGCAGAAGGCACGCGCGATCAGGGCCGCGCCGGACGTGGACCGCGCGGTCAATGCCTGGTTCGTCTATCTGATGACCGAACGCCAGCTCGCCGCCCACACCGTCGAGGCCTATCGGCGCGACCTCAGCCAGTTCTTGCGACTTCCTTGCCGGCCATTGCGGGCGCCGGCCCGACCTCAAGCTGCTGCTTCTCGCTGTCGGCGCGTGACGTGCGCGCGTTCCTCGCCGCGCGCCGCGCGCAAGACGTCGGGAGCCGGAGTTTGTCGCGCACTTTGAGCGCGCTTCGCATGTTCTACCGCTTCCTCGAGCGGCGAGGTCTCGGGCAAGAACGACGCGATCCGCGCCGTGTCGCTGCCGAAGCTGCCGCATTCGGTGCCGAAACCGCTCACCGCGCCCAAGGCAACCGCGCTCATCGATGGCGCCGACATTGACGGCGCGGACGCGCCGGAATGGATCCTCGCGCGCGACACCGCCGTGCTGACGCTGCTCTACGGCTCGGGTCTTCGCATCTCCGAAGCCTTGTCGCTGCGCGTGAAAGACGCGCCGATCAAAGGGCGCGACATGCTGCGCGTGACCGGCAAAGGCAACAAGACGCGCGTGGTGCCGGTGCTGCCGATCACGCGGCAGGCGATCGAGCGCTATCTCAAGCTCTGCCCCGCTAAGCTCGCATCGGACGATCCGCTGTTCATCGGCGCGCGCGGCAAGCAGCTCTCGCCCCGCATCATCCAGCTCCGCATGGCGAAGGCCCGCGCCGCGCTCGGGCTTCCCGAAACCGCCACGCCGCATGCGCTCAGGCACTCCTTCGCCACGCATCTGTTGGGCGCCGGCGCCGACCTCCGCGCGATCCAGGAACTCCTCGGTCACGCGAGCCTGTCGACCACGCAAGGGTATACGGAGGTCGATCGCGCGCATCTCTTGAAGACCTACGAGAGCGCTCACCCCCGGGCCTGACCCCCGGACCTAGGCTTATCTCTCCGCTAAGTATTTTTGCCGATTTCCGGGCCTTTTCGCGCTTTGCCCATTGCGGTACTGACTGGTCAGTCATATTTGTCAGGGGCAAACGGAAGGGTATGAGCCATGGCCCACGCGAAGACCCAGAAGCGAGAGATGGACACCCCGCGCCGCCGAACCCGGAAGGACGACCGCTCGCAGGAAATCGTGGCGGCCGCCTTCGAGGAGTTCGCCGCGAACGGTTATGCGGGGACGCGGCTCGAGGACGTGGCGGGGCGCGCCCGCGTCTCCAAGGGCCTGCCCTATCTCTACTTCAAGACCAAGGAAGAGCTGTTCAAGGCGGTGGTGCGCAGCGTCATCACCTCGCATTTCGACGTGATCCGCGGGCAGATGGACACGACCACGCTCTCGGTCGAGGACTTTCTCAAGGGGCCGTTCCTGAGCTTCATCCAGGAGCTCGTGTGCTCGAAGCGCGTGTTCATCGTGCGACTTCTGATCGCCGAAGGCCACAAGCACCCCGAACTGACCGAATTCTATTTCGACACCGTCGTGTCGCGCGGACTTGAGACGCTGAGGGGACTGATCGACCGCGGCGTGGCGCGCGGCGAGTTCCGCGAGACGCCTTTGCGCGAGTTCCCGCAATTGCTGATCGCGCCGATGCTCATGGCGGTCATTTGGCGCGCGCTGTTCGAGCGGCACCATCACCTCGACACCGACGCGATGCTCAAGACGCACATCGATCTCATCGTCGACGCCGTCAAGGCAAAGGACGGGGCCTAATGAGCCGCACCGCGTTCCTCGTCATCGGCCTCATTGTCGCGACCGTACTCGGGTTGGTCTGGTTCACCTACCCGGCTAACGAAGCCGCGGAAGTGCCGGGCTATATGGAGGCCGACCTCGTGCTGGTGGGCTCCGAGCAAGGCGGCCGTATCGCCACGCTCGACGTGCAGGAAGGCGATCAGGTGAAGACCGGAGATCCGATCTTCACGCTGGAAAGCTCCGAGCAGGAGGCGTCGGTCGAAGCGGCGAAGGCCCGGGTGACGGAAGCCGAGGCGCGGCTCGCCGACGCGCAAGCCGAGATGCAGAGGCCGCAGGAGATCGATGTGCTGAAATCTGCGCTCGTCCGGGCGCAAGCCATGCTCAAGCAGTCGCAGCTGAACTTGGACCGCGTGCAGGCGCTCTACGACAAAGGCTGGGTGGCCAAGGCGCAACTCGACGACGCGGTGGCCCAGCATGACAGCAATCAAGCGGCGGTGGCCGAGGCGGAGCGGCGCATCGAGGCGGCGCAGATACCCAACCGGTCGGGCATCATCGAGGCTGCGGCCGCCTCCGTCACCGAGGCGAAGCATTCCCTCGACGAAGCCGAGAAGAACCTGGCCAAGCGACAGGTCTACGCGCCGGCGAACGGATCGATCGAGGAGGTCTATTTCCGCCCGGGGGAGGTGGTGAATGCCGGCCAGGGCGTGGTGGCGCTGTTGCCGCCGGGCAACCTCAAGGCGCGCTTCTTCGTCTCCGAGCCGGACCGCGCCAAGCTCCGTGTCGGCGAGATCGTCAAAGTCTCCTGCGACGGCTGCCCGCCCGGCTTGACCGCCAAGATCAACTTCATCGCCCGCGACGCCGAGTTCACGCCGCCGGTCATCTTCTCCCAGGAGCAGCGCAAGAAGCTCGTGTACCTGGTGGAGGCGCGGCCTCAAGAGGACGCCACCCAGCTGACGGCGGGGCAGCCGATCACGGTGACGCTCGGATCGAACGAGCAAATGGTGCAGCGATGAAGGAGATCGCCATCGACGTGCACGGGCTCACCAAGAGCTTCGACGGCCACGTCGTGGTGCATGACTTGAGCCTGAAAGTGCCGAAGGGCGAGATCTACGGCTTCCTCGGGCCGAACGGCAGCGGCAAGACTACCACGTTGCGCATGCTGTGCGGGCTGCTGACGCCCGAACTCGGGCGACGGCACCTGTCTCGGTTACGACATCCTCACCCAGCAGGACGAGATCAAGCGCCATGTGGGTTACATGACGCAGCGCTTCAGCCTCTATACCGACCTCTCCATCCGCGAGAATCTGGAGTTCGTGGCGCGGGTCTATGGGGTGCCGAACCCGCGCCGCGCGGCGAAGGAGGCGATCGACCGCCTCGGCCTATCGGGGCGCGCCGACCAGCTCGCCGGCGAGTTGTCGGGCGGCTGGAAGCAGCGGCTCGCGCTCGGCGCCTGCATCCTGCCCAACCCGCAGCTGCTGCTGCTCGACGAGCCGACGGCCGGCGTCGATCCCAAGGCAAGGCGCGAGTTCTGGGACGAGATCCACGGGCTCGCCGCGGAAGGCATCACCGTGCTCGTCTCCACCCACTACATGGACGAGGCCGAGCGCTGCCATGAGCTGGCCTATATCGCCTTCGGCGAATTGCTGGCGAAAGGCACGGCGGCCCAGCTGGTCGCCCAGTCCGGCTTGAGCACGTGGATCGTGTCGGGCCCCAATCTGCACGATCTTGCGCTCGAGCTTGAGAGCCGCAAGGGCATCGACATGGTCGCGTCGTTCGGGGCCGAGCTGCATGTCTCCGGCCATGACAAGCGGGCGCTGGACGCAGCCATCGCGGCGGCGAAGAAGGACGATAGCGGGCATCGCTGGACGCGCGGCGAGCCGAGCCTCGAGGACGTGTTTATCCTCCTCATGGGCACCGCCAAGGACAATTACGCGGCATGAGCGCGGCAGCTTACAAGCGCCAGACCCCGGCACGAGGCGATCCCGGCTTCCTCAAACGCACATGGGCGATGATCGTCAAGGAATTCGTGCAGATGCGGCGCGACCGCATGACCTTCGCCACGATGATCTTCATCCCCATCCTGCAGCTCGTGCTGTTCGGCTATGCCATCAACACCGATCCGAAGCATTTGCCGACGGCGGTGTTGACGCGCGACGACGGCCCACTGACCCGCGCCGTGCTCGCGGCGATGAAGAACAGCGACTATTTCGAGTTCGTGAAACAGGTGCGCGATCCGGCCGAAATCGACCGGATGCTGGCTTCGGGCGAGGTGCAGTTCGCCGTGGAAGTTCCGGCGAGCTTCGAGCGCGACATACGCCGGGGCGACCGGCCGCAGCTCTTGGTCATTGCCGATGCGACCGATCCCGTGGCAACGGGCACGGCGATCTCCGCGGTGACGGGGCTGGTCGACACGGCACTCCGCCGCGAGCTGCGCGGGCCCGACGATTCCATCAAGGCAGAGGCGCCACCCTTCGAGCTCACGCTGCAGCGGCGCTACAACCCCGAAGGCCTCACCCAATACAACATCGTGCCCGGGCTGCTCGGCGTGGTTCTGACCATGACCATGATGATGTTCACCGCGCTCGCCGTGACGCGCGAGATCGAACGCGGCACCATGGAGAGCCTGCTCGCCATGCCCATCAAGCCGGTCGAGATCATGATCGGCAAGATCGCGCCGTTCGTGCTCGTCGGCTTCGTGCAGATGACCATCATCATCGGCGCGGCCCATCTCGTGTTCGGCGTGCCGATCCTCGGCAGCGTGTGGCTGCTGGTGGCGCTGGCCACGCTGTTTGCGGCGGCGAACCTCGCCGTGGGCTATACGTTCTCGACCATCGCCGAGAATCAGCTTCAGGCGGTGCAGATGACCTTCTTCTTCTTTCTGCCGAACATTCTCTTGTCGGGCTTCATGTTCCCGTTCCGCGGCATGCCGCATTGGGCGCAATGGATCGGCGAGATCCTGCCGCTGACCCACTTCATGCGCATCGTGCGCGGCATCATGCTGAAGGGGAACGACTTCGCCGAGATGAGGATCGACGTGCTGGCGCTGGTGATCTTCCTGGTGGCCGCCATGGGGCTGGCGCTGTTGCGCTTCCGCCGAACGCTGGATTAGCCGCCTACATATGGATGGGGCGCTTGTCGACGGCGAGCGCCGCCTCTTTGACCGCTTCGTTCAGGGTCGGGTGGGCGTGGCAGGTGCGGGCCAAATCCTCGGCGGAGCCGCCGAATTCCATGAGCACGGCAGCCTCGGCGATCATGGTGCCGGCGTCGGGCCCGATGATGTGCACGCCGAGCACGCGGTCGGTCGTCTCATCGGCGAGGATCTTCACGAAGCCGTCCGTGGTGCGGTTGACCTTGGCGCGGCCATTGGCGGTGAAGGGGAACTTACCGACCTTGTAGTGGCGACCTTCCTCTTTGAGCTGCTCCTCGGTCTTGCCGACGCTCGCCACTTCCGGCGCGGTGTAGACCACCGACGGGATCACGTCGTAATTCACGTGACCGGCTTGGCCGGCCAGGAGCTCGGCCACGGCGACGCCTTCCTCTTCCGCCTTGTGGGCGAGCATGGGACCGGCGATCACGTCGCCGATGGCATAGATGCCCGGCACCGTGGTCTGGAAGTTATGGTCGACCACGATGCGGCCGCGGTTATGGGTCTCGACGCCGACGTCGGCGAGGCCGAGCCCTTCGGTGTTCGGCACGCGGCCGATGGCCACCAGCACCACGTCGCAGTCCAGCTCTTCCGCCTTGCCGCCATCGACCGGCTCGATGGTGAGCGTGACGCGTCTTGCCCTTAGCGTCGACCTTGGTGACCTTGGCACCGAGCTTGAAGGTGAGGCCCTGCTTCTCGAGGATGCGCTGGAGCTGCTTGGCGAGCTCGCCGTCGAGGCCGGGGGTGATGGTGTGCAGCATCTCGACCACGGTGACTTTCGCCCCGAGCCGCGACCACACGGAGCCGAGCTCGAGCCCGATATAGCCGCCGCCGATCACCACTAGGCGCTTCGGCACTTTCGGCAGGTCGAGCGCGCCGGTCGAGGAGACGATGCGCTTCTCGTCCACGTCGATGCCGGGCACGTGCGCCACGTCGGAGCCGGTGGCGATGACGATGGCCTTGGTCTCCAAGGTTTGCGTCTTGCCTTTGTCATTTGTGACCTCGACCGTCTCGGCGTCGACGATGCGGCCCGTGCCCTGGAAGGCGTCGATCTTGTTCTTCTTCAGGAGGAATTCGACGCCGTCTACGTTGCCCTTCACGCCGGCATCCTTGAAGGCGAGCATGGCGGCGAGGTCGAGCGTGGGGCTAACCTTGATGCCCATGCCGGCGAAGGCGTGTTCGGCCTCAGCGTAGGCCTCGCTCGCGTGCAGCAGCGCCTTGGACGGGATGCAGCCGACATTGAGGCAGGTGCCCCCGTGGGTGGCGCGCTTCTCCACCACGGCGACCTTCAGCCCAAGTTGCGCGGCGCGGATGGCGCACACATAGCCGCCGGGGCCCGTACCGATGACGATGAGGTCGTATTGCGCCATGACCTATCGTCTCACAGATCGAGCACGAGGCGGGCGGGATTTTCCAGCGACTCTTTGACGTTCACCAAGAAGGTGACCGCCTCTTTGCCGTCGACGACGCGGTGGTCGTAGGAGAGCGCGAGATACATCATCGGCCGGGCCACGATCTGGCCGTCGCGCACGACGGCGCGCTCCTCGATGCGATGCATACCGAGAATGCCCGATTGCGGCGCGTTGAGGATCGGGGTCGACAGCAGCGAGCCGTAAATGCCGCCATTGGAGATGGTGAAGGTGCCGCCTTGCATGTCCTCGAGCGCGAGCTTGCCGTCGCGGGCGCGAGCGCCGAAATCGGCGATCGCCGCCTCGATCTCGGCGAGGCTCATCTGATCGGCGTCGCGCAACACAGGTACCACCAGTCCGCGCTCGGTGCCGACGGCAACGCCGATGTGGTAGTAGTTCTTGTAGACGATGTCGTCGCCGTCGATCTCGGCGTTCACCGCCGGAATGTCTTTCAGCGCCTGCACGCACGCCTTCACGAAGAAGCCCATGAAGCCGAGCTTCACGCCGTGCTTCTTCTCGAAGGCTTCGCGGTAATCTTTACGCATTTTCATGATCGCGCTCATGTCCACGTCGTTGAACGTGGTCAGCATGGCGGCGGTGTCTTGCGCCTCCTTGAGGCGCTTGGCGATGGTCTGGCGCAGCCGCGTCATGCGCACTCGCTCCTCGCGGGCCTCGTCGGAAGGTGTGGCGGGCGCGCGGGCCGGCGCAGGTGGCTTGGGACGCCGCTCGCGGAGCAGTAGGGCCTCGGCGGCTTGCGCGGTGACGTCGCCCTTCAGCACCTGGCCGCGGCGGCCCGATCCCTTGACGTCGCCGGGCTTAAGGCTCCTCTCGGCGAGCAGCTTGCGGGCCGCGGGCGAGGGTGGCATCTCCTCGGCGGTAATTTCCTCGCGGATCTGGGGCTCGCGCTCGAGCTTCTTCAGCTCGACCGCAGGCGCGGCCGGTTTGGCTTCGGCCGGCTTTGGCGCCCCCTTGGGCTTCGCCTCCTTGGGCGGGGCCTTGGCGGGCTTGGCCTTGCCGGCGCCGTCGGTGATGGCGCCGAGCAGCGCGCCGACGGCGACGGTGTCGCCGGGGTTTACTTTGATATCCGACAGCACGCCGGAGACCGGCGCCGGGACCTCGACGGTGACCTTGTCGGTTTCCAGCTCGACGAGGGGCTCATCGACAGAGACGGCGTCGCCCGCCTGCTTAAACCATTGGCCAACCGTTGCCTCGACAACGGATTCTCCCAAGGCCGGCACGCGGATCTCTGTCGCCATCGTTCGTTGTCCGTCCCTGTTCGGCCTAGCTCAGAGCCTCGTCGAGGAAGGCCTTCAACTCGCGCAAATGCTTGCTCGTCAATCCCGTCGCCGTAGCGGCCGAACTCGGGCGGCCAGCATAGCGCGGGCGCTTGTGCTTGGCACCGATATGATCGAGTACCCAGGACAGATTCGGCTCGATGAAGCTCCAGGCACCCATATTCTTAGGCTCCTCCTGGCACCACACCATCTCGGCATCCTTGAAGCGCGACAGCTCGTGGATCAGTGCCCGGGCCGGGAAGGGATAAAGCTGCTCGATGCGCAAGAGATAGATATCGTTGATGCCGCGCTTCTCCCGCTCTTCGTAGAGGTCGTAATAGACCTTGCCGGAGCACAGCACCACGCGCTTGATCCGATCGTCGGGAACGAGCTTGATCGGCTCGTCCGGAATGATCTGCGCGTCGTCCCATAAGAGGCGATGAAAGCTCGAACTCCGGACCGAACTGCTCAAGGCTCGATACCACCTTCTTGTGACGGAGCAGCGACTTCGGTGTCATGAGCACGAGAGGTTTGCGGAAGTCGCGATGGAGCTGGCGCCGCAGCACGTGGAAATAGTTCGCCGGGGTCGTGCAGTTGACGACCTGCCAATTGTCCTCGGCGCAAAGTTGGAGATAGCGCTCGAGCCGGGCGGAGGAGTGCTCGGGCCCTTGGCCCTCATAGCCGTGCGGCAGCAGCAGCACGAGGCCAGACATGCGGAGCCATTTGCGCTCGCCGGAGGAGATGAACTGGTCGATGATCACCTGCGCGCCATTGGCGAAATCGCCGAACTGCGCTTCCCACAGCACGAGTGCGTTCGGCTCGGCGAGGCTGTAGCCATACTCGAAGCCGAGCACGGCCTCTTCGGAGAGCATGGTGTTGATGACCTCGAAGTCCGCCTGCTGTTTGCCGAGATGCTTGAGCGGCGTGTACTTCTTCTCGTTGACTTGGTCCATCAGCACGGAATGGCGATGGGAGAAGGTGCCGCGCTCGGAATCTTGGCCTGAAAGCCGGACTTTGAAGCCCTCGACCAGAAGCGTGCCGAAGGCGAGCGCTTCGGCCATCGCCCAGTCGATGCCTTGACCCTCGTCGATCATCTTGTGGCGCGCCGCCATGATGCGGGCGATGGTCTTGTGAGGCGTGAAGGTCTTGGGGAAGGTCGTGAGCTTGCGTCCGACTTGGCGCAGCAGGTCGAGATCGACGCCGGTCATGCCGCGCCTTGCGCCTTCATCGGCGAAACCGATGCCCGCCCATCTGCCGTCGAGCCAGTCGGCGCGGTTTGGCCGGTAGGTTTCCCCGGCGGCAAACTCTTCCTCGAGATAGCTGCGGAACCGCGCCTGCAAATCCTCGACTTCTTCCTTGGTGAAGAGGCCTTCCTCGATCAGGCGGTCGGCATAGACATCGACCACGCCGGGATGCTCGGCGATGCGTTGGTACATCAGAGGCTGGGTGAATGCCGGCTCGTCCGCCTCGTTATGGCCGTGCCGCCGATAGCAGAACATGTCGATGACCACAGGCTTGCCGAAACGCTGGCGAAACTCGGTGGCGATCTTGGTGACGTGGACCACGGCTTCCGGATCGTCGCCGTTCACGTGAAAGATCGGCGCGTCGATCATCTTGGCGACGTCGGACGGGTAGGGCGAAGAGCGCGAGAAGCGCGGCGCGGTGGTGAAGCCGATCTGGTTGTTGACGATGAAGTGGATCGAGCCGCCGGTGCGGTGGCCGCGCAGGCCCGAGAGGCCGAGGCATTCGGCGACCACGCCCTGACCGGCGAAGGCCGCATCGCCATGCAGGAGGAGAGGCAGCACCTCTTTGCGCTCGCGGTCTCCTATTTGATCCTGCTTGGCGCGGACTTTGCCGAGCACCACGGGATCGACGCTCTCAAGATGCGAGGGATTGGCGGTGAGCGACAGGTGCACGCGGTTCTCGTCGAACTCGCGGTCGGAGGAGGCGCCTAAGTGATATTTCACGTCGCCTGAACCTTCGACGTCGTCGGGCTGAGCGGAACCGCCGCGGAACTCGTTGAAGATGGCGCGGTAGGGCTTGGCCATCACATTGGCGAGCACGTTAAGCCGTCCGCGGTGCGGCATGCCGATGACGATCTCATGCACGCCAAGCTGGCCGCCGCGCTTGATGATCTGCTCCAGCGCCGGGACCATGGACTCGCCGCCGTCGAGGCCGAAGCGCTTGGTGCCGGTGTATTTCACATTGAGGAAGCGCTCAGCGCCTTCCGCCTCGATGAGCTTGGTGAGGATGGCGCGCTTGCCTTGCGGGGTGAAGCGCACCTCTTTGTCCGCACCCTCGATACGGTCCTGGATCCAGGCGCGCTGCTCGGGGTCGGAGATGTGCATGTACTCGAAGCCGATCGGCCCGGCATAGGTCCGCTTCAGGATGGCGAGCACTTGGCGCAAGGTGGCGAATTCGAGCCCGAAGGCGCCACCGATATAGATGGGCCGGTCGTAGTCGGCCTGGGTGAAGCCGTAGGTCTTCGGCTTGAGCTCGGGATGCTCACGGCGCGAGACGAGCTCGAGGGGGTCGAGCTTGGCGATGAGATGGCCGCGCGTGCGGTAGGCGCGGATCAGCATGCGCGCGCCCAAGGTGTCGCGGGCGGCGTCGACGGCTTGCTGCCGGGTCAGGGCGCCGCTGGGTAGCGCGGGTAGGCTCACCCCGCCTTCGGCGCGGCCCCAGGACGGCCCGCGTGCATCGGCGAAGACGTCGGCTGCATCGTCGCCGAGGCTTGCGAAGAAGCTCTGCCATTCGGGATCGAGCGAGGAGGGGTCTGTCTCGTAGCGGGCGTAGAGCTCCGCGAGATAGGTGGCGTTCGCGCCGTCAAGGAACGACGTGCGGGCAAATACGTCGTTCAGCTCGTGTCGTGTCATCGGATCAACCTGCCGGTGATTACTGAATCACCGGGTTGCCGGGCAATCAAGGCGAGCGTTAGGCGCCCGGCTCACCTTTCCTTGAAAATTCCTGCAAGGGTCGTTCCAAGGGCGGCAGGTGACGGTGAAACGACGATGCCGGCCGCCTCCATTGCCTCAATTTTGCTCTTTGCGTCGCCTTTGCCGCCTGAGATGACGGCACCGGCATGGCCCATGCGGCGCCCGGGCGGCGCCGTCATGCCGGCGACGAAGCCGACGATGGGCTTCTTGTTGCCGGCCTTGATAAGGAACTCGGCGCCCTCTTCCTCGGCCGAGCCGCCGATCTCGCCGATCATGATGATGGCTTCGGTCTCGTCGTCCTCGACGAACAGTTTCAGGGCGTCGACGAAGTTCGTGCCGTTGACCGGATCGCCGCCAATGCCGATGCAGGTCGACTGGCCAAGGCCGACGGCGGTGGTCTGGGCCACGGCCTCATAGGTGAGGGTGCCGGAGCGGGAGACGATGCCGACCTTGCCGGGGGTGTGAATGTGCCCCGGCATGATGCCGATCTTGCATTGACCGGGAGTGATGACTCCCGGGCAATTCGGGCCGACCAGGCGGGTGTCGGTGCCGCACAGCGCGCGCTTGACCTTGACCATGTCGAGGACGGGGACGCCTTCGGTGATGCACACGACGAGGCCGATGCCGGCGTCGATCGCCTCGAGGATCGCGTCGGCGGCGAAGGGCGGCGGTACGTAGACGGCGCTTGCGTCGGCGCCGGTCGCCTCGACCGCGTCGCGCACCGTGTCGAACACGGGCAGGCCGAGATGGATGGTGCCGCCTTTGCCGGGGGTCACACCGCCGACCATCTTGGTGCCGTAGGCGATGGCCTGCTCGGAATGGAAGGTGCCCTGGGCGCCGGTGAAGCCCTGGCAGATGACGCGCGTATTCTTATCGACGAGAACGGACATGGATTTCTAACGAGTGGGATGTTGCAAGGTCACGCCGCCGCCTTGACGGCAGCCACAGCTTTCTTGGCGGCGTCGTCGAGATCGTCGGCGGGGATGATGGCGAGGCCGGATTGTGACAGCAGCTCCTTGCCGCGCTCCACGTTGGTACCTTCGAGGCGCACCACGAGCGGCACGGAGAGGTTCGTCTCCCGCGCTGCGGCGATGATGCCTTCGGCGATGGTGTCGCAGCGCATGATGCCGCCGAAGATGTTGACGAGCACGCCCTGCACGTTGGGATCGGACAGGATGATCTTGAAGGCTTCGGTGACGCGTTCCTTGGTGGCGCCGCCGCCGACGTCAAGGAAGTTCGCGGGCTCGCCGCCATAGAGCTTGATGATGTCCATGGTGGCCATGGCGAGACCGGCGCCGTTGACCATGCAGCCGATGGTGCCGTCGAGCTTCACGTAGGAGAGATCGTGCTTGGAGGCCTCGACCTCGGCCGGGTCCTCCTCGTGGATGTCGCGCAAGCTGGCGATGTCCGGATGGCGGAACAGGGCGTTGTCCTCGAAGCCCATCTTGGCATCGAGGCAAACGAGCTTGTCCTCTTTGGTGACGACGAGCGGATTGATCTCAATGAGGCTCGCGTCCTTCTCGATGAAGAGCTGGTAGAGCGTCTTCACCAGCTTGGCGCATTGCTTGGCGAGGTCGCCTTCGAGCTTCAGCGCCGAGGCGATCACGCGGCCATGGAAGCCGCTCAGTCCCGAAGCGGGGTCCACGTCGATGGTGGTGATCAGTTCCGGCGTGTTGGCGGCAACCTCCTCGATATTGACGCCGCCCTCGGTGGAGGCGACGAAGGCGACGCGGCCCGAAGCGCGATCAACCAGGAGCGAGAGATAGAGCTCCCGGGCGATGGTCGTGTCCTCGACCACGTAGACGCTGCGGACGACGCGGCCCTTGGGTCCCGTCTGCGGCGTGACGAGGGCCTTGCCCAACATGCGGTCGGCTTCGGCGTGCAGTTCTTGAAGCGTCTTGACGAGCTTGATGCCGCCGCCCTTGCCACGGCCACCGGCATGGATCTGCGCTTTCACCACGAAGACGTCGCCGCTCAGGGTCTTGGCCTTCTCGGCGGCTTCCTCTGCGGTCGTGGCAACAGTGCCCTTGGCGACAGGCGCGCCATAGGCCTGGAGCAGGTCCTTGGCCTGGTACTCGTGAATGTTCATGGAACTCTCTGACTTGCGGCGTTGCGGCTTAGTTGGCGAGGTTGGGGGCGATCCGCTGGCAAAGCTCGACGAGGGCCTTCACCGATTCCACCGAATGCATGAAGGCGGCCTTCTCGGCGGAGGACAGATCGAGCTCGATGACGCGCTCCACGCCCTTGGCGCTGATGATGACGGGAACGCCGGCATAAATGCCCTTCACGCCGTATTCGCCGTTCAGATAGGCGGCGGCGGGAAGCACGCGCTTCTCGTCGTTGAGATAGGATTCCGCCATGTCGAGGGCGGCAGTGGCCGGAGCGTAATAGGCGGAGCCGGTCTTGAGCAGGCCGACGATCTCGGCGCCGCCGTCGCGGGTGCGCTGCACGATCTCGTCGAGGCGCTTCTGGGTGATCCAGCGCATCTTGACCAGGTCTGCGAGCGGAATGCCGGCCACCGAGGAGTAGCGGATGAGCGGCACCATGGTATCGCCGTGGCCGCCGAGCACCATGGTGTGGATGTCTTGCGGGCTGACGTCGAATTCCTCGGAGAGGAAAAAGCGGAAGCGGGCGCTGTCGAGCACGCCGGCCATGCCGACCACCTTGTTGCGGGGCAGCCCGGACGTCTTCTGGAGCGCCCAGACCATGGCGTCGAGGGGGTTGGTGACGCAGATGACGAAGGCTTCCGGCGCGTATTTGCGAAGGCCGGCGCCTACCTGCTCCATGACCTTGAGGTTGATCTCGAGCAGATCGTCGCGGCTCATTCCGGGTTTGCGCGGCACGCCGGCGGTGACGATCACCACGTCGGCGTCCTTGATCTCGGAATATTCGTTGGCGCCCCGGACTTTGGGGACGAAGCCATGGACGGGGGCGGAGTGGGACAGGTCGAGCGCCTTGCCCTGGGGCACGCCATCGACCACGTCGAACAGGATGATGTCGCCGAGCTCTTTGATTCCGGCAAGGTGGGCGATGGTGCCGCCGATCTGGCCGGCGCCGATCAATGCAATCTTACTCCGCGCCATGAAACTCCCCTTCCCAAGAAAAGCCGCATCCCGCCAGCGGCGCCGCATGGACCCGGGGGTTGGTTAAATGCAATCGGGCGTTAGCGCAAGGTGGGGATTTGCACGGCATGGACCAGGGCTGGCGCGATCGGATAGGGTCATTTCGGACGCGCTAGATCGAGGTATCGCATGGGGGAGAAGCAGCTGGCACAGGATGCCGAGAGGCCCGCGCCGACGGACGAGGAGCTGGACCAGACCCCGCCGCTGCCGCTGGTGGTGTGGGCCGCGCGGTGCAGCGCCTATTTTCTGGCGCTGGGCGGCATCATGCTTCTCACCTACGTCTATTACGGCTTCAAAACCGACCCGCAGAGCTTCCCGCCCGGCTTTCGCCTCAATCCGCTCCAGGCGGGCGTCGATTTCATCTGGGGGCTCACCGGCACGCTGATCGGCTTCTTCCGACCGCGCTTCGCCACGGCCTTCGTGCTGGCGTTTGCCGCGTTCTATACGCTGGTCGCCGGCCTTGGCACCTTTGCCGGCTCCGCGCTCGGCATGCAGCTCGGCAGGCCGGCCATCGTGTTCTACTGGGTCGTGGTCCTTTTCGCCTGGGCGGCCGGGCTCTGGGGGCTCTTGCGGAAGCGCCCCCGCTGATCCTTACGGCTCGGCATCGGGATAGGCGCCCGCCTCGGGATCGATGAGCTCGGTCAGCGGTTTGCCGACCGGTTTGATGCGAACGACATAGACCTTGGCGGTCTCGGTGGTGCTCTGGTTCCACCCGCGATGCACCACATTCGGCCGCAGGTAGACGCTATCGCCCGCTTTCAGGTCGCGCGGCGGTTCGTCTTTGACCTGGATCGTGAGCGTGCCTTCGAGCTCGTGATCGAACTCATGGGCGTCGGGATGGATGTGCCAGGGGACGCTGCTGCCAGGCGGAAAGGTGTAGATCTCGATATCCACCTCCCTGCCCGGGTCGCCTTTGAGCGGCGCGGTCAGGACGTGCTGCGCCGCGACCTTGGCCGGGCTTGCATCCTCGCGCGCGGACCGCGCCCGCGGCCATGCCGGCGGCGAGCAGTATGAGCCCCGCGACGAGGGCGCTCTTCCGCTTCAATGACGACTCGCGTCATCGGCGTCACTCTAGCGCGGCGGTGCGCGGACGAGGACAGGAATCCGCGCTAGAGTGGATCGTTCCAACGCGGAGGAGACCATGGACGGAGTGACAATGACAGCTATACGTGGAGGGCGCCAAATACGGCATCGGCTTCGGCACGGCGCTCGCGATCGCCATTTCCTACACCAACAACCATTCGATCCTGTGGGCCATCATCCACGGCTTCTTCAGCTGGTTCTACGTGATCTACTACGCCATCGTGTACTAGACGGCCCGCTTCTCTGCCCAGGGGTTTCGGGCTAAGGTGCCACCCGAGGCAGGCCGCGCCTTCCTTTTGTCGTGTCACGGGGTCCAATCGCCATGTATTTCAATTGGTTATCCCAACGCGGGACCGCGCGTCTCGGTCGGCTCGCGCTCGTCTTCGCCGGTGCCGGCATGGGCGTGGCCCTCGCCGCGCAATATGAGCGGGCGCCGACCTTCACGGCCAGCGCGGTCTTGCCGCCAAGTCTGCTCAAGAGCCGCTATTACAAAGTCCAGAACGGCGTTAGCGTCGAGAACTATCAGTACGTATTCAACGTGGAGACGCAGTGGGGGACGTTCCGCATCAAGGGGACGACCTTGTTGCGCGTGCGCGCGCGCGAGATGGCGGCTACGGCCAAGCTCGAGGAGATCGGCGGCGCCGAGACGTTTGTCGATTCAGCAGGACGCACGGCGCTGAAGCCGCTCGGGACCGCCAAGGGCCTCATCACCCAGCCCGGCAAGACCATCGGCGACACATTCAAGGGCGTCGGCAATTTCTTCGGCGGGATCAATGCGGCGATGAAGGCGACCGACCCGCGCAAAGAGGGTATCGTCGCCTCGGTCACGGGCGGCGCCGAGGCACGCCGCAAGCTCGCCTTCGATCTCGGCGTCGATCCCTACACAAGCTTCAAGCCGCTCGACGAGCAGTTGACGCGCCTCGCCACAGCCAGCGCCATCGGCAACACCGGCGTGAATGTGGGGCTCGGCTTCGTCACCGGCGGCGTAGGCATCGCCATCAGCGCCACCAGCACAAGCCAGAAACTACGCGAGGCGCTGCGCGACAAGACCGCGGCTCAGCTCGAACTGACCGGCCGCGAGTATCTGACCGCGATGGGAATCTCGAAAGCTGCGCAAGACGCCTTCTACGCCAATCCGAGTCTCACCCCGACCGACAAGGCGGTTATCGTCGTCGCGCTCAAGACGCTCGGCAATGTGAGGGGGCGCGAAATCTATATAGAGACCGCGGCACACGCCAACTCCATCGAGATGGCGTTCTATTATCGCCGCCAGTCAGAGCTCATCGCCAGGTACAACAAGAAGATCGCGCCGGTCAGCGGCTTCATCCGCGCGGGGCGCGCGCCCATGGTGCAAACGGCGCGCGGCACGGTGTCGATCCTGCCGGTGGACTATCTCTATTGGAGCGCGCCGATCGAGAGCTTGGCGTCGGCAGGCCGCGGCGACATGTGGATCACGGGGCGGGCGAGCAATCTCGCCACCTCGCAGCTCGCCGCCAAGGGCTGGAAACTCACCCCTAAAGCCGGCGCCCGGCTCGATTAGCTTTTAAATGTGACCGGGCGGCCGCATTGCTCGCGTGCCCGACCGGCCACGGCGCATGGTGCGGGGCATCGGGATTAGGCTTTGGGCTTCCGCATCATCTTCTTCGCGATTCCCTCGGCAATGGCCTGATCCTTTTGCGGAAGGAACGGCTTGTTGCTCCAGCCAGGCCGCGACGATGTCGGCTTGTACTCGCCGGGCTCGCACTTTGTCACGGGATGTGCGGCGATCTCCCGCTCGAGCCGCGCGGCCTCCTCTTCTCGCGTCTCACCGATCAACACCCGCTTGCCTGGCTTGCGCATGCGATTGGGTTGCGTGTTCTTCTTGTAGCTCATCGAAATATCTCCGGATGTTGCGTGTTGGCCGCAGCGTACGAGATTCGCAGGCCGCCTTACCAGAAGCGACCTGTCGCGCCGACGATGATCGTCGCAAGGCCGAGCATGAGGTTGACCGCGACGATGTGACGAATCTGGGCCAGATGTTTGGCGGCTTCAGGGAAACGCTCCCCTTCCACCGCATCTCCATAACGGCGCCAGGGCGCGAAAAACAGATGCAAGAACAGCATCATCATCACGATGCCGAGGCCTTGCATAACATGGATGTAGAGCGGTGCGCCCGCGAAGCCCCCGAAATAGAGGAAGATCATGCCATAGCCGCTGGCGAGCAGGACGACGATGCTTGCCCAGACATAGGGAAAGAAGCGGCCAAACACACGGCGCCAGAGCCCGAGCCGCGCCTCGGGCTCAAGCGGTCCGGCGGACGGGCGCAACACCATATAGGCGAAGAACATGCCGCCGACCCAGACGACGGCGGCGAGGACATGGAGCGCGATGAGGAGTGCCATGGGACGAGGCTAGCACAGGCTTTGCGGCTCAGGCTCTGCGACCACGGGTCAGCCTCCAGACCCGGCCGCTGCCCCAATTGACGCGTAATCTGGCGCTAGGCCCAGGCTGGGCTTATGAAAAGGCATGGATTTGCGCGGAAACCCGCAAAAGGGCTGCCGTGGCGCGGCAAGCTTCGCGTTCTTGGCCGGTATGGCCCTTGCGGCCGGTCTGGCGGCCGCGCTTCAGGCGTGCGCCTATTCCGGCCCCCGCGACACGCTCAACCAGCTCACCCGCAAGGACTATGGCGCGCCCTATATCGGCATGAGCAAGGCCGAGGTCCTGAAATGCGCCGGCCAGCCCCGCTCGCGCATCCCCGCCGGCCCTAACGCCGAGACGCTCATCTATCACTATTCCGGGGCAGGGCCCGTGCCCGTCGCCGCCGCGGCCCCCGACAAGAAGAACGACAAGAAGAAGAATTCGAGCCCGTTCAGTGGCCTCAGCCCGTCGAAGACGGGCGATTTCACGTGCACGGCGAGCCTTGTGTTTGACGGCGACCGGCTCACGCGGGTGAGCTACGCGCATAGGGACGTGCGCAGCCCTTATGACTGGCAGAGTGAGAAGGACCCGAAAAAGCGGGAGCAGATGAAGGAGGAGGGCGTGCCGACCTGCGTGTTCTCGCTGCCCCGCTGTCCGCGCTAGGAGCGCCCGGCTTACGCAGGCGCGTGGCAGACGGCCTCGATATTGTTGCCGTCGGGATCGAGCACGAAGGCGCCGTAATAATTGGCGTGATAATGCGGGCGTAAGCCCGGCGCGCCGTTGTCCTTGCCGCCGGCGGCGAGCGCCGCCTGGTAGAAGGCGTCCACGTCGGCGCGGGACTGAGCGGTGAAGGCAACATGGACGTGACTGTCCGGCGGGGAGCCTTCGCCGATCCAGAAGAAAGGCTTGCCTTGCGCGCCGAAGCCGACCGCGGCGCCGTTGCCGGTCTGCTCGGCCGAGACCTGCAGGATCATGCCGATGCCGAGGGGTTTCAGCGCCTCGAGATAGAAGGCAGTGGCGCGGGCGAGGTCGCTGACCGGCATGCCGATATGGTCGATCATTCGGCGCGTTCCACCATCTTGCGCTTGAGCCTGGCGATGGCCGCCGCCGGGTTCAACCCCTTGGGGCAGGCCTTGGTGCAGTTGAGAATGGTGTGGCAGCGATAGAGCCGGAACGGGTCCTCGAGATCGTCGAGGCGCTCGCCGGTATGCTCGTCGCGGGAATCCTCGATCCAGCGGTCGGCCTGGAGCAGGATCGCCGGGCCGAGATAGCGGTCGCCGTTCCACCAATAAGACGGGCAGGCGGTGGAGCAGCACGCGCACAGAATGCACTCGTAAAGCCCGTCGAGCTTCTCGCGGTCCTCGTGGGACTGGCGCCATTCCTTCTGCGGCGTGGGGCTGTCCGTCTTGAGCCAAGGCTCGATGGAGCGGTGCTGGGCGTAGAACTGGGTCATGTCGGGAACCAGGTCCTTGACGACCGGCATATGCGGCAGCGGATAGACGGAGATCGCGCCATGTGCGTCGTCGGCATGCATGGTGCAGGCGAGCGTATTGGTGCCGGCGATGTTCATGGAGCAGGAGCCGCACACGCCTTCTCGGCAGGAGCGGCGGAAGGTGAGCGTCGTGTCGATGTTGTTCTTGATCCAGAGAAGCGCGTCGAGAACCATCGGCCCGCAATCGTTCATGTCTACCCAATAGGTGTCGACGCGCGGGTTCTCACCGGTCTCGGGATCGAAGCGGTAGATGCGATATTCGCGCCAGCGGTCCGGCTCGGCGTCCTTCGCGGGGCGGTTCCATTCCTTGCCCTTCTTGACCTTCGAGTTCTTGGGAAGTGTGAACTGGACCATCTCAACCTTTTCCTTTGCCCCTGGCCGTTCTCGCCTCGGCTTTTTCAATAGGTAAGCCAGCGGAGGCGATCCGGGCAAGCCCGTTTGACGTTTTGCCTCGCCCCCGCATCTCTGGCGTCAGGGGGACGGCATGCCGCTTAGCCGGTGATGTTGTAGGGGATCTGGCTCCAGTCGGCGTCGGGAACGGGTGTGTAAGGCGGATAAAACCGCCCGTGACGGGAATAGAGGCCGAACACATAGCTGAATGGGGCCTCGAAAATGGGGCTCATGTGCTCTTTGAGCCGTGGATCCCAAGTCATTTGGCTGATGTTGCCATCCCGCAGCTCGGCGAGATCGACGGGTTTGCCGTCACGCGTGAGGCCGATCCATCGATTGTTTGAATCGATCACCATCCAGCCGCGCTCCGTCTTCACTTCGCTCACCGCGTGCGACGGCGTCTTGGGTGTCAGCAGCGATTTGAGCCAGCTGCCCGTGTTTTTCGTGGAATAGACCGCGGCGTGGCGTATCTCGAAGCCGAGATCGGTCAGGATCTTCTCGATGGCACGGCTCCGGTCGTAGCAGAGCCCCGCCCGGGTCCGGTAGAGATCGCTCAACTCGCGGGGCTGGTTGAACGGAATGCCGACATTCTTCGGCGCAATCGACAGCACGGCATCCTGCACGCCGAGGACGGTGCGCACCTGATCGCCGAAATCGGCTGGCGGTGTTTGGGCGATAAGGTCTCCGTGGCCTGTCTCGCGCAGGAAGCGCTCGGCATAGACCTTATCGTCGGGGGTCACCGCGCTAGAGACGTCGTTATAGGCGAGGGCAGCAACGATGCCGGCGGCGAGAACGGCGACGACCAGCCATGCGGCGCGCAAACTCCGCGCACGCCGGGTCGGCTGGCTCAATAC
>CAVQXI010000009.1:0-171679 GCA_963717875.1 uncultured Alphaproteobacteria bacterium
ACTTCTTTAGTTGGTACCTTTGCTACCTAATGCCAACCGGTCAGCTTCTGGAACTTAGCGGACGTGCAAGCTGACGGGGATCACGTCTGCTTCTGACCCAAAGCGGACATCTTGCCCTCGCTTCAACATTTGCGGCCGCTATTCGCGCAGCGCTCGTGATAATTGCAAACCTTAGGACCGAATTGCGATAGCGTTTGCTTGCACTGAAGAAGTTCGCCATTTTTGCATTCGGTCCAGGGATCGCGAGGCGGCCCGCAGAGTGGCCGCGCTTCTTTTGCGGGTGGTGCGGCGCCGTTCGTAATGTCCATCTGTGGATTCTTCAGGACTTCAGCTGCCGGAGTATTCTGTTTTCCATCGCCGGGAGTTTGAGGTGGTTTGGTCACGGGAACGCTGGCCGACGGCGGCGGTTTTGTCAGGACGTCGAGGGGAATCGCAGACTTCGGCGCAACGTCGACCGATGGCTTTTGATCCTGCGCCTGGGTTGGCATGACCTGCATAACCGAGACATACGCGAGCACGGCCGCAAGCACTGCAACGGCGAGCGCTCGAAGTGTTATTGGAATGCGCATGTGCCTCCTTCGGGGCTACGGCCGATCCCCGAACTGTGGTCTATATAGCAGACAAGTCCATGTTCCCGCTTCGATTTATTGTTCTTCCGATTATTCAGCTATCGCTGAGGTTGCGAGAATTGCAATATTAGGTTGCCGGGGACCGGGAGCTTCGTTGAGGAAGTTCTCTTGGACCGCCACCGAATGAAATGCTTTGCCGCGCGCCGGCTCTGCTGCCCCGCACCACAAAGCGTCTCCAGATCCCAGGACGGCACCAATCGCTGCGGGTGTGGGCATCGCGCCGCACCGCCAGATGCCGGATACGTCACCGACTGTCATCGCGCGAGGCATGGCATGGCGATAGGGATTGGAGCGAGGCTCGTCGGTTGGCTCATCTTTTGTCTTGTCGCGAATGCCGCATCGGCTGAGACGCCACAAGCAATGCTGAGCGCCCACAACGCGTATCGAAGCAAGCATTGCGTGCCGGCTCTGACGTGGTCCGCGCAATTGGCGGCGGCAGCTCAGGATTGGGCCAACGGCTGCAAACGCGATGATAAGGATCCCAAGAAGTTTGCCCACTCCAAGGTCCCAGAGAGGGGAGAATCTGGCCTGGGGCACCGGCCTTTCGATAAGGGGTGCGGTGGACCTCTGGTACAGCGAGATCAGTAAGTATAATTTCGCGGTTCCGGTCTGGAGCAATGAGGTCGGTCACTTTACCCAAGTGGTCTGGCGCAGTAGCGCCCAGCTCGGCTGTGCCGCGGCATCGTGTTCAGGCCAGACCTATTGGGTGTGCCGTTACTCACCGCCCGGCAATTTTAATGTCAATTCGCCCGGTCAGCTCACCCAGAATGTCCCAGAATCCTGCGAGCGCCGCATCGAGAGCGTGCCGCTGCCACGGGGGAACCCGGACAAACTCTTTAAGATGAAGCCATAGGCGAAATTGCTATGGACCGGGCCCCTCGGAAGCAGGTCGATGTGACTCAGTGCCCTTCCTTCGGAGCCGTTCGCCTCGGATTTGCCCATCCCTCCGTTGGCAGGACCGCGGTCGCGCTGGTCGGGGGGATGCTCTCCTGCGCCTTGGTGTTGCCGCCGGTGGCGCAAGCCGCCTGTAATCAATGGAGCGTCGCCGGAACTTACGTGTTCCACCAAAGCAATGGCTTCAGCCCGAGCTTCGACTTTAAGCAGCCTGGCAGTGCGATCAGGGGAACCGGGCGCTACACGCAGTCGGGTCGCGTCGTCAACGGCAAGATCAACAGCGGCGGAATCAGCCCAGACAGCATTGGCTTTGGCGTCACTTGGCGCAACGGCGCGAGTGGTCGCTACAAGGGAACGATTAATGCAGCCACCGGGCTGATGCGCGGCTACACGGAGGATAAGCATGGGGCCGGCAGCCCGACGGCGAGTTGGTGGAGCGACCGGCCCGCAAAGTGTTTGATGTGGCGGCCAAGCGGCTGCGCCCAAGCCGCCTGCACCCAAGGCGCCGCCACGGCTCGGAGACGCACCAAAACATCCGATCGACCCGGGCGCTGGCGTGCAAAGACTTGGCCGGCATTTGGGACACACAAACCGGGATGGGGTGAGCTATACGCTCACCCTCGATCCACAAGGCAACGGATCTGTTGGGGCCGTGGACCCGAAGTTGAGCGGGACGCTTCAAGGCACGCTCGGCGCCGACGGCAAGTCGATGAGCTTCGTCCTGACGCAAGCCGGCGCCGGCGTCACCAGCCGCGGAAACCTGTCGCTGTCGGGGAGCGGAGACACTGTCTCGGGCCGGATCACCAAGGATACCGACGGCGTCGGCCGCGCCTGGACGGGAACGCGGAGGAAGTAGCGATGAAGCAGATGGCCATGCGCAATCGCTTCGCGAAGGTGACGATGCAGTTGGTGTTCGCTGTCTTGTCGATGTCGAGCATCGCGGCTTGCGGTCCCGCCTTGATCGGGCCGGCAGCAGCCGGAAGCTGTAGTACCCAAACCTGCGCGACGGCGAAGAACGACGTCGACATTTACTCCGGTCCCGGCGGTCAGTTCAAAGTCATCGGCATGATGCTCAAGGCCGAGATGGGCGCGGTCCTGGACTATCATCGCGACGGCTGGTGCAGGCTTCGGATCGTGAAGGGCACGGTCACGGAGGGTTGGGTGGCGAAGGACCATCTGACCAACTGTCCGCTGGATCCCCAGCAGGAAGGCCGCTGGGCGACCACCAAGGATGAGGTCAACGTTTACGACAGTCCGGTCAATCCACGTCATGTCCTCGGCACCATGATCGCCTTCTCGAAGGGCCGGATCTTGGCCTCGCACCCAGACGGCTGGTGCAAGCTTCAGGGCGTGGCCCCAGGGTATAAAGACGGCTGGGTCGCCCAGGATCATCTCAAAGAGAGCTGTAAACCTTAGAGGAAAGCGTCATGCCGATGCGATTCCCGATCCACACTCTTTCTCTTGTGCTATTGGCGCTTTCGCTTATTCCGCAAGCCCATGCGGGAAACGGCGTTTGGTCGGTCGCCGAGCCGACCCCGGGTATGCCGGCGTGCGAGGAGTTCTACGACAAGTGGGAGATTCCCGGCGCACCCTCAGGGATCCTCGCCATGGCGGGGTTCGGTCGAGAGGTCTTTGCTGCGAAGGACTGCATTGACAAGGGTAATGTGCCGTTGGCTTGCAAACATTGGCAGGGCTTGCTTGTCGTCATCGACAAGATGGGCCCGCCGCTCGACGGAAACCGCGGCGACATCGTCACTCTAATGGACGAGCATGATTGCGACGCCAATGTGCCCGTGCCGCAATCCGATCCTGAACCGAGTTCGGACCTGCCGAGTGAAGACGCGCACAGCGAGTGAGGCATGAAGCATGTCTACGTTTCCACCTTCCAAGCTTATCGCCTCTGCGTTTTTGGCAATCGTGGCACTGGCATCAGTCTCAGCGGTCGCGAAAGAATGCAAATGGGATGGAACGCCGCCCTTCTGTGAGGGCAGTTGTCCGGATGGCTGGAATTTTGTGAAACAGAAGGCCTGCTTCAGCGGCTTCAGGGTTTATTGCTGCAAGAATGAGCCGAAGTGCGGACCTGGCCAATATGGCAAGCCGGGTTGCCCTTATCCGCCATTCGGTAATGCGCCTGATGCCGGCAAAAAGCCGCCGTCGGGTCCGACAGCCGACGCGATCATGGAAGGCAAGAGGGAAAAGGGGTCAGACGTACTGGTCCCAGAAAAAAGCACGGGGGCTAGTCCGTTCGGCTCGAAAGCGCCTCCCAATGCCGAGGAGGCGGAGGCATTGAAACGCGCGAAGGAGGAGCAGGCCAAAAGGAAAGATGCAGTGGTGCCGAGAAGCAGTCTCGATGGCTTCAAGGAGGTTGATCCTACCGGAGGGTGTGGAAAAGGGATGCACAAAGGGGGTGGCGGTGGGTGCTATCCGGACCTCCACTAGCTCAGCGCGCGACACGAGGGGGACGGGTTTAGACGCCTCGGCTCCGCTCAAGGAGGATCGCCATGGCCTTCACTGCAACATGACACAGCGCCTAATGGGGGCGCCGCCGCTTTGCTTCCGCCTTGGTCATCACCCGGTCGGCGACGATGCTCCCGTAGCCACGAACTTGGCGGAAAAAGCCCAGTGTCTGATGGAGGAAAGAATGATCACCAAAGCTACAAGGCAATCACACGAACCTGTTCACCTGCTAGTGAGCAGCGTCTTGGTTCTCGCAGCTTCAATTGCCATCGCAGATGCCGGTGAAGCAGCCCGCTGCAAACCAGGATATGTCTGGCGCGAACGTTTCGAGGGCGATGTGGTTTGTGTCACCCCTGATCAACGATACAAACTTGAGAATGGCAGGTGCCGATCGGGGTATGTTTGGCGTGATAGTTTTTCCGGTGATAGCGTTTGTGTTACGCCAGCCCAGCGCGCAGCGGCGAAGAAAAATTCAGGAGCGGCGGCCCCGACATCAGGCGGCGCGGGCGGATCTCGATACTGCCCGAATGGTAAGACGAAAGACGGTATTTGCTTTTTCTAGCCCTTGGCCAACAGTGCGGGTTCAGCGTGACAACGGATCGCGGGAATGCTGCACCAACGAAGGCAATGCCGAGGGGATCGAGATGTGTACCGCCAGGATGGCTGCTGCTCCACCCGCGAAGGTAATGGGCCCGGCCAGTGGCGTGAGCAAATCTCCGAACTGAATCGGTCGGTTAAAAAGTATCAGTGCAGAAAGGTTTAAGGGTGCTCAGTTACCGCGCAGAGGAGGTGAGGACTTGACGGTTATGGACACGCTGTTCCGCATTTGCACTGTGGTCTTGCTAGTGGCATCCGTGGCAACAGGCGCCGCGACCCTAGCTGAGGCGCGTGGTGGACTGCCTCTGTGCCCACCCCGCGAGAGGGGCGAACCCCGCCCCACGGATTGCTACGATCCATGTCCGGCCGGCATGGTTGGGCAGCAGCCAAACTGCGCCTGCCCAGACGGTACGGTCCTTGCTGCGCGGCCTAGGTCGCCCTCCGAGCGATGCGTAAAAATTCCCTCGTCGCCCCCAATCCCGATTGAACGCGCAAAGAAGATTCCATGTCCGAAAGGACAGATCGGAATTTATCCGTTTAACTGCCACTGTCCGCCCGGTCTTATGGGCCCCGAATGCAATCAACCCGTCGTCAGATAGCGGCCTTCTGGACAGCCATTTTCGACCGGCGGGGAGTGGCGCATGCATCACGATCCGCGTCATCCAAATGAGAAGTGCGCGATCACTTTCTCCCAGTCCTCGCGGCGCCTGATCCAAAGGCCCTAGAGCGGACCGCATTCGATCAGCTTGCCCGGATTGTTGACAATAAGGGTTTTGAACCTTGCAGCGCAACCGGAACGAGCCGCCCAGTGATGCTCGCGAATGTCTGCTAATGGCACTTAGCTGACATAGATCTCGGCAGCCAGCATGTCTGCTTTGAGGGGTAAAGCGGACCTCTCGGATCCGCTCGATAATGTCAGCTCATGACCGTTAGCGGACGAGGGGTTCTGCCGCCATCCACCGGAGCGAGAAAACAAGAAATCCGAGCCGGTAAGACTCCCTTTTCTCGGGCATCAAATTTGGCTTTGATCTTCCTCAAGGCGGCTATCGTAAGCTAGTTGGCTCGATTGGACTTGAAAGGCAGAGGAGCTATGTCGATCTGGGCAAGATTGGCAGACGCCACGGCTGAAGTCGTCGAAGGCGCGCACATTAGCGAGCGGTTTCACGGGCTGCTTGGCGTCCTGGCCGGAAGTCATATTTTCCAGCTTGGCAGCCATAAGATGGGCCACCATCAGGTCGCATTCACTGTCGGCGTAATCTCGCTTGGCGCCAAGATGGCCAAAGCCGACGGCATCGTTACGCGCGATGAAGTCATGGCCTTCAAAGAGGTGTTCAAAGTGCCAGAGGGCGAGATGGAGAATGTGTCGCGCGTATTCGATCTCGCCAAGCAAGATGTCCACGGCTACGAGGCTTATGCCGATCAGCTTGCGTCCCTGTTGAAGGACAATCGCAACCTCCTGGAGGATGTGCTTGAAGGCCTCTTCCACATTGCTATGGCCGATGGCGTGTTCGACCCCAGTGAGGAAAAATTTCTGGCCGACGTAGCCCAGCGTTTTGGGTTCACTCCCACCGACTTCCGCCACGTCAAAGCGAGACACGTGGGTTCGGTCAGATGCGACCCCTACGAGGTTTTGGGGATAACGCGCGACGTCGACAATGACACGCTAAGAAGGCGCTACCATAAGCTTGTCCTCGACAATCATCCCGACAAGATGATTGCACGTGGCCTGCCACCGGAATTTGTATCGCTCGCGACCAAGAAAATTGCCGCCATTAATGCCGCCTACGAGGAGCTGTCTAAAGAGCGCCGCATCTAATACCGATTTGAACGATGTCCATAACTAGGCGAACGTGCTCGATGACCAGTTTTTTTCCGTGTTTGGCACTTAGCGGACATGGGGTTAGGAGGAGAGGGAGGTCCGGTATGTGCTTCAATGCGGACCTTTGCGTGGTCGTCAGAGAGGGATGGGCGGCAGAGTCAATTCTCGATGGTTGCAGGCCTAGGATTGGACCTACGCTTCAATAAGTGATGGTACGGCGAACAATCGTTACTGCGTTCGGTGCCCCTAAGTGATTGATAAATATGGTGGGCGGTAGGTGACTCGAACAACTGACCCCTGCGATGTGAACACAGTGCTCTACCAGCTGAGCTAACCGCCCGTTCGCCGTGGACCTTTGGCGCATCGTCGTCCCAGAAGTCCGGGTTGATGCGGCTGGAACGGGGGATTTAGCGATTGGGTCCGGGGTAAGTCAAGGAAGGCGCGCCGCGCGGCCCACCCCAAAGGCCCACGCCGGTCTTTGAGCCGCTACTGACCTTCCGGGCTCGGCTGGCCCGCGGCGGAGACGAGCTTGTTGACGTTGGCCAGGGTCTTGATCGCTTGCGCGTATTTGCCTTCGGTGCAAAGCGCATCCGCCTCGTCGAGAAGCATGTTGACCTCCTCGACATCGCCCTCGCTCAAGAGCTTCTCCTCGACCTTTTGATCGACGAGCGTCTCGGCTTGGCTGAGCTTTGCCTCGCACGCAGCCGACTGGTCGTCGGTGGCGTAGGCGGCGCCCCCCATGAGCAACATCAAGCAAGCGCCGGTCACGATGCGTTTGCGCATTCCCCTGTCTCCTCCGCGTATGGGTCCGACTTCCCGAAGTCTCGCGAGACTATCCCGCGACTATGGCTCTTCGTTGAGGTCGGCTAGGCAACTTAGGGTCGATCTCAGGCGGAATTGGGACGCAATTAGGAGGGCGTGCCGCGCCTTGTTGTCAAGCCTTTCAGTAGGCTGAGCGCCTTTCCTTCGAGTTCGTCGAAGTGGTCGATGATCGCGTCGGCGCGGGGGCCCTCGGGGGGCGGCGGGGCGTAGCCGAAGCTCACCAGGATCGAGGGCACGCCCGCACGTTGCGCCGTGTTGATGTCGACGGCGCTGTCGCCGACCATGAGCGCGCGCCCCGGATCGCCGCCTGCCGCCGCGATCACGCCTAGGAGGTGGCCCGGGTCCGGCTTCGAGACGGGGAACGTGTCACGGCCCGCCAGTGCGGCGAAATGGTTCTCGATCTCAAGGGCTTGCAGGAGCATGCGGGTGAGGCGCTCGCGTTTGTTGGTGCACACGGCAAGCCGCGCGCCGGACGCCGCCAGGCGGTCCAGCGCCTCCACAGCGCCCGGGAAGGGGCGGCTCATCGCGGCGATGTTGGCTTCGTAGTAAGCGAGGAAATCCGCCAGCATCTGGTCCGCGTCGTCTTCGACGCGGGCAAAGCGGAGGGCTTCCTCGATCATCGCCAGGGCGCCGCGCCCCGCCGCCGCACGGACGACCTCGGGCGCCACGGGATGATGGCCGCGCGCCGTCAGCACGTGGTTCAGCGCATTGGTGAGGTCCGGCGCGGTATCGATGAGGGTGCCGTCGATGTCGAAGACGACGGTCGTACCTTTGAACATGGCGCCTCTCTCACATGTGTCTTGGTGGCTGGCAAGCCGCTCTTGGTGGCTGGAAGCCCTACTTGCGGCCCGGCAAGCGGCGGCGTAGAGAGCGGGCCATGCAGCTGAAAACCCCCTCGATCATCAAGGATCAGTGCCTGATCGGCGGCAAATGGACCGGTCGCCCAAAGCTCGACGTCATCAACCCGGCGACGGGGGAGGTGATCGGGCGCGTGCCCGATCTCGGGCAGGCCGAGACGCGCGCGGCCATCGAAGCGGCGAACGCGGCATTTCCCGGCTGGAGCGGGACGCTCGCCAAGGAGCGGTCGGCAATTTTGCGCCGCTGGTTCGATCTGCAGAACGAGCACAAGGAAGATCTCGCGCGGCTCATGACGGCCGAGCAGGGCAAGCCTTTGGCCGAGGCGCGGGCGGAGGTGGACTACGCCGCCTCCTTCACCGAGTTCTACGCCGAGGAGGCGAAGCGCATTCTCGGCGAGATCATCCCGACGCCGAAGAAAAGCGGCCGGATGCTCGTGCTGAAGCAGCCGGTGGGCGTGGTCGGCGCCATCACCCCGTGGAACTTTCCCCTGGCCATGATCACCCGCAAGATCTCGCCGGCGCTCGCGGCCGGCTGCACGGTGGTGGTGAAGCCGGCGCCCGAGACGCCGCTCTGTGCCTTGGCGCTTGCGGAGCTTGCGATGCAGGCAGGGGTGCCGCCCGGTGTGCTCAACGTGGTGACGGGCGACGCGGTGGCCATCGGCGGCGAGCTCACGTCCAATCCGCTAGTGCGCATGATCACCTTCACGGGCTCGACGGAGGTCGGCAAGCTGCTGATGCGCCAGTCCGCCGACACCATGAAGAAGCTGTCGCTCGAGCTCGGCGGCAATGCGCCCTTCATCGTGTTCGACGATGCGGACCTCGACGCCGCGGTCGAAGGCGCGCTCGCCTCGAAATATCGCAACTCGGGTCAGACATGCGTCTGCGCCAACCGCATCCTGGTGCAGGACGGAATTTACGACCGCTTCGCCGAGAAGCTGGCGGAGGCTGCGGCAAAGCTCAAGGTCGGTGCCGGCCACGTGGAGGGCGTCGTCCAGGGGCCGCTCATCAATGCGGCGGCGCTCGACAAGGTCGAGACCCATGTGGGCGACGCCGTGGCCAAGGGCGCGAAAGTGTTGACCGGTGGCAAGCGCCATGCGCTGGGCCGCACCTTCTACGAGCCGACCGTGCTCACGGAAGTCATGCCGCATATGCAGATCGCGCAAGAGGAGACGTTCGGACCCGTAGCGCCGCTGTTCCGCTTCCATGACGAGGCCGAAGTGATCGCGCTGGCGAACGGCACGCCGTACGGGCTCGCGGCGTATTTCTATACGCGCGATCTTTCGCGGGCTTGGCGGGTGGCCGAGGCGCTCGAATATGGCATGATCGGCGTCAACGAGGGGATCATCTCATCGGAGCTCGCGCCGTTCGGCGGCGTGAAAGAGTCGGGCCAAGGCCGCGAAGGCTCCCATCATGGGATCGATGAGTTCGTGGAGCTGAAATACGTCATGATGGGGGGGCTCGAAGGCTGATGGCGGACGCCGCGACGCAAGTCGATGATTTCAAAGCGCAAGCCGCGCGCGCCGCGATCGATCTGGTCAAGCCCGGCATGCGGCTCGGGCTGGGCACGGGATCGACCGCCTACCATTTCGTCGAAGCGGTCGGCGAGCTGGTGCGGAACGGTCTCGAGGTCATTTGCGTGCCGACATCGGAGGCCACGCGGGCCCATGCCGAGAAGCTCCGCATTCCGCTGTCGTCACTCGATGAGACGCCGCAACTCGACCTGACCGTCGATGGTGCCGACGAGATCGACGATCAGTTGCGCTTGATCAAAGGCGGGGGCGGGGCGCTGTTGCGCGAGAAGATCGTCGCCACCGCGTCCGACCGCATGGTGGTCATCGCCGACGACAGCAAGCTTTCCGAGACGCTGGGCTCGCATCCGCTTCCCGTCGAGGTGGTGCGTTTCGGCTTGCGGGCGACCATGCGCCTGATCGAGGCGCTTTCGGCGGAAGCCGGATGCGAGGGCGAGATCCGGCTCCGGCCCGGGCAGGGGGATCTGCCGTTCATCACCGACCAGGGCAATCTCATCGTCGATTGCGCCTTCCACAAGATCCCCGAGCCGGAGGTGCTCGCGTTTGCCTTGAAGCGCGTGCCGGGCGTGGTGGAGCACGGACTGTTTCTCGGCCTTGCCGATTTGGCTATCGTCGCCGGCGAGAGCGGGGTCAACGCAATACGCCCCGCGGGAGCCTGAGGCCACGTGGCAGAGTACGATTACGATCTGTTCGTCATTGGCGCGGGCTCCGGCGGCGTCCGGGCGGCGCGGCTCGCGTCGGAGCTCGGCCAGCGCGTCGGCATCGCCGAGGAGTATCGCATCGGCGGGACGTGCGTAATCCGCGGCTGCGTGCCGAAGAAGCTTCTCGTCTATGGCAGCCGCTATGGCGCCGAGATCGAGGATGCGCGCGGCTTCGGCTGGACGTGCGAGGCTTTGCGCTTCGATTGGCCGACGCTGATCCACAATGTCCATCGCGAAGTCGACCGGCTCAACGGCGCCTATACGCGCACGCTGGAGAATGCCGGCGTCGACCGGTTTCTGACCCGCGCCACCATCGAGGACCCGCACACGGTCAGGCTCGCCGACCGCGATCAGCCCGTCTCGGCCAAATACATCCTGGTGGCGACCGGCTCCCATCCGGCCATGCCGGACGTTCCCGGCAAGGAACATCTCATCAGCTCCAACGAGTGCTTCCAACTCGCGGCGCTGCCCGACAGCATCGCCATCATCGGGGCCGGCTATATCGGCATGGAGTTCGCCTCGATCTTCGCCGGCCTCGGCGTCGCGGTCACCGTGCTCTATCGCGGCGACCAAGTGTTGCGGGGCTTCGACATGGATCTCCGCGACGGCGTGGCCGAGGCCATGCGTGACCGCGGTATCGATCTCCGCATGGATACGAATGTCGCGTCCATCGAGAAAGAGGGGGACGGCTACCGGGTGGCGCTGAAAGACGGCGGGGCGATCTCTGCCTCCCTGGTGATGGCGGCGACGGGACGCGTGCCGAACACGAGAGGGCTCGGGCTGCAACAGGCGGGCGTCGCGCTCGGCTGGAACGGGCACGTTGTGGTGGACGAGTATTCGAAGTCCTCGGTGGACAACATCTACGCCGTGGGCGACGTGACCGACCGGGCCAACCTCACGCCGGTGGCCATTCGCGAGGCGACGGCCTTCGTGGAGACGGTGTTCGAGGACAAGCCCAAAGCCATGGACTATACCTTCATTCCGACGGCAGTGTTCTCCGAGCCCGAGATCGGCACCGTGGGCCTCACCGAGGAGGAGGCGCGGGAGATGTACCGCGCCATCGACATCTATAAGTCGAGCTTCCGGCCCATGCGGGCGACGATCAGCGGGCGGGACGAGAAGGTGATGATGAAGCTCGTCATCGACGCGGAGACCGACAAAGTGCTCGGCTTTCACATGCTCGGGCCGGATGCGGCGGAGATCGCGCAGATGGCCGCGATCCCGCTCAAGCTCGGCGTCACCAAGGCCCAGCTCGACGCCACCACGGCGCTGCATCCGAGTATCGCGGAAGAGCTCGTGACCATGCGTCACAAGTGGGAGCACCCGGCGCCCATCAAGGGGTCCGATGCGGCGGCTTGATGACAAGATCGCGCTCGTCACGGGAGGCGGCGCGGGAATCGGTCAGGCCATCGCCGAGACCTTCGCGCGCGAAGGCGCGCATGTGATCGTCGCCGATATCGACGGCGAGGCCGCCAAGCAAGTGGCGGACGCCATCGTCAAAGCGAACGGCGCGGCGTCCGCATACACCGTCGATATCACCGACACCGCTCAGGTGAAGGCGCTCATGGAGGCCATCAAGGAGGCGCATGGCCGCCTCGACGTGCTGGTCAACAATGCGGGCGTGGGTGCGCGCGCGGACTTCCGGCATATCTCCGACGAGGAGTGGGACAAGGTTTGGGGCGTCAATCTCGACGGCACGGTGCGCTGCGCACGCGAGGCGTTCGATCTGATGCGCGCCTCGGGCAAGGCGTCGATCATCAATCTTTCTTCGGTGATGGCGGCCAAGCATACGCGGCAGATGGCGGTCTATTCGGCGACCAAGGGCGCGGTGTCCGCCCTGTCGCGGAGCCTCGCGGTCGAGTATGCGCCTTACGGCATTCGCGTGAACACGCTGCTGCCGGGCTATGTGGAGACGGCGCTGATCGGGCGCTACCTGAAAAACCCGATGGTCGCCAAGGCGCTGCTCACCCAGACGCCGCTCCGCCGCTTCGGCACGCCCGAGGACATCGCCAACGCGGCGCTGTTCCTCGCCTCCGACGAGGCGGCCTACATCACCGGCGCCGCCCTCAATGTCGACGGCGGCATGCAGACGACGCTTTAGGCGTTCTCAAGCGCCGGCTTTGACGCGCGCGGCCGGCCTCTTCGTTTCGGGTAGCGTCTGGGTTTCCTCGATGATCTCGTCGACCACCGCGATCAGCGCCGCCTCCTCGGTGCCGCCCAGCGCCTTCACCGCCTCGTAGCGGGCAAGCTGGCGGTCGGCGCTGGTGCCGCGCTGGAGGATCGTGCGGGCATGCGCCACCTCGGCGGTGCAGCCGAAATAGGCGGCGTCCTCGGCCACGAGCTCGAACAGCTCCTCAAGCAAAGTGTCGAACGGCACGATGGCGCCTTTGCCGAAATCCACCATGCCTTGCTCGATGCCGTAGCGCTGGGCGCGCCAGCGGTTCTCGCGAATGAGGAAGGGCGGGTAATGGCGCCAGCGCTGGTTTTGGCGGCGCAAACGATAGAGCAGCCTCAAGATACATCGGTACAGCGAAGCGATGGCAATGCCGTCCTCGATCAGCGGGCACACGTCGGTGATGCGCATCTCCAGCGTCGGAAAGCGCGCGGAGGGGCGCATGTCCCACCAGAGCTTGGTGGCGTCCTCGATGAGGCCGGCGCTGACCAGAAGCTCGACGGTGCGTTCGTACTCGCTGTAGCTCGAGAAACTATGGGGGAGGCCGGTGCGGGGCAGCTCATCGAATATCGACATGCGGTAAGACTTCAGGCCGGTCTGCACGCCTTGCCAAAACGGCGAGGAGGTCGACAGCGCGAGGAGGTGCGGCAGGAAGTAGGGCGCCTGGCCGAGCAGGTCGATGCGCAGATCGTCGTCCTCGACGCCGACATGGACATGCATGCCGCAGATGATGAGCCGCCGCCCCACGTGCTGCAGATCTCTGGCGATGGCGTTGTAGCGTTCCTTGTCGGTGTGATGCTGGCTTTGCCATTGGGCGAAGGGATGGGTGGAGGAGGCGATGGGCGCGAGCCCGAACTCGCCGGCGATGTTCCCCAGGGTTGAGCGGAGATGCACCAGCTCGTCGCGCGCCTCTTGCACCGAACGGCAGACGCGGGTGCCGACCTCGATCTGCGAGCGCAGGAACTCGGGGCTCACCTGGCCGCGCAGCGCCTCCTCGCATTTGGCGAGCAGGGCGGCCGGCGGCTCGGGCGCGAGATCGCGGGTCTCCTTGTCGACGAGGAGATATTCCTCCTCGATGCCGATGCTGAATGTTGGTTCCGGAATGGCCATGGCGCGAACTGTGGCACACCTTGAAGAGTCACGGGAGAGTCTATGCCCGCTCAGATGAATCCTTTGAGAAAGTCACCGACCAAATAGGCGACGCCCGCGGCAAGCATGCCGATGGCAACGGTCTCCAGCCCCGCCCGCCACCACGGCGTCGGCGACCAATAACTTCTGAGCGAGCCGATGGAGAAGAAGGTTAGGCAGGTCATGACCGTTGAGGGCAGCTCGGGCTCGTCGAGCATGAGCAAGTAGGGAATGAGCGGCACGCTGCCGAACAGCACAAACGCCGTAAACGTGTAGAGCGCGGCGCGGAGCGGCGAGCGGATATGGGCCGGCATGCCGTGCTCTTCCGCCATCATGGTGTCGATCCACTGCTCGCGGTGGTTGGTGATGACCCTCACGGCGGCCTCCAAGGCCTCGCCCTCGAAGCCCTTGGCCCGGAAGATCTGCCTGATCTCCTCGCGCTCGCCTTCGGGCGCAAGCGCCACGTGGCGCTCCTCCATATGGCGGAGCTGGTCGTACTCGTCCCGCTCGGCCCTGGTACCGGTGTAGTTGGCGGCCGCCATGGAGAAGCCGTCGGCGAGCAGGTTGGCGATGCCGAGTATGATGACCACCGATGGGGAAAGACTGGCGCCGACCACGCCTGCCATGATGGCGAAGGTGGTGACGGTGCCGTCGATGCCGCCATACACCCAGTCGCGTAGATAGCTGACGTGCGGACCATGGCGGAGGCGCTTGGCGATGTCGCTTGGGATGTGGCTGTGTTCGAGACGAGGAGGCAAAACTACGTTCCCTTCCATGGCCTTAAGAATTATGTGGCATGCTTGGAGGGAGTCGGCAATTGCCGCGAGCCGCCTAGCCACAGTCATTTCAATCGCTTATATAGCGGGGACTTAAGTGGAGAGTTTGAGAATGCCACCGCGTTGGAGCCCTGACCACTGGCGCACGAAGCCGATCGAGCAGGTCCCGGTCTATCCCGACCTGGCCCAGCTCGCCGAGGTCGAGCAGCAGCTTGGCACGTTCCCGCCGCTCGTTTTTGCAGGCGAGGCGCGGGAGCTGAAGGCCAAGCTCGCCCGCGTCGCGCAAGGGGAGGCCTTTCTACTCCAGGGCGGCGATTGCGCCGAGAGCTTCGCCGAGCACGGTGCCGACACGATCCGTGACTTCTTCCGCGTGTTCCTGCAAATGGCCGTGGTGCTCACCTATGCCGGTGGCTCGCCGGTGGTGAAGCTCGGGCGCATCGCCGGCCAGTTCGCCAAGCCGCGCTCCTCAGCCACCGAGACGCAGGACGGCCAGGAGCTGCCGAGCTATCGCGGCGATATCATCAACGGCATCGATTTCACCGAAGTCGCGCGGACCCCGGATCCGCAGCGCATGCTTATGGCCTACCGTCAGGCTGCCGCCACGCTCAATCTGCTGCGTGCGTTCGCCCAAGGCGGCTACGCCAATCTGGAGCACGTGCATCAGTGGAATCTCGGCTTTGTCAAGGGTAGTCCTGCCGGACACCGCTATCAGGAGCTTTCGGATCACCTCGCCGAGACGCTGCGCTTCATGCGCGCTATCGGGCTCACGCCGGACAACACACCGCAGCTTCGCTCGACGAGCCTCTATACGAGCCACGAGGCGCTGCTGCTCGGCTATGAGCAGGCGCTGACGCGCATCGATTCCACCTCCGGCGATTGGTATGCGACCTCGGGCCATTTCCTGTGGGCCGGCGATCGCACGCGCCAGCTCGACCATGCGCATATCGATTACCTGCGCGGCATCAAGAATCCCATCGGGGTGAAGTGCGGTCCGAGCCTCAAGGCCGACGAGTTGCTCGAGATGATTGACCTTCTCAGCCCGCAGAACGAGCCCGGCCGGCTCACGCTGATCTGCCGGTTCGGCGCCGACAAGGTCGGCAACCATCTGCCGGCGCTCATCCGCGCGGTGGAGCGCGAGGGCAAGTCCGTGGTGTGGGCCTGTGACCCTATGCACGGCAACACCATCAAGGCGGGCAGTAGCGGCTACAAGACGCGGCCCTTCGACCTGATCCTCAAGGAAGTCGAGGCGTTCTTCGACATCCACCGCAGCGAAGGCACGCACGCGGGCGGAATCCATGTGGAGATGACCGGCCAGAACGTGACGGAATGCGTGGGTGGCGCCAAGGCTGTCACCGAGACCGATCTGTCGGACCGCTACCACACCCATTGCGATCCCCGGCTGAACGCCGATCAGTCGATCGAGCTCGCCTTCATCGTGGCCGAGCGGCTGAGGCGGGATCGGGAGGGGCGCCCGGAGCCCGAGATCTCCATCGCCGCCGGCGAGTAATCCCAACTTGATGCGTCATGGCCGAGCTGGTCCCGGCCGTCCACGCCTTCGATCACGGACAAAAAATCGTGGATGCCCGACACACGGCCGGGCATGACCGGTCAATTCTGAAGGCTTTCGTACTAGGTTCCTGTCATGGCGGATGACACGAAACACTCTCTCAAGCTTGCGCTTGCGCAGCTCAATCCGGTCGTGGGCGATATCGAGGGGAACCTCGACAAGGCCCGCAAGGTGCGCGGGCCGTTGGGCAAGGCCGGCGCCGAGCTGATCGTCTTCACCGAGCTTTTTCTCACCGGCTATCCGCTTGAGGACCTGGTGCTGAAGCCGGCTCTGCAGAGGGCGGCGCGGGAGGCGTGCGAGGCGCTTGCCCGCGACACTGCCGATGGCGGCCCCGCCATTCTGATGGGCCTTCCTTGGGGTGAGACGCCCGTCGTCTACAACGCCATGGCGCTGCTCGATCACGGCCGCATCGAGGCCGTCCGTTACAAGAACAACCTGCCGAACTACGGCGTGTTCGACGAAAAGCGCGTGTTCGCGCCGGGCCCTGTGCCAACGCCCGATTCCGTTCCGCGGGATCTCGCTTGGCGTGCCGATCTGCGAGGACATCTGGACCGAGGAAATCTGTGAGGCTTTGGTGCAGGCGGGCGCCGAGATCCTGATCGTTCCCAACGGCTCACCGTACTGGATGGGCAAGCACGAGACCCGCTACGGCGTGGCCGAGACGCGGGTGGCAGAGATGCGGCGGCCGCTGGTCTACATCAATCAGGTCGGCGGCCAGGACGAGCTCGTGTTCGACGGGGCGTCCTTCGTGCTGAATGCCGACGAGGAGCTCGCCGTGCAGCTTCCAGCTTGGGAGATCGCGCTCGCGGTCACCGAATGGCGCCGCGAGAACGGTCGCTGGCATTGCCTGCCCGGGCCGCTCGCGGCGGTGGAGGAGGGCGACGCCGCCAACTACCTCGCTTGCGTTACGGGCTTGCGCGATTACATCGAGAAGAACGGCTTTCCCGGGGTGGTGCTCGGGCTCTCGGGCGGGATCGACTCGGCGCTGTGTGCAGCCATGGCGGTCGATGCGCTGGGGCCGAAGCGCGTGCACTGCGTGATGTTGCCTTACACCTACACCAGCACAGAGAGTTCTGCGGGATGCCGAGGCGATCGCCAAGGCGCTTGGCGTGCGCTACGACATCGTGCCGATCCATGTCGGCGTGGAAGGGTTGAGCAAGTGTCTGGAGGAGGTGCTGAAGGGCGCGCCTGAGGATTTCACCGCCGAGAACTTGCAGTCGCGCACGCGCGGCACGCTCCTCATGGCGATCTCCAACAAGCTCGGGCCGTTGGTGCTCACCACCGGAAACAAGTCCGAGGTGTCGGTGGGCTACGCCACGCTCTATGGCGACATGAACGGCGGCTTCAATCCGCTGAAGGACCTGTACAAGGGTCAGGTCTACGCGCTGTCGCGCTACCGGAACGCCCATCGTCCCAAGGATTGCCGCGGGCCCGAAGGGCCGATCATTCCGGAGAGCGTGCTGACCAAGGACCCGTCCGCCGAGCTGAAGCCAGGCCAGCGCGACGTGGACTCGCTACCGCCTTATCCCGTCTTGGACGATATTCTCAATTGCCTGGTCGAGTTGGAGATGCCGGTACCGGAGATCGTCGCCCGCGGGCACGCGGTGGACATCGTGAAGAAGGTCGAGCGCATGCTCTATCTCGCCGAGTACAAGCGGCGGCAGGCAGCGCCGGGCGTGAAGATCACCGCCAAGAATTTCGGCCGCGACCGGCGCTATCCCATCACCAACAAATTCCGCGAGCGGCTTTAGCATGAGTGTGACCGTCCGTTTTGCGCCGAGCCCGACGGGGCGGCTCCACGCGGGGAACATCCGCACGGCGCTCATCAACTATCTGTTCGCGCACAGACACGGCGGCGACCTCATCCTGCGCCTCGACGACACCGATACGGCGCGGTCGACGGTTGAGTTCGCGCGCGGCATCGAGATGGACCTCGCCTGGCTCGGCATCGAGTGGACCAAGCTCGTGCATCAGTCCGACCGCTTCGCGCTCTACGCGGCAGCGGTCGAAAAGCTGAAAGAGGCTGGCCGTCTCTATTCGGCTTACGAGACGCCGGAGGAACTTCAGCTGAAGCGCAAGCGTCAGCTCACCCGCGGCAAGCCGCCGGTCTATGACCGGGCGGCGTTGCAGCTAACAGAGGACGAGAAGGCGAAGCTCGAGGCGGAAGGGCGGAAGCCCCATTGGCGATTTCTACTCGAGCCGCGCGACGTGGTCTGGGATGATCTGGTGCGTGGCCGGCAGCACGTGGATGCCGCCTCGCTGTCCGACCCCGTGCTGATCCGGGGCGACGGGACCTATCTCTACACCCTGCCGAGCGTGGTGGACGATATCGACCTCGGCGTCACCCATGTCATTCGCGGCGAGGACCATGTGGCCAACACGGCGCCGCAGATCCAGCTGTTCGAGGCGCTGGCGGCAAATCCGCCGGCCTTCGGCCACCACAATCTTCTGGTCGGCCCCGACGGCCAGGCTCTGTCGAAGCGGGACAGATCGCTTGCCATCGAGGGCATGCGGGCGGAAGGGCTCGAGCCGCTCGCCGTGACGAGCTACGCCGCCACCATCGGCACCTCAGACCCGGTCGCGCCGCATACGAGCCTCGACGAGCTGGTGGACGCCTTCGACTTCGGCAAGCTGTCGCGGGCGCCGGCAAGATTCGACCCGCATGACCTGCGCCTGTTGAACGCGAAGCTTCTGCATATGCTGCCCTACGCGGCGGTGGCGCCGCGGCTGGAAAACATGGGCGTCTCGGGCGGGGAGGCGTTCTGGGAGGCGGTGCGCGGCAATCTCGCCGTGCTGGCGGACGCGAAAACCTGGTGGCTTGTGGTGAACGGGCCGCTCGATCCCGTCGTCGAGGACGGCGAGCTCTGCCGCTCGGCGGCGAAACTCTTGCCGCCTGAGCCGTGGGACGCGGAGACCTGGCCCGCGTGGTCGTCTGCCGTCAAAGCTGCCACCGGCGCCAAGGGCAAAGCCTTGTTTCAGCCGCTGCGCTTGGCGCTGACCGGCGTAGCCCATGGGCCCGAGCTCAAGCATCTCCTGCCGCTGATCGGCCGCGACCGCGCGCTGGCGCGGCTTGAAGGCAAGACGGCGTGAGCAGGAAGTGCGCCGCTAGTTCACGGCTGCGCGCGGCTTCTTGATGATGGTGGACTGGCCTTGGGCCGGCGCTGCAGGTGCCGCGGTCGTCGGGGCAGGGGGCGGAGGGCTGACATCCGCCTCTGCTTCCGCAGCCGGTTGCGCCGGCGCGGCCTGGGCCGGTTCGGCGCTGCCGGTGATATCGAGATCGAGTTGCGGCATTTCGCCAGGCGCTTGCTTTGCCTGGGGTGCAGGCGCCGCGGCGGCCTTGGCCTGAGCTCCCTTGCCGCCAGAACTCGGCTGCCGCCTGTTTCTTGTTGGCGGCCTCGATCTCGGTGGGATTGTATTCCGATTGCTTGCAGGAGCAGCCTTTGACGTACTCCGTGCGGTATTTCAGGGCCACCGGCAGATCCATATAGGCGGAGCCGCTCAGCGAGATCGCCTGCTGAATTTCCTGGCCCGGGTTACGGTAGACGTAGAGCTCGGCCGGCGCGGCGCAGTTCTGTTGGCACTGCTCGGCATCGCTTGCCACCATGCTGCCATAGATCGAATAGTGGATCGGATAATAGAACCCGTCGCACAGACGCACGCACACCGTCCGGTAACGGCCATTCGGATTGATGCTGCGATAGATCGGAGACTGGTACTCGGGCTCGCGCGGGCCGCCGAAGAAGTCGAATAGACCCCCGCCGCCACCGCGCGGGGCGCCGCTACAACCATTACGCTGCAAGGCCTGTTGCAACTCGGCTTGGCGACGCCTATTGCCGCCACCGCGCTGCAGCGACTTGCTTTGCTGCTGGAGCCGCGCCAACTGCCGGCGCGCGTCCTCGACTCGGGCATTCATGTTGAGGCACTTGGGGGTCCGCTTCAGTGAGCGGCCGAAGATGAACATGCGCTCATAGCAGCCGGCATCCTCCATGGCGGCCTGGGTGCCCTGGTAGATGCGATCCTGCTCGGCGATATCCTGCTGGAGGCGCGCGAGATCGGCTCCGCCTGCGCCGCCGCCCTGGGCCGCGGCGAGCTCCTGCTGGAGCTGCATGCAGCGGATGTCCTGCTCGCTCTGGGCCATGGCGGCGCCGGAAATCGTCAGGGTGACCAGCGCGAGCGCCCCTAGACGGCCGATCGACCGCGCAGACGACGCGCGAATGCGCCGAAGATGGCGACTGACAGTCACGATTGGTTTCCGATCCCCGGGGAGCCTCTAACCCATTATGCGCCCCTAAAATCCGGGGTCAATGAGGCATCAATAAGATGGATTGCTTGACGATTTGGCCGTTTCCCGCCATAAGCGGGCCCAAGATGACGCACGCGCAACCGAACCTTATCATTTCCGGCGGCATTATTACCGGCTAGCAAAATAGCTCGCGCGGGTCGTTCTTCTTTTAACTATCACCACTTCCATCTTCGAACATCCGGCGGGCCTCAAGCCGAAGGGGCTTGTCAGTGGCGCTTACGCTTTACAATACGCTTAGCCGCAAGAAGGAGGCCTTCACGCCTCTCGATCCTGCTCGCGTGCGCATGTATGTGTGCGGGCCGACGGTCTACGACTATGCCCATATCGGCAATGCGCGGCCGGTCATCGTCTTCGACGTGCTCTTCCGCCTACTGCGGCACCTCTATGGCCCCGAGCACGTCGCCTATGTCCGCAACATCACGGACGTGGACGACAAGATCAACGCGCGGGCGGCGCAAGACTATCCTGACCTCCCGCTGAATCAGGCGATCCGCTTGGTTACGACAAAGACCGCGGACCAGTTCCATGCCGACATGGGGGCGCTCGGTGCGCTTCCTCCGAGCGTCGAGCCGCGGGCAACCGAGCATATCGGCGAGATGCGGACGATGATCGATCGCCTCATCGCCAATGGTTGCGCCTATGTGGCCGAGGACCATGTGCTGTTCCACGTCGCGTCCATGCCCGACTACGGCAAGCTGTCGGGGCGCTCGCTCGACGAGATGATCGCCGGAGCCCGCGTCGAGGTGGCGCCGTTCAAGCGCGATCCCATGGACTTCGTGTTGTGGAAGCCGTCCAAACCCGGAGAGCCGTCCTGGCCGTCGCCCGGCGGCATCGAGACGCCCGGGCGTCCCGGTTGGCACATCGAGTGCTCGGCCATGTCGGCGGCGCATCTCGGCGACGTGTTCGACATTCACGGCGGCGGCATCGATCTCGTGTTCCCGCATCATGAGAACGAGATCGCGCAGTCGCGCTGCGCCCACGGGACGCAAGTCATGGCGCGGGTTTGGATGCACAATGGCTTCCTCCAGGTGGAGGGCGAGAAGATGTCCAAGTCCTTGGGCAACTTCGTCACCGTGCACGAGCTGCTCACCGGCTGGCAGGGCTACGCCTGGCCCGGCGAGGCGCTGCGCCTCAACATGCTCAGGACCCACTACCGTCAGCCGCTCGACTGGACCCTTGTCAGTCTGGACGAGGCTCACAAGACGCTTTGGGAATGGTACGGCGAGGTCGAGCAAAGCACGCCGGCGCCACGCGTGCCGGACGCCGTGCTCGATGCGCTGTCCGACGATCTGAATACGCCCAAGGCCATCGCCGAGTTGCACAAGCTGCACGGCGCCGGCCATTTCGAGGAACTGCGTGCAGCCCTCGGCTTCCTAGGCTTCTCCGGCGAGCGGGCCAACATCAGCGGGTCAGACAGTGGCGATGCAGGTGAAGCGCATGGCAGGTCGGAAGCCTAGGCGTTTCGATTCGCGGAGACGAGGTCGATGCGCTGATCGCCGCCCGTAACGCCGCGCGCCAAGCCAAGGACTTCAAAGAGGCCGACCGTATCCGCGGCGAGCTCGAAGCCATGGGCATCGTTCTCAAGGACGCCAAGGACCCCAAGACGGGTGAGTTGAAGACCGAGTGGGAGTTTGCACGATGAACGCGCAAGCAAATCCTGCGCTGGCGCTGCGGCCCATGCTGCCGAACGAGGCGTCGCTGCTTGGGGAGATCTTCCGGGCGAGCATCATGGAGCTGACCGGCGACGATTATTCGGTGCAGCAGCAGGAAGCATGGGCGGCGGCGGCCGACGACGAGGCAGACTTTGCCAAGCGCTTGGGCGACGAGGTGACGATTGTCGCGACCATGGGCGGGGCGCCGGTCGGGTTTGCCTCGCTCGAGAGCGAGGACAGAATAGGCTTTTTCTACGTGCACCCGGCGGCGGTGGAGTGTGGGGTCGGAGCGCTGCTCGCCGACGCCCTGGAGAAACTGGCCGGCGCGCGCGGCGCCGAAGCGCTCAACGTGGATGCGAGCGATACGGCCTCCGGCTTCTTCGCCAAGCGAGGCTATGTCGCGCAGCAACGCAACAGCATCCGCCGCGGCGACGAGTGGCTGGCCAATACGACCATGCGCAAGCCTTTGGCCGAGGAGGAGGTCGCGCGATGAAACCGTTTCTGCAGGATGTGCCGTTCAAAGGCTCGCGGCGCGTCTACCTGGTGATCAAGCTCGTGGTGCTGGTGCTGGCCGTGATGCTGGCATTGCACTTCTTCTTTGGCGTGGTGTAGGTCATGGCTCGCGAACAACTTTCCCTCTACGACACGACGCTGCGGGACGGCGTCCAGACGCAAGGCGTCGACTTCTCGCTGGAGGACAAGCTGCTCATCGCCGAGCAGCTCGACGGGCTCGGCCTGGACTATGTGGAAGCAGGCTATCCTGGCGCGAACCCCACCGATACGCGGCTGTTCAGTGAGCCGCGTCCGATGGGTGCAAAGCTCACCGCCTTCGGCATGACCAAGCGGCCGGGCCGGTCGCTCTCCAACGATCCCGGCTTCCAGGCGCTGCTTGCCGCCAAGGCCGACGCCATCTGCGTGGTCGGCAAGACCTGGGACTTCCATGTGGACGTGGCGCTCGGCACCACGCTCGAGGAGAACCTCGAGGCCATCAAGGAGTCCGTCGCCGCGGTGGTGGAATCCGGCCGCGAGGCGCTGCTCGACTGCGAGCATTTCTTCGACGGTTACAAGGCGAACCCCGACTACGCGATGGCCTGTGCCAAGGCCGCGTACGAGGCGGGCGCCCGCTGGGTGGTGTTGTGCGACACCAATGGCGGCACGTTGCCCGAGGAGGTCGAGGCGATCGTCACCGAGGTGGTGAAGCACGTGCCTGGCGACCATGTCGGCATCCACGTGCATAACGACACCGATAACGGCGTGGCCAACTCGCTCGCCGCCGTGCGCGCCGGCGCCCGGCAGATCCAAGGCACGCTGAACGGGCTCGGTGAGCGGTGCGGCAACGCCAACCTGACGTCGATCATCCCCACGCTGATGCTGAAGACAGACTATGCCGAGCGTTACGAGACACGCGTGACGCCGGAGAAGCTCAGAATGCTGACCCATGCCTCGCGCATACTCGATGAGGTCCTGAACCGCGCGCCGAACCGGCACGCGCCCTATGTCGGCGAGTCCGCCTTTGCGCACAAAGGCGGCATCCATGTCTCGGCGGTGCAGAAAGACCCGCGCACCTACGAGCACGTGCCGCCGGAATCCGTCGGCAATGTGCGCAGGCTGCTCATCTCCGATCAGGGCGGACGATCCAACATCATGGCGCAGCTCGACCGCATCGGCATCTCCGTGCCCAAGGACGATCCACGCGTCGCGCGCTTGCTCGAAGTGGTGAAGGAGCACGAGGCGGTGGGCTATGCCTATGAGGCGGCGGAAGCTTCGTTCGAACTCTTGGCCCGCCGCATGCTCGGTAACGTGCCGCAATTCTTCGACGTGGATTCGTTCCGTGTCATGGTCGAACGGCGACATAACGCGCTCGGTGAGCTGGTCACCATCTCGGAGGCCACGGTCAAAGTCCGCATCGACGGGCAGACCGTGATGTCCGTGGGCGAGGGCAATGGCCCGGTGAACGCGCTGGACATGGCGCTGCGCAAGGACCTCGGCCCGTATCAGAGCTATATCGATGACCTCGAGCTCGTGGACTACAAGGTCCGCATCCTTACGGGCGGAACCGACGCCGTGACGCGCGTCCTGATCGAGAGCCGTGACGGGGAGGGGCGGCGCTGGTTCACCGTCGGTGTGTCGCCCAATATCGTCGATGCCTCGTTCGAGGCGCTGCTCGATTCAATCAACTACAAGCTGATCCGCGACGGCGCGCCTGCGCCCTGATGCAGGAGACGAGGGTATGGTGGGCCAAGACGCCGAGCTTCAGCGAACCGCGCGCTGCGCCTGCGGCAGTCTCACGGTGACGGCGCGCGGCGAGCCGGTCGACGTCTATCTGTGCAGCTGCACCGCCTGCCAGCGTGGCACTGGCAGCGCGTTCTCCTACGCCGCGCTCTTCCCGGAGTTTGCGGTCGCGATCGCGGGCGACAGGCATGAATACAGGCAGCAGGGCGAACTCGGGGCGCGCCATCGAGAGCTATTTCTGTCCGACATGCGGGACGACGGTGGTTTTCCGTGCCGAAGGTCTGCCGGGCACGGTCGGCGTGCCGGTCGGCTGCTTCGCCGATCCGAGCTTCGCGCAAGCCTTCGAAGCTCTTCTGGTCCTCGCGGCGTCATCACTGGCTCGACCTTCCCGACGATATCGTGCAGATCGAGACGCAGTAGAGCGAGAGGCCTCAGAACTTCTCGGCGATCTCGGCTTCCGCCGCGCTCTCGATCTCTTCAGGGTATGGCTTGAGCCTGCTCTCGATGGCGGGAAGGATGTCCTCGACGCGGTCGGCCACGGTCATTTTGAGTTCGAACCCAGGCCGAACGAACCCTTCGGCGCCCATGCGGTCGAACAGCTCGAGCAGCGGGTTCCAGAATCCTTCGATATTGGCGAGCACGATCGGCTTCATGTGGCGGCCGAGCTGGGTCCAGGTGAGCTGCTCGACGAACTCCTCCAGCGTCCCGATCCCGCCGGGAAGCGCCACGAAGGCATCGGACTTCTCGAACATCAGATGTTTGCGCTGATGCATGTCGTCGACCACGATCAGCTCTTGAACCTCGATGAACATGCCCTCGCGCTCGCTCAGGAAGCCCGGGATGATGCCGGTGACGTGGCCGCCGTTCTCCAGCACCGCGCGGGCGACCGTGCCCATGAGGCCGAGATCGCCGCCGCCATAGACGAGGCCGATCCCCGCTGCGGCGAGGATCTGCCCCAGCCTGTGGGCCGCCTCGACGAAAGCGGGATTTTGGCCCGCGCCGGAACCGCAATAGACGCAGACGGTTTGGAGCGCCGGCCGGTTGTGGGTCTCGTTCATGATCTTCATCTGCCACCGGGCTTCCGCGGGCGTCAAGCAACCCTATTTCGTCAAGACCCTGGAAGGGGCGGAGGCGATCCGTTAGGGTCCCGGCAACCCGCGGAGCCCTGCCTTCCGCGTGATATCAAGGACCCGAAATTCAGTAGAGGAATGACAGATGATGAGCAGCAAACTCCTGGCTTGGACGGCCGCGTTGACGATCATCCTTGGCGTGTCTCATCTCGCGCCGGCGGCCGCCGAGGAGAATGAATCTGCGGACGTGAATGGCGAGGCCTCATCGCCGTCGCCGCGATCGCCGATTCGGGTGAGCGTCGTCGACTACGAAAAGGCGGAGGAAGGCCCCGGGACCTTGAAGATGTCCGGCACGGCCATTCCCGACAACACCGTCTATATCTATGTCGACGGCAATCCCTTCGCAGAGATTGAGGCCGGCAGTGACGGCAAATGGAGCGTCGAGGACAAGGTGGCGCTCGAGGACGCAGTGCACCAGGTTCGCGTCGAGCAGTTCGACAAGAAGACGAAGATTCTCGCCGGGCGGGCGATGTTCAATATTTCGCTGACGAAGCCGAAGCCGGAGGACATGAATCCGAACCCAGGCCACGCCGCTGGGGGGCCAAACTGACCTCCGTATGAGCCGCCCAGGCGCTCACCCAAGCTTGGCGTGGGCGCTCCGGGGGACTATATCGTTTGAGGACATGTGAGGGGCAGCGTTCGACGCTGCCCTTTTTGCCGCGCGCTAGCGCACTGATAGAAAAGACCTTTCATGCAAGACCGGCTGCCGCAATCGAGAAGCGACGCCGTGCTTCAGGCGCGGACGGGACAGCTCGCGGTGTTGCGGGAGCTGCTCCCCTATATCTGGCCCAAGAACCGGCGGGACCTGCATCTCCGGGTGATCCTGGCCTTCGTGGCACTCATATTCGCCAAGGTCGTCACCTTGGCGGTGCCGATCGCCTATAAGAACGTTGTCGACTTCCTCACCGGGCAGGGCGCCGGGCCGGCGAGCCCGGAGACCCTCGCCTGGGGGCTCGCCCTGGTGCCGGCCATGCTGATCGTCGCCTATGGGGTCGGACGCATCCTCATGGTGCTGTTCGCGCAGTTGCGCGACGTGATCTTCACCGTGGTGTCGCAGAACGCCGTGCGCCGCCTGGCCAACCGCACCTTCCGCCACCTGCATGAGCTCTCCCTGCGATTCCACCTGGAGCGGCGCACTGGCGGACTCAACCGAGTCATCGAGCGCGGCGTCTCCGGCGTCGACACGATCCTGCGCATGGCGGTGCTGAACTCGATTCCCACCGCGGTCGAGCTCGTGATGATCGCAGGGCTGGTCGCTTGGTATTTCGGGTGGATCTATGTGGCCGTCGTCTTCGCCACCGTGGTGGCCTATGTGTGGTTCACCTTCTTCGCGTCCGAGAAGCGCATCGCCATTCGCCGCGATATGAACGAGAGCGATACCGAGGCGCACTCCAAGGCGGTCGACAGCCTACTCAATTTCGAGACGGTCAAGTATTTCGGCAATGAGGAGCTCGAGGCGAGGCGCTTCGATTCCTCCATGGCGCGCTATGAGAGGGCCGCCGTCCGCACCTACACCTCGCTCGGCGTGCTCAATACCGGCCAGGCGGTGATCTTCTCGCTTGGCATGGTCGCTTGCATGCTGCTCGCCGCGCGCGACGTCATGGCCGGGGTCCTGACCGTGGGCGACTTCGTCATGATCAACGCGATCATGATCCAGCTCTACATGCCGCTCAACTTCATGGGCATGGTCTATCGCGAGATCAAGCAGGGTCTGGTCGACATCGAGACGATGTTCGCGTTACTGCAAGAGCCGGCGGAGATCGTTGAGCGTCCGGATGCGAAGCCGCTTCACGTCGAGAAGGGCACGATCAAGTTCGATCATGTCTCCTTTGCTTACGAGCCTGGGCGCCCGATCCTCAAAGATGTCAGCTTCGAGGTTCCCCCCGGGAAGATGGTCGCCATTGTCGGTCCCTCCGGCGCCGGCAAGTCCACCATCTCGCGCATCCTGTTCCGCTTCTACGACCTTGCGCGCGGCACGGTCACCATCGACGGACAGAATATCGAGGACGTGACGCAAAAATCGCTTCGCGGGGCGATCGGCATGGTCCCGCAGGACACGGTGCTGTTCAACGACACGATTGAGTACAACATCCGCTACGGCAGACCGGAGGCGACCTCCGCGGAAGTGCGCGAGGCGGCGCGCCTCGCCCAGATCCACGACTTCATCATCACGTTGCCGCAAGGCTACGACGCGCTCGTCGGCGAGCGGGGCTTGAAGCTCTCGGGCGGCGAGAAGCAGCGCGTGGCCATCGCCCGCACCATTCTCAAGGCGCCGCCGATCCTCATGCTCGACGAGGCGACCTCGGCGCTCGACAGCCATACCGAGAAAGATATCCAAGATGCCTTGGAGCGCGTCGCGCGCGACCGCACGAGCCTGGTGATTGCTCACCGGCTGTCCACGGTCGTGCATGCCGACAACATCATCGTGCTCGACCACGGCGAGATCGTCGAGCAGGGCACGCATCTTGAGCTGCTGGCGAAGGGCGGCCTCTATGCGAGCCTGTGGGCCCGCCAGCGCGAGGCCGACGAGGCCCGCGAGCGGCTGGCCCACGCGCTCGAAGAGGACGACGTCCACGACTCCCGCGCCGCCGAGCGCCTGGAGGACGAGGCGCTGGCCTCAACCTGATCCCAGATTTAAGGAACATCATGAACGACCGGCATAACCTGCTCGACACAATTGCCAATGCCTTCGTGCCCATTCACCGGGATGGCTACAAATTCGTGGCCGCCGCCGCGGTCGCCACACTGTTTCTCTTTCTTGTGGTGCCGCCGCTCGGCTGGCTTGCCGCGCTGGCCACGGCGTTTTGCGCTTATTTCTTCCGCGATCCAGACCGGGTGACGCCGGACCGGCCGGCGCTGATCGTGAGCGCCGCCGACGGCAAGGTCGCGGCCGTGACCGAAAGCGTAACCTCGCCGCGGGAGCTCGGGCTCGGGAATGAGCCATTGACCCGGGTCTCCGTGTTCCTATCGGTATTCGACGTGCATATCGTGCGCGCGCCCGAGGGCGGCCGGGTGATCCGCAGCACCTATGTGCCGGGCGCCTTCCTCAATGCCGAGCTCGACAAGGCGAGCGAGGAGAACGAGCGCCAGGCGCTCGTCATCGAGACCAAGTCAGGGGTCAAGATCGGCGTGGTTCTGATCGCCGGGCTTGTGGCGCGGCGGATCGTGACTTTCGTGAGCGAGGGGGCTAGCGTCGAGCGTGGCGAGCGCCTCGGCCTGATCCGTTTCGGTAGCCGGGCCGACGTTTACCTGCCGGCCGCCGTTGAGCTTCTCACCGAGGTCGGGCAGACGGCGATCGGCGGCGAGACGGTGCTTGCGGTGCTCACGGGTGATGCGGGCAATGCTGCATCTGCGGCAGGTAAGGCGTAGGCCATGTTTCCTCCCTTCGATCCGGAAAGAGACGATCGCAAACGGCGGCAGTTCGTTTTCGCGCGCGGCCAAGTGCCGGTCCGGGTGCTCATTCCCAACATCTTCACACTGGTCGGTCTGTGCGCCGGGCTGACCGCGATCCGCATGGGGATCGAGCATCGCTGGGACCTGGCAGTGGCGGCGCTCGTGTTCGCGGCGTTTCTCGACGGCCTCGATGGTCACGTCGCGCGGCTGTTGAAGGCATCGTCTCGCTTCGGCGCCGAGCTCGACAGTCTCGCCGACTTCGTCAATTTCGGCGTGGCGCCGGCGATCATCATGTTCAACTGGGCGTTGGACGACTTGCGCAGCCTGGGGTGGATCGCCGTGCTCGTATTTGCGGTCTGCTCGGCACTCCGGCTCGCCCGCTTCAATGTGTCGCTCGACCGGACCGACTTGCCCGCCTGGAAGAGCGCGTTCTTCGTTGGCGTGCCTGCACCGGCCGGCGCCATCATCTTGCTCTTGCCGATCTACGCCCAGGATCTCGGCCTGCATCTGCCGACCCTCACCCCACTCGTCCTGTTCTATACGCTCGGGGTGGCGCTGCTCATGGTCAGCAATGTGCCGACATTCTCCATAAAAATGATCGGGCAGAGGATCCCCCGGGAATACGTGCCGCCGGTTTTTGTGTTGGCCGCCCTTTTCATCGCCCTGCTTTTGACCTATCCATCCCTCACTCTTGCTGCCGGGTCAGTGGTTTACCTCGGTCTGATCCCCGTCAGCGCCTATCGTTATCTCGCGGTGAAGCGAAAGGCCGAGGAGCATGCCAAGGCCCAGAACGGCAAGGGCTCTGGGAAAGGCAAGCCCACGCGTGAAGAATCCGAGTCCACGAGTTTGAGCGCTAGATCATGAAGCAACGCCTTTCTACCTATCTCCGGCAGCTCGAGGCCGAGAGCATCCACATCATGCGCGAGGTCGTGGCCGAGTTCCGCAATCCGGTGATGCTTTATTCCATCGGCAAGGACTCCTCGGTGATGCTGCACCTCGCCATGAAGGCGTTCTATCCCGCCAAGCCGCCATTTCCGCTGCTGCACGTGGACACCACGTGGAAGTTCCGCGAGATGATTGCCTTCCGTGACCGGGAAGCGGAGCGGCTCGGCGTCGATCTCATGGTCCACACCAACGAGCATGGCGTGCGCGATGGCATGTCGCCCATCACCCATGGCAGTGCGCTCTACACCGACGTCATGAAGACCGAAGCGCTCAAACAGGCGTTTGCCGCGCACGGTTTCGATGCGGCGTTTGGCGGCGCGCGGCGCGACGAGGAAAAGTCCCGCGCCAAGGAGCGCGTGTACTCGTTCCGCAATTCAGCCCACAACTGGGACCCGAAACGTCAGCGTCCAGAGCTCTGGCATCTGGCCAACACCAGGGTGAAGCCCGGCGAGAGCATGCGGGTGTTCCCGTTGTCCAACTGGACCGAGCTCGATGTGTGGACTTACATCTATCTCGAGAACATTCCCGTGGTGCCGCTCTATTTCGCAGCGGAGCGGCCTGTGGTCGAGCGCGGCGGAGCCCTTATCATGGTCGATGACGACCGGCTGCCGCTCGATCCCGGCGAGACGCCCAAGATGATGAAAGTGCGCTTCCGGACGCTCGGCTGCTATCCGCTGACCGGTGCCATCGAGTCCGATGCCACCACGGTCCCGGAGATCATCGAGGAGCTGATTGCCTCGCGGCACTCCGAGCGACAGGGCCGTGTGATCGACCACGATCAGGTGGGGTCGATGGAGAAGAAGAAGCAGGAGGGCTACTTCTGATGCCGCAGTTGAGGGTTGTCGGCAGCGAGAAGGAAAACGCAAGCGAAAGGCTGGCAGCGCGCATCGCCGCCGAGGAGGACCGCGGGCTGTTGCGCTTTCTCACCTGCGGCAGCGTTGATGACGGCAAGAGCACGCTGATCGGCCGCCTGCTTTACGATTCTGCGTTGGTATTCGAGGACCAGCTGCAAAGCGTCCAACGCGATTCCACCCGGCCCAGCGCCAATAGTGCCGGGGAGCTCGATCTTTCCCTTCTCGTCGACGGCCTTCAGGCGGAGCGGGAGCAGGGCATCACCATCGACGTGGCGTACCGCTACTTCTCCACGCCGCGTCGGAAGTTCATCGTGGCCGATACCCCGGGCCATGTGCAGTACACGCGCAACATGGCGACGGGCGCATCCAATTGCGATTTCGCCGTGCTGCTGGTCGATGCGCGGCTGGGCGTGCTGACCCAGACACGGCGTCACGCCTGCATCTTGTCGTTGCTCGGCATCAAGAAGGTCGCCGTCGCCGTCAACAAGATGGACTTGATCGATTTCGACCAGGCTCGGTTCGAGGATATCGCCGAGGAGTTCGCCGCTTTTGTCGAGCCGTTAGGGTTCGAGAGCATCACGCACATCCCCGTGTCGGCGCTCAAAGGCGACAACGTCGCGAGCCCGAGCGCACATATGCATTGGTATCACGGGCCTACGCTGCTTGGGCATCTGGAAACGGTCGATGTCAGCCAAAAGGCTGCCGACGAACGGTTCCGGTTTCCGGTGCAATGGGTGAACCGGCCGCATCTCGATTTCCGTGGGTACGCAGGCACGGTGGCCAGCGGCAGCATCAAGGCGGGCGACGAGGTCGTCATTCACCCTTCGGGCAAGCGGGTCCACGTGGCGCGCATCGTGACCGCCGACGGCGATCTCGATGAGGCGCATAAGGGCGATGCAGTCACGCTGACCTTCGCCGAGGAGGTTGATGCCAGCCGGGGCGACGTCGTCACGTCGCCGGACTCCGCGCCTTCGGTGGCCGATCAACTCGCCGCCAGGGTGATCTGGTTTGACGATGAAGCCATGCTGCCCGGCCGCGCCTACACGTTGAAATGCGGGGGCCAGGCTACCGCGGCAACCGTCTCGGCTCTGAAGTACAAGCTCAATGTCGACAATCTCGATCACGTGGCCGGCAAGACGCTGGAGATGAACGAGGTTGGGCTATGCAATCTCAGCATGGTGCGGCCGCTCGTTTTCGATCCTTACGAGGAAAATGCCGAGACCGGCAGCTTCATCCTGATTGACCGCTTCACCAATGCCACGGTCGCTGCGGGCATGATCGAGTTCGGCTTGCGCCGCGCGACCAACGTCCAGTGGCAGGAACTCTTCATCGACAAGATGGCTCGCGCCGGCCTCAAGGGCCAGAAGCCGTGCGTGCTGTGGTTCACCGGGCTTTCAGGCTCTGGCAAGTCGACCATCGCCAATACGCTGGAGAAGCGCCTGCATGCGTTGGGGCGCCATACCTATATGCTCGACGGTGACAATGTCCGCCATGGGCTCAACAAGGACCTCGGCTTCACCGACGCCGACCGCGTGGAGAACATCAGACGCGTGGCCGAAGCGGCCAGGCTGTTCGTCGAAGCCGGCCTCATCGTCATGGTCTCGTTCATCTCGCCGTTCCGCTCGGAGCGGCGTATGGCGCGCGAACTCGTCGGCGAGGGCGAGTTCATCGAGATCTTCGTCGACACGCCGCTGGAGGTGTGCGAGGCGCGCGACCCGAAAGGCCTTTACCGCAAGGCGCGGGCCGGTCTGATCAACAATTTTACGGGCATCGATTCAAGCTACGAACCGCCGGAGCAGGCCGAGTTGTCTCTCAAGACGCGGGAGACCAATCCGGAAGCGCTGGCGGAACTGGTGCTGACCGAACTCAGGCGCCGGCACGTCGTGTAGCGAGCATCTGCAAGCGTTGCGCGGCTCCGGCATGGCCGGCTTGTGCGGCGTATTTGTACCAGGCGTGCGCTTTGCCCGCGTCGGCATCGACGTTCTGGATCCCGGCCTTAGCGAGAACGTCCCCGTCATAGGTGAGTGCGAGCTCGTAGGCTGCCTCTGCCTCGCCGCGCACCGCCAAGTCGGTGAGGAGGCGGCGCGCGGCGGCGATGTCGCCTTGCGTGAAGAGGGTTTGGGCGCGCTCGCGCAAGGCATCGGCTTCCAGCTTGGACATGGTGGAAGACGCGGCCCCGGGGGGCGCCTTTTGGGATACGTCCGGCATGGACCAGCCCAGGCTGAGCCCGCCGGCGTAGACTTGCGGTGTCTCGTCGACGCGCAAGATCAGCCGGCGCCGGGCTTGAGGGCCATCGCTCGCCTCGAGCAGGTACACATCGACCGGGTAGTCGCCGCTCGCGCCATCGCCCAGCGTGAGCATCAGGTTCGGCACGTCCACGTCTTTGACCATCCATGTGCCGGTTCCCGTGCGGCGGCCGGCGGAAAGGTGCGCCTTCTCGGGAAGGCCGCGTAGCAGAAGATAACGCGCCGATCCAAGCGGGAGGAGCGGGCCAAGCGCCAGCGGGCGCTTAGGTGCGGCAAGGATGACGTCCGCGCCGTAAGCGATTTGGCGGACAAAGGCCGGCGTGGCAGCGTCAGCCTTGGTGCGGATCAGGAGCGATGCGGCCTTAGCCGAGCGGTTGGACCGTACCAGCATCGGCGTAAGGCGCGGGGGCGCAAGTTCAGCCTGGCGCGCGGCGTGAGTGGCGGGAGTTCCATCCTTCGTGTTTGTGCTGGGGTCCGCTTGCGAGTTGGTGATGCTGAACAGCAGGATGAGACCGCCGAAGGTCAGGACGACCGCCATGACGATGGAGCACGCCACAAGCAGGCTCGCCTGGCGCTGGCGCCGGTAGAAGGCCTGCACAAGTCCTTGAAGCTGCAATTGCGCCGCCTGATCGAGCATCTCGTCCCCCTGCCATGCCTCCTCGAGGGACGCATTCGCGGCGCTACCATCGGGCGGACATGTGACACAGGGCTGACAGCGAGAGGGCGCTATCAGTTGAGGGCACCCCGAAGAGCGTGCTCAGCGAATCCGGGTCCATGATGCTGACCGGTCCGTGCGCGAGGTCCTCCGGCGCGGGATCGAGACGGAAGATGCTGTCATCCCAAATCTCCGCGGGATCCGGCGCGGCCGACGCGGAGTTGAGCAGCGCTTGGCGCAAGAGGGCGTTCGCCCGATGGACAGGATGCCAGTCGTGGCCCTGCTCCAAGGACATGGTGGAACCGTTCATTGTTATTCTCCCTTCATTGGCCGCCCGGGTACCCGCCGCGCGACATACGCCCCACTGTCCCCTTTTCGACGCGCGCCCGTGCCCTTAAGCGCGCAGACATTCAAAGCCTTGGCTGAGCTGCGTCTCCTTCCGTCATGACGAGAGCGGCGCGCCACGCAGGTCAGTCCGCCGCAACGCGTGCGCGCGTAAGAGGCGAGGCTGAACACGGCATCGGCGAGATCCCTCAATCTCGAAGGCCGGCGGCCAAGGTGCCCTCGCCGGCATGTCCGCATCTCAATGCGCGAACCCCCCTCCGGGTTCCTGACTCTTTTTACCGTCGCTCAGGAGGTTAGGCAGGCAGTAGGGCGCGAGCCCGGCCCCAATGGGGCGAAGCCTAGGCTTTTGTCACGCCGGCGCTCGCCAGCTCGTTCAGCATGGCGACGTAGAGACGATAGGCGAGGCGGTTGAACCCGAGCCTCGCCGCCAGGGCGGCGGGGAGGACATAGCGGGCATAGACCGAGACCAAGACCGCTTCCGCATAGCGCGGTTTGGTGTGCAGTCGCGCGAGAATCTGCGGCGCCAGCGCGTAATAGCGCGCGATCGCTTCTCCGCCCCCGGGCTGATTGGCCAGGACCTCGTCGCGGTAGCGGCGGAGCGTCCGCAGCTCGAAACACGCATCGTCGAGGCCGAGCATCTCGCAGCAGGCGGTGGTGATGAAGCAGTTGCCCTCGGGCGCGGTGCACTTCGCCTCGGCAACTTGCTGGGCGAACTCTTCCTTGCGCTCAACGGCCCAAGCGAGCGCCTTGCGCAGGCTCACGCAATCGAGCGTGAGTTCGCATTCCTCCTTCTTGCCGAGCCTGACGGCAAGGGTGGCGGCGTCCGCATCCCGCAGCAGGGGGGCGGTGGCAAGAGGCAGCACGATACTCACCTTGTCGTTGAAGATGTCGGTGCAGTTGCCGCAAAGCGGCACATCGACGGTCTCCGTACCGTTCGCGTCCTTAGCGATGAAGCGGTTCTCGGGCTTGACGAGAAACTTCTTGGGTAGTCGGGTCCCGAAAGGGTCGCCATAGACCACGAGCTTGGCGTCGTAGGTCGATGCGATCTTGACGTCGGCGACAAGGTCGCAATCCGTGCCCTTCATTGCCAACTGGGACATGACCGCGCCGGCGCTCGCGTCGGTGGCTTGCGCCTTCCATGGCCCGAAGTCCTTCGCTGCGTAGCAATCGGGCTTCTTGGCGTCGGCAGCGAGGGCGCGCGACACGGAGGACGTGAGACGGACGCCGACGCCAGCGGCGAGGAGGAGGCCAAGCGCGCGGCGGCGCGTATGTGTAAGCATGAAGCGACCTTATGGGGTTGTCCGGGATTTTTCGTGGCGGAGACTAGCAAAGTGAAGGGCCTAGCGGGAGGGGCGAAGGGTGCGGCGATACGCAACCGGGCCAGAATCAGCTAGGGTTGGGCACCCTTGCTCCAGGGGCTGGCCTCGATTGCGGTGGGGAGGCGGAGGCTATGGCCGGGCTGACAAAGGGCAGGGCCGTTTGGGTAGCCTGCGTTCTTGCCCTCATCATGTGTGGCAGCGGATTTTGGTCCCGCGCGCTCGCGCAAGGGGCCACCGACTATCCAATACCGTCGAGCGCGGCGCGAGGCCTTTAGCCCGATCGCGGAGGGGTTCGAGAGCCCACTCGAGCCACGGGAGCACCTGAAGGGGTCGAAGCGTCATATCGACGAGCGCGAGGAGCGGCTCAAGGCGCAGCGCCAGGAACGCTGGCCGAACGCGCCCGCGTTCGTCCGCGATACGGAGCTCACGGCCCACAGCCGGACCTATTGGCTCAGCGAGGACCAGTTCGGCTACACCGAGCCCAAGGCGCTGACCACGGGCGGCTCGCTTATCTATAAGTCCGGCTATCTCGCCGATTTCTTCCAGCTGCGTAGCGTGCTCTACACAAGCCAGCCGCTCTACGCGAACGCGGACGCCGGCGAGACGTACAACCTCACGCCCGACGGCGACCAGATCACGACGCTCGGACAGATCAGCGGGCGAATTAAAGTCGCAGGCCAGGAGATCACGGCCGGGCGCCAGCTTGTGCGCACGCCCTACGTCAATCCTTACGACATCCGGATGATTCCGCTGTCGTTCGAGGGGGTGGTGTTGCTGCCAGAAAATCAGCAGCAGAAGCTCAACTACATTGCGTCCTACCTCACACGCTACAAGCCGTGGGACGCCGTCGACTTCACGCCGATGAGCGAGGGGCTCGGCGTCAAGGAGGACAGGGGCATGCTGATCACGGGCGCGAGCTATCGCACGGATTCATGGAACCTTGGGGCCGCAAATTACTGGGTGAACGACATCCTCAACACGGCCTACGGCGAGGTCGATTATATGTTGCCGTTCGGCGGCGGCGATGACGACCCGAGCTTCCGGCTCGGCGTGAACATCCTCGACCAGAAGACGGTCGGCGCAGATCTGATCGCCGGCGGGCCTTACAACACCTACCAAGCCTCGGCGCGTGCCGTTGCGAGCTACCGTGGTTTCGTCTTCACCGGCGCGGTGTCGGAGACCGGCGACCAGGCCGACATTCAGAAGCCTTTTGGCTTCAGTACGTCCTACACGGCCATGATCATAACCAACTTCGATCAAGCCGATGTCCGCGCCTACATGCTCGCGCTCTCTTACGATTTCGGACGGCTGGGGTTTGAAGGCGTGAGGTTTCACGCCGCCTGGGGCAAGGGCAACGGCACCCCGGATCTTGCCACCAATGGCGGTTTCGCCGACCAGGATGAGCTCGACCTGCGCTTCGTGTACGAGCCCCATCGCGGCCGGCTCCAAGGCTTGCGCGTGGAGCTGGAATACATCGACTGGCAAGTGTTTGACCAACCCTCCCCGAGCGATGACCTCTCGCAATTCCGCACCATCGTGAACTACTCGGTGCCGTTGCTCTGAGCCGCGCCTACCAGCCGCCCTGGAAGACGAGGCCGACATCGCCCCGGCCGGTTTGCACGACATCGGCGTTCGTGGCTTTGCCGAACTGGAAGATGCCGAAGGCATTGTTGCGGCCAGCCTGGGTGAGGGTGGCTTCGTGTCCTTTCCCACGCTGATAGACGAGGCCGTAATTGCCCTGGCCCTTCTGGCTTATCGCGGCGGCGTTGTTGCGCCCCTTCTGGTCGACCTTGGCGTGGTTCTTCCCTTTGAACTCGTTGACGAGCCCATAGATTTGCAGCCCGCTCTTGATGAGATCGGCACTGTCGCCACGCGGCGTCAGCGTGAAGGTAAAACTGCCGGCCGATGCCGGCGTGGCTGCGGTCGCGGCGACGGCGATGGCGGCGGCGACAAGGCCGGCCTTGAGTGTGTTCGTGATCATGGTCGTGTCTCCTAAGATGCGTAGGGCTCTAGAGCCGCCGCCCGGTGCCGACGTGGCGTGTGCAGTCGGGGGCGCCGTCGTGCCAATGAACGATGAGCGTGGCGGCATAGCCGCCTCGCGCGGGCAGAGAGACGATGCCGAGCGAGCCGTCCTCGCCGGGGGCGACCTCGAAGTCGCCGCCCTGGCGAATGCGGAGCTGCCGGCATAGCCGCCTTGAGAGATCTCGAGCTCGTAGGAGCCGGCGACCGGAGAGGGCGCAAAGACGAGGCCTTCGAGCACGAGGCTGCCGCCTTCCTTAGCGATGCGAATATCGCAAGAGGGGCCGTCGGTGTCGGCGCGTGGGGGCAGGTCGCCGCCAGCCACTGCACCCCAAGCGAAAGTCAGAGGCAGCACTGCCGCGGCGAGCGATATGAAGACGTTGCGGGACATGGGAGTGCCTTTCTTCGGCTGATCAGTCTTGGACGATGACCGAGACGTTGCCCCGGCCGATCTGAGTGACATTGGCCTGATTGCCGCGTCCGGCCTGGATCACGCCGATTGCGTTGCCGTGGCCGTCCTGGCTGGTGATGGCGGTGTGTCCGCGGCCGAACTGGGCGATGCCGACGATGTTGCCGCCCCCGAACTGGGTCACGTTGGCGCCGTTCCAGCGGCCCTGCTGGCCGATGACCACGCGATTGCGCACGCCGGTCTGTGTGCCGATCGCGTCGTTGGCGTAGCCGTTCTGATAGACGGTCAGGCGGTTGCGGCGGCCGTGCTGCGCGCTGCCGAAAGAATTGTGCGCGCCGTACTGCTCCAACGAGAGATACGAGCCCGCATGGGCCGGCGTGAAGCCCGCGGTCATGGCGAAGGCCGCCGCGCCCGTGATGAGGAGGGTTCTGAAGGTCATGGTGCTTACTCCAATCTGTTCGGCGGAGGCCTCGCGGCGATCCGCTGCTTGGTTCGAGTAAGCCTGTTCTAGAGAGGTCGCTTTGAAGCGGCGCTGAACGCTGCATTCATCGCGAGTTCACCCGTCGAGACCGCGCGGCATCAACCATGAGCGGCGCTCATCATGAGAATGAGACATCTTTAATATCGCTCGGCGGGGACGGCCGTATAACGGTGAGCGAACGGATGCTGAAAGAATACGGAGGAAGACATCGTGAAAGCGCTAAAGACGCTTGTGGTCGCGTTGGGCGTCACGCTGTGGCTGCCGATGGCGGCTCAAGCCGCGGAGGAATCCGCTCCATCCGGAGATGAGAAAGCGCCGCCGGCTGCGGACTCAACGGCGTCGGCCAAATGCCTCGAAGCCGTCGTGAACCCTGTCACCGGCTATGCCATCTGCACCAATCCGCGCGGGGCTCCGGTCGAGCCGCCGCCGCCCGCGTCCTTCCAGCGTCCGTGCAAGCCGCGCGCACACGACGACGAGGCTTGGACGGTGTACGAGCACGCCTCGGGATGCGGCGATTAAAGGTTCAAGTGTCGTGGCCGGTGCGCAGGAGACGTTCCGAGCGCTGCTTGTAGTTCAGGCCCTCGTCAGGCCGCAGCGCAATCGACAGCTGGAAGAAGTTGACGATCATCTCGGCGAGATGGTCCGCCGCCGGCGAGCTGTTCCGGCTGCGCCGCAGCACGAACTCGAAATCGGGTAGCGGCGGCAGAGCTTCGGCGGCCCCAAGCGCCTTCAAGGTGTGCGGCAGGTTGAATTCGGGGAACACGCTGATCGCGAGTCCGGCTTCGAGCGCGGCGAGGATGCCGGCCGTGCCTGCGCTCTGAATTGCGAGCGTCCACGTCCGGCCGGCCCGATCGAGCTCGTCCAAGGCGAGCTGCCGCCAGCGGCAGAACGGCGGGTAGAGCGCGAGCGGCGCCGGCGCGTCGGGCGAGAGCTTCATCGACCGCGCGGCAGCCCAGACGCGACGCTCGCGGCACAGCGGTATGCCGTCGCCTTCGCGGATCTCGTTGCTGACGATCGCGAGATCGAGCTCGCCCTCGTCGACAAGCGCCGAGATGTCGGGACCGAGCCCGAGTTCGATTTGCAGCCGAACCGCCGGGTAGCGGGCGGAGAATTGCGCGAGCAAGGACGACAGCGTGTGCAGGTCGAAATATTCCGGCGCGCCGATGCGGATGAGCCCGCCGCTTTCGCGACTCAGGCGCTGCTCGGCCTCCTTGTAGAGAGCAAGGATGCGCCGCGCGTAGGACTGTAGGACCTCGCCTTGCTCGGTCAGCCTGAGCCCGCGCGCATTGCGCACGATCAGCCGCGAGCCGACCTGATCTTCCAGGCGTTTGACGTGAAGGCTCACCGCCGACTGGGTGAGATTCACCTCGCGTGCCGCCTTGGTGAAGCTGCCGGAATCGCAGATGGCGACGAAGGTTCGTAACAGGGCTGTGTCGTAAAGCATCAGCCTAACGCTGCTCCCTGCCAGGGCTATACGTCGCGAAAGGGTGGCTGGGGGACTAGGATTCGAACCTAGACTGGCGGAGTCAGAGTTCGCTGTCCTACCGTTAGACGATCCCCCACCGGTTCCACCATGTGGACCTTGCGTGGCGGCCTTGCAAGCCGCGGGCAGACCTGACCTTCCCCTTCTAGCCGCAGGCACGCGGGCTTGGCAAGGCTGTGGGCGAGCACTCCCGGGCGCGCCTCTGCGCCGCTCAGGGCGGGGACCTAACGATTTCTTTACCCTGTCGGCCAAGATGGAGCCGTGGACCATGGCCGTCCGCAGTAACCAATTTTGCAACGTCTCTCGGCTAGACTCTGAGGCATGGAGACACTTTCGCCAGCTTTGGATCGTATCGGGGCGGCGCTCAGAGCGCTGCGCGAGACGCATCGGCAAACCGCCGGTGACAAGACGGCACTCGGGCTGAAATGTCTCAATGCGGTCATTGTCGAGCTCGCCGCCGAGGGTATCTCGGCAGAGGACTTGCAGCCGCTCGTCGATCTCGAGACCGATGCGCGCGCGCGCGTCGGCGTGATGGTTGGACAAGGGAAGGATCTGCGGCGTGAGCGTCGCCGGGGAACGGCACCTAGCCCGGTCTTGCTTGCCCGTGCTTCCGCAGTGATCGATCTCTTGGTCAAGGGCGGCCATGACGAAGGCGAAGCGGCGCAGACGGTCATGCGCCGACTTGTCGCTGCAGGCGTGCCGGCGCCCACGCAAGGTGGCGACGCACGCGGCTGGCGGCGCCTCTTGGAATGGCGCAACACCTTGCTCCATGGCTACGGGCCCGAAGAGGCGAAGCTCGAATATCGCGCCTTTTCGCACGAGCTCGAAACCATTCCGCCGGCCGAGCGGATCAAGCGCGTCCTCGATGAGAGGCTGTGGGACCGGCGGCGGAACCCGCGCTGAGCTTTCGCGCCGCTTCCGCGAGACCAATCGTTGCCGCATTAACCCCGTTCTGATGGAGCCTCCGGGTCGGCATCTGGCGCTGCTAGTCTGACGTTATCCAGCAGTACGAGACGACCGAGGGAGAAGCGTGTCCGAACAGAGGGTCATCATGCGTGCCGTGCCCGTCTCGCGCGGAGAAGATACCACGCCGCACGTAAACCACAGGCGTGCCGCCCTGTTCCGGGAAACGCCGTTCGCGCTTTGCGAGCGGGTCGCGCTGGGCACGGCCTGGGCGCTGAAGCCGAAGCGGATCGGCAATCTCGCGCCTTTGGCGCGGCTGTGGCTCGCCGATCTTTTCAGCGGCAATCGCGAATTACCGGAGGCGGAGGCGCTCGGTGAGACGTCCGAGCTCGCAGGCTTCGCCCGCGACCTCTCGGTGCCGGCCTTGCTTGCCGCGTATCGGCGCGGCCTCTTTCCTCACGGTCATTTCGGGGCGCCGAAATGGTGGTCGCCGGTGGACCGCGCCGTGCTTCGGCTCGACGATTTTCACATCTCGACGCGCTTGCGCAGCATGATGCGGCAAGAGCGTTACGCGGTCAGCTTGGACCGCGACTTCGAGGCGGTGATCAAGGGATGCGCCGGGCGCCGCACAGGGCGCTTGCACCTCACCTGGATCACGCCGCGCATCATGCGCGCTTATGCCCACGCCTTCGACGCGGGCCATGTGCACTCGTTCGAAGTCTGGAACAAAGAGGGCGAGCTCGCCGGCGGCGGTTATGGCGTCGCGGTCGGCCGCGTGTTCGTCATCGAATCGCAGTTCTTCCGCGAGTCGAACGCCTCGAAGATCGGCTTCTCGGTGCTCGCCTGGCATCTCGCCCGTTGGGGTTTCGTGCTCGCGGACAATAAATGGCTGACGCCGACCACGGCGCAGATGGGATTCTGCGAGATGCCGCGCGCCGAGTATCTCCGTCGGCTCTCGGCGCTGGCGCAGGAGCCCGTGCGGACCGGGCGGTGGGAAGCGGAAGCCGGCACGAAGGCCGTCGCCGACTGGCGCCCTAGCGAGACGCGCTAAGAGCTTGGCGCGCCCGGCACGGCTCGAACGTGCAACCCCCAGATTCGAAGTCTGGTGCTCTATCCGTTGAGCTACGGGCGCGCAGCGTCTTGAAGCGCCGACCATCGTACCATCAAGCGGCCTCGGGAAGGCGTCTGACCAAGGCTTTCCGGGCCTGGACGCCACGAGCCCGAAAAGCTCCTTTACCTGCCCGAAGAGCTTGTTAGATTAGCCCCATAGGACCAGTGCCGTAGCCCCATTGGCGAAAACGCGTGGCGGCTTTCGGCGTGAAAGGTTGAACAACGTGACTGGGCCGAGCGGCAATGTCCGCCCGGCTGCCGTGCTACCGCGTGACGCGAAAGCCATGCGGAGCGAGACCGGCGATAGCGGGGGAGGTGCCTTGGCCCGTGCCGGGGCGCAGCCTCTCGTGGGCGCGCCGGCCGAAGGCCTCGCTGGGGCAGCCGAGGACGTCAAGGGACCGGGCGCGCTCGCGCAGCCCCGGCCGCATTCGGTTTATGGCGCGCTCGATCTCGGCACCAACAATTGCCGCCTCCTGATCGCCAAGCCGTCGCGGCGCGGCTTTGTCGTCATCGACGCCTTCTCCCGCATCATCCGCCTCGGCGAGGGCTTGCGAAACTCAGGCCGGCTCTCCGACGACGCCATGAAGCGCACCGTCGATGCGCTTCGCGTCTGCGCCGATAAGATGCGCCGGCGCGGGGTGACACGGTCGCGGCTGATCGCCACCGAAGCGTGCCGCATCGCCACCAACAGCGCCGAGTTCATGGACCGGGTGCAGAACGAGACCGGCGTCAAGCTCGAGATCGTCGGCCGCGAGACCGAGGCGAAACTTGCGGTGTCGGGCTGCGCCTCGCTGCTCGACCGCAGTTGCGACTGGGCGCTCGTGTTCGACATCGGTGGCGGCAGCTCCGAGTTGATCTGGCTCGACCTCAAGCGGCTCGGACGCCAGTGGCGGCGCACGCTGCATGATCGCCTCGACGTGCAGAACTGCATCGCCGGGTGGACGTCGCTGCCGATCGGCGTGGTCAATCTCGCCGAGCGACACGGCGGCCGCGAGGTCACGCCAGAGAGTTACGAGGCCATGGTGGAAGACGTCATGGTGGCGCTTCGCGGCTTCGAGTCGCAGCATCGCTTCGGCGAGCGCGTGGCGCAGAACCGCACGCACTTTCTCGGCACCTCCGGCACGGTGACGACGATCTCCGGTATTCATCTGAAACTGCCCGCCTATGAGCGCGCCCGGGTCGACGGGTGCTGGCTCAGCGCACGCGACGTGCGCACCGTGTCGAACGATCTCATCGCCATGAGCTATGCGGAGCGGGTGGCGCAACCTTGCATCGGGCATGAGCGCGCCGATCTCGTGCTCGCCGGCTGTGCCATTCTCGAAGCCCTGCTAAGGATGTGGCCGTGCCAGCGCCTGCGCGTGGCGGACCGGGGCTTGCGCGAGGGCATCCTCACCACGCTGATGGCCGAGGACGGTCATGACCGGCCGCCGCCGCCGCGCCCCCGGCGGCGCGGGAACGGCCCGCATCCCGGCCGCGGCTAAGCCCAGCGCGGCATCAGACCTGCTCGAGTGTCTCCTGCGCCTCGGCCTCGCCGACCGCATGCGCGCGCCGCGACAGGCTTGCGCCCGCTTTTTTCGGCAGCCGCGCGAAGATGAAGGCCGAGCTCGCCGCGAGACAGGCAACGAGAATGAAGGCCATGGGGAAGTCGCTCGCCAACACCTGATGGCTGTCGCGGCCCATACGTTCCATCTCCAGCACGAGCGCGCCGGTGGCGACGCCGGCGGACATGGAGAGCTGCTGAACGACGCTGGCAAAGCTCGTCGCCTTGCTCATCTCCTTCTCGTGGATGTCGGCATAGGCGATGGAGTTGATGGCGGTGAACTGGAGCGACCGGAAGAAGCCGCCGACCAGAAGCACGGCGAGGATCACCGCCGCCGGCGTCACCGCCGTGAACAAAGCCGACGCCGCGGTGAAGCAGGCCGTCAGCACGGCGTTCCACACCAAGATGTTCTTGAAGCCGAGGCGATGGATGATCGGCGCCGCCGTGGTCTTCATGGCGATGGCGCCGACGGCGGTGGCAAAGGTGAGGAGGCCCGACTGCAGCGGCGTCATGCCGAAGCCGAGCTGGAAATAAAGCGGCAGGAGGAAGGGCGTGGCGCCGACGCCGATGCGGAACAGGAAGCCGCCGGTGACGCTGGCGAAGAACGTGTCGATCTTCAGGAGCTTGAGATCGAGCAGGGCGTTCGGCGTCCGCCGCGCATGGCGCACATAGAGCGCGATGCCGACAATGCCGATGGCGATCAGCGAAAGCGCGACCCAGATCGGGAACAGACTCTGGCCGACCGTGGTGAAGCCGAAGGCGACGCCGGAGAGCCCGATGCCCGACAGGAAGAAGCCTTTGATGTCGAGCGGCGGCACCGTCTCCTCGCGGAAATTGGCGATGTAGCGCGTGGCGAGATAGATGCCGAGCAGCCCGATGGGGATGTTGATCCAGAAGATCCAGCGCCACTCGAACACGGTGGTGATGAAGCCGCCGAGCGGCGGGCCGATGACCGGGCCCATGAGCGCCGGCACGGTGAGCCAGGCGAGCGCGGAGATCAGCTCCGCCTTGGGCACGGACCGCAAGATGACGAGGCGGCCGACCGGCACCATCATGGCGCCGCCCATGCCTTGGATGATGCGGAACAGCACGAAGTCGGGCAGGCCGTGCGCGAAGCCGCACGATGCCGAGCCCAGGGTGAACACCACGATGGCCGCGCGGAACACGGTGCGCGCGCCGAAGCGGTCAGCCATCCAGCCGCTTATGGGGATGAACACGGCGAGCGACAGGAGGTATGACGTCAGCGCGAGCTTGAGCGCGATCGGGTCCTCATGCAGATCCGCGGCGATCGCCGGCAGCGAGGTGGCGATCACCGTGGAGTCCATGGTCTCCATGAACAGGGCGACCGCGACGATCAGGGTGACGAAATAGCGGGGCATGTGGCAGGTGTTAGAGGAGCGATATGGTGCACATGGGGCAGGGGCGGCGGCCGGGTCAAGCCGGTGCGACTTCGGGACGTGATTAACATATGGTGAAATCAACGAAAGGCGGGGGTCTCGCGGGACGGCGGGGCCTTACGGTGCGGGTCAAGACCGCCAAGGGGCGGAAGCTCGCCTCGACGCGCTGGCTGCAGCGGCAGCTCAACGACCCTTACGTGGAGGAGGCGAAGCGCCAAGGCTATCGCAGCCGCGCCGCCTTCAAGCTCATCGAGATCGACGACAAGCATCGCCTGCTGAAGCCCGGCAAGACAGTGATCGACCTCGGCGCGGCCCCCGGGGGCTGGAGCCAGGTCGCGGCGGCGCGCGTGGGCGCAGCGGAAGGCAAGGGCAGGGTGATCGCCGCCGACCTCACCGACATCGAGCCGGTGCCGGGCGTGACCTTCATGCAACTCGACGTGACCGACCCGGAGGCCGGCGAGCAGATCAGGGCCGCGCTCGGCGGGGGCCACGCCGACGTCGTCCTTTCCGACATGGCGGCCTCTTCGACCGGGCACCGGCAGACCGACCATTTGCGCGTCGTGGCGCTCGCCGAAGCGGCGCTCGACATCGCCGAGGACGTGCTTGTCCCCGGCGGCGCTTATCTCGCCAAGGTGCTGCAAGGGGGCGCCGGCCAGGAGCTGGTGACGCGTCTCCGCCAAGGCTTCGCCAAGGTGGCCCACATCAAGCCCAAGGCGAGCCGGCAGGACTCCGCGGAGGTCTATGTGCTGGCGACCGGGTTCCGGGGCGCGCCGCAGTGACGCTTCACAAGACTGTGCGTGCGCGTGTGCTGCCGAAGGCGGCCAAGTCTTGCTAGTGTGGTGTCATCTTAGGTTTGGCGCAGGGAGCGGTCCATGAATGTCGAGGTGGTGAAGGAGTATTACGGCAAGGTCCTCAAGGGCTCGAAGGACCTGAAGACCTCGGCCTGCTGCGACGGCGGCGGGGTGCCCGGCCATCTCGAGGCGCTGATCGCCAATGTGCACGAGGAGGTCCGCTCCAAATATTACGGCTGCGGCATCGTCATCCCGGCGGCGCTGCAAGGCTGCCGCGTGCTCGATCTCGGCTCGGGCTCGGGCCGCGACGTCTATCTGATCTCGCAGCTCGTGGGCGAAGGCGGCGAAGTTGTCGGCGTCGATATGACCGACGAACAGCTCGAAACGGCCGAACCGACATGTCGATTGGCACATGCAACAGTTCGGTTACGCGCAATCAAACGTTCGGTTCGTCAAAGGCTATCTCGAGAAGCTCGACGCGCTCGATCTGGAGCCTTCCACCTTCGACGTGGTGGTGTCGAACTGCGTCATCAATCTCTGCGTCGACAAGCTCGCGGTGCTGCGCGGCGCGCACCGGCTGCTCAAGCCGGGCGGCGAGCTCTATTTCGCCGACGTCTATTGCGACCGGCGCCTGCCTGACGACATACGCGCCGATCCCTTGCTCTATGGCGAGTGCTTAGGCGGCGCGCTCTATTGGAACGACTTTCTGCCGATGGCGAAGCAAGCCGGCTTCCTCGACCCGCGTCTCGTCACCAGCCGGCCCATCGAGGTGGAGAACGAGGCGATGCGGCAGAAGCTCGGCCAGGCGAAATTCTTCTCCGCCACCTACCGGCTGTTCAAGCTCGACGGCCTCGAGCCGGCTTGCGAGGATTACGGTCAGGCGGTGGTCTATCGCGGCGGCGTGGCCGAGCAAGCCCAAGCCTTCGAGCTCGACGGGCATCATGTCATCGAGCGCGGCAAGGTGTTCCCAGTGTGCGGCAACACCTGGCGCATGCTCGCCGAGACGCGCTTTGCGCCCTATTTCGATTTCGTCGGCACGTTCGCGACCCATTACGGCATTTTCGCCGGCTGCGGCACGTCGCTTCCGTTCGACACGAAGGCACCGGCGCAAGGCGCGAAGACGAAATCGAGCTGCTGCTAAGCGCTTCCCTTTGCCCGCGCGATCCGTTGCTGGACGCCGGCGCCGGCCTCGTACCAGCCCTTGCTGCTGTTCACGATCTTGACCACGGACAGCATGACCGGAACCTCGATCAGAACCCCGACGACGGTCGCCAGCGCCGCGCCCGAGTTGAAGCCGAACAGGCTGATCGCCGCGGCAACGGCGAGCTCGAAGAAATTGCTGGCACCGATCAGAGCCGACGGCGCGGCAACGCAATGGGCCTCGCCGGCGGCGCGATTGAGAAGGTAGGCCAGGCCTGCATTGAAATAGACTTGAATGAGGATCGGTACCGCCAGCATGGCGATGATCAGGGGTTGAGCCAGGATCTGCTCGCCTTGAAAGGCGAACAGCAGCACGAGCGTCGCCAGCAAGGCCAAGAGCGATAGCGGCTGCAGGATCGCGAGGAGACGCTTCAGCGCCTCGCCGCCACCGCGCGCCAAGGCAATCTGGCGAACGACCTGAGAAATAATCACCGGCACGACGATATAGAGGGTGACCGACAGGAGCAGCGTCTCCCACGGCACGATGATCGCCGACAAGCCGAGCAGAAGCCCAACGATCGGCGCGAAGGCGAAGACCATGATGGTGTCGTTCAGCGCGACTTGCGTCAGCGTGAAGTCCGGCTCGCCGTCGGACAGATTGCTCCACACGAACACCATGGCCGTGCATGGCGCCGCCGCGAGCAGGATAAGTCCGGCGATGTAGCTGCTGATCTGGTCGGCGGGCAGGTAGGGCGCGAAGACATGGCCGATGAAGAACCAGCCCAGAGCGGCCATCGAGAAGGGCTTGATCGCCCAATTGATGAACAGCGTCACGCCGATCCCGCGCCAGTGCTCGCGCACCTTTCCGATGGCGCCGAAATCCACTTTGATGAGCATCGGAATGATCATCAGCCAGATCAGGACCGCGACGGGCAGATTGACATGGGCGATCTCCGCCGCGCCGATTGCGTGGAACACGGCAGGAAAGAAATGTCCGAGCGTGATGCCTGCGACGATGCACAGCGCGACCCAGACGGTGAGATAGCGTTCGAAAGTGGACATGGAGGACCCGGTCTTTGTGGTTATTGGTGGCGGGCCGCGCGTCTCGCGACGTCATCGAGAAAGCGCCGCAGCGGCTCCAGGGCCGCCGGGTTGAGCGAGTAGCAGACCCGCGGGCGCTCGATGCTTCCGGTGATGATGCCTGCGGCTTTGAGGATGCGCAGATGCTCGGAGATGGTGGATTGGGCGAGCCCGATCTCGTCGACGATATCGCAGCCGATGCAGGACTGCTTCTCGTGCAGCATCTGCAAAATGCCGACCCTGGCGGGATGCCCGATCGCCTTGGCGAGCAGAGCGATGGTCTCGTCCTCGGCCGGATGAGCCGATACGGGTTCGCGCAGTTTGACGGCGGACATTCTGGCCCCACTCCATCGTTATTCGACGATATACGATCAATAGCACGGTTCCGGAGCCGTTCAAGCGCCGACTCGCCGAGCGCGAGCCGATCGGGGATCGTCAGAGCTCGTCTGCAGTGGTGCGGCTTGCTTCAGCGAGCGTCGCACGCAGCCGCGCGTTCTCAGCTTCGAGTTCTCTGATGCGCTCGGCAAGGACCGCAGCGTCCTCGACAAACACCATTCGCGGAATGTGTTGGGAGCAGTTCACGTCCCAAGCGGCGACGGTGAAGAGGATCGCGGCTTCGCCGCGCGCGCGATAGCCGGGAGGCATGAGGCTTTCTATCAAGGCCGGATCGTCTTCGACTACGCGGGCGGTGCCCCAGATCTTCACCCGGTGCCCATTGCGGTAATCCATGAGAAAGATCATGGCGCGTGGATTTTCGGCGAGATTGCCGGTCGAGATGTATTGCCGGTTGCCGGAGAAGTCGGCGAAGGCGAGCGTGTGCTCGTCGAGCATGCGCAGGAAGCCTGGCGGTCCGCCACGATGCTGGATATAGGGCTGGCCCTCGCGGCTTGCGGTCGCGAGGTAGAAAGACCGCTGCTCGCCAATAAAGGCCGCAAGGCTTGCATCGATTTTCGTTGCGGTCGAGCCCTTCGCTTCCATGCGGGCGTAGCCCTCCCGCGAACCGCGCCGTTCCTGCACGGCTTTGACCGCGGGCGAGAAGGCGAGGTCCATCCAGGTCGGCACGTTCAACTCACAGAGCCGGCATGGCGACGAAGCTCGGCAGCGCCTTGATGCGTCCGATCCAAGCGCGAATGGCAGGGTAGGCGTCGAGTGTGACTCCGCCTTCATGGCCAAGCGCCACATAGGGCATGCAAGCGATATCCGCGATGGTCGGACGGTCGAGCGCCAACCACGCATTCTGTTCGAGCCGGGACTCGAGCAGGCCAAGAATCCGTGCGGCCTTCTCGCGCGCCTGATCGACGTCGAGCACATATCCGAACTTGTCATGGAGGCGGGCGTCGTTCGGGCCGCGGGCGATCTCGTTCTCCGCGACCATGAGCCAGCTCACCACTTGAGCCATGCCGGCAGGGTCGGTGGGCAACCAACTCTCGCCGCCGAACTTGCGCGCGAGATAGACGAGGATCGCCTGCGAGTCCCTGAGCATGAGGTCGCCATCCTCAAGCACCGGAACTTCGCCGAACGGGTTCAGCTCGATGAAGGGGGATTCCTTGTGGGCACCGGCCATGAGGTCGACCGGAACAAGGTCGAGGTCGAGCCCGAGCAAGGCGCAGAACAAGCGAACTTTGTAGCAATTCCCCGACAGCTCCAGGTCATGCAGTTTGAGCGTGGCCATGCGTGGACCCTCCTTCAGCGATTGATGCCCCGTATGTGGCTTATTCAGCTTCGCGGCGGTATAGGGTAATAATCCAATTCATAATTCCGGTTTCTGGAATAATCTGATGGACCGCTTCGCTGCCATACGCGTGTTCGCGGCCGTTGCCGATTTGGGGAGCCTTTCGGCCGCGGGGCGGCGGCTCGGCATGCCGCTGACGACGGTGAGTCGGCACCTGAAGGCGCTCGAAGACGATCTCGACGTGCGGCTCATCACCAGGACGACGCGGCGGCTTACGCTAACAGAACCGGGCCGCGCCTATCTGGAGACATGCCGGCGCGTGTTGAGCGAGCTCGATGCGGCGGAGCGGCGCTTGGCCGGCGAGCAGGCGGAGCCGCAAGGACAGTTGGCGCTAACCGCGCCGATTCTGTTCGGCCGATGGCACGTACAGCCGGTGGTGCACGCATACCTGGAGGCTTATCCCAAGATGTCGGCGCGCATGCTTCTGGTGGACCGGGTGGTCGATCTCGTGGAGGAGGGGCTCGATCTCGGCATTCGCATCGGGCACTTGTCGGATTCCTCAATGCGTGCAACCGCGCTCGGCACCGTGCGCTATGTGTGCTGCGCAAGCCCGTCCTATCTCGAAACCGCTGGTGTGCCCGAGGAACCGAAAGTGCTTGCCGGTCACCGCTGCATCAGTTTTGCCACGTTCTCGCACCCTGAGCGCTGGTTGTTTCACGGACGCAAGACGCAAACCGTGACGGTCGTGCCGCGCTTCATCGTGAACACGGCTGAGAGCGCGATCGACGCCGCCAAGGCAGGGCTCGGCATCGTGCGCGTCCTTTCCTATCAGGCTGAGAAGAGCCTCAAGGAGGGATCGCTTCGCCTGATCCTCGAAGCCTTCGAGCCCGAGCCCATTCCCGTAAACCTGATTCACCGGGAAGACCGGCTGCCGCAGGCGAAGGTGCAGAGCTTCGTCGCGCTCGCGGTGCCGCGGCTGCGCAAGGCGCTCAAGGGCGTAGGGGTAGGGTGATTGCGGGTAAAAACGTCTTAGAAACAAGCGAGTGACGGAGCGAATGCAATCAGCGGTGGTCTGATCAAGGTCAGTCTGCTAGGCTTCTGACAGCAGAGCCATAGGACGCGCCGAGGCGTCATAGGCCGCCAGGTAGGCTTTTGGAGGACCAGGCAAAAACGGCGTGGTCGGTCCGCCGTCTTGGGACTGCCGCGGTGATCGCGGGTCTTGCCCTGTCGCTGGGCGGGCTGGCAGCGCGCGAAGAGTCTCCGGAAGACTCCTCTCTCGCCGAAGAAGACGCCGCGTCGGACTGGTCCAGCGACAAGCGCTACGGCCCCAATCCCAACTATCGGCTCAGCCCACAGATCGATCGCATCATCCGCGTCGCGCGGAGCCGAAAAAAGTCCGACGACGATAAGAAGAGCGGCTCATCAGGCGGCACGCAGCTCAAGTCCGCGCCGGCGCAGAAGAAGGCAGCGCCGCCTTCACGCGAGAAGGCCCCGGCGGCCAAGAAGAAGGCGACGCCCAAGAAGAAGGTGACGCCCAAGAAGAAGGTGACGCCTAAGAAAAAGGTGACACCGAAGAAGAAGGTGACGACGCCGCCAGCCAAGAAGGCACCTCCGCCCAAGAAGGAAGCTCCGGTCGTCAAGAAGAAGGAGCCCGCGCCGGTCAAGAAGCAAGCGCCGCCGGTCATCAAGAAGAAGGAAGCTCCGGCCAAAAAAGAACAAGCGCCAAAGACGGGGCCGAGCGAGGAGCAGGTCAAGGAGAACGAAGCCTACTGCAAGGCGAACCCGAACAGCCCGAAATGCGCGGGCACGGCTGAGCAACCGCCGCCGGCGACCGAGAAGATCTGCACCGCCAATCCGAAATATCCCGGCTGCGACAAGCTCAAGCAGCCACCCGATCTCGGCGGCGCGAAGGGCGAGGAGGAAGGCGGGGTCGGGAGCGTTTGCGAACAGAACCCGCAGCTGCCGCAATGTCAGGGCGAGCGCCCCGACGAAGAAACGCCGCCGCCACCGGAGCCCGATACGGGCCGCGAGCCTGAAATTCCGCCGCCAGGCGTTCCGCCTCCGGGCGGCACACCGCCAATTCCACCGGGTCCGCCGCCGATTCCGCCGAGTGCGCCTCCTCCTCCGCCAGGCGGAACGGGCGGCGGATCAAAGACGCCGTCTTTGCCGCCGTCGGGACCTGCGCCGGAGTGTACCGGCGATCAGGAGTTGTTCGAGGGCCAGTGCCTTGACGCGTGCCCGGAGAACTGGCTGCGGCGGGAAGATGGCTCATGCACGACCCAGAACAATTGCAATAACTACGAGGACGGCCACATCTATGACGGCCGCTGTGTGAGCAGTTGTCCCGATGGAACCGTCATCCGCACACATTACGATCAGCTCCACAATCCCAGCTTCTGCATTCCGGTCAGCGACTGCATCGACGAGGGCCGCATCGTCAATGAAAACGGGCAATGCGCCTATACGTGCATCGAAGGGTTCAGATACAACGGTCATTGCTACGAGAGTTGCCCGGGCAATCTTGTCGTATCTGAAGAGGGATACGATTGCGTCCCACCGCCGGAGGAACCGCCGCCGCCGCCACCGCCGCCGCCTCCGCCAGAGGAACCCGCTTGCCCAGAAGGCCAGCAGATGTCCAACACGGGCCAGTGCTTCACGCCGTGCCCGGCGGGCACGACATGGTACACGGGCCCCGGCCAGGCTCAGAACAGCTGTGTCGCCTCGTGTCCTGGTAGCGAGGAGGGCTGCGCGGGGTGCTATGTCGACGGCGGCAACGGCCAGTGTCAGCAGTGCGCCGGTGGGTCGATTGTCGATGGCCAATGCCAGTGCGACGAGCCGGACTATGGGCGGAGCTCCGATCCAAATGCCTATTCTGTCTGCGATTGGTGCAACTACGCGATCAGCGACGGCGTATGCGTGCAGCGCTGTCCGGACGGGACGGTGAGGTCCGGCCGCTATTGCGTGCAAAGCTGCCCGGAAGGACAGGAGCCTTATTACGAGACGTGCATGGATCAGTGTCCCTCGGGAACCGTCCGGCAAGGCCAGCAATGCGTGTGCCCTGAAGGACAGGAGCAGGTTGACGGCGTCTGCAAGCCCTTTGCAGAGCTCTCATATGACGAATACATCGCGATCTGTGTGGCTCAATCCGATGAGTTGGACCTCCCAGTGCCGGCGGGATCAACGGCCGAGGAGGAATGCGCAAACGCTGTCGCGAACACCTGTGGGGAGGGAAATCTCGACCTCGTTCCCGCAGGCTACGCACAAATTTGCCTCGATCTGCCCTGCGCGGAAGGTCTTGAGAATATTGGTGGCCAGTGCGCCGCGATCTGTCCCGAAGGCCAGGTGCATGACAGGTACGGCCAGTGCGCTCTTCCGCCATGTGCCGAGGGCGAGGTGACACTTCAGGACGGCAGCTGCGCGGCGACATGTCCCGAGGGTCAGGTCGCGCTGAACGGCAGTTGTATCGCCGCCTGCCCGGAGGGCGAGGTCAGGCGGACTGACGGCTCCTGCGCCGCAAGTTGCGACTACGGTCAGGCCGTCCTCGAAGACGGTACGTGTTCGGCGACCTGCCCGTCGAATCAGGTCGCCCTCGAAGATGGGACGTGCGCGGACAGCTGTCCGGAAGGCCAGTCTCGGAACCGGGGGGCCTGTGTCTCCAGATGTCCCGAAGGTCAGGTTTCATTTGGTGGCCAATGCGTATCATCTTGCCCGTCTAGCTTCCCTTACGAGAACGAGGACGGAGCATGCGTTGCGCATTGTCCAGAGGGCCAGGTTGCCAGCAACGGTTTGTGTGTCTCCGCATGTCCCGAAGGTCAGGTTTCATATAATGGGGCATGCCGGGCATCCTGCCCATCATACTCCCCATACGCTACCGAAGACGGCGAATGCGTTGCGCATTGCGACGGTCAAGTCGCTGGCAGCGACAGTAGATGCGTCGATCAGTGTCAGGAAGGCCAATACGTCGTTGATGGCGTCTGCCAAGACACTTGTCCAAACTGGCGCGAGGTTGTGAATGGGCTGTGCCTTGAGCCCTGTCCGGACGGGCGCATCAGGCAGGGCAACGCTTGCACTGCCTGCCCGTCGGGATACGACGAGGTCGAGGGGCAATGCCTCGCCACTTGTCCTGGTGGATTGGTGAGGGAGGGCGACAGCTGCGTGACGCAATGCGACGCGGGGCACGTGCAGAGCACAGATGGCATCTGTGTCGAAAGCTGCCCGTCGGGACAATGGACGATCAATGGTCTGTGTAGCTCCCATTGTCCGACCGGATACCATCCAAGCGGCAGCACTTGTGTGTTGAACAGTTCGTGTCTGCCCAGCACCACGCAACTTGACGACGGCAGTTGCGGCAACCCATGTCCGGAAGGCCAGGACTACTACAACGGTCCTGGGGCCGATCTGCAAGGCCGGTGTCTCGACTTTCACTGCCCAGAAGGCCAGGGGCACGGCTTCGGACTTGGGCAATGCGGCGAATGCGACCTCGTCATCAACGGTGCTTGCGCCGCCGATGAGACGGCGGTGCCGTATGAGGAAGCACTCGAGGAATGCCAGGCCGGCGGCAGGGTGACCACGGAGCAGTGCAACGTCATTCTAAGAGATCGCTGCCTCGTGGAAGGAAATCACGCGCGCTATTGCGCTGACGTTGTTGGGCCAAACGCGCCCCACGCACCGCCACCGCCACCGCCACCGACCGATGAGGTCACGCTTCCGCCCGACATTCCGCCGACCGGTGAGTACACGCCCCCGCCTCAGCAAGAGCCACCTGCCGAGGAGACGTCACCTCCTGCGGAGGAAACGCCGCCGCCGGACGGCGAGGCTCCCCCGGCCGAGGAGCAACCGCCTGCCGAGGAGCAGCCGCCTGCGGAGGAACAGCCGCCGGCCGAGGGGCAGCCGCCTGGCGAAGAGCAGCCGCCGGCAGAAGAACAGCCACCTGCCGAAGAGCAACCCCCTGCGGAAGAGCAACCACCGTCCGAGGAGCCCCCGGCAGAAGAGCAACCGCCTGCTGAAGAGCAGCCACCTGCGGACGAGGGGCCGCCGAGCGACGGCGAAGCGCCTCCGCCCGCAGAGGAAACACCGCCACCTGCGGATGAAGTGCCGCCACCATCGGATGAGACGCCGCCTCCACCTGCCGAGGAGCAACCGCCTGCGGAGGAAGCGCCGCCGCCTGACGGGACGTTGCCACCGCCGCCCGAGGATGGCGGGGGTGTTGGCAGCATCTGCGAGCAGAATCCGCAATTCCCGCAGTGCCAGGAGCAGCAAACCGACGAGGGCGCTCCACCCCCGCCTCCTCCAGACGAGACCGCACCGCCACCGCCACCTGGTTCACCTTCGCCGCCTTCAGGGGAGACGCCGCCGCCTTCCGGCGGGACACCACCCGCGCCGCCGCCAGCCGGGGAGGCGAAGCCCGCACCGCCCGCACCGAAGGATAAGGCAGCTGCCGGGGCTGCGCCGGCGGAACCGATTGCCGTGGTCATCGCCATCGACGATTACGACAACCCCAAAGTCACCGGTTCACCGCAGGCCCTCGCCAACGCCGCGCATATCGAGCGCTATCTCAAGAGCGATCTGGGGATGGATAAGGACCGGATCCTCACTGGCAGCAACGCGAAGTTCTCCGACCTCGAAGAGATCTTCGGCAAGGCGGGCGATGCCAAGGGAGAGCTGCGCGAGCTTGTGAAAGCGACGAAGGCGCCGGAGGTGATCGTCTACTACACTGGCCGGGCGAAGGCGCTCGACGGCGGCTCAGACATGTTGTTGCTGCCGTCCGACGCCGATCCGGCGAAGCCCGAGACGGGCATGCGACTTTCCGCCCTCTACAACGAACTCGCGGCCATGGGCATTCCCAAGCTGCGCGTCTATCTCGATCCGTCCTTCGTCAAAGACGACGGCGTCGTGAAGGTCAACTCCGGTCCACATATCGGGTTCTTCGGTCTGTTCACGCCGCCCCACTGGGTCACGCTCTCCGCTGCCAGCGATAACGCAGTCACGACCGGCGACGCGAAAAGGCCGCGTACGGTATTCACCAACTCGCTGGTGGCGGGCTTGCGCGGTATCGCCGACACAACCGGTGAAGGGAATGGCGATGGCACGGTCAGCGCCGAGGAGCTGCACGGCTTCGTTGCCGATCAGGCCGCGGCGGCCACTAAGCGTGGGGAAAAGGTGCCGATGCCGTCATTCTACGGCCCGCCCGAGGAGCCGCTCAGAGCTTATTAATCAAAGCCCGCGCGTCTGTGCAGAGTGAGGGCAAAGGGCCAGGAGCAGCTTTCCAAGCGCGCCGCAAGCTGCTAAAGGAAGCCGCCAACCGGCCCTCGCGTTTTGCAGTGCGCAAAAGGCGGCGAGGGGCCCTTAGCAAGAGGTTGGCCGATGCCCGACGGGCAGTCTTCGCAAGACAATTCCCGCTTTCCCGACAGCGCTTTAGCGCTGACCTTCGACGACGTGCTCATTCGCCCGGGGCCGTCGGAAGTGCTCCCCAACGAGGTCAACGTGGCCTCCCGCGTCACACGGTCGATCTCCGTGAACATCCCGGTGCTGTCCTCGGCCATGGACACGGTCACCGAGGCGCGGCTCGCCATCGCCATGGCGCAAGCCGGAGGCATCGGCGTCATTCACCGCAACATGGAACCCGAGGCGCAGGCCGCCGAAGTGGCCCAGGTGAAGAAGTTCGAATCCGGCATGGTGGTGAACCCAGTCACCATCCACCCGAGCGGGAGCCTGGCCGACGCGCTGAAGTTGATGGCCGACTATCAGATCTCGGGCATCCCTGTGGTCGAGCCCGCGACCAATGGCGGCCGCGACGGCAAGCTTGTCGGCATTGTTACCAACCGCGACGTGCGCTTCGCCACCAATCCCAATCAGCGCGTGGCCGAGCTGATGACCAAGGAGAATCTGGTCACGGTCAAGGAGAGCGTCGACATGGAAGAGGCCAAGCGGCTTCTCCATCATTACCGGATCGAGAAACTGCTCGTGGTCGACGACGCCTATCGCTGTATCGGGCTCATCACGGTGAAGGACATCGAGAAGGCGCGGGCGCATCCCCATGCCTGCAAGGACGAGCAGGGGCGCCTGCGCGTGGCGGCGGCGACATCCGTCGGCGATTCAGGCTTTGCCCGGGCCGAGCATCTGATCGATGCGGGCGCCGATCTCATCGTAGTGGATACGGCGCACGGCCATTCGCAGCTCGTGCTCGATCAGGTCGGGCGCATCAAGCGGCACTCGAACGCCGTGCAGGTGGTCGCCGGCAATGTGGCCACCGCCGACGGCACCAAGGCGCTGATCGATGCCGGTGCCGACGCCATCAAGGTCGGCATCGGTCCGGGATCCATCTGCACGACGCGCATCGTGGCGGGCGTGGGCGTGCCGCAATTCACGGCGGTGCTGGAATGCGTCGAGGTGGCCAAGAAGGCGGACGTGCCGGTGATCTCCGACGGCGGCATCCGCTATTCGGGCGATCTCGCCAAGGCACTCGCCGCCGGCGCCGACTGCGTGATGCTCGGCTCGTTGCTCGCCGGCACCGACGAGAGCCCGGGCGAGGTGTTTCTCTACCAAGGGCGGTCGTACAAGTCCTATCGCGGCATGGGCTCGATCAGCGCCATGGCCCGCGGCTCCGCCGACCGCTACTTCCAGCAAGAGATCAAGGACACGCTGAAGCTCGTGCCGGAAGGCATCGAAGGTCAGGTGCCGTACAAGGGGCCGGCGGCAAGCGTGCTGCATCAGCTGATCGGAGGTTTGCGCGCGTCGATGGGCTATACCGGCTCGCGCACCATCCCCGACTTCCAGACCCGCGCGGAGTTCATCCGCATCTCGACGGCAAGCTTCCGCGAGAGCCACGCGCACGACGTGACCATCACGCGGGAATCGCCCAACTATCCGCGCGAAGGGTAGCGGTCAGCCAGCAAGCTTCTATTTGATGCCGAGGGCTCTGATCTGGTCGAAGATGCCGGGCTCGAGCTTCTGGGCCATCTTGAGGTCGGCGCTGCCGTCGGTGGGCTTGCCCGTGCGGCTCTTGACCACGCCACGGCCGACCAGCGCGGAGGCATTGGTCTGCTGCAGCTTCAAAGCTTTGTCGAAGTCGGCGCCGGCATGGTCGAGATCGTCGTTCAGCACGTAGACCCAACCGCGGTCGACATAGCCCTTGGCGTGCTCCGGCTCGAGCTTGATCACCTCCGTGTAATCGGCAATCGATAGGTCATACTCTTTCCGCTTGCGATAGAGCTCGCCGCGGCTCGAATAGCCGTTGGTCGCTTTGGGATCGAGCTCGACCTTCTTGTTCATGTCGGCGAGCGCCTTGTCGTGATCATTCATGTGGCTGTAGACGGTGCCGCGCAGCAGATAGAAGTCGGCGTCCTTGTCGTCGATGCCGATGGCTGTATTGAGATCGGCGAGCGCCTTGTCGTGATCCTTGCTGGCTTCGTAGCCGGCGGCACGCATGAAGTAGCTGTTGGCGCGCTTGGGGTCGATCTCGACCGCGGCGTTCATCTCACCGAGCGCCTTGTCGAGACTGCCGGTGGCCGAGAAGCCCATGGCGCGGATGGTGTGCGCCCGGATGAGGAGCTTCTTGTCTGCGCTGCCTTTATCGATGAAGGCTTGGCAGGCGTCGAGCACCTCTTTCACGGTGAGCTTGGCGTCGAAGCACGTATCGGCCGCTGCGTCGTCCGCGGCGCGCGCGGGGACGGCGGCGACGAGCAGCGCCGCAGCCACCGTGCCGGCGGAAACGAGATGGAAAGCGCGAAAGCGCATGGATACCTCCTTGGGGACTCTGGGATTCTTGTTTGGGCCTAGGTTTAAAAGGGGCCGCGGGGTTTCGTCAATTGAACTTCCGTCCATGTTTACCGGGGATTGGGGCGAGGAATTGACCTGTTCCGCCAATGAGATAGTCCCGGCTCTACAGGAGGCCGCAGGCGGAGTATAAGGGCCCGAGGGGGCCGGAGCGGCGCGCGGGGCCCGGGAGCACGCGAAGAGGGGGCATTCATGTCGATCGAAGCTATCCTGCTGCCGATGTTCGTCCAGGTCGCGCTGACCTTCGTGCTGCTGTTCTGGATGCTCTTGCTGCAGGCTCCGAGAGCGGTGCGGCGGGGCGATGTGAGCCGCGGACGAGATCGCGCTCCGCGAGCCCAACTGGCCACGGCATGTGCAGCAGGTCAGCAACGCGTTCCACAATTCGGTGGAGATGCCGATGCTGTTCTACGTGGTGGTGCTGCTCGCGCTCATCACGCGGACGCTCGACGTCACCCTCTACGTCCTGATGTGGATGTTCGTGCTGTCGCGCATCCTGCACGCCGGCGTCCATGTCACGTCCAACCGGCTCGCGCACCGCACGCCGCTGTTCCTCGTCGGCGCCATCGCGCTTGCGCTGATCTGGGTGATCGTCGTCGCCCGGGTCATCGTGTTCCAGGCGGCTTCATGACGCCAGCGGCGCGGGCGAGTGCGGCCATCGAAGTTCTCGCCGATATCGAGCAGCGCAAGCGGCCTGCTTCGGAAGCGCTCAAGGATTGGGGGCTCGGCCACAGATTCGCCGGTTCCGGCGACCGCGCGGCGATCGGCAATCTCGTGTTCGACTGTTTGCGGAAGCGGGCCTCGGCGGCGTACGCCATGGGTGGGGACAGCCCGCGCGCGCTCGTGCTGCGCACGCTCGTTACGGACTGGGGCATGACGCCGGATCAGGTTGCGGCGCTCTGCGACGGCAGCCGGTTCGCGCCGGCGCCGCTCGAGGGAGACGAGCTTGAGGGGCTCGCGCGTGTGCTCCCCGACGAAGCGCCGGCTTCTGTGCGCGGCGACTATCCGGAATGGCTCGCGCCGGCATTCGCCGACGCCTTCGGGGACCGCGCGGCGGAAGAGGGGGCGGCGCTCTCCTTACGCGCGCCGGTCGATCTCCGCGCCAATACGCTGAAAGCCAACCGCGACAAGGTGTTGAAATCGCTTTCCCGCCTCGAGCCTGCGCCAACACTCTATTCGCCGGTCGGCGTGCGCATCGCGCCGCGCGAAGGGCCTGCGCGCAGCCCTCATGTGGAAGCAGAAGCGGGCCACGGCAAAGGCTGGTTCGAGGTGCAGGACGAAGGCTCGCAAGTGGCGAGCCTGCTCACGGGCGCGCGCCCCCGTCAGCAGGTCATCGACCTCTGCGCCGGCGCGGGCGGCAAGACACTGGCCTTGGCGGCGCTGATGGAGAACACCGGGCAGCTCTATGCCTATGACGCCGACCGCTTGAGGTTGCGGCCGATCTTCGAGCGGCTGAAGCGGGCCGGCGCGCGGAACGTCCAGGTCCTGCCGGCGGGGGAGCCGGAGGCTTTGCGCCCGCTCGAGGGCAAGATGGACCTCGTCGTCATCGACGCGCCATGCACCGGCTCCGGCGTTTGGCGCCGCCGCCCCGATGCCAAGTGGCGGCTCTCGCCGGAGATGCTTGCGGCGCGGGTGGATGAGCAGCGCACGGTGCTCGACCAAGGGGCGGCGCTGGTGAAGCCGGGCGGGCGGCTCGCCTATATCACCTGCTCCGTGCTCCCGGCGGAGAACCGCGCGCAGGTTGCGGCCTTTCTCGCGCGCCATCCAAACTTCGCGCTGGTGCCGTGGCGGGATCTCTGGGCGGCGGTGCTTCCGGTGGCGCCGCCGCCGTCCGCCGACGGCTCGGACGAGACGCTCCTGATGACGCCTCTGAGCCACGGCACGGACGGGTTCTTCGTCGCCGTCATGGAGCGGGCGGCAGGTGAAGCTTAGCTAAGGGCAAGCGGAGGGCGGGTGAGCCTTGAGGGTGCGACAAATTGGCCGCCGCAATTCCGCCGCAGTTAAGCCAACGGCCCGACGAGATCGTTCGCAATCGTCGCGTCGGCCGGTTTCCGGCGCTCTTCATCAGGATGTACGTCCATGAAAACTCTGGTTGCGATGCTTGTAGCATTGGGCCTTGCGGCTTCGTTTGCCTCCACCCCGACCTTCGCTCAGGATACGCCGACCGATCAGGCGAGCTGCGAAGATGCCGGCATGACGTGGGACGCGGACTCCGAGTCCTGCCAGTAGTAGCCGCTAAAGACTTCGAGAAGCCCCGGTCATTGGCCGGGGCTTTTTGATTCAGGGGTGCACTCGATGAACGAGAGGCCCTCACAGGTGACGGAGACGTTGGTCACCGAAAAACCCGCGTTCGTCAGAAGGGCTTCCATCTCCGCTCGAGTCCGCGCCCGGCCGCCCGAGATGACCATCATATGCAGGTCGATCATCACCGCGGCGGGGTCGTCCGTGGCCTTTTCGGGCATCAGCCGTTCGATAAATAATGAGCTTGGCGCCTGGCTTCATGGCGTCGCGGCAGTTCTTTACAGAATCTCAGCGCTTCGGTGTCGTCCCATTGCTGGAGCACGCTCTTCAACAGATAGACGTCCGCCTGCACCGGGATTTCGGTCAGGAAGTCTCCGGTGACGAACGCCACCCGCTCGGCGACGCCGAGCGGTTGAAGGAAAGCTTTCGCTGCCTCGGCTATGTGGGGCTGATCGAACAGCACACCGCGGAGTTTCGGGTGGGTCTGAAGGATCGCGGCAAGAAGCCCGCCATGGCCGCCGCCGATATCGGCGACCGTCTTGACGCGCGTGAGGTCGAGCGCCTCGACGATTGAGCCCGCATTCGCAAACGACTCTCTGGCCAGATAGGAGTCGAAAGCCGCACCATGCGCGGGGTGCGATCGCCGCCAGTCGCCCACCGTCTCGCCGAACACGAGCTCGAAAGCGGGCGTGCCGGTCTTCAGGCAGGCGGCGACATTGGCCCAAGGCTGCCAGTACTGCTCGACGACAATGAGCAGCTTCTCACGCAGGTTCGTGGGTGCGCCGGGCGCCAGAGACTTGCCGGCAGCCGTCAGTGCGAAGGTGTCATCGGAGTGCGCCTCGACGAGGCCGAGGGTCGCGAGCCCGCGCAACACGCGGAAGAGATGCGACGCCGAGACGTCCAAGCTCGCGGCCAAGCGCTCGGCTGTCCAGACGTCCGAGCCCATGGTCTCAGGCAGGCCGAGCTTCACCGCCGCGTAGGCGAGCCCGGCCGTGTGATAGGCCTCGATCTGCGCGCGCAGGCGCTCCTCGACAGCGTGTTGTTCGGGCGGGTTCATGGCTTTTCCGCTTCGCACGGGGCGGATTGCGGCACAAGCGGCCATTGCCGACTCAAGGTTCCTGCTATAACCACCGGCCATGACGGATGCCGACGATATCCTCGCCGAAGACCCTCAAGATCCCGCGCATGACGGTAGCCACGACCGGGTGCTGATCGTCGATTTCGGCAGCCAGGTGACCCAGCTCATCGCCCGGCGCGTGCGCGAGGCGGGCGTCTATTCCGAGATCGTGCCCTTCGACAAGGCGGAAGAGGCGCTGGGCCCGGTGCGCCCCCGCGCCATCATCCTGTCCGGCGGCCCGGCCTCCGTGCACGAGACCGGCACGCCGCAGGCGCCGCAGGCCGTGTTCAACGCGGGCGTGCCGGTGCTCGGCATCTGCTACGGCGAGCAGGCCATGGTGGCGTCGCTCGGCGGCCAGGTGGAAGCGGGGCACGCCCGTGAGTTCGGGCGCGCCGAGCTGCAGATCATCGACGAGACGCCGCTGTTCGAGGGCGTGTTCGAAGAAGGCGAGCGCGCGCAAGTGTGGATGAGCCACGGCGACCGGGTGACCAAGCTGCCGCCGGGCTTCCGCGCGGTCGGCATCTCGACCGGCGCGCCGTTCGCGGCCATCGCCGACGATTCTCGCCGCCTCTACGGCGTGCAGTTCCACCCCGAGGTGGTGCACACGCCGAAGGGCGCGGCGCTGATCGCCAATTTCGTCCGCGAGATCGCCGGCTGCACCGGCGACTGGAGCATGGCCCAGTTCCGCGAGGCGGAAGTCGCGCGCATCCGTGCGCAGGTGGACGAGGGCTGCGTGGTCTGCGGGCTGTCCGGCGGCGTCGACTCCGCCGTCGCCGCGCTCCTCATCCACGAGGCGATCGGCGATCAGCTCACCTGCATCTTCGTGGACCATGGACTGCTACGCGAAAACGAGGCGAGGGAAGTGGTCGATCTGTTCCGCGGCCACTACAACATCCCGCTCGTCCATGTCGACGCGAGCGAGCGCTTCTTGCGCGCGCTCGACGGCATCAGCGACCCGGAAGCGAAGCGCAAGATTATCGGCCGGCTGTTCGTCGAGGTGTTCGAGGAGGAATCCGAGAAGCTGGAGGACGCCGAGTTCCTGGCGCAAGGCACGCTCTATCCGGACGTGATCGAGAGCGTGTCGGCGACAGGCGGGCCGTCGGTCACCATCAAGTCGCATCACAATGTCGGCGGCCTGCCTGAGACCATGAAGCTGAAATTGGTCGAGCCCTTGCGCATGCTGTTCAAGGACGAGGTGCGCGCGCTCGGCCGCGAGCTGGGCCTGCCTGAGGCCTTCGTCGGGCGTCATCCGTTCCCGGGGCCGGGGCTCGCCATCCGCATTCCCGGCGAGATCACGGAAGAGAAGCTCGAAATCCTGCGCAAGGCCGACGCCATCTATCTCGAGGAGATCCGCAAAGCCGGCCTCTACGACACGATCTGGCAGGCCTTCGCCGTGCTGCTCCCCGTGCGCACCGTCGGCGTCATGGGCGATGCGCGCACCTACGACTATGCCTGCGCGCTGCGGGCCGTCACCTCGACCGACGGCATGACCGCCGACTATTACGACTTCTCCCACGAGTTTCTCGGCCATGCCGCGCGGCGCATCATCAACGAGGTGCGCGGCATCAACCGCGTGGTCTACGACATCACCTCCAAGCCCCCCGGCACCATCGAGTGGGAATAGCTACTCGATCGCTATTGCACGCATATCGTGTGGTGCAGTATTTTGGTCTCGATGGTTGTTCAAGTGAGGGGGGAGGAGATTTCCCATGCGTCGAATTCTGGCCGGGGTGCTGGTTGCGGCGATGCCTTTCTTCTTCCCCGGTGGCGGTCATGCGAAAACGATCGGCGGATGTAAGTTCAATACGGCCACGCATCAGTTCAAGGGCACCTTGCAGGAGCAGGCAACGTGCCTGCTAAGAACGGTGAAGCCAAAGGGTGCTGGAGCCACCGTTCAGCCGATTCCCGACTGGTTGAACACCCATATCGGTGAGCCCGTCTCCTTCACGAAAGCTGGACTGGAAAAATATCTATCAGAGCACGACATCGCGGCTTCGGATCTCGCGAGCGCATTCAATCCCGGAGACGCTGCTGACGTACGTTACTTCGTAATTCACGATACTAGCTATCCAGAGGAGCCCAAGGCCAATGGCTTCCCGTCCAACATCGATAGTCCGGACTATGCGGGCAACAAGCTCAGCATTTGGGCCGGTAGCACAGCCAAGCGCGTCAACCTGATCGTGACGAGGGACGGCAGCTCAAAAGTCTTCCGGGATTGGGGTGCGGCGAGGCCGCTGGCCGCGACCAAGCTGGAACTTGGGTCCTACTCAAAGCCCTCCAAGAAGTACTTTGTACATGTAGAGAACGTTCAGCCGCGGCTGAAACCCACGCATTCTTTTGCCTGGATCGCGCCGGACCCGGGCTTTTCAGATAAGCAGGAGGAGCGCTTGGCGCTTGCCTACGTGGTCGCAAGCTTCCGGTCCGGTAAGTGGTTGGTTCCGGCCTATCACTTCAACATCGATGAAGGCTTGCCCAACGGGCATGACGATCCTCAGAACACGGACTTGGCAAGTTGGATCGGCAAAGTTGCGCAGATCGAGGCCAGCATCGAATAGCGTCGAAGCAATCGACTGGAAATCGAGCTTAGGGAGGCTTGGGCCATGCTTTCGTCCTATGTCGCTTACCGGTTTCGTCGTGCTCTTGGGTGTCGGCAACGTGTCTGTTGCGAAAGCCGCCGATACATATGCACCACCTGCGGTTAGCCGTGACTTGCTCAAAGATATCGATTTTTCGGAGGCGGTGCCGGTAGATGAAGCCTATCGCGCCGAGTTCAAAAACTGCGACGACCATAATAAGTTTCGCCACCACATGCTGTCTGATTGGCGGAAGTGCAGCAGCGATAAGAACAATGTCCGGGCGCTGCTCAAGTTGCCCGACGGATCAATCTATTTTGAGTCGAAGCTTGGTTTGGATCTCGACGGATCGTGGAAGGCCTGGAACGACCCAGGCTTGGCAGATCTCCGCGGTACCAGCTATCAATGGGCTCACGTCTGTCCGGGCGGGCGTAGGAATTGCCAGCGTGCGCAGGTCGACGCGGAGCACGTGCCCTTCATCGCTATTCCGGTTGCGGGTCCCAACGACGTGAAGACCGAGTTCAAGGACAAGACGGGCGTCAAAATGGGCGATTTTGGAGTGATCATTTACCGCGACAAGTGGGTGCCAGCCTTCGTCGCCGATGGTGGCCCTTACAACAAGCTCGGCGAAGGCTCAGCAGCCGCGCTGGCTGCCCTTGGGAAAGATCGCTGTCTGCACCACAACGCCCAGGGTTTCTGCACCAAGTACAAAAATGTGAGCATCCCGGATAGCGTGGTCACGATTGTTTTTCCGGGTTCACGGCAGCAGGGCATGAAGCCTGAAGAGTTGACTGGGTTGATGTGCGATGCCGCCAAGACAAAGCTCGGATTGACCGGATCTCCGCTCTGTCAGTAGAGGGCTCGCTTGAGCGAGATCACAATGATCTCACCGATGCGGGCAGCCCGGCCAGCAACAGGGTCTGCGCTTTCCGTCTCTGAGGTTGGAACAGCCCCATGCGATCCGGCGCGTTCTTGTTTCCGCTTTCTTGGCCGACTCGATCCAGCAGATCCATTCATTGCGCGCGAGCGGGGTGATGTCCTCCCACGTCGCCAATGCCTTTGCGTCGGAGGCGAGTGCTCTTTTCAGGTCCGCCGGCAGGTCATGGACGACGCCGCCCGAGATCCGCTTTCTACTCAGGGCTTGGCTCATAAGCCGGCCTGCCGATGCGATGTTGCGGTGCGAAACGGCCAATTCGCGCGTATCGCGGAGACACGCAATAAATGGCTTCTTTGACCACGGCACCCTACACTCATGATCCGAGAGCCTCAGCTCTCGCGGAGCTTGGCGTTTCCTGCGTGAGGGGGCTCCACTGACTGGACATCGGGAGTGCGTCGTATGTATCCGTTGACCCTCCAAGCCGAGATTATGCGCCATATGCTGAATCTGGCCAAACACATGGCGAGCGGTGATTTGTTCGAGTCCCGCAAGAGACTCGAAGAGTATCCGTTGTGTGGTGACCCGCAGGTCTTCGACAACATCATGCGCGTGAGAGCCGTTCAGGACCGGATGTGGGGCCACGAGGTGGATGACACCAGGAATGACCCATGGCGCTGGAGCACCTACATCGCACACTCTGCCGTCCGATGGATGCGTGACCCCCATAAATGGACACGAGAAGATACCGACGACTTCTACGACGCCATGATAGAGACGGCCGCGATATGTGCCGCTGCGGCTGAGAGCATAGCAAGGCAGAGAAAGGAAAACGGACACACCTTCTACGAACCCGCGTAGGGGAACCGTTTGAGGTTTTTTCGCTAGCGTTTTCAGGGTAGTTTGGCGTCGGCCGAGGGTGCCGGAACGGGGGTTCCATGCTGCCTGAACGCCAGTCCAAGGCTGCGATCGCAGCAGTGCTGATCGCTTGTGCCCTGGCCACTCTCCTGCTTCCGCAAACGCGGGCGAGGGCCGAGGACGCCGCCCCTGTCTGCGACGAGTTCGGGCTCGCGCTCCTGTCGTCGCCGCGTGCCCCCTGGAAGGGGGCTCCGTTGCGCGTCATCCTTGCCACCGAGAAGCCGCTTGCCGGCGAGCTGGCGCTGATTGCGCCCTCAGGAAAGGTCGCAGCCCAGTCGTCCAACATGCAGGGCGGGCCGCCCTATTTCTGGTTCGCCGAAATCGCCGCGCCGGAGGCTGGCGCGTGGCAAGTGAAGCTCACGCGGAAGGGTGCCGCGCCGGGCTGCCGAGACGTCACGCGTGAGATCGTGGTCGAGCACAAAAAGCCGAGGGGCCCGGGCGGGAGCAAGAATGTCTGGCCCATAGACGACCGTTGGGATCGCTCGACTGAAAACCTGTACTCGGCCTGGATCGAGAAACTGTTCGACGCGCCGCTCGACGAGGACCTGTCGTGGAAGGCGCTGAGCGAGGTTCTGCAGGATCAATCGCGCAATGTCTTGTTCGACTCTCTCGGTCTGCGCGAGGACCAGAAAGGGGCGACCATTCAACCGGACTGCGCCGACCTTCCCTATTTCTTGCGCGCCTATTTCGCCTTCAAGATGGGATTGCCGTTCGGCTACGCGAAGTGCACGCGCGGCGACGGCGGCGTGGCGCCCAGATGCCCACAATGGTGGAACACTGTGAACGAAGAGCCGGCGGAGACCACGGTTGTCGAGACCCGTGGTCGCCGGATCGTCAGGAGCAACGGCTGGTTCGGGGCTGTGTCCGTAGAGGCGCCGGTGGTGCGGCGCGTGGTTGTTTCCAAAAGGCCGAAAGGGCTCGTGCCGGGGTTCCAGTATTATTTGGCGACGACCATTGCCGACGCCGTGCATTCGGGCAATGGGCGGACGGCGGCAGGCGACGACGACACCGACTACTATCCGGTGCCGCTGACGCAAGACACTTTGCGTCCCGGCACGATCTACGCCGATCCTTACGGGCACGTTCTTACCCTGGTGAAGCGCGTGGCGCAGACCGGCGAGGGAGCCGGCGTGTTCCTCGCGGTCGATGGACAGCCGGACGGGACGGTCGCGCGCAAGCGGTTTTGGCGCGGCAACTTCCTGTTTGCGCAAGATCCCGCGCTCGGAAGTCCTGGCTTCAAGCGCTTTCGCCCCATCGTGCGCGAGAAGAACGGCACCTTACGGCGGCTGACCAATGCGGAGATCGCCAAGGATCCCGACTACGGCGATTTTTCACTCGAACAGTCGACCCTCGGCGTCGAAGAATTTTACGACCGCATGGACGACGTCATGTCGCCGGCGCCGCTCGATCCCGTGCAGGCGATGAAGGAGGCCGTCACCTCGCTGGATGAGCAGGTGCGCACTCGCGTGAACTCGGTCGAGAATGGGCGCGAATTCCTCGCCGGCAGGCCTCCGACCGTGGACATGCCGGACGGTGCGTCGATCTTCGAGACGTCCGGCCCTTGGGAGGACTTCGCCACGCCCTCCCGTGACTTGCGCTTGTTGATCGCCATCGACGTGGTGCGTCACTTCCCCGAACGCGTCGCGCGGCGCCCGGAGCGGTACAAGATGCCCGCGGGCAAGACCCCTGCGGAGATCAAGGCGGAGCTGGAGGACACGCTGAACGCGGAGCTTGCCGCGCACAAGTTCACGTATACGCGCTCCGACGGCTCCAAGTGGACGCTGAAGCTCGGCGCCCTGCTCGTCCGGATCGCCGACCTTGAGATGGCTTACAACATCAACGATTGTGTCGAGGTGCGGTGGGCGGCGCTGGAAGGTGGTAAGGAAGCGTCGACCTGCAAGCGTCACGCGCCCGCGGAACAGCGCAAGAAGATGGGGTCGGATTACCGTGCGTGGTTCAGCGAGCGCCGGCGCCCACCGCGCGGCTGAGACTTTTTGCCGGAACGCGGGGCGATTGTGCGCTAATGGCACGAAGCGGACCGACTGCAGGACCGCCGACCAGTTCGACTTCTCCGCAACCTATGTCCACTGCACGAGCGTGGCCTCGGCCGAGAAGCCCGGGCCGAAGGCGGCGAGGAGTCCGTAGTCGCCGGCGGCGTGGCCCACGTTTCGCAATTGGTCGTCGAGCACGAACAGGACCGTCGCGCTCGACATGTTGCCGTAACGCTCGAGCACGCCGTAGCTCGAGGCGAAGTCGCCCTGCGTTCGGCCGAGAATCTTCTCGTAGGCTTCGAGGATGCGCTTGCCGCCGGGATGGAAGATGAAGCAGTCGATGTCATCCAAGCCGATGTTGCGGCCGTTGATGACCTCGCTCACCGCTTCCGGCATCATGTCCATGATGGTCCGGGGCACCTCGCGAGAGAACACGACACGGAACCCGGTGTCGACAAAGTCCCATCCCATCAGGTGATCCGTTTGCCGCCTCAGCAAGCTGACGCTGTTGAGGATGTTGACCTTGCCGTCAGCCTCCCCGCTGAACAACACGGCGGCTGCGCCGTCGCCGAATAGGCTGCAGGCGACGAGGTTCGACTTGGTCATATCGCCAGGCTGAAACGTGAGAGAATTGATCTCGACGGCAACGAGCAAGGCCGTAGCGTGCGGCTCCGCGGCGGCAAGCGAGCTGCATAGCGCAATGCCTGCGGCACCTCCCGCACACCCCAATCCGAAGAGGGGCAGGCGTCTGATGTCAGATCTGAGCCCAAGCTTGTTGGCGAGCGCGACGTCCAGGCTCGGCGTGGCGATGCCGCTTGACGAGACGAAGACCAGATAGTCTATCTCCTCGCGGTCCACGCCGGCGCCCTCGAGGCACTTCTCGATGGCGGTAAGCGACAGCGTCTCGGCCCATTCCAGATAGAGGCGGTTCTTGGCCGCGAGACTGTGCCGATGGCTGAACCAGTCCGCCTCGACGCAGAAATATCGTTCGCGTACTAGCGCGTTCTTAAACACCTGGAGGTATCTGGGGATGTCTTGGATGGAGCCGCCGAAATGCTCGCCAGCCAGGCGGCACGCCTCCTCCTGGCGCATCAGATAGGGCGGGACGGCGGTGCCAACCGAGACGATACTGCTCATCGATGCTCCCCTCCGCCCGGTCGATCACCGAGGTGCATTGCGCGACGATACTTGGCGAACATTCAATCGACGAACGGGTAGCGACGACTTTATGCCAAGCTTTGCCGGTGAAATAGGGAAGTGTTGCGACGGCGGGCGGCGTTGAGCTTCACGATTGGGTGAGCGGCGAACATGACCCCAAGGCTTTCAGCTTCGGCCAATGTGCCCGGGCCGCCGGCCATCCTCAGGGGGCTCTTGTTCGTCATCCATCCCTTCCCCGCGCTGATCAATGCCCTGGCGGGAGCCCTGTTCTACCTCATGGTCGTGGACGTCATCCGGGGCGTCTCCATCGTTGCCATGTTCTTCTCGGTCCTTTTGATCCATGCCTCAATCGGAAGCATGAACGATTTTTGCGACATCGATCTCGATGCGAAAACCAAGCCGGACAAGCCGATCGTTCGCGGCGACATCCGTCCGCGGGGCGCGTTGCTGGTGTCGATACTTACGGCAGGCGCCGGCGCCCTCCTATCTCTGTCATTTAATTGGCCGACGCTTTGTGTCGCTCTTACTGTGCTGGCCGCGGGCATGGCCTATAATTTCTGGACGAAGGGGACCGCCTATAGTTGGGTCCCGTACGGCGTCTTCATTCCGGCCCTGCCGGTGTGGGCGTTCGTGGCAGCCGATGAGTTCACGCCAATGGTCCTGTTGAGCTTCCCCCTCGGCGCTCTCATGTCGCTCGCGCTGAACGTCGCCAATACCATTCCGGATCTTCAGGGCGATACGCAATATGGCTTGCAAGGGATAGCGCACCTTTTGGGGCTCAAACGCTCGTTGCTCGTCGTGTGGTCATGTCTCGGCGCGACGATCATCTTCCTCGCCCTGACGCCCAGCATCCTCGGCAACAATTCGATCTATCTATTACCGGGAATCCTGCTTGGGACCGCACTATTGGTGACCATGATCCTCGACCGCCTCCTAAGCCGGTCCGCCGCGAGTCTTCGGCGCGGCTGGTATCTTAGTGCGGTCATCGCCGCGATCCTTGGCTGCGCCTGGGTGGCGAGCCTTGCTACCAGTTAGGGGGACGATGATGGCTGCAAGTGGTCGTGAGCTGGTCGTGTTGGTCGACAGCGCCGATACTTGCGTCGGCGTTCTGGAAAAGATGGAAGCACACCGGCGCGGGACGCTCCACCGCGCCTTCTCTGTCTCGGTCAACGACGGCGAAGGGCGTCTGCTCCTGCAGAAGCGGGCGTCTGGCAAATACCACTCGGGCGGTCTTTGGACGAACACGTGCTGCGGTCACCCAAGGCCCGACGAGCCGGTCGTTGCAGCAGCCCGCCGGCGATTGATGGAAGAGATGGGCTTCGACTGCCCGCTGACACTGATCTTCCGCACGAGCTACCGCGCTGCGGTGTCAAACAATTTGATTGAGAATGAATTTGTTCACGTGTTCGGCGGACGCTTCGACGGAACGCCGAGGCCCGATCCCAGCGAAGTCGAAGATTGGCGCTGGGAAACCGTCGCGACAATTACCGCCGACGTGACCCGGCGACCGGACCGCTATTCGGTCTGGTTCCGGAGATATATCGCTGAATTTCGCGATGCGCTCGCCCCGCTGGCCTGAGACATTGCGCCAGGCACGCTCTATTTCTCTGATGCCCTTGTAAGGGCGCAATACCCGATCATGCTATGAAGCTGGGATCTGCATGGCGAAGGCGTGCCTAGGCTCTTCAGAGCAGATCGGAACGCGCGATGGGCGATCAAGACATCCGAGCTTCGCTGGACCTGCACTGGGCTGCGTCCGAGGCAGGTGACGACGATGCCGAGGATGAGATCTATCACGACGACGCCGTGCTGGAGTACCCCCAGTCCGGCGAGCGCATCCGTGGCCGGCTCGCCATCCGGACGACGCGGGGGTTGCTTCCCAACAAGCACTTCACCATTCGGCGCGTGATCGGGCGCGGCGATCTTTGGGTGACCGAATATGTCATCAGCTATGACGGGAAGCCGTTCCATACTGTCAGCATCATGGAATTCAGGGATGGAAAGGTCTTTCGCGAGACACAGTATTTCGGTGAACCCTTCAAGCCCTGGCCCGGTCGAGCGCAGTGGGTTGAACCGATCGATTAATAGGCAAGCCGAGAATCTTACCGGACGGAGGGCTAGCCGTGATCTTCCCGCTTCTCTCGTGACGTGGAGAGCGACTTCGGCCCGCTAAGATACGGGCTGCCGCGCTCGAAAAACCGACGCTTGCGATGGACCTCCCGCGTCAGGCCGATGCGCGTGCTGTTGCCGACCGCAGCAATTGGCCGTGCTGCCGTGCCGAGCCAAAGACCTTCCCCAGCGCAAAGATCGACGCCGTCATATCGCTTGTCGACGTGCATGGCTTGGGCGAGGCGTCCGGGGCCACGCGCAATGTCCCGCATGCGTGTCGTCTTGCGAAACCGCTGCATTGTCTCGATGCCTTCGAGAGGTTCCAACGCCCGCAACAGCACGCCGGCGCCGACGCCTGGCTCCTCGCTGGTGACGTTCACCATGAACGAAGAGCCATAGGTAAAATAGACATAGCAGTAGCCACGACCGAGAAACAAAGACTGATTGCTTCGAGTCTCGCCGCGGAAGGCGTGGCCGGCGGCGTCGCCAGGCGGATACGCCTCTGTTTCAACGATGATTCCGCTCAGCCTCGCTGTCGGGAGCTGGTGGACCAGCGTCTTCCCGATCAGATATTGCGCGAGTTCCATCGTTCCCGCGGGCAAGTCTGCCCGGCGGAGGCGCTCGAGGCTGTACCTAAGGGGTTTCATTTCGGCCACCTCCTCCATGCAGCCCGTTTAGGCCCGATTAAGCACTCCGGCCTAACGTCTCAGATTAGACAATAATTTTCCTGATGGTCCGTAGCGGGGGGCGTCCGCGTTGGGCTGGATCGGGCCGTATTTCGGCCGATTTGCAACAACGTTGACAGGAGACGTGACTGTGAGGGTGACATCTCTCCTTCTGGCTATCGCCGGCGTCGTGCTCGCCGCCGCGCTCCCAGGTTCAAGCCGGTCTTTTGCCGAGGAACTGCCGTGGCTCGTTTCACCGCCGGCCGCTCCCGTCGCTCCGTCCGCTCCGGCTGCTCCGGCCGCGCCGGGCGTTCCCGCCTGGCTCCAGGCCCATGTCGGCGAGGGCGACGGGCAAATCTCGGCCGTGGTGTTGCAGCGCGCGCGCGGGTTCTACCTGCAAAAGGCGCGCGAAGGCGCGGTCAACAATGCCTGCTATTTCGCTTTTGACGCGACGCGTCCCGCAGACGGGCGCCGGTTCTACGCGATCTGCGAAGCGAACAAGACGTTCCGCGCAGTCCCGTCCGGCCACGGCAGCGGCCGCAACCTCAGCGGCATCGCGGATTTCTCGAACGACAAGCGCTGCGCCAAGAACTTCTCCAATGCGGAGGGTTCCAAGCTGACGACCGGCGGGGGCTATGTGACGGCCGAGACCAGGACATCCTTCAAGGGCTACTACAACGCGGCTGGGACATATGAGCCTCTGCTGCGGCCGTTCTTGCAGTTCGAGGGTCAAGGTGACACCGCGAACGCCCGGGCGCGCGCCATCGGCGGCCATCCGGGCGAGATCGTGTCGTGGATCTGCCGGATCAAATATCCGAGCAGCCCCTACGCGGACAAGGACGGCTACGTGCCCTACGGCAAGCTGATCGACTACGGCGCCGGGCGCAGCAATGGCTGCACCAGCTGGCCCGCGTCGGACGCCGAGAAGATTTTGCCGTTGGCGGAGAACAAGCCGACGACGGTCTACATCTACCCCGAAGCACGCGACATCGTGGCGGTGGCGCGTGCGGTGAACGCCGGTCAGTCGCCGTCGCGCGCCGGATTGTATTGGAACGCCTCCTGCCTGCGCGAGATCGGTGCGCCGAACTTCTGGCCGCGGGAGACCCTCGAGCCGGCCCTCGCCAAATATAAAGAGGATCACCCGCCGGCGAAGCCCGAGCCCTTGCCGATCTGCAAGACGCCCTGAGACTTAACGCGCTCTCTTTAGTGCGCTACCGCCCTCGAGCACTTGAGCGCATTTCGCAAAGCCCGGGTGCGTCTCCATCGCCGGGAGATCATTCACGTCTATATGTGTATAAGCATGGTTGCACAGAGGGTGCGGGGCTCGCGAACCGCGCGGCGCCGACCGTAACGGGGATCAGCATGCAGATTGACGGTTTCACGGTCCTGCTGATCGGGATTCTGGCCAGGATTCTGCTCGGGATCCTGTTCCTCGTCTTTTGGCTTAGGGACAGGCGCGCGGTCTGGTTCGTTTGGTGGAGCGCGACCTTCTTTCTCAGCGACGTGGCGGTGGTCGTCTATCTGCTCGGCCGGTTTGTGTTTTTGTCCTTACCGTTCGGCTATGAGATCGCGATCTTGATCGCCGCCATGGCTTGCTGTTGGCAGGGCGCGCGCACGTTCGAGGGCCGCGAGCCACTCTGGCTGCCCGTGTTGGTGGCGCCGACGATCTGGATGCTCGCCTGCCTTGTCCCCGGCTTCCTCGAAACTGCGAGCTACCGGGTCGTCCTGTCGTCGCTCTTGCTGTCTCCGCTCGCCGCCATGTCGGGGTTCGAGTTTTGGCGAGGCCGCGAGGAAAGGCTGCCGTCACGTTGGGCGGTCATCATTCTGTTTGCGTCGCTTTCCATGTTTTTTGCCAGCCGGATCGCTCTCATCGGAGTCGCCCCGTTTCCGTTCGGCGCGCAGCCCATGCAGCCGAATTGGCTGGGCGCGTTCAGTCTGATCCTTGTCCTTCACACCATCATTTTGGCTGTGCTCATCGTCGCCATGACGCGGGAGCGGCTCGAGCGCGAGCAGATGCTCAAGGCGCAGACCGACTTGCTGACCGGGGCCTTCAACCGCCGCGCGTTCCTCGCCTACGGAGAACGGCTGATCAAGCGGCATCGGATGGCGAAGAAGCCGCTTTGTCTGCTCCTGTTCGATCTCGATCAGTTCAAGGAGCTCAACGACCGGTTCGGACATGTCGGCGGCGACCAATTCCTGATGAGATTTGTCGCGGTCGCGTGCAACAACATCCGCCCCGGAGATTTGCTTGTTTCGGCTGGGTGGCGATGAATTCTGCTGTTTGCTCCCGGAGACGGATATGAGCGAGGCGTTTACGATTGCCGAGCGGTTGCGCAGGCGGATTGCAGCGACAACGATGCGCGTTGCCGACGAGCCGGTGAACGTGACGGCAAGCGTTGGTATCGCGTCGACCGATAGTTTCGGCTACAGCCTCGACACGTTGCTGTATGAGGCGGACATCGCCACCTACGCCGCCAAGCGGCAGGGCAGGAACCAAGTGGTTGTGGCAGCGCCGAGCTCTGCCGGCGCCAGCCCAGAGTCGAAAGAATCAGCTCCAGCCGGCGCGCCGGTTGCGGTCTCAGGCGCGGAGAACGGGGACAGAGTTCGCCGCGAGGCGTGATGCTGCGTGGTCTCCGCGGATGCCTGGAACGGATACTGACAGTCGCTCAGAAAGCCGGCGCAACATGGTCAGGTTTTTGTGGGGACGCCGCCGCGCTTTCTAGGGTCTTGCGCCCTGCAAGGGTCTTGGGCCCCGCAAGGGTCTTGGCAAGCGTCTTGGCCCCCGCAGCAGAAAGCGCCGCGTCGAGCCGGGCTGCCAGGGGTGCTGCCATGGTGCGGGCGAAGGTGGCCGTGATGTGATGACGATCGCGCCACACGACGACGTTTCCGATAACGGCTGGGCACCGTCCGCCCGGGCATAGATAGTCGTTGACGTCGATGAGCGCGACGGACGGGTCCAGGTGTCCGGCGGCAACGAGGGGATCGTAATGGCCGGCCAGAGGCATGACACAGTTCCGGGCATCCTGGATGCAAGCCGCAGGGTCGTGCGACCAGACCGGCGAGTCGGCGATGGCGGCGACCTGGACTCCTTCGTCCGAGATTTGCCGGAACACTTTTAGTTCCGCCTCCCGCATGATGGCATCCGTGTCCTCGGGCTTGGCGTAGACCTCATGCTTGTAGGAGTGGGTGAGGATGACGAGATCTGGGCGGCGCTCGTTGATCTCCTTGAGGACATCGTGTCCCCAAGTCAGGCAGTCGTGATAGGGCTTCTTCCTCTGCCGCACCAAAACCGGGACCAGCGGGCAGCCGGACTTCCAATAGATCACAAAGTTCCAGCGCCTTCGTGTCGCGATCTCCACGAAGGCAGGGAGCCATTGCTGGGCATGGGAGTCACCGATCAGGACCACTGTTGCGACACCGTCGGCCGGCCCGAAGCGGCACGGCGCGAGCGGCGTATCGAGCCGCTCGCAATCGGTTTCCATTGGGGTCGCCATGTCTCGCTTCACTTGGGTCAGCGGTGGGGCGTAATCCGGGACCTTCGGCAACCGTGCCCCTGTCATCAAGATCTCGGCGCCGGGATAGAGGTCCTCCGCGGGGATCACGATCGGGTTTCGGGATATGGCGGCAAGCGTGACGCCAGCGATCAGGAGCGGCGCAAGGAGGCTCGCCAGGATCGGGTAGAGCCGCCGGCGCGCGACCGGCTCGGCGCGGGATACGCCGCCCCGTTCGCGATACCGATCCTCGACGAAGCGCTTGGTGAGCACGGACAGAAGAATGGTTGCTGCAACAATGCCGACAGCCGCGACCAGTCCGATCGGACCGGGGACGTTGGCCTGATAGAACACGATCAGCGGCCAGTGCCACAGGTAGATCGAGTAGGAGGTGTCGCCCAGGAACTGCAAGGGCTGGGCGCTCAACATGCGACCGGCGCCAAACCAATCCGCCGTTCCGGCGCTGAGAATGACAAGCGCGGCACCGAGCACCGGAAGCAGGGCCACATAGCCGGGAAATGGAGTGCCGGGTGAAAACAGCAGCGCCGCAGCAAGGATCCCGGCCAGGCCGGCAGGAGCGGCAAAGCTTTTCCAGGTGCGCACGTTCTGGGGCCATAAGGCTATGACGCTCCCGAAGCTCAATTCCCAGACCCTCGTATAGGTCAGGAAATACGCCGAAGCGGCATCTTGCTCGGTGGCGATCACCGACGCTGCCAAGGACGCCGCGGTAACGGCGATGAAGACCAGCAGGAGAACGGCCCGCAGGCGAAATTTGATCAACCGAGACGCCGCTGCAACGCCAAGGATGAGAACGGGCCAGACGATGTAGAACTGCTCCTCGATGGAGAGCGACCAGTAATGCTGTACGGGGCTCGCATCGTTCTCAATGCCCAGGTAGTCGACGGCGAGAGCGGCGAGCCGCCAGTTCTCGACGTAGAGGGCGCTGGCGATGATGTCGTTCGAGACGTCTCGCCATTGAACGGGAGGCATTAAGAGGGGGGTCAGGAGGCCGATGACGGCGAGTACGAGGGCGGCCGCCGGCAGGATCCGCCTGGCGCGGCGCCGATAGAAGGCGAGCAAGTCGATTGTGCCTTCGCGGCCGGCCTCCCGGACGAGTATGCCGCCGATCAGATAGCCAGAGATGACGAAGAAAACGTCGACGCCGACATAGCCGCCGGGAAGTAGGTCGGGCCACAAATGAAACAGCAGAACCGCGGAAACAGCGATCGCTCGCAAGCCCTGGATTTCTGGCCGAAATGTCCCGTTCGCCAAGTCGAATTTCCGCAGAGGTTGGGTGTTGCGCGAGCCATAGAATGTATAGGAATCACCGGAGGCCGAAATACGAAAAACTGACCTTCTCCGCACCGTCGGCGTGATGGGCAACGCGCGGCTTCAACCGCGTGGCCTACGCCTCGCGTGGAAGTAGGGGCCCGGACCGTGACGTGTATTCCCCGACCGCTGCCAGTTGACCGCGTGCCCGCCTTAAGCTTTGCTCTCCGAAGGGAGAACGGAGGGGGCGCACATGGATTACAAGCAATTCTATCTCTCGGCCCAAGGCCGGGTGAATCGGAAGCAATGGTGGCTGTGGCTCGTGCTGCCGATTTTGGTGGTCAGCATAATCCTGACCGGCGTCGATAGGGCGATAGGGACCTTCGATCCCGAGAACGGGGGTGGCCTGTTGAGTGGCATCTGGGGCCTGCTCACGCTGATTCCCGCGATCCTCGTCGACATCAAGCGCTGGCACGACCGTGACAAATCGGGCTGGTGGATGCTGATCGTGCTGGTCCCCATCATCGGTTGGATTTGGTTCCTCATCGAGCTCGGCTTCCTCAAGGGCACGGAAGGGCCGAACCGGTTCGGGCCACAGGTCACCGACTAGAGGCGAAGAAGGGTGCCGGGACGTAAGCCATGACGCTGCTCATCGTTGGTATCATCGCCTTTCTCGGCATCCACCTCTTGCCGACGTTTCCGCATTTCCGCGAGACGCTGATCGCGCGCCTCGGCAAGGTTGGCTACCGGATCCTGTTCGGAGCGCTGTCGATCGCCGGCTTCGCGCTGCTGGTGTGGGGCTTCGCGCAAGCGCCGGTCATTCAGATCTGGTATCCGCCGCCCTGGACCCGCTGGGTGGCGATCGTGCTCATGCTGCCGGCCTTCATCTTCCTGGTGGCGGCCTATGTGCCCGGGCGGATCAAGGCGCGGCTGAAACATCCGTTTCTCGTTGCCATCAAGACCTGGGCGCTCGCCCATTTGATCGCCAATGGCGATCTCGCCTCGATCATCCTGTTCGGCTCGTTCCTGGCTTACGCGGTCTATGACCGGATCACGCTCAAAGGGCGAAAGACGACGACGTTGATCGGCACGGCGGCGGAAGGAGGCACCCGCAACGACCTGATCGCCGTGGTTTTTGGAGTGCTGTTCTACGTGGTGTTCCTGGTGTGGCTTCACCCGCTCCTGATCGGGCGGGCGGTCCTGCCCCATTAACGTCCGGTGGACGTAGTACTTTTTTGCAGTGCACAAAGTCTCTATATTCTGTCATAAGAACCTGATCTTACCGTCACAGAGGCCCACACCGTGTCTCAGGACTTTGCTGCAAAGCGGGTCACCGCACCGGAAATTGCCAAACGCAAGGGCGGCTCCCCCGTCGTTGCGCTGACCGCCTACCATGCGCATACGGCGCGGATCATCGATCCTTATGTGGACATGCTGCTCGTGGGGGATTCCCTCGGCATGGTGATGCATGGCTACGAGACGACGGTGCCGGTGCCGCTCGAACTCATGATCATGCACGCGCAGGCCGTGGTGCGCGGCTCGTCCCGCGCGCTCGTCGTGGTCGATATGCCTTTCGGCTCTTACGAGGAGAGCCCCGAGATCGCCTTCCGCAACGCCGCGCGGGTGCTGAAGGAGACCGGCTGCGGTGCCATCAAGCTCGAGGGCGGCGTGCATATGGCCGAGACCATCCGCTATCTCACGAGCCGCGGCATTCCGGTGATGAGCCATATCGGGCTGACCCCTCAGGCGGTGAACCAGATCGGCAGCTTCCAGCCCCGGGGCCGGTTCCGCTCCGAATGGGCGGCGTTCGAGGCAGACGCGAAGGCCGTGGCCGAGGCCGGCGCGTTCGCCGTCGTGATCGAGGCGCTGGCCGAGCTGCTCGCGGCGCGCATCACCAAGCAGATCGATATTCCGACCATCGGGATCGGGGCTTCGGCGGAATGCGACGGGCAGATCCTCGTGCTTGAGGACATGCTCGGACTGTCTCCGCGTGTGCCCAAATTCGTGAAGGAATACGCCCAGCTCGGCGACGCCATCGAAACCGCCGTAAAGGCCTATTCCACCGAGGTCCGCACGCGCGCCTTCCCGTCCGACGCCTACACCTATCCGATGTGCGAGGACGACGACGGGGCCACGAAAAAGACCAAAATGACAGGCAGTTAGCCCTAGAGGGCGAACGTCTTTACCAAGCTCGTTAGACGATCGCGGGCTTCAGCCTTGCGTGAGCTGGTGGCCTTCACTATACGGCGGGGAGGAAGGGGCTGACGGTTGAGGCTCCTGCCCAACCGTCCTATTCGTCATGTCACGAGAGCCCGCAGCCCAATGAGCGACAACAGTTTTTTTCGTGAGGTGGACGAAGCCGTCCGCCATGACCAGTACAAGGCGCTGTGGGACAAATACGGGATTCTCATCCTCGTTGCGGCGGCGTGCGTCATCGCCGGTGTCGCGGCCTATAAGGGCTGGACCTACTGGCAGAACCGCCAGGCACAAGAGGCCGGTGCGAAGTTCACCCAGGCCCTGGCGCTCGAAAGCCCTCCCGCATCTGACACCAAGAAAGCGCGCGAGATGTTCGACGCGCTCGCCAAGAGCGGGCCGGAAGGCTATCAGGCGCTGTCGCGTTTCCAGATCGCTGCGGCTGAGGCGCAGGCCGGCGAGACCGACAAGGCGGTTGCGGACTATGACGCGCTCGCCACCAATTCAAAGGTGGATTCGATCCTGCAAGGGCTTGCGGCGATTCAGGCCGCGACGCTCCGCCTGGATACGGCCGACTACGCAGAGATGGAGCGCCGGTTGAAGGGGTTCACCGATCCTGACAACCCCTGGCGGTTCTCGGCCCGGGAGCTGCTCGGCCTTTCCGCCTACCAACACAACGACATGCGCGTGGCCGAAGAGCAGTTCACCGAGCTCTTGGGCGACCAGGGAACACCGCCAAACTTGCGCGATCGCGCCAATATGATGCTCGCGCTCATCGTGGGGAACCCGCCGGCGGTGAGCGACGCTAAGACCAATTAGCGTTCAATATCGAAGGATGGCTCGGAACGTGGGCCGGGGTAAAGGACGAGAGATCGGCAGTCGCCTTCTCGGCGCGGGGCTTGCCGCCGCGGTTGCCGTGACCGTTTGCGGATGCGGCGGCGGTGGCCTCGGCGGCATCAAGAATCCATTCCATAAGGAAGAGGTAAGGCTCCCCGGCGAGCGTATCGCCGTCATCACCGATCCCGGTCAGATCAATGCCGATCAGGTGGCGGTGAGACCGGTCTCGCTGCCGCCGGCGAGGGTCAACGGGTCGTGGTCGCAGCCCGGCGGCGATCCCTCCAACAATCTCGGACATCTTGCTCTTGGCGGCGCGCTGCACAAGGTGTGGACCGCCGATGCCGGTAGGGGGTCGTCGTCGAGCGGCCGGTTGAGCGCGGTGCCGCTGGTCGACGGCGGCAAGGTCTTCACGCTCGATGCAGGAGGGGACGTCTCGGCGTTCTCCGCCGCGAGCGGCGCCAAGGCCTGGACGACGAGCGTGACCCCCAAGAGCGAGAGCAGCCGGGAAGGTTTTGGCGGCGGGCTCGCGCTCGACGGCGGCGTGCTTTTCGTCACGACAGGCTACGGCACGGTCGTGGCGCTCAATCCGAGTAGCGGCGCTGTCGAATGGACCAAGTCCGTCGGCGAGCCGATCCGCAACTCGCCCACGGTAACAGGCGGCAAAATCTACTTCGTCTCGGTGGAGAACACACTGCACGCGCTGAATGCTGCCAACGGGGAGGAGCTGTGGAAGGAGCGCGGCTTGCCGCAGATCGCGACGCTCCTCAGCAATGCGAGTCCCGCGGTGGCAGGCGGGACCGTCGTGGCGCCGTTCCCCGCCGGAGACATCGTCGCCTTCCAGACCGGCAGCGGCAAGCGAGAGTGGAACGATTCGCTGACCCGGGCGACGGAGACCTCGGCCGGCGGCATTCTCGGAGACCCGGCGCGGCCGGTGATCGACCACGGGGTCGTGTTCGCCGTCAGTCATGGCGGCAGGATGATCGCGACGTCAGCGTCATCAGGGGCACGGGTGTGGACGCGCAACGTTGCCAGCACCCAGATGCCGTGGGTGGCTGGTGATGCCGTCTTCGTCGTCGACGTGGCGGGCAGGCTCATGGCGCTCGGCCGCAAGGACGGCCAGGTGCGCTGGGTCAGCGATTTGCCGCAGAGCACAAGGTGGAGCGGGCCCGTGGTGGCCGGCAACCGGGTTTGGGTCATTTCCGGGGAGGGGCTGCTGGTGGGCGCCGACGCGCGAACCGGGCAGCTCGGGACGCAGGTCAATCTCGATACGGACGTGTTCGTGACCCCCGTTGTGGCTGGCGGCCGGATGTATATCCTGTCTGACGATGCCGATCTGATCGCTCTCAACTGACCGCGTCCAAGCGGCAGCCCGCGCGTCCCACCCAAGTTCCGCTTCATACGGATCCCATGTCCTTCACTGTCGCCATCGTCGGACGGCCCAATGTCGGCAAGTCCACCCTGTTCAACCGGCTCGCGGGCAAGCGGCTGGCGCTGGTCGACGATCAGCCGGGCTTGACGCGGGACCGGCGGGAGGCGGAGACCGAGATCGGGGCCTGTACGGTCACGCTCATCGATACGGCAGGGCTCGAACCTGGTGATACCGGGCTCACCGCGCGCATGCGCGAGCAGACCGAGGCCGCGATCGCGCAAGCCGATCTCGTGCTGTTTCTCATCGATGCCCGCGCAGGCGTGATCGCCGCCGACGAGATCTTCGCCGAACTTGTACGGGCCTCGGGCAAGCCGGTGATCCTTGCCGCCAACAAGGTGGAAGGCCGGGCGGCTGAAGCCAGTTTCTATGAGGCCTTCGCGCTCGGGCTCGGCGAGCCGTTGCCGATCTCCGCCGAGCACGCGCTCGGCATCGGGGATGTCACGGAAGCAATCGAGCAGGCCTGCAAGGCGAAAGGCGGCGAAGCGGTCGAAGCGGAGACGGAAGCCGAAGGGCAGCATCCCTTGCGCATCGCCATCGTCGGGCGCCCCAATGTGGGGAAATCCACGCTGGTCAATGCGCTGCTCGGTGAGGAGCGCATGATCACCGGGCCTGAGGCGGGGATCACGCGGGACGCGATTGCTGCCGAAGTCGCGTGGGCGGGGCGGCCGTTGCGGCTGTTCGACACCGCGGGACTCCGGCGCAAAGTGCGGGTCGAGGGCAAAGCGGAAGAGCTATCCGTCGGCGACACGCTGAGAGCCATCCGCTTTGCCGAGGTGGTGGTCTTGCTGCTCGATGCGGAGCAGCCGTTCGAAAAGCAAGATCTCCAGATCGCCGCTCTCATCGCGCAAGAGGGCCGTGCGCTCGTCATCGCCGTCAACAAATGGGATCTCGTGCGCGAGCGCGAGAAGCGCTTGGCGGAGTTGCGCGAGGCGTGTCAGCGGCTCTTGCCGCAAGTCAAGGGCGTGGCGCTGGTGATGGTCTCAGCCTTGAGCGGCAAAGGGCTCGACAAGCTCATGGACGCGGTGCTTGCGGCGGACGAAGTGTGGAACCGGCGCTTGCCGACGCATCTGCTCAACCAATGGCTCGGCGCCGCGGTGGATGCGCATACGCCGCCGGCAGTCTCCGGGCGTCGCGTCAAGCTGCGATACATGACCCAGGCCAATGCCCGGCCGCCGACCTTTGTCGTATTTTGCTCGCAGCCGAAGGCACTGCCGGACTCGTATGTGCGCTATCTTGTGAACGGCCTGCGTGAGGCCTTCGATCTCCCTGGCGTGCCGATCAGGCTGAACTTGCGCAAAGGGGCGAACCCTTACGCCAAAGGACGGCAAGCATGAGCGGCGAGACGGAAGTCTATTTCTATCATCTGGAAAGCCGCACGCTGGAGCAGGTGTTGCCGACGCTACTCGAGCGGTCGCTCGAACGCGGCTGGCGCGCGGCCGTGCAAGCCTCGAGCGCGGAACGGGTCGAGGCGCTCAACAGCCTGCTGTGGGCCTATCGCGAGGACAGCTTTCTGCCGCACGGCACGTCGAGCGACGGGGTGCCGGCGGCGCAGCCCATCTACCTCACGGTGGAAGACGACAACCCGAACGACGCGGCGGTGCGGTTCCTGGTCGATGGCGCCACCCTCGACGATGCGAGCGGGTATGCGCGCGTCGTCTACGTGTTCGACGGCCGTGACGAGGGAGCGGTGACGCAAGCGCGCGAGACGTGGACGGCGGCGAAGGGCAAAGGCTACGCGGTCAGCTATTGGCAGCAGGACGCGGATGGGCGCTGGCAGCAAAAGGCGTGAGGCGCGCGGTCAGACCTCGATGCCGGCCAGTTGCAGCCCATAGAGCATGGCGAAATAGGCGGCGACCGTGAGGCCAACGGAGATGGCGAGGCTCGCATAGAACTCTACGCCACCGCGAAGAAGCAGAGGCAGGCTCACGAACAGGACGAGGGAGGGGAGCACCAGCCAGAAGATGCCGGCGGCGAGGCGCGCCACCTTCTCCGTGTCGCCGGTATCGATATAGAGCCAGATCATGGCGAGCACGGAGGTGAGCGGGATCGAGGCGATGACGGCACCGAAGAGCGCGCTGCGCTTCGCGGTCTCCGACACTGCGACCACGAGGACGCTCGTCAGCAGGACCTTGAGCGTGGCATAGAGCATCGGCTTACCCTCCCTTTCCGCCGTCGCCTTGGCGCCCGGCAATCCTTGAACGGTATCGGCTGTTTACCCTGATCGCCTTGTCGCTGTCATGCCTGGCAGCTATAAGCCCCCGCAAACATTCCAAAGACTAGAGAGACTTAAGCATGGCTAGCGAACGCACGCTCTCAATCATCAAACCCGACGCCACCGAGCGCAACATCACCGGGCTGATCGTCGCCCGGCTCGAAGGCGCCGGTTTGCGCGTGATCGCGCAGAAGCGTGTGTGGTGGAAGAAGAAGGACGCACACAAGTTCTACGAGATGCACAAGGGCCAGCCCTTCTACAAGGGCCTCATCGCGTTCATGACCTCGGGCCCGATCGTGCTCCAGGTGCTGGAAGGCGAGGACGCCATCGCCCGGAACCGGGCGGTGATGGGCAAAACCAACCCTGTGGATGCCGAGCCCGGCACCATCCGCAAGGATTTCGCCATCAACATGCAACGGAACTCCGTGCACGGCTCCGACAGCGCCGAGAGCGCCAAGCGTGAGATCGCGCTCTGCTTCAAGAAGAGCGAGATCGTCGGCTAGGGCCGCGTGTTTGATCTGCGACAAGGCATTCTCTTGCCGTAGACGTGATTTATCAGGCTAGGCTGATCCAGGCTAAAGGATGCTGCCATGTCTCGCTCTGTCTTCATCGCTCTCGGTCTCGCCGGGTTGCTGTTTGCGCCCGTGGCCGTCTCTCTTGCGCAGGATGTGCCACCGGGCGCCGACGGCGCGCCGCAGGAGGTTCCCAAGGGGAAGGAGCCGCCTGTCGGCTGGAGCTTGCGCAATGTCGATCCCGAGCAGCAGCAGCGCATGCTGCGGTTCTCAACCTTCGTGAACAAGGGAATCCCGGAGAAATATCTCAGGGCCGAGAACACGGTCGGCTATACGGTGCCCGCTATCGCCGCAGGCGGGCCGCTTTACATCTCCCATTGCAGCAAATGCCACGGCGACACCGGCCTCGGGAACGGCGATCTCGCCTATGCGCTCACCCCGTCGCCGGCGCTGCTCGCCTACATGGTGCAGCAGCCGATCGCCGTCGATCAATATCTCCTGTGGAGCATCTCCGAAGGCGGCAAGCAGTTCGGCACGGCCATGCCGGCGTGGAAGAACCAGCTCACGGAGGAGCAGATCTGGGACATCGTCGCTTACTTGCGCGCAGGCTTCCCCGACCTCGACGACGGCAGCACACCGAAGAAGAACGGGGGCGCGGCCAAGACCGACGACCCGGATTGATGAAGCAAGCTATCAGTTGATCGGAAGCTAGCTCAGTTCGCGGATGCGGAAGGGCAGGCCACCCTTCGGGGAGAGCGTCACCGTGGCGTGAATCTTCGCCGGTTGCGGGCCCACGTACTCGGGCGTGAAGCGGCGGAGAAGCTGGACCAGCGCCAACGTATTCTCGATCTGCGACAGCGCCCCACCGATGCAGGCGCGCTTGCCCGCGGCAAACGGCAGGTAGGAGTACTTCACCCGCTTCTTGGCCCGCTCAGGCGCGAAACGCTCCGGATCGAACTTCTCCGGATCCGTCCAATATTTCGGGCTGTGGTGCATCACGTAGGCGAGGATGACCACCTTGTCGCCAGCCTTGATCTTGTGGCCCTGGATGTCGTCGTCGCCGGCGGCGATGCGGATCAGCGCCCAGATCGGGGGGAACAGCCGCATGGTCTCCTGGATCACCATGCGCGTGTAGCTGAGTTGCTGCACCTGGTTCCATTCCGGGTCGGCGTCGCCGCACACCGCGCGTGCCTCGGCTCTAATGCGCTCCATCGCTTCAGGATGCTGCGATAGCAGATAGAGCGACCAGGCGAGCGTTAGCGCCGTGGTCTCGGTGCCGGCCCACAAATATTGCTTCATCTCGTCGATGACCTGGCGGTGGTCGAACTCCGGAAAGTCCGGATCGGCCTCGGCCGCTTCCAGCATCTTGAGAAGCGTCTTCTCGCGATGCTCGAGAATGCCGGCACCCATGACGGTATCGGGGATCGAGTGCCACACCTCCATGGCCTTGGCCGTGTCCTCGCCAGTCATCTCCACCAATTCGCCGCGCACGTTCTTCAGGCGGATCGATTTGTGGTTCATCACGTCGGTGTAGGTCTTGACCTGGCTGAATACGAAATGCGGGTTGAACGGCATCTCGCGGTCGAACAAAGCCTTGCACACCATCTCGGCCGCGAGCGTCCAGGTCTCTTCCACCATCTCGATGGTCTCGCCGGTCTGGGCGAACTTCGCCCAGCGCGCCATCTTGGAGTCGATGGCCGACATCAGATAGGGAAAATACTCCTCGAACATATGCGGGTGGAACGCAGGCTGCTGCGGCGCGCGGATCTTCTGCCACAGGGCGCCGTCGATCGTGATCATGCTCTTGCCAAAGATGGGGCGGAGCCCGTCGAAATACTTGGTGTAGTTGTCGGCGTTCGACACCAGCACGCGCTCGGCGTAGGCCGGCTCCGATAGCAGCACGATGCGGTGGTTCTTGAGATTGATGGGAACCACCCCGGCATACTTGTCGCTAAGCGCCGCGAGAACCTGCATGGGGTTCTCTTGGTTCAAAAGCGGTGTCAGCTTGAACCAGATGCTCTGCTCTTCGCCGAGCCCATGCGACGGAGAATAGGCGACCGTCATGTCCGCCATTTACGCCTTCCCCCTAAGCTCCTGGTTAGTGGGGCCTTGGTGCCGGGTAGGACCCGGGGCCAAGCCGCCAGGCCAGGAAAACGATCTTCCGCGCTGCTTGGGGTCGCGTCGCTCAAGGCGCGAAGGCAGCAGCGAAAATTGTTCCGAATAGGGTTTGTTCCTAGCATCCGACCGTCAGCATTGTCCATGGTCGGCAGCACCGCATATTGAGCTGCGTCAACTTCCGCCGTCAAATCGTGATCTTACGGCCGTTAACACGTTCCATCAAAAGGTGCTGGGGAGCGGCGGCGAAAAGAGGGCAGTTTGGCCGTTTTGCTGTGACATTCCGACCACATGTTCGCCCTCGACCCGCACTTTGCCTGAGGCGACTAGCCTTAACGCATGAGGATAGAGGCGGTGCTCGGCCGCCAAGACCCTGGCGGCCAAGGTCTCCTCGGTGTCGCCGGGCTCAACGGGGACGGCCGCCTGGGCGACGATGGGCCCGTCATCCATGGCGGCGCGCACGAAATGGACCGTGCAACCGCTGATTTTGGCCCCCAACTCCAGGACCCGGGCGTGGGTGTGCAGGCCTTTGAAGGCGGGGAGAAGCGAGGGGTGGATGTTGAGATGACGGTTCAGCCAGCGGGTGACGAAGCCTTCGGTGAGGAGGCGCATGAAGCCCGCATTGCAGAGAAGCTCCACGCCCGCCTCGTGCAGGGCGGCCTCCAGCGCGGTCTCGAAGTCCGGACGTGAGGCGAAGTCCTTATGGTTGATGACACGGGTGGGGATGTGGGCCGCCTCCGCCCGGGCGAGGCCCTGGACGCCCGGCACGTTCGAGATCACGAGCGCGATCTCGGCCGGGTAGTCGGGATCCTTGGCCGCGTCGATCAGGGCCTGGAGGTTGCTGCCGCGGCCTGAGATGAGAACGCCGACGCGCTTCTTCCCGCTCATGACGCCGATCCCGGCTTGCCGTCGACGCGGACGGCATCGCCGCTCCCGCGCGGGACGAGGGTGCCGATCAGCATCGCCTCCTTGCCGAGGGATCCGAGCGATTTCAGGACGCGGTCCATATCGGCCGGCGCCACAATCACCACCATGCCGATCCCGCAATTGAAGGTGCGCAGCATCTCGCGGGTATCGAGCCGCGCTTCCACCTGAAGCCACTCGAAGACCGGTGGCATATGGATGGCGCTCTGGTCGATGGCCGCGGCCAGCGTGTCAGGCAGAACGCGGGGGACATTCTCCAAGAGCCCGCCGCCGGTGATGTGGGCGAGCGCTTTCACCGCCCCCGTTGTACGAATCGTTTCAAGAAGCTGGCGCACATAGATGCGGGTCGGGGTGAGGAGGCTGGCGCCGAGTGCCGTGCCGGGCGCGAACGGCGCCTCGTCGCTCCAATCGAGACCGCTCTCGGCAACCACGCGCCGCACTAAGGAGAAGCCGTTGGCGTGGACGCCGGAGGAGGGGAGGCCGATCAGGACATCGCCCGCGGCGAGATCGCTCCGCGGCAAAAGTCCGTCGCGTTCCACCGCGCCCACGGCGAAGCCCGCCAGGTCGTAGTCGCCGGGCGCGTACAGTCCCGGCATCTCGGCGGTCTCGCCGCCGATGAGCGCGCAACCCGCTTCCGCGCAGCCTTGCGCGATGCCCGCGACCACCTGCGCCGCCACGCCCACTTCGAGCTTGCCGGTAGCAAAGTAGTCGAGGAAGAAGAGCGGCTCGGCGCCCTGCACCACGAGGTCGTTGACGTTCATGGCGACGAGATCGATGCCGATCCCGTCATGCAGGCCGGTCTCGATGGCGAGCTTGAGCTTGGTGCCGACCCCGTCCGTGGCGGCGATGAGAAGCGGATCGACGAACCCGCACGCCTTGAGGTCGAACAGGCCGCCGAAACCGCCAATGCCGCCAAGCACGCCCGCGCGCATGGTCTTCGCCGCAAGCGGGCCGATGGCTTTGACGAGCGCGTTGCCGGCGTCGATGTCGACGCCTGCGTCGCGATAGGTCAAAGGCGCTTCGGCCTTGGACTCTTGGGATTTCGGATCTTGGGATTTCGGGGGCACCGGGCCACTCGGGGTGCAAGTTCAGAAGAATTGGCATAACAATCGTGCCGGGCGAGGGCCGTCAAGGCGGAAAGGTCGTGAGCCCGCCATATTCCAAGGGTTTACGGGGGTGCCGGCTGGGCGGGCGCCGGGAAGGGTGACTTGGTAGAGTCCGACATGCGTTTCAGATGGTTAGAGCCCCTGGCTCGGAGATTGAGTCTCCTCGTGCTCTTGAGCGCCGTGGCGCTTGGCGCGAGCCCTGGCAACGCCCGCGCGGCGGAAAGCCTCTACGACGTCGCCAAGATCACCGTGGACACCACCGCCAAGGACGCGGTCGCCGCACGGAATGCCGGCATGGCCCAAGCCGAGCAGCGCGCCCTTCAGATCCTGCTTGGGCGGCTCGTGCCGCTCAACATCCAAGATCAACTGCCCGCGTTCACCAAGGAGGAGGTCGAGGAGCTGGTCCTGGGCGTCGCCGTCCGCAAGGAGCAGAACTCGACCACGCGCTACATCGCCACCCTCGATGTGCACTTCAACGAGGCTGCGGTGAAGCAGCTCTTCGTGAACTATGCCATCCCCTATAGCGAGGAGCGCGCGGCCTCGATCTCCATCCTGCCGCTGATGCTTACCGGCGACGGCGTGACAGGCGAAGGGAAAGAGGGCTGGAGCAAGGCCTGGGGGGATCTCGACCTCGCGCATAGCGTAACGCCGGCCACGCTGCTGCGGCCGCGCCCCGATCTCGATCCGGCCGTGGTCAAGGCGGCGCTTGCGGGCGATGCAGAGGCTCTCACCAAGATGCAGAGCAATTACGGCTATGGCGGGCTCGTCATCGCCGTGGGTGAGATCAAGGACGGTAAGTTCACGACCCGTCTCGTCGGTGAGGACGCGGTCGGGGCGATCAGCTTCGCCCGCAGCGATCCCATGAGCGGCGATGCGTCCCAGGCCGCGCGCGGGGCGGCCGCGGCGGCGCTCGCCATTCTGGAGAACCGCTGGAAGGTGATGCAGTCCGGTGGGCAACTGCCCGCCGAGGCGGCCTACGAGGAAAATCCGCCGGCGCCGGGGGCCGAGGAAGAGCCCGCCGGGCCGAAGGTGGTGCCGCGCAACGTTGCCGCCTTGGTTGAGTTCTCGGGCCTAAGGGATTGGCAACAGATTCGATCGAGGCTTGCGCAGATCGCCGGCCTCCAGGCGCTCGAGGTCAATTCGCTCTCGGCCCGGACGGCCTCGATCACCTTCGATTTCGCAGGCTCCCTCGACCGGCTTCAGACGGCGCTCGGCCAGAACGGGTTTGCGCTCGATGAGAGAAATGGCACTTTCGTGCTCCACTCCCAGTAAGGGCTCGCGCGGCGGGATTGGGCCCTTGGCCGGGTGGAATCTGTTAGAATTCGCGGCCGACGGTCCCGGGAAGAGAGACCGCTGGGAGAAACGCTGGTGGTGAACATTCCCAACACGCTGACGCTTGGGCGGATCCTGCTCGTGCCGCTCTTGGTGTGGCTGATCATCGATCAGGAGATGTTCGCGGCGTTTCTCGTGTTCCTCATGGCCGGGCTCTCCGATGCGGCGGACGGCTTCCTCGCCAAGCGGTTTGGCTGGCACACGGAGCTTGGCGCCTATCTCGATCCTATCGCGGACAAGGCGCTGTTGGTCACGATCTATGTCACGCTCGGTCTCGCCGGACATCTGCCGGTGTGGCTCGTCATCGCCGTGGTGAGCCGCGACATCCTTATCGTCGGCGCCGTGCTGCTCGCCTGGATGATGTCGCGGCCGATCACCGTGAAGCCGCTCCTCGTCAGCAAGGTGAACACCTGCTTGCAGATCGCCCTCGCCGGCGTCGTCCTCGGCCGGCTTGGCCTCGGACTCGGCCTCGACAACCTCGTTTGGCTGCTGGTCTGGATGACGGGAACCTTCACCATCATCTCGGCCGGCGCCTATTTCTGGGCGTGGCTCCGGCACATGGCGAGCTATGAGCCGGCACAGGCCGTGACGGTGCATCCGCATCGCCGGAAGGCAGCCGGGGCCGGCGCCCATCGCACGCGGGTCAGAGCTTCGTGACTCTCGCGCAACTCGCCTTCGATCTGCCTCACCGCGCGGCGCTCGGCGCGGAGGATTTTCTTGTCAGCGACTGCAACCTCGCTGCCGTCAAGCTGATCGATGCTTGGCCCGAATGGCAGGACCAGGTGCAGCTTCTCACGGGCCCGGCTGCGAGCGGCAAGACCCACCTCGTGCGGGTCTGGCAGGGACGCTCCGGCGCTGAGGCGCTCGACCCGGCCCATCTCGGCATCGCCGTGATCGACTCCTTGCCCGAAGGGACGGCGATCGTCGTGGAGGACGCCGACCGGACCGGCTACGACGAGAAGACCCTATTCCATCTCCTCAACCTCGCGCGCGAGAAGCGGCTGTTCGTGCTGCTCACCGCGCGCAGCAGCCCGAACCGGTGGGGGACGGCGCTGCCCGATCTTGCCTCGCGGCTGAACGCCGTTCCAATCACCGAGATCGGCGTCCCTGATGAGGCGCTGTTGCGCACGGTGATGCTCAAGCATTTCGCCGACCGGCAACTCGACATCGATCCCAAGGTGCTGGAGTTTCTGGCGCTGAGGATCGACCGCTCGCTCGAAGCGGCGGCGGCGGCGGTCGAGGCAGTCGATAGGGCGGCGCTCGCCTCGGGGCGCAAGATCAGCCGCCAGCTCGTGACGGAAGCGCTCCAGGGAGCGCCCTCGGCCGAATAGCAGCCGATTGGCAATTTCCGTAACGCTAGTGATACATTTGATCGCGTAACATAGGGCCCGTGACAGAAGCCCTGAGAAGGCGAAAAATTGCAGGAACTCCACGGAGTTATCGATGAATTTGCAAGAGAAGGTCGAGCCGAATGGCGCGGCCACCCGCATCGCTGCCTTCGGACCGAGCCGCTATTTCAACCGCGAGCTGTCCTGGCTCAACTTCAATAAGAGGGTGATGGAAGAGGCGGAGAACGAGCGCCATCCGCTGCTCGAACGCCTGCGCTTCCTGTCGATCTCCGCCACCAATCTCGACGAGTTCTACATGGTGCGCGTGGCGGGTCTGCGCGCCCAGGTCGTCGCCGGCATCGAGACGCCGAGCCAGGATGGGTTGACGCCCGCGGAGCAGCTCGACCGCATCAACCAGTCCGTGGCCGGCCTCACGGCGCACCAGCAGGAGAGCTGGGTGACGCTCGCGGCGCTGCTCGGCGAGGCCGGCATCCATGTCCTCCACGCCGACCAGCTCTCCGATCAGGAGCGCAACTGGCTCGAGGATCACTTCCTCAACCACGTCTTTCCGGTGCTCACGCCGATCGCCGTCGATCCGGCACATCCGTTCCCGTTCATTCCGAATTTCGGCTTCACGCTCGGTCTCGAGCTGGTGCGCGAAAGCTCGTTCCGAACCATGCACGCGTTGCTGCCGATCCCGCCGCAGCTCGACCGCTTCATCCGTTTGCCGAGCCAAGAGGGGTCGAAGGATGTTCGTTTTATCAGGCTCGAAACGGTGGTCGGCATCTTCGTGTCGCGGTTGTTTCCCGGCTACCGGGTGCGCAGCCAAGGCGCCTTCCGGGTCCTGCGCGACAGCGATATCGAGGTCCAGGAAGAGGCTGAGGATCTGGTGCGCGTGTTCGAAACGGCGCTGAAGCGCCGGAAGCGCGGCTCTGTCATCCGACTCGAGATGGAAGCCACCATGCCGTCGCGGCTCCAGCGCTTCGTCATGCAGGAGCTCAAAGTGTCGGAGGGGGAGAGCTTCGTGCAGAAGGGCCTGATCGGGCTCGCCGACACCAATCAGCTCATCGTCGGCGACCGGCCCGATCTCAAGTTCCAGCCTTACGTCAGCCGCTTCCCGGAGCGCATCCGCGAACATCAGGGCGATTGCTTCGCCGCCATCGCCAAGAAGGACATCGTCGTCCACCACCCCTACGAGTCGTTCGACGTGGTGCTTCAGTTCCTGAAGCAAGCGACTGCCGACCCGGACGTGGTGGCGATCAAGTGGACGCTCTACCGTACGAGCAAGACCTCGCCGATCATCGAGGCGCTGAAGGATGCGGCGGAAGCCGGCAAGTCGGTGACCGCTGTGGTCGAGCTAAAGGCGCGGTTCGACGAGGAGGCCAACATCAAGTGGGCGCGCGACCTCGAAAGTGCGGGCGTCCAGGTGGTCTACGGCTTCATCGAGCTGAAGACCCACGCCAAGCTCAGCCTCATTGTGCGGCGTGAGCGCGGCGAGCTCATCACCTATTGCCATATCGGCACCGGCAACTACCACCAGGTGACGGCCAAGATCTATACCGACCTATCGTTCTTCACCGCCGACCGGACGATCGGCAACGACGTGTCGCGTATCTTCAACTACGTCACGGGCTATGCGGAGCCGGCGGAGCTCGAAGCCATGGCGGTGTCGCCAGGCGGTATCCGGGCGCGCATCCTCGATCACATTCGCGAGGAGATGTATCACGCCAAGGCGGGGCGCCCGGCGGCCATCTGGATGAAGATGAACGCGCTCGTGGATTCCGAGATCATCGATGCGCTCTACGAGGCGAGCCAGGCCGGCGTCGAGATCGACCTCGTGGTGCGCGGCATTTGCTGCCTGCGCCCCGGCGTGCCGGGCCTGTCGGAGAATATCCACGTGAAGAGCATCGTGGGCCGCTTCCTGGAGCATTCACGCATCTATTGCTTCGGCTCCGGCCATGGGCTACCGCATCGCAAGGCATCGGTGTATATCAGCTCTGCCGACATGATGCCCCGCAACCTCGACCGCCGCGTGGAGGCCATGGTGCCGATCAAGAACCCAACCGTGCACGAGCAGATCCTCGACCAGATCATGGTCGCCAATCTCAAGGACAATCTGCAGAGCTGGCGAGTGCTTCCTGATGGAAGCTCCGAGCGCATCCACTTGGTCGAGGGGCAGGAGCCCTTCAGCGCGCAGGATTATTTCATGACCAATCCGAGCCTGTCCGGCCGCGGCACGTCGCTCACCGAAAGCATGCCGCCGCGCTTCGCACGCCTGGTCGAGACCGGCTAGGTTTCGACGATGGCTTCGAGCAACGATCGAGCTCCCGTCGCCGTCGTCGACATCGGCTCGAACTCGGTGCGGCTCATCGTGTACGACGGTGCCATTCGGGCGCCGGCGCCCATCTACAACGAGAAGGTGCTGTGTGGGCTGGGCCGCACCATCGCTACGACCGGCAAGCTCGCCACTGACGGCGTGTCGCGGGCGCTGCGGGAGCTGAGACGCTTTCGCGCTCTGATCGATCAACTTGAGGCCGAGAGGGTCGAGGTCATCGCCACGGCGGCGGCGCGCGAGGCGGAGAACGGTCCTGAGTTCATCGCGCAAGCGGAGCGTGCCCTTGGCCGACATGTCAGGGTGCTGTCAGGCACGATGGAGGCGGAGCTTGCCGCGCTCGGCGTCGTCTCCGGTGTCTATGCGGCGGATGGGTTCGCCGGCGATCTGGGCGGCGGCAGCCTGGAGCTGATCGATGTACGGGGCGGACGGCTGTCCGATGCTGTCACCATGCCGCTCGGCGGCTTGCGCCTGATCGATGCGTCCGGTGGCAACCTGAAGAAGGCGCGCGACATCGTCGATGCCGAGTTCGCCAAGGTGCCGTGGCTGGAAAAGGGCCGGGGCCGCGATTTCTATGCCATCGGCGGTACGTGGCGGGCGCTGGCGCGGCTGCACATGACCCAGACCAACTATCCTTTGAGCGTGATGCACAACTACCGAATCAGCGCCGAGGAGGCGCTGAAGTTCTCGGCTCTCCTCGATCATCAGTCGCAAAGCTCGCTCGCCGGCATCCGCGACATCTCGAGCGCGCGGCGCGAGACGGTGCCCTATGGCGCGCTGGTGCTCGAACGGCTCATCAAGCAGATGAAGCCGCGCTCATTGGTGATCTCGGTGCTCGGGATCCGCGAGGGGCTGCTCTACAGCCTCCTGAGCGACGAGGAGCGGGAGAAGGACCCACTGCTCGAGGCTTGCGCCGAGCTCGCCAAGCAACGCTCGCGCTCCATCGACAACGCCTATGAGCTTTGTGACTGGACCGACGCCCTGTTCCGCGCGCCAGGACCGGTGGAGACGCCCGAGCAGAAGCGGCTGCGCTACGCGGCCTGCCTCTTGTCGGATATCGGCTGGCGGGCGCATCCCGATTATCGCGGCGCCCAGAGCCTCAACCTCGTGGCCCATGGCGATTTTGTCGGCGTGGACCATCCGGGTCGCGCCTTCCTCGCGCTGACGGCCTATTATCGCAATGAAGGGCTGGTGAAGGACGATCTCAGCCAGCGGCTGGTGGAGCTCGTCGATAAGGACACGTTGAAGCGGGCACGCATCTTGGGCGCGGCCTTCCGCGCGGCGCACATGGTCGCGGCGGCGATGCCCGGGGTGCTCCCCAATACGCCGCTGAGCTATGAAGGCAGCCGTTTGATTTGGCAGCTGCCCGAGCCCTATTCCAATCTCGAGGGCGAGCGGGTGGAGCGGCGTTTCAAGGCGCTTGCCAATCTCTTGGACCGGGAGCCCGAGATCCGGGTCGGCACCCCGTTCCAGCTTGCGGCGGGCTAAGGCAGAGCCTTGACTTGCTGGACGAGGGTGGCGTTCCCAAATCACTGACGTCGTTTGTCATTCCCGCGAAAGCGGGAATCCAGTAACCACTGAACTTGAATTATCACGGAGGCCGGGGTTACTGGATTGCCCGGTCAAGCCGGGCGATGACAATAGACGTTCAGTCCTTCGAAGTTCACTCCAGCCTTTAGATTGGTCGATGGCAGAGGATCTCTATTCCGTTCTTGGCGTTCAGAAGACCGCGAGCGCCGACGACATTACCAAGGCTTACCGCAAGCTCGCCAAGAAGCTGCATCCCGATCTCAATCCCGGCGACACGGCGGCCGAGGAGAAGTTCAAGCAGGTCTCCCACGCCTATTCGATCCTCAAGGATCCCGAGCAGCGCGGAAAATACGACCGCGGCGAGATCGACGCGAGCGGCCAGGAACGGCCGCAGCAACGTTATTACCGCGAATATGCCGGTGGGCCCGAGGGCGCGCAGTATCACTCCACGGCGGGCTTCGAGGATATCGGCGCGTTCAGCGATCTCTTCGGCGACATGTTCGGTGGTGGCGCCGGCATGCGCGGGGGCCGCGGCGGCGCGCGATTCTCCATGCGCGGCCAGGATGCGCAATATCATCTCGACATCCCCTTCCTCGATGCGGTGAACGGCACCAAGCAGCGAATCACGCTGCCCGACGGCGGCACGCTCGACGTGAGCATTCCCGCGGGCGTCAGCGACGGCCAAGTGCTCCGGCTCAAGGGCAAAGGCATGCCGGGTCTGGGCGAGGGGCCTCCCGGAGACGCGCTGGTCGAGATCGGGGTCAGGCCCCATGCCGTCTTCAAGCGCGAGGGCAACGACATTGTGGTCGAGCTGCCCATCAGCTTCGACGAGGCGGTGCTCGGCGGCAAAGTCGAAGTGCCGACCATCAGCGGTCGCGTTGCCATGACCGTGCCGGCCGGCTCCAACAGCGGCGAGACGCTGCGCTTGAAAGGTCGCGGCGTGAAGACGAAGGCGGGGCCTGGCGATCAGCTGGTCAGGCTCGATGTCATGATGCCCGAGACCATCGATGACGACCTCAAGCGCTTCGCGGAGGAATGGAAGAAGAGCCACGCTTACGATCCGCGGCGTAAGCTGAAGGAGCAGGTGTGATGCTGAGCGAGCAAGACGTCATCGCGCGGGTTCATCACCTCACCGTGACCCGGCTCAGGGTCTGGGTGCGCGAGGGGCTCATCAGACCGGCGGAAGAGACGGCGCAAGGCTTTTCGGAAGCCGACATCGCCCGCGCCGAGCTCATCTGCAATCTGGAGGACGAGCTTGGTTTCGCCGAGGAGGACGTACCGGTCCTGCTCAACCTCATCGATCAGATCCACGGGCTCCGGTCGGAGCTGCGGGGCTTGCTCGAGGCGCTCGAGGACCTGCCGCCTGACGTCCGCACTACGGTCCGCATGCGGATCGAGAGCCGCAGGCGGGGTTGAGCCATGCGTGCGGGCACGATCGTCTTCTTCGTCTTGCTGGTGATTCTGCTGACGATGCTCAGCGTGCAGTACGGGCTCGGCCGGCTGCCGGGGGACATCGTCGTCGATACCGGCAGCTTCTATTTCTATCTGCCGTTCACCACGGCGATCATCGTCAGCGTGCTGTTAGGCGTCGTCTTTTGGTTCTTCCGCCGGTAGGGCCTCGGGCGCGAGCACCGTGACCTCGCCTTCGCGGATGACGAGCGCAAGTTCGCCGCGCTTCAAGGCAAGCGCATCCTCGCCGAACAGCTTCAGGCGCCAGCCGCGCAGCGCGGCAGAATCGGCCTCGTCGGAGCGGGCGATCTGCTCAAGCTCGTCGCTGGTGGCAATCAGCTTCGGAGCCACGCCATGACGACCCGCGGTCGCCTTCAACAGCACCCGTAAGAGATCGACCACGGCCTGCGCCTCGGGCGGCATGGGCTCGCCGCGCTGGACCGGCGGGATGGTCTTAGGGTCGCGTTCGAGCCCCCGTGCCACCGCCTCGAGCACGGCGCGGCCGCGCTGGGAGCGGGCGAAGCCGTTATGTAAGGAGCGGAGCGAGCCCAAATCCTCCACGGTGCGCGGGGCTTGGCCGGCGATGTCATAAAGCGCGTCGTCCTTGAGGATGCGCGCCCGGGGCACATCCTGGGTTTGCGCTTCGCGCTCGCGCCAGGCAGCGAGCTCCATGAGCACGGCGAGCGCTTTCGGCGTCTTGACGCGCATCTTGAGGCGCCGCCAGGCCTGCTCGGGATGAAGCTGGTAGGTGGCGGGGTCGGTCAGCACGCCCATCTCCTCGTTGAGCCAGGTTGCTCGCTCCGACTGGTCGAGCTGGGCCCTGAGCTTGGGATAGAGGTCGCGCAAATGAGTGACGTCGCCGATGGCATAAGTCAGCTGGCGCTCGGACAGCGGACGCCGGCTCCAGTCGGTGAAGCGGGAGGTCTTGTCCAGGTTGCGGCCAAGCAGGCGCTTCACCAGCATGGAGTAGCTCACCGCCTCGCCGAAGCCGCAGACCATGGCAGCGACTTGCGTGTCGAAGATCGGGTGAGGGATGACCCCCGCCAAATGATGAACGATCTCAACGTCCTGCCGCGCCGAATGAAAGACCTTCAGCACGTTCTCGTCGACCATCAGATCGAAGAGTGGCGTGAGGTCGATGCCCGGCGCCAGGCTGTCGATCAGCACCTCGGTGTCTTCCGAGGCGATTTGCACGAGACACAGACGCGGCCAGAAGGTCTGCTCGCGCATGAACTCGGTATCGACGGCGATGAAGGGCGCCGCCGCGAGCTTGGCGCAGGCCGCGACGAGGTCCTCGGTACGGGTAATCAAATCCATGGTGGGCCGGATATAGCCCAACGCCTGCCGCCGGGCCAAGAGCGGCAACGTCGCAAACTCACTATAAAGTGGGAAAAGTGTACAGGCGCGACGCCAGACGGCGCGGCTAGAGATGCCCGCGATGGCGCGGCAGGGTCTGCTTGCAGGGACCCTTGGCGCGATACGCACGACGAAAAGCGGGCATCAGCGCTTGCCTCAACGGATCGCCGATGTGGTGATGGGATCGCCGTCCGCCAGCCCGGCGTGTAGCACGGAAGCAATCTCCATATTGGCAGGCAGATGGTGCACCGCCGACGACAGCAGCGAGTAAAGCACGACAAGCACAGCCACAGTCCACGCCTCGGCAGGCAGCCGGGTCTTGATGGGGACCTTGGTCATTTGAAGTCTCCCTCAGTAATTGCCCTAGCCTAAAAACGCACGAACGCCGGCCCAGTTCCCATGCCGCATATGAAGACTTTATCCACAGGCCGGGGCCCGACGAAAACTGTAAATGTTCCCGCTACTTGGGCTGAATGCTTTGATCCGCTGCCTGGGCGCTCGGCGGCGCGGCCACGGGCGTGGTGCCGGGGGTCGGATCGGCCGCAGGCGCCCCGATTCCGTATCGCCGACAGGCAGTGGATCGATCATGCCTTTAGTCTTCCACGGCGCAGGGATGCGGCGGCTCCCTGCCTTGACAAGGGCGCGCTTCCCGTGCGGTGTTCCGCGGCACCCGAGAACCGACCTCCCGCCGCCAGAGCCGACACCGACCCATGCATGCCTATCGCACCCATACTTGCGGCGCGCTCCGCAGCGACGATGTCGGCAAGACCGTCCGCCTGTCGGGCTGGGTGCACCGTATCCGCGACCATGGCGGGCTCCTGTTCATCGACCTGCGCGACCATTACGGCCTCACCCAGATCGTCGCCGATCCGGATTCGCCGGTGTTCGCCGCGGCCGAGAAACTGAAGCCGGAATGGGTGGTGCGCATCGACGGCAAGGTCGTCGCTCGCACCGAGGACACCATCAACCCGAACCTGCCGACGGGTGAGGTGGAGGTCAGGGCCGATGACCTCGAAGTCCTGTCGGAATCGGCAGAGCTGCCGCTTCCGGTGTTCGGCGAGCCGGACTATCCGGAAGAGACCCGGCTGAAATACCGCTTCCTCGATCTCCGCCGGGAGACGCTCCACAACAACATCATGAAGCGGCAGGCGATTATCGCGTCCTTACGCAAGCGGATGGGCGAGGCGGGCTTTTTCGAGTTTCAGACGCCGATCCTGACGGCATCAAGCCCGGAAGGCGCGCGCGACTATCTGGTGCCGTCCCGCGTGCATCCGGGCAAGTTCTACGCGCTGCCCCAGGCGCCGCAGCAGTTCAAGCAGCTCATCATGATGGGCGGCTTCGACCGTTACTTCCAGATCGCGCCCTGCTTCCGCGACGAGGACGCGCGCGCCGACCGCTCACCCGGCGAGTTCTACCAGCTCGATCTGGAGATGAGCTTCGTCACGCAAGAAGACGTGTTCGACACGGTCGAGCCGATCATCCGCGGCCTGTTCGAGGAGTTCGGCGGCGGCAAGCCGGTGACGAAAGAATTCCCGCGCATCCCCTATGCCGAGGCGATGCAGAAATACGGCACCGACAAGCCGGACCTGCGCAACCCCATCGAGATGCAGGACGTCACCGAGCACTTCCGCGGCTCCGGCTTCAAAGTGTTTGCCGGCATGATCGAGATGGACGCAAACACGCGCATCTGGGCGATCCCGGCCAAGACCGGCGGCTCACGCGCCTTCTGCGACCGCATGAATGCGTGGGCGCAAAGCGAGGGACAACCCGGCCTCGGCTACATCTTCTTCCGCGAAGGCGAGGGCGCCGGCCCGGTCGCCAAGAATATCGGGCCTGAGCGTACCAAAGCGGTCAAGACGCAGCTCGGTCTTGCGGACGGAGATGCCGTGTTCTTCGTGGCGGGGCTGCCGAAGGAGTTCGCCGATTTCGCGGCGCGGGCACGGGTCAGGATCGGCAGCGAGCTTGGGCTCTCCAAGACCGACTGCTTCGACTTCTGCTGGATCGTCGACTTCCCCATGTACGAGTGGAACGAGGAGGAAGGGAAGATCGACTTCTCCCACAATCCGTTCTCCATGCCGCAAGGCGGGCTCGAGGCGCTCGATGCGATCGAGCCGGAGAAGATCCTCGCCTACCAGTACGATCTCGTCTGCAACGGCGTGGAGCTCTCCTCCGGCGCGATCCGGAATCATAAGCCGGAGATCATGGAGAAGGCCTTCGCCATCGCCGGCTATCCGAAGGAGGAGCTGGAGCAGCGCTTCGGCGGCATGCTGCGCGCGCTGCAATACGGCGCCCCGCCGCATGGCGGCATCGCGCCCGGCATCGACCGCATGGTCATGCTGCTCTGTGGCGAGGACAATCTCCGCCAGGTGGTCATGTTCCCCATGAACCAGCAGGCGGAGGACCTGCTCATGGGCGCGCCGTCGGAGGTCTCGCCCAAGCAGTTGCAGGACCTGAACATCCGCATCTCGCTGCCCAAGGCGAAGAGCTAGTCGCGCGACCGGCGCGGCGGCGCTTCCTCCAGCGCAAGCTTGGCGCGCTCTTCCAGCGTTTCGAAATCCTCTTCCTGCGCGATATTCTTGCGCCCGGTCTCAAGCACGAGCTCGATCTCCTTCCGCAGTGGCGGCTCTTGAGAGCTCTTGGCCTGCGCCAGCAGCTGGCCGAGGCTCTCGACGAGCCGTATCAGAACCGCCGGCTGGTCCTGGGCGTGCTGGCGGATTTGCCGGAAACTTTCCTGGAGGATATCGGCAAAGGTCGAGCGTGGCGCCACAAGCCGCACTTTTCCGTCGTCGTCGGTCCAGACGCATTGGGGCATGCCGCGCCGCATGATCTTGGCGAGCGAGGTGGTAAGCCGGTCGATCACCGCCATGGCGGTGAAGGGATCGCTGATGCTCGGCGACAGAGCCCGGAGCGCTACCTCGACGAGCTGGCGGATGGAGGTCTCGAGATCCTGGATCGACGCGCGCTCGCCGCCGAGCTGCAAGCATCCTTCGAGCTCGTCGCGCATGCTCGCCGTGGCCGCCTCCGCAGGTGTGACCCAGGCAAACGTGCCACCCGCGATTACGTGACGGCCGGGCTTGAAGGATAGCTCGATGACGGCGTCCGCCGACTTGGCGATGTCGACGAGACCGCCGTAATTGACCGTTTCGATATAACCGCTGCGCTGAAGCATGAACGGCGCGCCGTTCTTGCGGGGTGATGTCGAAGGCGGTTCCGGTGTCTCGACCATCGGAGTCCGGCAGCAGGCGCTCCACATCGTCATCGAGAGCGTTGCCGACACGGTCGATGGTGTTGTCGGCGATGATGGAACGGGCGAGATGGTGGACGAAAACGAGAAGCGCGACGAGGCAGAGCAGCACCAGCACCGTGCCGCCGGTGACCGCGAGATTTGGCACCGACTCGGCCCTGCCATAGGCGGAGCGCAGCACCAGCAGGAGGTAGACCACGGTGGCCACGAATAGGCCGAGCGTCATTTGCGTCCGGCGGTCGGCCATGAAGCTGCGGATGAGGCGCGGGCCGAGCTGCTGGGCGGCGAGGGTCAGCACCACCATGGTGATGGAGACAACCAGAGTCGCCATGGTGATCATGGCGGTGACGAGATTGGAGAGGAACTGCGGGGCCTCCTCGGCGCTGCCGCTATAGAGGAACCAGACCGGGTCGTTGCCCTCGCGGACAGGGAGATGCACGGCGAGGATCGCGGCCGCTCCGGCCACGACCACCATTAGAAGCGGAAGCGCCCAAAGGCTGGAGCGCAGGTCATGCCACAGAGTCAGGAGCCGAGGCAGCATTCATAAGGCCTTGAAGGAGAACGAAATTCGGAAGAGTGCCGTCGTCGTCATGCTAGGCCAACCAGCGGCATCTCGCCAGGGTTCCTCTTTCGCGATGCGGTGTCAGCTTGCGTCATCGGGCCGACCGCGCATTCCAGCGTCGCCGCGAATTCAAATCATTTTCATGACAGTGCTGCCTTTGCGCGCGTTTCGCGTTTAACATGCGAGGCGCTCATGGACGGTGGGACGTTCCAAAACAAAAGACTGCGAGTTCCCGGTAGGCGGCTTGCCGGGGAGGGAGGGCCTCTTTCCTGTTTGGGTCGAAAGGACAAGGGACCATGACATTTGGCGAGCACGTCTTTCTCTATTGCGAGCGCGGCACCAACACCGCGCTCTGGGCTGAACCGATCAATACCATCTCCAACGCCGGGTTTTTCCTCGCGGCGCTCATGGCGTGGCAGTTGCTCTTGTGGCGACCGCGCGAGGAGCGCAGCGCCGACCATTATCTCCTGATCGCGCTCGGGTTTCTCATCGGCTTCGGCAGCCTCGCGTTTCATCTCTACGCGGACGAGGGGACGGCGCTCGCCGACATCGTGCCCATCGTCCTGTTCATGCTGGTCTATCTCGGCTTCGCGCTGAACCGCTTCCTGGGGGTGCCGCCGGGATGGACCGTGCTGCTCGCGATCGGCTTCGCGCTGCTCGTGGGCGCGGCCATGCACGTGCAATGCGGGGACGGCGGCATCACGCTTTGCCGATGTCGGCCGTGGCGGACGCCAAGCCGTGTCTCAATGGCAGCGTGGGCTATCTGCCGGCGCTCGGCGCGCTCATCGTCATCGGCATGCTGCTGGTCGAGCGGCATCATCGGGCCGGCCCTTACGTCGTGTGGGCGGCGGCGATCTTCGCGATCTCGATCGTGTTCCGCTCGGTGGACCTCTCGTTCTGCGACCAGGTGGTGATCGACGGGCGGAATGTCGGGACCCATTTCATCTGGCACCTCCTCAACGCGCTCGTGCTCTTCTTGTTGCTCCGGGCGAGCCTCGAGGCGGGTCCGGTCGGGGCCGTTCCGGCGGTCGCCCAACCCAAACCGGAAGCGCCTGAGCCGCCGGCCGCAGCGCCGGTCGAGGCAGTGCCTGCCAAGAACGAGCTCAAGGAGAGCCCGGAGGTGGCATCCGCCGGCGAGGCGGCGGCAGACGAGGCCGGCGGAAGAGCCGAAGGACGAAGAACCCGAGGCGAAGGACGAAGACCCCGGAGCCGAGGACGAGGCGCCTGAGGCCGAAGAGCCGGACGCAGAGAAGGATGAGCCGGAGGACGAGGCCAAGGACGAGCCCGCGGCCAAGAAGGGCCGGGCGAAGAAAAAGCCGTCCTTTCCGGCCTAGACCTCTCGTCTCAAGGAAAGAGCCCGCCTAAACAGTCTGCTAGGGCGCTATCGTTAGACTTCTGGTCGCGATGGCGCTCTAGTGGCGCGCTTCAGTGCCAGCAAGCGGACGTGGTGGAACTGGTAGACACACAGGACTTAAAATCCTGAGGGGGGCAACCCCCGTGCGGGTTCGACTCCCGCCGTCCGCACCAACCTCAACCTCAGGCGATCTGCCGCCTCTCGGCCATCTCCGGCTCGAAGAACATCAGCGCGTCAGGCAGGTCTTTCGCGCGATACATGGCGAGATCGGCGTTGCGCAGGATCTCCTCCGCCGTCGCGCCATCGTCGGGGATGAGTGCGACGCCGATGGACATGTCGACCTTGTGGGAATGTTCGCCGGCGCGGATTCGGCTCGTCAGGCTCGCCAGAAAGCGCTCGCCGATCGTGCGGGCGGTTTCCCGATCGACGTTGTAGGCGAGGATGGCAAACTCGTCGCCGCCGATCCGGGCCACGAGGTCGCTCGGGCGCGCCGCGGCGCGAAAGCGGTCGGCGACGACTTCCAAGACCTGATCCCCGGCCGCGTGGCCGTGACTGTCATTGATGCGTTTGAAATGATCGAGGTCGACCAGGAACACTGCGTGCTGCGTGCCGTTGGCCGGAGGGGACTTGACGGCCTCCGTCAGCGCCTCCAGGAACGCGCGGCGATTGAGCAGCCCCGTCAACGGGTCCTGCAGGGCCAGCGCGGTTAGCTCGCGTAGCTCGATTTCGGCCGCGACCTTCAGCGCGAGATCGCGCTTTTGCTCGCTCAACCGGCGAACGATGAAGACGAGGATACTGGCCGTCAGCAGCAGGCTGAGGAAGACGCCCTCGGCCAGCGAGATTTTGCGTTCGGCCTCGCTGAGCTCCTTGATGAAGAAGAAGAGATCGTATTGGAGCGCGAGCAGCAGCGCCGCGAGCATCAGCGCGAGCAGGAGCAGCGCGTCCTGCACGCTCGACTGAGGATGGGTGGCAATCACCTTCCCCAGTGTTCTCGGTGTGATGGTTTCCACGATCTCTCCCGACACGATGACGGGGCGAAGCTAGCCGGAATGCCTCTAGGAAATGTAAATCCGAGCTTTTGAGATTCGACGGGATTTCGCGCAAATCGCGAAGGTTCTGCGCCGTCGTGCAACTCAGCGCTGGTGCACATAGATCCCAGGCGCGGGCCAGAGGGGGCTGAGGCCTTTGTCGGGAGCGCCCATCTGCGGCGGGGCGACGCGCTCGGCGCTCGAATGGGCCTTGAGCCATTCCGCCCAGGCCGGCCACCACGAGCCCTCTTTCGGCGTGGCCAGCGACAGCCAGGTGTCAGGATCGACGTATGGATCGCCATGGTGGCGCGTGGCGATGTGATAGCGGCGCCGGCGATGGCCGGGCTCGGACACGATGCCGGCATTGTGCCCGCCATTGGTGAGCACGAAGGTCAGCTCGTTGTCGGTGAAGAGGTGGAGCTTATAGACCGAGCGCCACGGGGCGATGTGGTCGGTCTCGGTGCCGACGGCGAAGGTGGGCGTGCGGATGTCTTTCAGCGCGATGACCCGGCCTTCGACGGCGTAGCGACCGGCGGTGAGACGGTTCTCCAGGAACAGCGCGCGCAAATATTGCGAATGCATGCGGTAGGACAGGCGCGTCTGGTCGGCGCTCCAGCTCGCTAGGTCATTGACGCTTTCGCGCTCGCCGAGCAGATATTCGCGCGACATCTTCGACCAGATGAGCTCATTCGGCCTGAGTGCCTTGAAGGCCGCGCCCATCTGCTTGGTGTCGAGGACGCCCTGGTCCCACATCATGTCCTCGAGAAAGGCGATCTGGCTCTCGTCGACGAACAGCATCAGGTCGCCGGCCTCGCTGAAATCGGTCTGCGCCGCGAGCATCGAGATACTCGCCAAGCGGTGGCCGTCGTCGCGCGCCATGGTCGCGGCGGCAATGGCGAGCAGCGTGCCGCCGATGCAGTAGCCGCAGGCATGGACTTTGCGCTCAGGCACGATGCTGTTGACGGCATCGAGCGCCGCCATGACGCCCTTGGTGCGATAGTCGTCGAAAGTGATGTCGCGGTCCTCGGGCGTCGGGTTGCGCCAGGAGATCATGAACACGGTGAAGCCTTGGCTGACCAGGTACCGCACGAGCGAGTTCTCAGGCCTGAGGTCGAGCACGTAATATTTCATGATCCACGCCGGCACGATCAGGATGGGCTCGGCGGCGACGGTCTCCGTCGTCGGCGTGTACTGGATGAGCTCCATGAGCTCGTTGCGATAGACGACCTCGCCGGGCGTGATGGCCACCTCCTCGCCGACGGTGAAGCTGTCATTCAGGGGCGCCGGCTCCAGGGCAAGGGCGCTCAGGATGTCTTGGCCTAGATTGAAAGCGCCGCGCACGAGATTGGCGCCGGACTCCTCGCGTGTGCGCTCGACGATGGTGGGGTTGAGCCAAGGAACATTCGACGGCGACACAACGTCGAGGGCCTGGCGCGCCATGAAAGCCACGCGCGCGGCGTCCTTGCGCGACATGCCCCGTACCTCGCGGGTCGCGTTTCGCCACCACGCTTCCTGCGCAAGGAACGCCTGCTGCCACAGCACGTACGGAAATGTCTTCCAGGCCGGGTCGTCGAAGCGGTGGTCCCTGGTCTCGGGCGCGAAGGGCGCCTCGGCCGGCTGCTGCGCGGCAGCCTCGATCGCGAAACGCCCTAACCGCGTAGCGGACCTGACCGCCTCGAGCCAGAGCTCTGTCAGGCGCCCGGGTGAGCGGGACAGGTGCGCGGCCCAGTCGTACCAAGCCGAGGCTTCTGCATAAGGAGAAATGCCTTGGGTGAACCGCGCCACGGTGGCGCGCGCCACACGGTCAGCCGTCTCGAAGGAGGGCGAGGTGCGTTCTGTGTCCGCGGGGCCCTGCGGCCGTTGCGGCTGCGCGTCAGAGGTGCGGGCAGGAGGCCGCGCCTCAGTGGCAATGGGCGGAGACGGGATGTGGTCCATGTTCGATGATGGGGGTCGGTTCGGGGTGCCGTCTGCCTAGAACGCATCCTATTGTGAAGGAGTTGTGACCAGCCGTGCGCGCAACGTGGTCGCAGGCGTGGTCCAGCATGGCTCATCTATTCCTGATGTCCGGAAGAGGCCTTGCGCCACGTCAAGGCTCCCTCCGTCCCATCGACAAGGGCTCCGGCCCCGCGTACGCTGATCCAAATCAGCGGCCGCCAAGAGCCGCCAGCATGTGTTGAGGGAGGAGCCGGGCATGAACGAACAGCCACAGCGCGAGACGTTTTTCGGCGGGTGTCCCCACGACTGCCCGGATACCTGCGCCATGATCTACGAGGTGGCGGACGGCAAGCTCGTCGAGGTGAGGGGCAACAAGGACCACCCCATGACGCGCGGCGGTCTCTGCGTGAAGCTCAAGGACTATCACGACCACCACTACAATCCGGACCGCGTGCTCCATCCCTTGCGCCGCGTCGGCCCGAAAGGCGCGCGCCAATTCAAGCGCATCTCCTGGGACGAGGCGATCGACGAGATCACGATGCGCTGGAAGGACATCATCGCCAGATACGGCTCCCAGGCGATCATGCCCTACTCCTATCTCGGCAATGAAGGGCTGGTGCAGGGGCTCACCTGCGGCGACGCCTTCTTCAACCGTCTCGGCTCGACCGTGAACGAGAAGACGTTTTGCGCCTCGGGCTCCTCGACGGCGTGGCTGCTGAGCGTCGGACCCACCGGCGGGGTCGACCCCGAGAGCTTCGTGCATTCCCGCTACATCGTGATCTGGGCGTGCAACTCCATCTCCACCAATTTGCATCACTGGCCATTCGTGCTGGAGGCGCAGAAGCGCGGGGCGAAGGTCGTGGTCATCAACTCTTACCGCTCGCGCACGGCGAAGCAGGCCGATTGGCACATCGCGCCCAAGCCCGGCACGGACGGCGCGCTCGCCATGGGCATTATCGCCGCGCTCATCCGCGGCGGATACGTGGACGACGAGTGGGTTCAGAAGCACACGGTCGGCTTCCCCGAGCTTGCACACCGCGCGCTCGACTTCACGCCGGACTATGTGGAGAAGGTCACCGGCGTTCCGGCCGAGGACGTCGCCAAGTTCGCGCGCGAGTTCGCGTCCGCGCAGCCCTCGGTCATTCGTCTCGGTGTGGCGCTCGAGCGGCACGCGGGCGGCGGCCAGACCATCCGCGCGGTGTGCGCGATCCCCGCGCTCGCGGGCTCCTGGCGCCATGTGGGCGGCGGCCTGTTGCAGATGCCGCTCTGGGAGTTCCCCGTGGACTGGGGACGCGTCTCGCGGCCTGAGTACATCCGCCCCGGCACGCGCGTGGTGAACAATCTCCAGCTCGGCCGGGCGCTCACCGGCGGCATGCAGCTCGACCCGCCGATCATGGGGCTCTATGTCTACAACACCAACCCGGTGAGCCAAGCGCCCGAGACCAACAGGATCGTCGAAGGCCTGAGCCGCGAGGATTTGTTCTTCGTCACCGCCGAGCATTTCGTCACCGACACGGCGGCCTATGCCGACATTATCCTTCCCGCGACCATGGCGGGCGAGCACGACGACATGATGTTCTCCTGGGGGCACTTCTATCTGACCCTCAACGAGAAGGCGATCGAGCCGCGGGGTGAGGCGAAGTCCAACGCCGAGATCTTCCGGCTGCTCTCTCAAGCCTTCGGCTTCGACGACGACCCGCGCTTCACCATGAGCGACATGGAGCTCGCCGAGCATTACCTCCAATGGGACGCGCCGCAGATGGGCGGCATCGACATGAACTATTTCCGCGAGCACGGCTATTTCCATCTCGCCGTCGGCACGCCGGACGACCGGCTGCCGCATGCGGACGGCAACTTCCCGACGCCGTCGGGCAAGATGCAGTTCCTGGTCGAGGACGCCAAGAACTTCGTCGCTCCGCCGTTCCGCATGATGTACGAGGACAACCAGTCCGGCGAGGACGTGGACCCGTTGCCCGGCTACATGCCGCCGCGGGAGAGCGTCGAGACCAATCCAAATCTCGCCGAGCATTACCCGCTCAACATCATCTCGCCGAAGAGCCACGGCTTCCTCAACTCGTGCTACGCCAACGAGACGCACAAGATCAAAGGGCAGGGGGAGCAGTTCGTGCTGATCAGCCCGAAGGACGCGGCGGCCCGCTCGATCCGCGAAGGCGATCCGGTGCGCGTGTTCAACGAGCGAGGTGACTTCGAGGGGCTGGCGCGCGTTACCGACGATGTGAACGAAGGCGTGATCGTGGCGACGCTCGGCTATTGGCGGAGCCTCAATCGCTCGGACGGTTCGGTGAACTGCATCAGCTCGGCCGAGTTCTGCAGCCTCGGGCGGGCGCCGACCTTCTCGGACAATCTCGTCCAGGTCGCTCGGGTGAACTAACAGAAGTGTCGCTCGGGTCGTTACTGCGCGAAAGGATCGAGGGCGAGGAAGTGCGCGTCGGCTTTGCCGAGCTGTTCTTCGATCTCGTCTTCGTCTTCGCCGTTACGCAGCTCTCCCATTTCCTCCTGCATCATTTCACGCCGCTTGGCGCGGCCGAGACCGTACTGCTTCTGATGGCAGTGTGGTGGGTTTGGATCTACACGAGCTGGGTCACTAACTGGCTCGATCCTGGCAGGACCGCCGTGCGGCTCATGCTGTTCGTGCTCATGCTCGCGGGGCTGGTGCTGTCCACGTCGATTCCGGAGGCATTCGAGGGACGGGGGCTTGCCTTCGCGCTCGCCTATACGTTCATGCAGGTTGGGCGCAGCGCCTTCACCATGTGGGTATTCAAGGACGTCCGGCCAGCGAACCATCGCACGTTTCAGCGCATCACCGCGTGGTTCGTGGCCTCCGCGGTGCTGTGGATTGCCGGTGGCTTGGCCGCAGACGAGGCGAGGCTGGCGTTATGGGCCGGGGCCATCGCGTTCGAGTCCGCCGGGCCGGCTTCCGGCTTCTTCGTACCCGGGCTCGGCCGGTCGCGGACGACCGATTGGGACATTTCCGGCGCGCACATGGCCGAGCGCTGCGGCCTGTTCATCATCATCGCGCTCGGTGAGTCGATATTGCTGACGGGCGCAACCTTCGCCGAGCTCGAATGGACGTGGATCACCAGCGGTGCGTTTCTCGCAGCGCTTGTCGGCAGCATCGCAATGTGGTGGATCTATTTCAACATAGGCGCTGAATGCGGCAGCCATCTGATTGCCCGATCGGCCGACCCGGGACGCGTGGCGCGCATCGCTTATACCTATCTTCATTTGCCGATCGTGGGCGGCATCATCCTCGCGGCGGTCGGCGACGAGTTCCTGCTCGCGCATCCCGACGGTCACGCCGACGCCAAGATCGCAATTGCCGTCGCCGGCGGCGCCGCGCTCTATCTCGTGGGCAACCTTCTGTTCAAGCGGGCGGCACTCGGCTATTGGCCGCTGTCCCATTTGGCCGCTCTCGCGCTCCTTGCGATCATCGCTTCGCTCGTGTCGATTGAGACGACCTTGGCCATGGGGGCCGCTGTTGCAGCAACTCTCGTGGTTGTTGCGGCTTGGGAGACGCGGTTCGTGCCGACTAGTCTCCGCAGCCTAGACTGATCGCAGACCGGCCAAGGAACTCCAAACAGATGTTCATCGAAGGCCCCGCTATTCGGCGGCGACCTTCGCGCACACCTCTTGCAGCGGCGTGAAGCCCTCGAACTCCGGGTGGCCGAGATAAAGAGGCTTGCCGCCGCCGGCACTTGCATGCGCTTTGCGGAAAGCCTCCGACCGAGTCCACGCCTCGAAGTCTCCTTGCGACCGCCACAGGCTGTGGGAGGCGTAGAGCACGTAGTCGTCGTACTCGGGGCCCTTCAACAGATGGAACTGGATGAAGCCCGGCACCTCCTCAAGATGGGTCTCGCGCGTGAGCCAGACCTGCTCGAAGTCGCGCTCCGAGCCCTTCTTCACCTTGAACCGGTTCATGGCGATGAACATGATGCACTCCGTATCATGAATATGATGCACTTGATATCGCGGCGCGGGATGGGGAACCCTAAGGCAGTGGGGGCGGTTTGTCCTGGCTGACGTTTTTTCGAACAGTGCTTAAGCACCTGAAAGGTTTGACCTTGCTCAAGGCGTGACAAGGCGTCCCAGGCGGCTAAGGCTCTGGCGATCGCGTCTGTCACTTCCCATTTAGAGAGTCCCGGCACACTGCTTCCGCGATAACCCCTAGGAGGCCTACTCATGAACAAACAGATGACGGCCAAGGAACGCCAGAAGGTCAAGCTCGATACCCCGACAGACCTTGGCTCCAACGCCACGCGCGACATCTCCGGCGCGCTGAATGCGCTTCTTGCCGACGTGTTCGCGCTCTACATGAAGACCAAGAACTTCCACTGGCATGTGAGCGGGCCGCATTTCCGCAGCTTGCATCTCTTGTTCGACGAGCACGGCGCCCAGCTCTTCGCCATGACCGACGAGATCGCCGAGCGCGTGCGCAAGATCGGCGGCACGACGCTGCGCTCGATCGGCAATATCGCGCGGCTCCAGCGCATCCCCGACAACGATGCCGAGTATGTCGATCCGCTCGACATGGTGGCGGAGCTGGGCCAGGACAATCAGGCGCTGATCGCCAACATGCGTCAGGTCCACGATCTCTGCGACGAGGAGAACGACGTGGCGACGGCGAGCCTGCTCGAGAATTGGATCGACGAGGCCGAGAAGCGGGTCTGGTTCCTGTTCGAGTTCGAGCCGTAGCGGGGCCCCGGGCCACTAGCTCGTTTTCGAAGTAGACAAAGTCAGGCGGCGCTATCCTGGCAAACGGCACTGCCCTCGGTCATCGACGCATCCCAAGCGAGGCAGCGATCGCGTCCGTCGGCCTTTGCCTGATAGAGCGCCTTGTCGGCGCGCTCGATGGCCTCTTCCACGGGAGGTTCGGGGTCGAGTTGCGCAATGCCGAATGACGCGGTCACGTGAAGGGGGACGCCCGCGCCGACCTCCAACGGGAGCATCGCCAGTTCCTGACGCAGACGTTCGATAATGTCGTGAGCCTCTTCCAGGCTCGTATCGGGCAAGATGATCAGGAACTCTTCACCGCCATAACGAAAGACCCTGTCGTATGGGCGGAGACGCTGGGCGATATGCTGGGCGAAGGTCGTCAGCACTTTGTCGCCGGCAGAGTGCCCATAGACGTCGTTGACGGACTTGAAGTTGTCGAGGTCCATGAGGGCCACGCAACAAGGCTGAACGCCACGCTGTACGAGCGCTTGTTGCTCACGCAGCTTGCTGAGGAGGCCGATGCGGCCGGGTATGCCGGTCAGCGGGTCGAGCGCGTAGAGCGCGTCTTCGATGTCCCGCTTCAGCGAGAAGATTTCCATACGCATGCGTTTCAACGCATTCATGAAGCGCTGGAAGCTTTCGAGCGAGACGGGTTCCCCGGCATGCACGGCGCGCAGCATCTGTGCGGCGCATTGATGCGTGCGTTCGTGCTCGGCGCCAAGCTCGGCAAATCCCGGCCGGTCGACGAGCGCGGCCGCGCCTCCGGATCCAGAATAGTACCACTGACCGAGCCTGCAGCGACGATGGGCGTCGGTGTTCAAGTCACGCTCGTCGGGCTGCAAACGGCAGATCAGCGTTCCAAGCAGGCCGTTCAACCATTCCTCATGGTTGAAGAGACAGCGATCGAGCTCGGCCTCAGCGGCGTGTAGCTCGTCGGGTGAGAGTTGCTGGATCGCCATGCTTCCTCCTGGTTGCAGGAGCGAGCGGCCTTCCTAGCGGAAGACATCTACTAACGGGTTAATTGGGCGCGCGGGCGCAAGCTCTGGGCCCTTTTTGGGCTCTTTGGAGCGCATAGGGTCTCCTATTTGGGGGCAAGCGGCCCCGGAGATGCGTGGCCGCTCGGTGACAGGTCGATCCATCCTTGTTGTCACACCGGGTACGCTCGCATTTGCCTTGGCCGCATGGGCTGTATAGGAAACAGGGTCCCGCAAAGGCCAAACCATTCATGCTCCAAAAGGCGCGCACCGTCTTCCAGCGTTTCGTCGAGTCCGAGGCCTCGGGAGGCTTGGTGCTCATGGCCAGTGCCGCGCTCGGCATGATCGTGGCCAACTCGCCCCTCGCAGACGACTACGAAAACATCCTGCACGCGGAAGTCGGCGGCCTCTCGGTCCTACATTGGATCAATGATGGGCTGATGGCCCTGTTCTTTCTCCTGGTCGGGCTCGAAATCAAACGCGAGATGCTGGTGGGTGAGCTCGACAGCTGGCCGCGCCGGGCGCTGCCGCTGATCGCGGCTTTGGGCGGCATGATCGCGCCGGCCCTGATCTTCCTCGCGGTCAACTACGAGACTCCGGAGACGTGGCGAGGCTGGGCGGTGCCGACCGCCACCGACATCGCCTTCGCGCTCGGTGTGCTGTCTCTGTTCGGGTCGAGAATTCCGAACTCGCTCAAAGTCTTTCTGACATCGCTTGCGATTATCGATGACCTCGGCGCGATCCTCATCATCGCGGTGTTCTACGCCTCGGATCTCTCCATCGAGGCGCTCGGGCTTTCCGCGCTCGCCGCTTTGGTGCTGTTCGGCTTCAACTGGTTCGGGGTGAAGCGGCTCGCGCCCTATCTCGTGGTCGGGCTTCTGCTTTGGGTGGCCATGCTGTTCTCCGGCATTCACGCCACGCTTGCCGGCGTCGTGCTCGCGCTCACCATTCCGCTCGGGGAGGTTGGCAGCGGCGAGGGCGCCAACAATAATGGCTCGCCGCTTTATAGGCTCGAAGACGCGCTCGGCTTCGGCGTCGCCTTCATCATCGTGCCGGTCTTCGGCTTCGCCAATGCCGGCGTCTCGCTGCATGGCGTGACCTTCGACATGCTGATCGCGCCGCTCTCCGTCGGCATCATGCTTGGGCTGTTTATCGGCAAGCAGCTCGGCATCATGACCTTCATCTTCACGGCGCATCGTGCGGGCATCGTGCACATGCCCGCGGAGTTCACATGGCGCGAGCTCTACGGCGTCGCCATCCTGTGCGGCATCGGCTTCACCATGAGTTTTTTCATCGGGTTGCTCGCGTATAGTGATGTGGAACATATCGCCATGACGAAGCTCGCCGTGCTTTGCGGTTCCATCATCTCGGCCTGCGTCGGCGCGGCCGTGCTGCTGTGGCCTAAGCGCCGGCGCGAGGTGGCAGCGAGCTGAGCCCGGTCTCGCCGTAGAGCCAATCGAACCGATCAAGCGCCGTCTCCTCGTTGCGGCTTGCAAGCACGAGGTTTCGCGCAATGCGCGCCGGACCGCGCAAGTGATAGATCCAACCGAAATGCCGCGAGGTGCGCTGAAGGCGGGTCGCGCGCGGCCGGCGCAAAGCTTCATATTGAGCGAAGGCCGAAGCGGGGTCGCGCGGTTGCGCGGCGAGGGCGCCTGCGATGGCGGCAGCATCCTCGATGGCGAGTGCTGCGCCTTGCGCGAGATAAGGCAGCACGGGATGGGCCGCATCGCCGAGAAGCGTGATTGGCCCTTGGCTCCAAGAGGCGAGCGGGCTCAAGCGATAGAGCGACCAGGCGCGCCAGCTCCCGACCCGTTCGAGCAATGATTTCGACTCCTTGCACCAATGGGTGAATCCGGAAAGCAAAGAGTTGCGGTCGCCTGCCCGGTTCCAGCCTTGGGCTTCGCCACCGCCCTCGATCACGGCCACGACGTTCAGCGCTTCGCCGCCGCGAACCGGGTAGTGAACCAGGTGCGCCTTCGGCCCGAGCCACAGACCGACCACGGGCGCGCTGAAGGGGCTCGGCAAGCCGGAAAGCGGCAGCAGGGCGCGGAAAGCAGTGTGACCGGAGAAATGGAGATGCGCGTCCGGGGCCACGGTCTTGCGCACGGTGGACCACAGGCCGTCGGCGCCGATGAGTGCGCCGCCTTCGACCATGGTGCCGTCGATATTGGCGACGGCAACTGTCTGGTCACCGACCTCGATGCCGGCGACGTCGAAGCCGGGCCTCAACGTCACCGGGGCTAGGCCGCCGGCCCTCGCGCGCAAGCCCGCATGGAGGTCGGCGCGGTGGAGGGTGAGGTAAGGCGCGCCGTAGCGCTTTTCGGCATGCGCGCCTAAGGGAACGGTGGCGAGCTTCCGGCCCGAGACGCCGTCGAACAGAAAGATCGCCTCGGGCGTGAAGGCCGAGGGCAAGAGCGCGTCCAACACGCCGAGCTCGGCGAGAAGCCGCGTGGCATTCGGCCCGAGCTGAATGCCGGCGCCGCTTTCCTCGGTGAAGCTCGAGCGTTCGAGGATCGTGCTGTCGAAGCCGGCTCGCGCCAGCGCGATTGCCGCGGAGAGCCCGCCAATGCCGCCGCCGGCGATGAGGACGGGCGTATGCTTCGCCATCGGGCGGGACGTCAGGCCGCAGGCGCGCCAGGCGGGGCGGTCGCCACGTAGACGCAGCCCTCGGGCTCGCTCTCGGTGGCCTTGAGCGTGTCGTCATACTCGAACAGGGTCGAGCAATAGGGGCAGATGATCTGCTTATCGTGCCCCATATCCAGATAGACGTGCGGATGATCTTGCGGCGGCGCGGCGCCCATGCATTGGAACTCCTTGACGCCGATCTTGATCCGGTCGACGCCTACGTCATTCACGAAATGGGGCACGAGCGTTTGGGCCATGATTACCTGTTCGCGTTTTCTTGGATGGGATTTTCCGGGCAGCATAGTGACCCTTCAGGCAAAGCGGTAGGTTAAGAATGAAAAGCTTCGATTCAGATGGCGTCCGGATCGCCTATATGGACGAGGGGGAGGGGGAACCCATCCTGCTCATCCACGGCTTCGCCTCCAACGTCGGCGCCAATTGGATCGACTCGCATTGGGTGCGCACGCTTCTCAAAGCCGGCCGGCGCGTCATCGCTTACGACAATCGCGGGCATGGGCAGAGTGAGAAGCTTTACGATCCCGATCGCTACGGTGCACCCGAGATGGCCGAGGACGCGCGGCGGCTTCTCGATCACCTCGGCATCGAGCGGGTCGACGTGCTCGGCTACTCCATGGGCGCCCGCATCGCCGCGTTCCTCGTCTTCGCGCATCCCGAGCGGGTGCGCAGCGTTGTCTTCGGCGGGCTCGGCATCCACATGGTGCGCGGGATGGTGGGCTCGGGCCCGCTCGCCAAGGCGCTGGAAGCGCCGCGCATCGAGGACGTGACCAACGATACGGCGCGGAGCTTCCGCGCTTTCGCCGAGCAGACCAAGAGCGACCTGAAGGCGCTTGCGGCGTGCATGCGGGGGCCGCGTGAGAAGGTCGCCGCCGAACGGCTCGCCACGATCAAGGTGCCGGCGCTTGTCGCAGTCGGTAGCGCGGATGTGATTGGCGGATCGGGCGCGGCACTTGCGGCGCTCATCCCCGGTGCCCAATTTCTCGACATTACGGGCCGCGATCACATGAAAGCGGTTGGAGATGCACGTTTCAAGCAGGGTGTGCTCGACTTTTTAACTTCCCGTGCTTAGGTCCTGGGGGTCCCGTGGTAGACTAAGCTCCCTGAGCCTGCTAGGGGGGGCGAAGTGAGGTAGCGATGCACAAGCCCGCCGCGGCAGCAGAGCCGCAAATCAAAAGCTACGACCCGGTTTGGAGCCAGGTCCGGCGCGAGGCCGAGGAGATCAGCGCGAGCGAACCTGCGCTCGGCGGCTTCATCTATGCCTCGGTGCTCAGCCATGAGCGTCTCGAGGACGCCATCTGCCATCGTCTGGCGCGCCGGCTGCAACACGCGGCCCTCGATGTCGGGCTGATACACAAGACCTTCCATGAGATGCTGGAGTCGGATCCCTCGCTCGGCGAGGCGTTCCGCGCCGATCTTATGGCATGGGCGCAGCGCGATCCGGCCTGCGACCGGCTGATCGAGCCGCTCCTCTATTTCAAAGGCTTCCACGCGCTCGAGACCCATCGCGTCGGCCACCGACTGTGGAACGCGGGCCGCAAGGACTTTGCGCTTTACCTGCAAAGCCTCGTGTCGCGCTTTCTCCAAGTCGACATCCACCCGGCGGCGCGGATCGGCCGAGGCATCATGATCGACCACGCGACCGGAATCGTCATCGGCGAGACGGCGGTGGTGGGCGATAATTGCTCGCTGCTGCACGGCGTTACCCTCGGCGGCTCGGGCCGCGAACAGGGCGACCGTCATCCCAAGATCGGCCGCGGCGTGATGATCGGCGCGGGCGCCAAGATCCTCGGCAACATTTCGGTCGGCGATTGCGCCCGGATCGCGGCGGGCAGCGTGGTGCTCAAGGACGTTCCGCCGCAGGCGCACCGTAGCCGGCGTGCCGGCGCGAGAGATCGGCGTCAATACGTGCGATGAGCCGGCGCTGACCATGGATCAGTTCTTCTCAGGCGACGACGCAAGCCGCCGCTAGGGCTGGCAGCAGCTCAAAAGGGGTATAGCGGTGACACGAGACGAGATCCTCAAGCTCGAGCATTACTTGAAGAAGACGTTCAGCCTGCCAACGATTCAGGTCCGCCAGCGGCCGCAGAAGGACGACTCCGCCGAGGTCTATATCGGCGAGGAGTTCATCGGCGTGCTGTTCCGCGACGATGACGACGAGGATGAGACCGCCTACCAGTTTCAGATGGCAATCCTCGATTTCGACCTGCAATAGGGCGTGCGTGCCGGCGCGGCACGGGCGTTAACCAGTCCTTAAGAATTCACTGCAAGGGGCCCGGCGCCTCTCGCTAGAGTGCTTTTCGCGAAAAGCAACGGCGAGGGGCACCATGCAATCCGTTGTCGTCTACTCCTACGTCATGGCCGTGCGGCTTCGTCATGGCCGGCGTGCTGGCGAGCTTCGTCCAGCTCGTCTCCGGCCAGCCGATGCGCTTCGGGCTCGAGCCGGAGTCGATCCTGGCTTCGCTGGGCGGTGTACTTCTGCGGGTCTTTGCCGGACCCGCGATCCTCATGCGCAATGCTTGGCGGGGCATGAGGATCGAGGCGCGCCCGAAGGTCTGGTTCGGACTCTCGACGGCCATCGCCGCCTTATGGAGCCTGTTTATCGGCGCGTTGCTGATCGACCTGGTTCTGACGCTCTAAGACCTAACCCCCTGAAAAAAAGGGAGCCGGTCTCTTGCGAGACCGGCTCTAGGAAAAGGCCCGGTTGGGTCGGGGATGGGTGGGGGATGGTCACCGGGCCTTCAAACTTCGTCCACGTGGGACAGGGGGCGAAAGCTCCTTATTGGCGGTTGGAAGCCGACACCTGAGGCTGCGGCGCCAGGTTCGGCGGCAGCAGCGAGATCCACACCAGCGGATTGCGGGCCGACTGCTGCTTGACGAAGGTGTAGGGCGTATCGGCCCAGGCGCGGATGTCGCGCTGCTTGTTGTCGAGGACGAAGTCGCCGCGGTCGGTCCGGACCGTCAGGACGGCGTGGCCCTCGTTGTTCTCGTCGCGGACGACGGTGATCAGAAGCGTGCTCTCGGGCCAGCCGCGCTCGATCAGAATGCGGCGCTTGAGCAGGACATAATCCTCGCAGTCGCCCTTCTTGACCGGATAGGTCCAGACCTCGACCTTGCCGTAGAGTTCCATGTCGGTGACCGGCGCGACGGCCGTCGTTGACGCTCGTGTTGACCTTGTCGAGCTCGCGGAACTTGGCGGCGGTCAGCTGAACGCGGTCGGCGAAGCGGCCGGACGGACGGCAGTCGGCCTTGTGCTCGCGGCAGAAGTTCACGTAGCCGATGGGCGGCAAGGTATCGCCGAAGGACTGCATGAACGCCACCTTCTGCGGCTCAAGCTGAGGCTTGAGGCTGATCGCATGATTATTGGTGGCGTCTGCGGGCAACGACGAGATAAACATCAAAAACGCAGACCCTAGAATGAACTGTTTCATTGCACCCCCCTGTTGTTGAGGAGCACTATCTCAGAGAGATTTTGAGATCCCGATAAAAGAAGCTCGCGGTTTGAAGTAGTATTGGTAGTGGTTTTTTAGTGAGACCTACTCAAACCTGAATGTTCTCGGATTACCTAAAATTTTAGAGATATTGGAACAAAGCGCGTCCGGCCGCGGATTTGCGCGGTTTTTTGCGCACCCCAAGCGGATGCAGGCAGCTGGCAGCCGAAAGAATTGGGAAAGGCTTAGTCTAGCCGAAGGTGCGGGCGAGGCTGTCGGGATCTTGAAGCTCGGCGAACTGAATCGCCACGCCCTGGTCGTGGTGGCGCACCACGCGGCCGCGCAGACGGCCGAGAACCACGACGGAATCCAGCGGAGGCTTGACCCTGGTGGCGACCGAAGCGCCGCTCAAGGAGACGTCGATCACCCGGCAGTCGTGGACGTCGCCGTTCGGCAGGATGAGCTTCTGCGCGGCAATGCGCGGCTCGAAGCGCTCATGCTGCCGCTCCTTCGGAGCCGAGAAGGTCGCGATTGATGTACCAGGTGAGCAGGTTGGCGATGCGCTCGCGCTTCTGGGTGCTCGCCTTGATCTCGACGGCGAAGCCGCCCTCGAAGGTGCGGGCCACGGTGCCCTCGAGGCGCCCGAGATTGTCGAGATAGGCCACGATGCGTTCGCCCTGTCTGGCAGGTGACCGGGGCCCGCAGCGCCATGCCGCCCGCCGACATGTCGATGACCTCGCAAGGATATTCCTGCTTGTCCTCGGCCATGAAGCGGCCGTGAAAGCTTACCGGGACGCGGCGATACCGTCGCCGGTCGGGCACGATCTTCGGGAATTGGCGATCGCTCCGGCGCTCCCCGCGAATCCTCGCGGTCTGGGCGGGGGCGGATTCTTCCATGCTGAAGACGCTCATCCTGTGGCCTGAGCTTGCTGGCGGTTGTAGATGGGCGGAGACAGCAAGCTATGCTTACGCTTTATTGGACAGGCATTAAGGAACGGCTAAGCGTGCGGGGAAAATTGCGGGCTTTGCTGTCAGAAAACCCGTCGCCGTGCGGTCTTTACGAGAGCCCGCCGTCCACAACGCGGAAGCGCCGGCTGGCGAGGCGGGTCACCTCGGCCCCTTCATTTGCCATGAAGGCGGGGATGCCGTCGGGCCAATGGAGGTGAAGCTCGCGGACCTCGAAGGTGGCCAAAGGCTCGCTGCCGAGCCAGAAGGGTGGTTCGATCGCGGTAATCGCCCCGAGGAGCCGGTTGATCGTCTGGCCCGTGTGGATCAGCGGCATGAGGGTGAACTCGAAGCGCGCCTGGCGTTTCGTCTTGGTATAGGCGTCAAAGATGCCATGGCCCACGGCGCCGTCGTTCAACACGTTGCGGACCAACGAGGCGATGGCGTCGCGGTCGCCGAACGACCACAGGCTCAGGAAATCGACGCCGCGGAGCTCGCGGCCGAAATGCTGGCAAATCCGCGTGCCGGCCAGGCGGAAGCGGAAGCCGAGCAGGCCGGTGCATTCGGCGATGAAGGTCTCGCGCAGAGAGGCCGCGATCTTCGCCGGCTCGATCTCGAAACGGCGCGGCGCAATACGCCCATTGCGTATGCCGTCCCAATACGCGTAAAGCTGCCTACTCGTTGGCTGCTGCATAACCCACCCGACGCAAAACGCTACACGTTACTCACGAGCCCGCACATCCTTGGGCCAAACCAGGGTAAATCCCGCTTTGGCACGGCTGAGCGGGCATGCTCACGGTTTGTTAAGCAGGGAGTGTGCCAGGGGCGCAGGGATAGGGGCCGTCTCTGGGGGATCGACGGCGTTAAGGTTGCCAGCGGGCGGAGACGAAGACCACTTCCAGTAGATCAGGCATTTCCGGTAGATCCACGCATGGCCGCAAGAGAACCGATCCTTAACGTCCCGACGCGCGGTGGTGGTGGCCGCAGGTCTGATGATTGCCGTGCAGGTCGTCAGGGGCCTGTTGCCGGACGAGATGGACCTCACCGTGCTCTTGGCGCTGGCCTTCATTCCGGCCCGCTACAGCGGCGCGGCGCTCGAGTTACCAGGGGGTTACGTCACCTGCGTCACCTCGTTTGTGACCTACATGGTGGTGCATGGCGGCTGGGTGCACCTCTTGGTGAATCTGCTGTGGATGCTGGCCTTCGGCAGCGCCGTGGCCCGGCGGATCGGCACGCGCGGCTTCTTCGAATTCTCGATTCTGTGCGGTATTGCCGGCGCGCTGACCCATCTTGTCTTGCATTGGGGCACAATGGCCCCGGTGGTGGGGGCGTCGGCGGCCATTTCTGGACAGATGGCCGGGGCCTTGCGGTTCATCTTCTTCGCCAGGCGGAAGCCGGGAGAACGAACGCCGGATTTCGTCAGCGCGCCGCTCGCAAGCCTCGGCGCCACCTTGCGGGACCACCGTATTCTCGGATTTCTGGTGTTCTGGGTGGTGCTTAACGCCTATTTCGGGCTGACCGCGGTGTCCTTCGGCGGCTCGGAGGGCGACATCGCCTGGGAGGCCCATATCGGCGGCTTCCTGTGCGGGCTCCTGATTTTCGGCTTTTTCGACAAAACAAGCGCTGCCGCCGACCTGCGGACGGCCGCGTAAGCGCCGGAGACTTGCGGTTGTTTCCGAGTTCTCTTGCGCGTTGTTTCACTCCAGGACAGAATGTCGCAGCAAACGGGGCTCAAGTTCCCGGGCTGGAGGAAACCTATGAATGTCGCTGCAATCCTGAAATTGAAGGGCAGGGAGGTCATCACGGCCCCCCCGGACACGCCCTTGCTTGAAATTGCCAAGCTGCTCGGCATCCACCGTATCGGCTGCATCGTGATCGCCGAGGACGACGGCAAGGTTATCGGCATCGTCTCGGAGCGGGACATCGTCCGCGAGATCGCCAGAGCTGGCGCCGCGGTGCTTAAAGAGCCGGTCGAAGCCTGCATGACCAAGTCGGTGGTAACCTGCCGGGAGTCCGATACCACGGACCAGCTCATGGGCGAGATGACCGCGCACCGGTTCCGTCACATGCCGGTGGTGACCGTGGCCGTCTCGTCGGGCTGGTGTCGATCGGTGACGTGGTGCGGATGCGTATTGCCGAAGCGGAGATGGAAGCGGCGGCGATGCGCGAATACATCGCGACCGGCTGATCGAGACGGCTTCGCGCTTACGCGTTCGCCGCGTTAGGCGGCGAGCGCCCGTACGGCCATCCTGATCTCATCGAGTTCGGCTTCGGCGGCTTTGGCGCCGGCGGATCGCCTCGCTTCGCCCGGTGAAAGTCGAACAAGCCGATGCGGCCCGTCTTCGGGCCGATGGTGATGTCGGGCGGGTCGCCGGCAAGACGTGACCGCGCGATGCGGTCCTGGGTGATGTTGATCGCGTCCATCATCACCGCCGACATGCCCGGTGCGCCGTCGCTCCGCCCAAAGATCTGCCGGTGCAAGAGATGGACGGCGGCGCGGCCGTTGCCCTCGAGAAGGGCGGAATCGTCCGAGCCCGAGGGTTCGGCGAGGGCTTCCTGATCGTGGATCACCGCGCCTTTGCTGAACAGATCGCAGCTCAGATTGACGGCGATGACGATGCGGGCGCCAAGCGCGCGGCAAACCGAGACGGGGATCGGGTTGACCAGCGCCCCGTCGATCAGCCAGCGGCCATTGATCTGCACGGGGCGGAAAATGCCGGGCAATGCGAAAGAGGCCTTCAAGGCGGTCACCAGGTCGCCCTTGTTGAGCCAGACCTCGTGCCCGGTGCCAAGCTCGGTGGCGACGGCCATGAACTTCCGATCCAGGTCTTCGATGGCGAAGCCTTTGAGGTGGTTCTCAAGCGGCCGCTGAGGCGCTGTCCGGTGATGAGGCCGGAGCCTGCGAAGTTGAAGTCAAGAAAACCGAAGATCCGGCGCCGCGTCAGCGTCGTGGCGAAGTCCTCGAGCGCATCAAGCTTGCCGGTGACGTAGCAGGCGCCGGCCACGGCGCCGATCGAGGTGCCGGCGACAATGTCGGGCTCGAGGCCTGCCGCGATCAGACTGCGCAGTACGCCGATATGCGCCCAGCCCCGGGCCGCTCCGCCACCAAGCGCCAAGCCGATCGTCGGTCTTGCCATACCTCACGCCTCACGCCGGACGCATGTTCCGGCAAACGCTCCAACGCAGGCGGTTGTCCTTGGGGTACTCCGGCGGGGCCGCTTGCGAGTCTTGAGTCGATTTAGATCAGTACTATGAACTCTTTAAGGTTCCCTTTGCGGCGGCAGCGTGACCGTAAACGGCCTTCGGGTCGAACTGGCGCTCGGCGTCGACGGGGACGAGCGAGGGAGCCTCGCTTCCGTCTTTGCCGGGCGCCACCACGCGATAGAAACAAGACTTGCGGCCGGTGTGGCAGCAGGCGCCCGAGCCCGTCATCTCCACCTTGAGCCACAGCACGTCCTGGTCGCAGTCGGTGCGCATCTCGACGATGCGCTGGCGGTTGCCGCTCGTCTCGCCCTTGCGCCACAGCGCGTTACGGGAGCGCGACCAATAGTGCGCCTCGCCGGTCTCGAGGGAGCGCGCGAGCGCTTGCGCATTCATATAGGCGAACATCAGCACCTCGCCGGTCTCGGCGGAGGTGACGATGACGGGCAGGAGGCCGTGCGCGTCGAAATTCGGCGCGAAGACGGTTCCTTCCTCGCGCGCGGTCTTGTCGTCGATCGTGGGGAAGACGTCGGCTTTGGTCACCGCGATTGGTTCCTTCGCGGCCGGGAAGCGGCTTACAAACGGCCGCGCTCGGTCGCCAACTTCATGAAGCGCGCCTGCTGCGCCGGATCCTCTTTGAATATGCCGGTGAACTGCGTGGTGATGGTTGCCACGTCAGGCTTCCGCACACCGCGGATCGACATGCATTGATGCACCGCCTCGATCATCACCGCCACGCCCTTGGGCTTCAGCACCTTGTCGATGGTCTCGGCGATCTGGGCGGTCATGGTCTCCTGCGTTTGCAGGCGGCGGGCGAACACCTCGACCACGCGGGCGAGCTTGGAGAGGCCGACCACGCGATCCGTCGGGAAGTAGGCGATATGCGCCTTCCCGATGAACGGGATCATGTGGTGCTCGCAATGGGAGTGGAGCTCGATGTCGCGCAGCATGACGATGTCGTCATAGCCGGCGACCTCGTCGAAGGTCCGCGACAGCACCTCGAAGGGGTCCTCGCGATAGCCGGCGAAGAACTCGTCATAGGCGCTCGTCACGCGGCGCGGCGTGTCGCGCAAGCCTTCGCGGTCAGGATCGTCGCCGGCATAGGCGATGAGCGTGCGCACGGCCTCCTCGGCCTCCTCGCGCGAAGGGCGGGTGATCTGGGGGCCACGGCCAATTTCCATGCCGGCATAGGGCTGTGTGGTCCGCCGATCCTTTGTTTTGACGTCCATGAAATGAGGCCTTTCCGGTCTGGCAAATTCGTAAGCGCGACATGGGGCGCGTGGCCGTCCAGGCCCCCGCTGCATATATAATGCGTGAAATCCGCCTGCAAGGCGAGCCGGGCCGACTTAGGATAGTAACATGACCCTGCCGGACGATATTTATAGCCAGCAACTGCTTGATCTGGCTGCGGCGATGCCGCGCACGGAGCGGTTGTCCGCGCCGCAGGCTACAGCCAGGCGCATTCCAAGCTCTGCGGCAGCCGGGTGGGCATCGACCTCGTCATGGACGGGGAGGTGGTGACCGATTACGGCCAAACCGTGCGGGCTTGCCTGCTCGGCCAGACCGCGGCCTCGATCATGGGCCGGGAGATCGTGGGCTCGACCGCGGCGGAGCTCCGCGAGGTGGGCGCGGCCATGCGGAAGATGCTGAAAGAGGGTGGGCCGCCGCCGGCGGGCAAATGGGGGGACCTGGCGCTGCTCGAGCCCGTGCGCGACTACAAGGCGCGGCACGCCTCCACGCTTCTGGTGTTCGACGCGGTGGAGGATGCCATCGCGCAGATCGAGGCGGAGCGGGCGGGCGCCGATGCAGACGCCGCGCCATCCGCGCGATGAGGCGCGCATGAGCAAGGAAAAGACATGCTGGCTCGATGCGATGAGCGTGAGTCCGCGCACAGGCAGCCGCTATCCGGCGCCGTTTGCGGAGGCCGTGGCGGGCCGTGCCAAGCGCGCGCTCGGGGACGCACTCGATCTGACTCAGTTCGGCGTCAACCTCGTCACCTTGCCGCCCGGCGCCTGGTCGTCGCAGCGCCATTGGCACGCCCATGAGGACGAGTTCGTCTACGTGCTCGAAGGCGAGGCGACGCTGGTGACCGACGCGGGCGAGACGCTGCTCAAGCCGGGCATGGCCGCAGGCTTTCCGGCGGGCCGTGCCGACGGGCATCATCTGATCAATCGCACCGACAAGCCGGTGGTCTATCTCGAGGTCGGCACACGCGCTGAGACTGAGGTGGCGCACTACAGCGACATCGACATGGCGGCGCGCAAAGAGGGTGGACGCTTCGTCTTCACCCACAAGAACGGCGATCCCTATCCATGAGCGCGACTTTGGGTCAGCGGGCGGCCAAGGCGCTGATGCTGGCGCCCATCATGGCGTACCGCTACACGCTCTCGCCGCTCGTCGGCGCCCATTGCCGGCATCTGCCGACCTGCTCCGACTATGCGCGCGAGGCCATCGAGACGAACGGGGCATGGAAGGGCGGCTGGCTCACGCTCGCGCGGCTTTGCCGCTGCCACCCCTGGGGCAGCCACGGGTTCGATCCGGTGCCGGACCTGCGCCACGAGCACCACCCCTTGGCCCCTTGGCGCTACGGCCGCTGGCGCCTAAATACGAGTGACGCGGCGGCCGATTCCCGCTAAAAGCGGCGCCGCAAATCCAATTCCGTCTTACCTGCGCTGGTACGCAGGAGTGAGAGGAGAGACAAGATGATTTCCCTGACATTTCCCGATGGTTCCGCGCGCGACTTCGAACCTGGAGTCACGGGCAAGGACGTCGCGAGCCAGATCGCCAAATCGCTCGCCAAGAAGGCCGTCGCCATGGAGATCGACGGCAAGTTGCGCGATCTCGGCGAGCCGATCAAGAGCGACGCCAAGATCCGCATCATCACGCGGTCCGATCCGGAGGCGCTGGCGCTGATCCGCCACGATGCCGCGCATGTGATGGCCGAGGCGGTGCAGGAGCTCTATCCGGGCACGCAAGTCACCATCGGCCCGGTGATCGAGAACGGCTTCTATTACGATTTCGCCCGCGAGGAGCCCTTCACGCCCGAGGATCTGCCGAAGATCGAGAAGAAGATGGCCGAGATCATCGCCTCCAATCATCCCTTCACGGTCGAGGTCTGGAGCCGCGACAAGGCGAAGAAGGTGTTCGCCGAGAAGGGCGAGAACTTCAAGGTCGAGCTGGTCGACGCGATCCCGGAAGGTGAGGACGTCAAGATCTACTCCCAGGGCGAATGGTTCGATCTGTGCCGCGGGCCGCATATGGATACCACCGGGCGGATCGGCAAAGGCTTCAAGCTGCTCAAGATCGCCGGCGCCTATTGGCGCGGGGATTCCACGCGGCCGATGCTCCAGCGCATCTACGGCACGGCCTGGGCGAGCGAGGACGACCTCAAGGCCTATCTGCATCAGCTCGAAGAGGCGGAGAAGCGCGACCATCGCCGCTTGGGCCGCGAGATGGACCTGTTCCACTTCCAGGAGGAGGCGCCGGGCGCCGTGTTCTGGCACGCCAAGGGCTGGGCGCTGTTCCAGGCGCTGATCGGCTATATGCGCCGGCGCCAGCGCGACTGGGGCTATGTCGAGGTGAACTCGCCCGACATGATGGAGCGCAAGCTCTGGGAGCAGTCGGGCCACTGGGAGAAGTTCGCCGAGAACATGTACATCGCCGAGACGCCCGACGAGCGCGTCTATTGCTGCAAGCCGATGAACTGCCCGGGCCATGTGCAGATCTTCAAGCACGGTCTGAAGAGCTATCGCGATCTGCCTCTGCGCATTGCCGAATTCGGCAAGGTGCATCGCTACGAGCCGTCCGGCGCGCTGCACGGGCTCTTGCGCGTGCGCCACTTCACGCAGGACGACGCGCATATCTTCTGCACCGAGGATCAGATCACCGAGGAGTGCGTGAAGCTCAACGAGCAGATGCTGTCGATCTATCGCGATTTCGGCTTCGAGGACGTGCGCATCAAGTTCTCGGACCGGCCCGGCAAGCGGGTCGGCGCCGATGCGGTATGGGACAAGGCGGAAGCCGCGCTGAAGCGCGCGGTGGAAGCGGCGGGGCTCGACTATGAGCTCAATCCGGGCGAGGGCGCGTTCTACGGGCCGAAGCTCGAATATGTCCTGCGCGACGCCATCGGCCGCGATTGGCAGTGCGGCACGATCCAGGTCGACCTCAACATGCCGGAGCGGCTCGGCGCGTTCTATATCGGGCCGGACGGCGAGAAGGCGGTGCCGGTGATGATCCACCGCGCCATGTTCGGCTCGCTGGAGCGCTTCACCGGCATCCTCATCGAGCACTATGCCGGCCATCTGCCGCTGTGGCTCGCGCCGACGCAGGCCGTGGTCGCCACCATCGTCTCGGACGCCGACGATTACGCCGAGACGGTGCTGGCGCGGCTGAAGGAGGCGGGCTTGCGCGCCGAGGCCGATCTTCGCAACGAGAAGATCAACTACAAGGTGCGCGAGCACTCGGTGGCCAAGGTGCCGGTGCTGCTCGTGGTCGGCAAGCGCGAGGCGGAGGAGGGCACCGTGTCGGTGCGCCGGCTCGGCTCGCAAAAGCAAGAGGTCATGACGCTCGACGACGCGGTCAAGATGCTCGCCGACGAGGCGGTGCCGCCGGACCTGCGCAAAGCGGCCGGCACAGCCGAGGCCGCGTAAAGCTAAGCGCGCCGAGGGCCGGAACAGCGTGCCGGGATTGAGCAGCGGCGCGTTGGGATCGGCCGGCCGTGACGAGAATCCGTCGAAGCCGACCGCGCCGCCAGCGCCTTCGCCGGCAAGCGTGCCCGTTCCGGGCGCTGGCGGTTCCGGTGGATCGAGCAGCGCTTTCAGCGCTTCCGGCGAGGTCGGGCCGTCGTCGATCGCGACTTCGATCTGCTTGTCGCCGCCCGGCTCAATGGAGAACTTGCGGGTGTAGCTCTGGCCGCCATGGTCGGCGACCACGGCGTAGCTGCCGGCGGCGAGGATGTGGGTCGGCAGTGCGCCGGCAGTCGATTTCACCGTGTCGCCGGCGGAGGTGAGGATGGTCCATTTCGTGTTGGCCAGCGCCTCGCCGCCAAGCTCTGGACCAGGCGGAAGGTGATCTTCGCGCCGGTATGCTTGATGGTCGCCTCGGTGACCCGGCCGGGCTCGACCGTCACGTCGACGCCGACCTTGGCGTTCGCGTCGCCATAGAGGCTTTCGATGTGATAGGCGCCGGCATTGAGCCTGATGACGGTGTGGGCCTTGGCATCGGCAAGAATGGTGTGGCGCTTGCCGAACTGATCTTCCTCGTCGGAGAGGATGTCGAAGCGGACGCTGCCTTCGGGGCAGTCCTCGCCATTGGCCAGCATCCCGCGCAGGGCGAGCCCGCCGGTGTTGAGGACGAATGTCTCGTCGAGCGACTTGCCGCTCTCCACTTTGATCTTCTTGGTGAGGTTGGAGAGCCCATAGGCGGCATTGACCAGATACTCGCCGGGAAGGAGAGCGGCCGTCGGCGTGGCCTCGCGATGGGTGCTGATCAGCTCGTAGCTGCCGTCGGCGGCGGCTTTGGCATTGTAGACGCGCCAGGTGAGGCCCGATTGCAGCTTGGGGCCGCCTTCGGTGACGAGGGCCTGGAAGGTCACGGGCACCGGTTTCTGCGGCTCGGGCGGCAGCGGTGCGCTGCACGAGCGTCTGCGGCGGGCGCGTGGCGCTCCGGATTGCACCGCGGTCTCGCCGGGAGATTTCTGGATCGCCGTTGTCTCGGGTTCCATAGGCGGGGCTAGGCGACGGTGTCGTCGTGCGTGTCAGCGGCGGTCGCCACGACGGCTTCGCTGGCGGCGGCGGGACTGCGATCGCCTCGAACACGGTCTTGAGCCCGTCTTGAAGCGTCCTCGCTGGTGGCGGCGACGAACTTGCCGCCGGTCGCGGCGGCGACGCAGGCGAGCGGCTGGAGATCCTTCGGTCTTGTCGCTCAGGCCCACGACGTGAATGCGCAAGCCCTTCGACTTCTGCTTGAACGCATCGGCGGTGACGCAGATATCGGCGTCGCAGGTATCGCCGCCATCGGCGATGAGCACGACGTCGAGAGGCTGGCCGGCGATTGCGCGGGAGTGCCGCATCGCTGATCGCCGCGGCGACGGGGGCTTGCCCCTTGGCTTTGATGCCGTCGAGAAGTTTCTCGGAGCTGCTGCGGTGAGCGCGCCGGGCTTGGCCAGGATCTCGCTGTCGGCGCAGTTCGACTCCTTGCGGTGGCCGAAGGCGACGAGCCGAAGGAAAGGCGGTCGCCGTAGTCCGGGACGGCTTGTCGGAGCCCGTCGCGCGCGACGTCGATCTTGACCGTGTCGCCGATCTTGTCGCCATGCTCTTCGAGGCATCGAGCACGAGGACGGCGGCGGGCGGTCCGGCTCGAGCGGGGGCGTCCTCGGCGGCGGCGGTCCCCGCGCCAAGGAAACAGGCGGGCAAAAGCAAAAGCTTCAGCGCCGCGAAGCGTTTCCCCCGCATGGCGTTTCTCATCCGATTCAGTCGGCCGCCCAACCGTTATACAGGCTTCCGGGCGGCAAAACGGATCGAAATTCGGTCGCGAATAAGGCCGATTTTTGGAGCCGAAGGGGCCTTTTGGCCGCAAGCGATCCGACATTGTTGGGGCCCGTTTCGCGATAGGGAGCATGGCCTTAGCCAAATATCATGAGAGCATGTCCAACCCAACTCTCAGTCATCTCCTGACCCGCCGCTCCGTCTCGGCGAATGCGCTCGGCAGAGCCGGGTCCGAGCGCGGCGGAACTCGCCCAGATCCTCACGGCCGCCGCGCGGGTGCCGGACCACAAGAAGCTCGTGCCCTGGCGCTTCGTCCTGTTCCAGGGCGCGGCGCGGGAGGCTTTCGGCAAGGCTCTCGCCGAGGTGTGCCGCGCGGAGGAGCCCGATCCGGGCGCCTTCCGGCTCGAAACCGAAGCCAAGCGCTTCTTGCGCGCGCCGCTCGTCATTGCCGTGATCTCCCGCGTCACCAAGAATCCGGCGGCGCCGGAATGGGAGCAGGTGCTGTCCGCCGGTGCGGCATGTCAGAATCTGATCGTGGCGGCGACGGCGCTCGGCTTCGGCGCGCAATGGATCACCGAGTGGTACGCCTATAGCGACGGCGTGCGGCAGGCCTTGCATCTTGCCGAGAACGAGCGCGTGGCCGGTTTCGTCTATATTGGGACGGCGAAGGAGAAGCCCGATGAGCGGGAGCGGCCCCAGCTGGCCGACATCGTCACGGCCTGGCGGCCTTGAAACGCGCTGACCGCCGAAGGATCGCTGCCATGTTCTACGATGCGGTTGCCAACACGCACGGCCTGCAATGGGACCCGTTCAAGGCGCTGGTGGCGCCGCGGCCGATCGGCTGGATCTCGACGCTCGGCAAGAACGGCGTGGTCAATCTCGCGCCCTACAGCTTCTTCAATGCCGTCTCGAGGACCCGCATTTCGTGATGTTCTCTTCGGGCGGGCGCAAGGACAGCCAGCGCAATGCCGAGGAGACGGGCGAGTTCGTCTGCTCGCTCGCCACCTATGATCTGCGCGAGCCATGAACCGCACCTCGCAGCATGTGGCGCCGGAGGTGGACGAGATGGTGCTTGCCGGGCTCACGCCCGCGCCGTCGAAGCTCGTGGCGCCGCCGCGCGTGGCGGAGTCGCCGGTCGCCTTCGAGTGCCGATATTGGCGCACCATCGAGCTTCCCGGTCCCGACGGCGGCCCCGGCACCCATGCCATCGTGCTCGGTCAAGTGGTCGGCGTGCATATCGACGACGCGGTGCATTGTGGGCGGCAAGGTGGACGTGACCAGGCTCAAGCCCATCGCGCGGCTCGGCTATGGCGACTATGCGGTGATCGACGAGGTGTTCGAGCTGAGCCGACCGTGAGCAGGCAGGCGCTGAAACAGCCGTCATAGGGCCGCGCCCACGATCGAAGGTGCGCTACCGACCCGAAACGGACATCGACTGATGTGAACCCGATCTGTGGCTCTTGGCGCTGGAATGGCGCACTATGGCGGCATGTCATCGCGAATTTTTATCAATTACTGGGCGAGGACAGTCCGGGCTCTGCGGGCGGCTCTACGACAGGCTGGCGGAGGAGTTCCGCCGATCACTGTTCATGGACGTGGAGCGATCGCGCCGGGTCTCGACTTCGTCTCCGAGATCGACGTTGCGGTGAGGTCGTGCGACGTGCTGCTGGCTATCATCGGCCGCGACTGGCTGGACGCGAAAGATGCAGAAGGACATCGGCGCCTCGACAATCCGGAGGATTTCGTGCGCATCGAAATAGCGACGGCCCTTAAGAACAAGGTGCGCGTCATCCGGTTCTGGTCGACGGCGCCTCGATGCCGGACCTCTCGAACTCCTGGACGATCTGAAACGCTCTCGCACCGCCAAGCGATCGAGCTGAGGCATAACCGATTTGCCGCCGATACGCAGATCCTCCTGAAAGCCCTTGAGCGCGGCACGGCCCGCCTGACGGCACGTCGGCACCGGGAAAGAGGCCATCACGGCGACCGCAGAGACTTCGGCATGGGCTCTGCCGCTGAAGCTGACATTTGCCGTCTCGGCCACCGTCTTCGCGATCATCTCTTCGGGGGCGATCGGCGGTGTCTTCGTCGCTGGCGGGGGGACTGACTACTCGCTCGTGCGCGCCGGACCGGCCGTGATGCTCTGGGCCAGTTTCAACGTCATGATCGGTCCGGCGCTGTCGCTCAAACTCTGGGTGCCGGGCCTGACTTAGCGGCAATTCCTGGGTGTCGTCGGCGCTACCTTCGGCGCTCTCCTGATCATGGTCACCATGCAAACGAACCTGCAGACGCTCTTCTTCCCAGGCGCCGAGCCCTGCCTTCAGAACACGAGCGAGAACATCATCGGCGATTGGTTTGATCGAGCTACCGAGCTCGCTGTGGAGCGGGTACGTGCTGGGTTATTCTTGGCTCAGGCGCTGCGCGGGTGGTTTCCTGAGGATGGTGGCGCCGGATATGTGCGCCGAATGGCACTGATTTGGATGGGGACGGGCGCGCTGATGATGTTGATGACTTTTCCCTTCTCATGGTCGATGAAGCCTTGGCGAGCCGATCTTCGGACGCAGACGCTGTACTGATGGCTCGCTCCTGGGCGCGCATGTGGGCAGACACGGTTCTGTTCGGCTTCTTCTGGGGACTCGGTCTGTTTCTGACCTTTGGTTTCGCGTGGCGGCCGACCGACATTGCCGCGTACCGAGATAAGAGACAAAAACCGGATCGGTAGACTCCAGCAACGTTCTCGGCCATCAAATTTGGCTTTGACCTTCCTCAAGGCGGCTATCATAGGCTAGCTGGCTCGATTGGACTTGAAAGGCATAGGAGCTATGTCGATCTGGGCAAGATTGGCAGACGCCACGGCTGATGCCGTCGAGAGCGCGCACGTTAGTGAACGGGTTCACGGGCTGCTGGGCGTCCTGACCGGAAGTCATATCTTCCACCGTGACAGCCATAAGGGGTCCCAGCATCAGGTTGCATTCACCGTCGGCGTAATCTCGCTTGGCGCCAAGATGGCTAAGGCCGACGGCGTCGTTAACGTGACGAAGTGATAGCCTTCAAAGAGGTCTTCAAAGTGCCGGCAGGGGAGATGGAGAACGTGTCGCGTATCTTCGACCTCGCCAAACAAGATGTCCACGGCTATGAAGGTCATGCCGACCAGCTTGCATCTCTGTTAGAGGGCAATCGCCACCTCCTGGCGGATGTCCTTGAGGGCCTCTTCACATTGCTGTGGCCGACGGCGTATTCGACCCCAGCGAGGAGAAATTCCTGGCCGATGTAGCCCAGCGTTTTTTTTTTTTTTTTTTTTTTTTTTTTTTTTTTTTTTTTTTTTTTTTTTTTTTTTTTTTTTTTTTTTTTTTTTTTTTTTTTTTTTTTTTTTTTTTTTTTTTTTTTTTTTTTTTTTTTTTTTTTTTTTTTTTTTTTTTTTTTTTTTTTTTTTTTTTTTTTTTTTTTTTTTTTTTTTTTTTTTTTTTTTTTTTTTTTTTTTTTTTTTTTTTTTTTTTTTTTTCGCGCGACGCGGCGCGGCTCAATAGCCGAACTGCTCCGCCAGGATGCGCTCGGCCAGGGTGTGGCCGGGATCGAACATCATGAAGATGTCGATGCCGCTTTCCTCCATCACCTCGACCTTGACCACGTCGCGGAACTCGGTGTGGTCGGCCACGGCGCTGACCGGGCGCTTGTCGGGCTCGAGCACCTCGATAGTGACCTTGGCGTCGTTGGGCAGCAGCGCGCCGCGCCAGCGCCGCGGGACGGAACGGGCTGATCGGCGTCAGGGCCAGGAGCGGCGCATTGATCGGCAGGATCGGGCCGTGCGCGGAGAGATTGTAGGCGGTCGAGCCGGCCGGGGTCGACACCAGCACGCCGTCGCAGATCAGCTCGTCGAGGCGGACGGTGCCGTCGACCGAGATCTTGAGCTTGGCGGCCTGGTAGATCTGCCGGAACAGCGACACCTCGTTGATGGCGAGCGCCTCGTGGGTGGCGCCGTTCTCGTCATGCGCGGTCATGCGCAGCGGATGGATGACGGTGACTTCGGCCTTGGCCAGCCGCTCTTTCAGGCCGTTCTCGCGATAGTCGTTCAGCAGGAAGCCGACCGAGCCGCGGTTCATGCCGTAGATCGGCACGCGGCTGGTGAGATGGCGGTGCATGGTCTGCAGCATCAGGCCGTCGCCGCCCAGCGCGACAATGGCGTCGGCTCGTTCGGTGTCGGCGTTGCCGTAGCGCTTGGTGAGCTTTGCAGCGCCTCCTGCGCCTCCTTGGTCTCGCTGGCCACGAAGGCGATTTTTTCGAAGCGGGGCATGATCATGTCGAGACGCTTGGAGCGGGCCTTAAGAAGCGGGCACTATAAATGCGGCCGTGCCCGGCAAATGCAAGTCTCTAGAATTGACGGCGAATGGTGAATTCATGGCGAACGACAGACGGCCGGTGCTGATCTATACGACCTTTCCGAGCCTCGAGGAGGCAAAACGGGTGGGGGAGGCGCTGGTGGCGGCCAGGCTGGCGGCCTGCGTCAACATGTTTCCGGGCATGATCTCGATCTTCGAGTGGAAGGGCGCGCGCGAGGAGGCGAGCGAGGTCGCCATGATCATCAAGACGCGGGCCGCGCTGACCGAGGCGGTGCTCGCCGAGACGAAGCGGCTCCACCCTTACGAGCTGCCGGCGCTGCTGGTGCTGCCGACCGAGGGCGGCAGCGCGGAGTATTGCGGCTGGATCGTCGAGCCAGACGGCGCGGCCGGGACGCGAATGAGCGCAGGCCTTCGTACTGGCCATCGATCAGGGGACGACCAGCACGCGCGCCATCTTGTTCGACGCGGGACGGCCGCGCGCCACGGCGCAAGTGCCGCTCACCCAGATCTATCCCGCGCCGGGGCAGGTGGAGCACGATCCGGAGGAAATCTGGCGCGCCGTGCTTCAGGTCGGCCGCGCGTGCTTGGCGAGGTCGGGCGGGAGCGGTGGTGGCCATCGGCATCACCAATCAGCGCGAGACGACTTTGGTGTGGGAGCGGGCGACCGGCAAGCCGCTCGCCAATGCCATCGTCTGGCAGGACCGCCGCACCGCCGATCTGTGCGCCGAGCTCGCGCATGAGGGGTGGGCGGCGCATGTCGCCGAGGCGACCGGGCTGGTCATCGATCCCTATTTCTCGGCGACCAAGCTCGCCTGGCTGCTCGAGAACGTCCCCGGCCTCGAGCGCGGCGGAGCGCGGGGAGGTGTGCTTCGGCACGATCGACAGCTTCCTGCTGTTCAGGCTGACCGGCGGGAAGCTGCACGCGACCGACGCGACCAACGCCGCCCGCACCAAGCTCTACGACATCAGGACCGGGCAGTGGGATGCGAGGCTGCTCGACCGGCTCGGCGTGCCGCGCGCCATGCTGCCGGAGGTGCGCGACAGCCAAAGCGATTTCGGCGACGACCGAGGCTGAGCATTTCGGCGCGGCGATTCCCGATCAGAGGCGTCGCCGGCGATCAACAGGCGGCGGCCTACGGGCAGGCTTGCTTCCGGCCCGGCATGCTCAAGGCGACCTACGGCACCGGTTGCTTCGTGCTCGCCAATACCGGCGAGGAGAAGGTGGCGTCGGCCACGCGCATGCTGTCGACCATCTTCCATCAGCTCGAGGGCAGGCGCACCTACGCGCTCGAAGGCGCGATCTTCATGGCGGGCGCCACGGTGCAGTGGCTGCGCGACAATCTCGGCCTGATCGCCTCGGCGGCGGAGAGCGAGGCCTTGGCGCGGGAGGCCGATCCCAAGGCGCGAGTTTATCTGGTTCCGGCCTTTCAGGGACTGGGCGCGCCGTTCTGGGATGCGGACGCCAAGGCCGCCATCCTCGGGCTGACCCGCGCCGCATCGAAGGCCGATCTGGTGGCGGCGGGGCTCGAGGCGGTCGCCTTCCAGACCCGCGATCTCTCACCGCCATGCATCAGGACATGGCGGTGAGCGGCATTCCGGCGCCGTCAGGCTTGCGGGTCGACGGCGGCATGACGGCGAATGTCTGGCTGATGCAGCGGCTCGCCGACATTCTGGGCCAGAGCATCGAGGTGGCGTCGATCCCGAGACCACGGCGCTCGGCGCCGCCTATCACGCCGGGCAGGCGGTCGGCTTCTTTCGGCGACGATGCGGAGCTCGAAGAAGCCTGGGCGCCGGCGCGGGCGTTCGAGCCCAAGATGACCGAGGCCGAGCGGGAGGCGCGTTATGGCGGCTGGCTCGAGGCGGTGGCGCGGGTGCGACGGCGCGCTGGCGCGATAACCACAGTGGCGATTTAACCGAGCATCGCGTTGTCTAACCCGCTGAACGAATCAAGGCCGCGTTCAGCGTTAGCGCGTGCGGCATGGCGCTTGCAGCGGGCGTTCATGCTTATCAGCCGGAGGACGCGCGTCTCTGATCGACCGGCAATCGCCAAGTCTGGCGCGCGACCTGCGATCAAAGCGCAGGCGAGCCGCTCGGCGCCACGCTGCGGCTGTTGGGTCTCGCTGTGGAGCCTCGAAGCCGCCGCGGCTCTACGGCGTGCCGGCGACGCTTGCCATGCTCGCCAAGCATATGCCGGGTTTGGCACCGGCGCGCCTGCCGGACCCCGAGCAAGGCGTTGACGCCATCCCGACGGGCTCGCGGGCTCTGCACCGGATCTCAGCGTTCCAACCCTGATGGCGGCCTATGCCAAGGGTCTCTATCCTGCTATCGGACGCAAAAAATGGTGGGCGCCGCGTGAGCGCATGGTGTCGTTCCCGGAGAATATCCATGTCTCGAAGACCGTGTGGCGGCTGCTGCAGACGCAACCAATTCGAGGTGACGTTCGACACCGCTTTCGGCGGCAGTGCATGCGCGGCCTGCGCGCCCGGACCTGGATCAGGCCCGCCGAGGCCTTCACGGCTCTGCATGATGCGGGCTACGCGCATTCGGTCGAGGTGTGGGACCGCGCGGGGCATCTGGCCGGCGGACTCTACGGGCTTGCCAGTCGGGAATGCGTTCGTCACCGAGAAGATGTTCGCGCGGCAGCCCGACGCCTCCAAGATCGGCCTGGTCACGCTCAGCGCCACCTCCAGCATGGGGCTTCGTGCTCAACGACGGCAAGCGCATGAGCGGTCAATTGAGCCAGCTGGGCTTCACAGTGATGCCGAGGGCCGAATTCAACGGGCTGATGGCGAAGGCGACGAGCAAGCGCCGACACGCAAGGGCAAGTGGAGCGTGGAAATGGGCCTGGACGCCGCGCGCTGGAACCCGAAAGTGCCGAACGCACGGGCCGGGCGACGCAAGGCGCGCGCGGGCCAATATGGAGTCCATTCACGCTATCGTCTTAGCACGTGGCTTAAGGGTATCGCCGTCTGCCGCGATTTCCGGCGCACGCTGCCTGAGCTTGGCGCATTCCACGCCACGAAGCTGACGTGTCGCGGCCTCCCATCACCCTTCGTCTGGCCATTTTTGCCTTGCATTGTTGCGGCGCCAGCCATGATCGGCGCAACTTAACCCGAAGATTTCCCATAACGCCCTTGTCGCTGCTCGCGAATTTGGCGCTCCGCCGCCCGCGCAATATCGAAGCGTCAACGCTCGGGCGGGACGCTATGGCGGGCGCTATCTCGGCGGTCGTGCAGATCGCCTATTGCATCTCCTTCGCCGCTCTCATCTTCACCGGTCGATCTGGCCGGCGGTTTCCCGCTCGGGCTCGCCGGGCTGATCATGGGCACGGTGGTCACCTGCGTGGTGATCGCCGTGACCTCGACCTTCTCGCCGGTGATCGGCGGCCCGGACTCGCCGGCCGTGGCGGTGATGAGCGTGCTGGCGGCCTCGATCGCCACCGCGCTCGCCGCCAAGGGCGCGAGCACGCCGACGATCATCGTCAATGTGCTGGTCGCGCTTTCGGTCAGCACGCTGCTCACCGGCATCCTGCTCTACGGCGTCGGCGCGCTGCAGGCTGGGCCAATGGTTGCGCTTCGTTCCCTATCCGGTGATCGGCGGCTTCCTCGCCGCCTCGGGCATTCTGCTCATCACCGGCGGCGTCGAGGTGGTGACTCAGACCAATCTGTCGCTGTCGCCGTCGAGCTGGGCAGATCCTCTACTCGATCGCTCTATGGCGCCGCAGATCATCATCGGGCCTGCTGTTTGCCGTCTCCATTCCGCTGTTGGGGCGGTGGATACCGAACTACCTGGCGTTGCCGGTCGCCTTCTTCGCCTTCCTCATCCTGCTGGACGGGAGCTTGTTCGGCTTGGTCGGCGACAAAGCGGTGCGCAGCGCCTGGTTCCTGCCGAAGCCTCGGCGAGCTCACGCTGTGGTGGCCGGCCAGCGCGATGATGGGGCAGACAGGTCGATTGGGGCGTGATCGCCCAGAGCAGCGCCGAGATCGGCTCGTTTTGCGGCGTCATGGCCATCGCGCTGCTGCTCGACGTGTCGAGCCTGGAAGTGGCGCGGCAGAAGTCCGGCGATCTCGACCAGGAATTTCGCTCCAACGGTCTCGCCAATCTGCTGGCCTCGGTGCTCGGCGGCTTTGGCGGCTCGCTGTCGATGAACGGCTGCCTGCTGCTCGACGAGTCGGGCGCCACGACGCGGTGGGCCGGCGCGATCGTCGGCATGGTCTGCGCGCTCATCCTGTTCTCCGGCGCCGATGTCGGCAGCGTCGTGCCGAAGGCCATTCTCGGCGGCATGCTCGTCTATCTCGGCGTCGATGATCATCATCGAGCTATGGGCAGTCGCCGGCGCAAAGCTCCTGGATGGAATGGGCGCTGACCGGGGTGATGACGCTGGTCATCATCAATTTCGGCTATTTCATGGGCGTGGTGCTCGGCGTCATCGGCGCCTGCCTGATGTTCGCGCTGAGCTATAGCCGCATCGGCGTGATCAGGCGGCACCTCACGCGCCAGGAGTTCTCGAGCAATGTGGAGCGCTCGCCGGAGCAGACGCGGCTGCTGCGCGAGGAGGGCAAGCGCGTCCATGTGTTCTGGCTCTCGGGCTTCATCTTCTTCGGCTCATCCAACGGCCTGTTCGAGCGCATCAAGCGGGTGATCGAGGCGCAGACGGAAAAGCCGGTGGGCTATGTCGTGCTCGACTTCAGCGCCGTGCCCGGGCTCGATACCTCGGCGGTGTTGAGCCTGGTCAAGCTGCGCAATTATTGCGAGGAGCACGGCGTCACGCTCGCCTTCTCGGGCTTGAGCGAAACCATGCGCGTGAGCTTCGACGGCGCCGGCTTTTTCGGCGCAACGCGGCCGCATCAGGTGTTCGGCAGCCGCAACGAGGCGATCGAATGGTGCGAGGACATGCTGCTGATGCATCACGAGGTCGGCGAGGCTTCGACCCACAACTTCGAGAGCTGGCTGCACAACGAGTTCGGCGGCATGATCGATTTCGACGCGCATCGCAGCCTTACATGGAGCGCCAGGAACTCGACAACGGCGAGTTCCTGTTCAATCAAGGCGAGCCGTCCGACTCCGTCGTGCTTCCAGGCTTCGGGCTGCGTCGCCATCACCATCATCGACGAGCATGGCCGGCCGATCCGGCTTGCGGCGCATGATCGGCCACACGGTGGTGGGCGAGATGGGCTTCTATCGCGACGTGCCGCGCACGGCGAGCGTGGTCGCCGAGGAGCCGACCGTCGTCTACCGGCTGACGCGGGAGGCGTTCGATCAGATGCAGGAGAAGGATCCCGGCCGCGGCGGCGGCGCTGCACAAGCTGATCATCCGGCTGCTGTCGGATCGGCTCGAATTCGCCAATCGCGAGATTTCCGCGCTGCTTTAGCGCTGCGGCCCAGATCAGCACGGCGACGATGCCGAGATAGGTCAGCCCGTGGATAAGCTGGTCGATGCCGAGCGCATGCCAGAAGCCGCGGCGTTTGCGGCGTCTAGCCGTTGCGGCGGGTGATCTGCTCCTTCGCCCAATCGATGTGGTAGTGGACCGACGAACTCGCCGAGCGCGATCGCGCCGGCGAGCAGCAGCGAGCCGGGCGCGATCACCAGATAGACGAGCGGCGTCAGCGCCACATGGATGCCGGCATGCATGAAGCCGCCCGGATGGCCGTAGATCCCCTTGTTGCAATATTGGTACGGGGTCTGAAGAAAGAAATCGGCGGCCGCGTGCTTGAGCATCAGCACGGCGACGGCGGCAAGGGCGAGGATAGCGGTTTCGGGCATCGGCGCTATTTCGACAAGGCCTCGGCCGTGCCGTCCCAGTCGGGCGGGGGAGGGGTGACGCGGAAGGACGCGATGCGCTCTCGATAGAGCGCATAAAGCCGGTTGAGCTTGCGGCCGTCCATGTTTTCGCATTCGACGCTCAAGGCTTCCGCCGCGTCCCAGTCCTTGGCGCGGTAGCGGGCGAGAAAATCGCCGATGCTTGTCGGTGAGATCGATGAAGGCTTGGCTCTTCTTTGAGCGCTTCGTCGCCAAGCAGCGCGAAGATGCGCGTCGCCGCGGTCTTGCCCTTCACCTTCAGCAGATCGAGCTCGAGAAAGGCGAAGTCGGGCGCACGCGCCGTGGTCTCCTCGCCGACAATGGTCACGACGTCGTAGGTCTTCGACTGTCCTTCGAGGCGCGAGGCGACATTCACGTTGTCGCCGATCACCGAATAGTCGAAGCGCGTCTCCGAGCCGAGATTGCCGACGCAGCATATGCCGGTGTTGAGGCCGATGCCGAGCTTGACCTCCTTGAACGGCCGGCCTTTGGCTTCGGCCTCTTCACGCCAGCGCTCGTTCAAGCGTCTCCATCTCGTCGCATCATGCGCAGCGCCGCGCTGCAGGCATGGCTCGGATGCTCGGTGTCGTCGAGCGGCGCGTTCCAGAACGCCATCACCGCATCGCCCATGAATTTGTCGATGGTGCCTTGCTCGTCGAGGATGATGTTGCTCAGCGGCGTGAACAGGGAGTTCAGGAAGCGGGTGAGTTCTTCGGCGTCGAGACCTTCGGAGATGGTGGTGAAGCCGCGCACGTCGCTGAATAACAGCGTCATGTCGCGCGTCTCGCCGCCGAGCTTGAGCCGTGACGGGTCGTCGGCGAGTCGCTCGACCAGCGCCGGCGCCATGTAGTGGGAGAAAGCGTTGCGCACGCGGTTGCGCTCCCGCTCGGTGCGCAGGAACACGAACAGCGTGCCGGCAAGATAGATGGCAGTACAGCGCGATGGCGGGATAGACGGGATCGACCAGCCAGCCGAAGGCGTCGAAGGCATACCAGGAGATCCCGATGACGCCGGCGACCGCCACGCCGCCGAGCACGGCGCTGCCCAGCGCGCCCGGTGCGATAGATGAGAAAGGCGATGAGGAGGCCGAGCACGAGGATATAGAGAAGCTCGGCGGGCGTGGCGAAGTCGGGCCGTTGCAGGAAGGAGCCTTGCAGGATTTGCTCGATGGCCTGGGCGTGAAGCTAGACGCCCGGGACGGAGGCTTCGAGCGGCGTCGCTCGAAGATCGAGCAGGCCCGCGGCGCTGGTGCCGATGAGAAGGATGCGGCCGGCGATTTCGTCGTCGCCGATCTCGCCGTTGAGCACTTTCCAGGCGGGCAGGTAGCGTTCCTTGGATTGGGGCGTGAACCTGATCCACATCTGGCCGTTGGCCTCGGTCGGGATCTCGAAATCGCCGACGCGGATTTTGACGATGCCGGTCTTCTCGCCGAAGGCCTTCTCGCCGCTCGCGCCGGAGGATTTGATGATATAGGTCGAGGCGCCTTGGGCGAGCCGCAGCATGTCGGCGACGAAGGACGGGATAGAGCGTGTCGCCGACGCTGACCACGATCGGCATGCGGCGGATGATCTGGTCGTGCTCTGGGATCCAGTTCAGCGAGCCTGCGCCTTGAGCCGTTGTCTTGCAGCTCCTTCAGGCTCGCCGCGGCGCCGGGGTAATAGGGCGCGAACAATCTCGGATCGTCGCCGCCATGGGCGAAGCCGGCCTTGGTTTCGGGGATCGAGCGTTCCTTGCGGCGCGGCGATGAAGCCGAGCACCACCGGCGCTTCACCGATTGCCTCGGCGAAGCACCTGGTCGTTCGAGGGTAGCTTCTCGATCTCCTCTTGCAGCCTGCCAGAGCTTCCGATTGCGGCCAGAACCGCAGTGCATTGGCCGGCGACATGCGGTCGGGCTCGGGAAACACCATGTCGAAGCCGATCGCCGCCGCGCCGTCGTGCGGCGAGCTTGTCGACGAGCTCGGCGAGCACGGTGCGCGGCCAGGGCCATTGGCCGATCTTTTTTAGCGACTCCTCGTCGATATCGACGATGCGCACCGGCAGCGAGGGATCGAAGGCGCGCGGGCTGACGCGCTGATAGGCGTCGAAGACGAGCGACCGCATCCGCGCGACCGGGCTCGGGTCCCAAACCCGCAAGGCAAGCGAGGCGACAATGACCGTCCCCACGAGGAGGACATAGAGGAGACGCGGACCCATCCCGTTGCTTTTCTTTGCCAATCTTGGCCGGAGAGCCGAGGCGCCGGCCGGCTGACCCTAGCCTCTGAGGCAAAGCCGCTCCAGTGGCAACTTGCCCTAAGCTTAGCCCCGGCCCGCCATTGAACGGGAGCGACGAATGAACTAGGAAACCGCCTGACGGCGGGGCCGCAATCAAGGGTACGTTTCGTGAACATCTGTATGATTGGAGCAGGCTATGTCGGCCTCGTCTCCGCAGCCTGCTTCTCCGAGTTCGGCTGGAAGGTCACCTGCATCGACAATGATGCGGACAAGATCGATCAGCTTTGCCAGGGCCGCGTGCCGATCTATGAGCCGCGCCTAGACGAGCTCTTGGAGCGAAACCTCCGCAACGGGCGGATCAGCTTTTCCACCGACCTCGGGGAGGCCGTGCGCGAGGCGGATCTCGTGTTCCTCGCCGTCGGCACCCCAATGCGCCGTGGCGACGGCCATGCCGATCTCAGCTTCGTGTTCCAGGCGGTTGAGGACATCGCGCCCCACCTCAACGGTTTCACGGTGATCACCACGAAATCGACAGTGCCTGTGGGCACGAGCCGCGAGATCGAGCGGCGCCTGAGGGCGCTGCGCCCCGACGCCGACTTTGCGGTCTGCTCGAACCCGGAGTTCTTGCGCGAAGGGTCGGCGATCTACGATTTCACCCATCCCGATCGCGTATTGGTTGGCTGCGACGAGGAGCGGGCACGGGGGCTGATGGAGCGCCTCTACAAACCGCTCACCTTGCGCAATGCACCGGTTCTGTTCGTCAGCCGGGAATCGGCGGAGCTCGCCAAATATTCGGCCAACGCCTTCCTCGCCATGAAGATCAGCTTCATCAACGAGATTGCCGATTTGTGCGAGGCGGTCGGCGCCGACGTGCAGGAGGTGGCCACGGCTGTCGGCGCTGATGGGCGCATCGGCAACAAGTTCTTGCATCCGGGGCCGGGCTATGGCGGGTCCTGTTTCCCCAAGGACGTGGCGGCGTTGATCCGTACGGCGCGCGAAGCGCGCCAGCCGGTGTCGCTGATCGAGCAGGTGCAGACCGTCAACTCGGAGCGAAAGATCTCCATGGCGAGCCGTATCGAACGCGCGGGGGCGGTTCGCTCGCGGGCAAGACGGTGGCCGTCCTTGGCGTCACGTTCAAGCCGGATACGGACGACGTGCGCGAGTCACCGAGCCTGATCATCATCCCGATGCTGCAAGAACGCGGGGCGACGGTCAGAGCTTACGATCCGCAGGCGCGCGGCAACGCCGAGGCGCTGTTGCCTGGAACAGTCTGGTGCGCCGGCGCGCTCGAGGCCGCGGACCAAGCAGACGTGACCGTGGTGGTGACGGAGTGGAACGAATTCCGCGCGCTGGATCTCAACCAGCTCAAGGGCAAGATGCGCGGCGACGTGCTCATCGATCTGCGCAACATATATTCGCCCAAGCAGGCCGAAGCCGCAGGTTTCGTCTATTCCGCGATCGGACGGTAGGCAAAGGGCCGGTCGGGGGCGGTTAGCACGCCGGAGGATCGAATCGCATTAGGGCCTAGTCGTCGAACCATTCGGGGCGAAGATTGCGCCAGACTGCTTCGGTCTCGAAATCGAGCTTGGGATTGAACTTGCGACGCTGAGACTGGCTCGTGGCCTTCTTTTTCTGCCGCTGCGTGTCATAGGTGTCGGCATGGCGGGGGCTGACCCAATAAGACCCGCCGCGATCGGCGGCGGCAGGAACGGTCGCGCCAGCAAGAACGGCAAGACCCAGAACCGGAACGGTGAGCTGCTTGAGCATCGGGAACCTCCATGGTTTCAAAGTCGCCTGACAGCCTATCCGTGGCACCGCGCTCATGTGGGGAGCGTGGGATGCCGGATCAAGGTCGGTTGTGCTGGGAGACCGCAGAGCGGGATGCGCGCGCCGCGCTCAATATGAGCCTCAGCCACAGAGCCTAACTGCCAGATAACAGGGCGTTTATCGTCAGGCGGCGCCCATTATCCGACCGGCGAAGAGCGGCCGAGACGATCGCTGAATGGGAGGCCGCGGATGAAGGGGCTGGCTGGCGGAACCCGGTTCCAATCTCCATATGTTTGCAGGAATTGCCGCTCGCGGTGGGACGCCAGCTCTCCTTGCGAGCATGCTATGGTGCTGGCTCCGAGATGAAGAAGAGGCGGCCTTGAGAGGCAGCGCATCGATACTGCGCCGGGCAGGGGATCGGTCCTGGCTGGCCGACATGGCGAGTGCCGCGTGGTGGCGCTGGTGCTGATGATAGGCGGCGCACGCGCGGCGCCGGTGCTGCGCGTCTGCGCCGATCCCGACAACATGCCGTTCTCCAACGACAAGGGGGAGGGCTTCGAGAACAAGCTTGCCGAGCTCATCGCCGAGAAGCTCGGGCACGAGCTCGAATATTCCTGGTTTCCAGAGGCGACCGGCTATGTGCCCAACACGATGGGCGGCGACGCTTGCGATCTCGTCATGGGCTATGCGCAAGGCACCGGGCTGATCGAGGACACCAACCCCTATTACTACACGTCCTATGTGCTGATCACCCGCGAGGACGATGCCGACCTCAAGGGCGTCGACAGGCTGGCGGACCCGCGCCTCAAGAAGAAGCGCATCGGCTTGTTCGCGCGCACGCCGCCGGCGAGCATCCTCGCCATGCACGGGCTGGTGGCGAACGCCAAGCCCTTCGAGACCAATGCCGGCGAAAGCGCGGCAAAGGCCGCGGAGGCGATGATCGACGAGATCGCCTCAGGCAAGCTCGATGCGGGGCTGCTGTGGGGGCCGGTCGGCGGCTACTACGCGCAGCGCGCCGAGGTGCCGCTCTCGCTCGTGCCGCTGGTCAAGGAGAGCGCGGGGCCGAACACCATCTACGGCATCACCATGGGGGTGCGGCCCGAACGAGCCCCAGTGGAAGCACGAGATCAACAAGGTGCTCGCCGAGAACCAGCACGACATCAACGTGATCCTGCAAGGCTACAACGTGCCGCTGCTCGACGAGAAGGGCGACTGATCGCGTCCGGCACCGCCGGACGCTGAGGCTACATCTTGCAGATGCTCTCCGGCTCGTCGATGCCGAGCGTATCCACCTCGATCTCCGTGCGGTGGCACGCGGAAGCCCGCGCTGCGGCGAGAACGAGACCGGCACCTTGTCGGTGGCGATGAGGATCGGCTGGCGGAACTGGCCGTCCCAGGGACGGAACTGCTGCTTGATGCCCTTGAACGGCGCGAGCTGAAGATCGGGGCCGTGGATGAAGGCCGACACGTGGCGAAATCGCCGTCGGCGTTGCGCGTCACCGCCTCGCCGATGGTGCGCGGTCGCCACATAGGCCTGATAATCGATCGGCAGCATCAGGCGGTGGAAGTCCTTCTCGAAATTGTTGTTGGCCTGGGTCGCGCCCCATTTCTCATGGCCGGGGCTCCAGGTCGTGGCGGTGAGACCCGTGGTGCCGGCCACGATTCGCGGCTCGCCGCCGCCGCGATAGGGCATGAGCGGGCCGAACAGCTGATCCTCGTCGGCGACGACGATGACGTCATAGGCGGGGCGTCGCGACCACGGTGTCGTCGGCGCTCGCCTGCTTGCTCGGCTTGTGCGGCGGGATCGCGCCGACACCGTCGCGGCGTCCGCCGGAGACGTCCACATACTCGCGCACGTCGACGATCTTGGCGCCGAAGCGGCCGGCGGCGCGCTTGACGGCGTCGGCATAAGCGAGATCGCCGGGGGTCGAGCCGTGCACGAGCAGCCAGTTCTTCCAGTCCATCTTGACGAGATATTGGGCCAGCGCGTCGGCCAGCATGTAGCGGTCCGGCACGATATGCATGACATTGGCGCGGCAGTTCTCCTGCCGGAGCGACACGTCGGTGGCGCGGATGTTGAACAGGAGAATGTCCTTGCCCTTCGCCCAGTCGGCCAGCTTGAGCAGCGTGGGCGCGGAGGCATCGACGATGATGTAGTTGTGTCCGGTTGTAGAGTTTCTGGAGCGCGGCGACCGCCTTCTCGGGCGACGACACGTTCTCGACATCGAGGCTGTAGACGTGGCCGGTGAAGCGGCCGCCGGCATTGTTCTCCTCGATGGCCATCTTGGCGCCGGCGATGCCGGCGTCCTTCGGCTCGACGTCGAGGCGCGAGGCGGGCCGCGGGTGGTTCACACGCTCGGGAATAGCCGATCGTCAGCGGCGCCAGCGCCGGCGATTGCGGCACTGCACCTCGACGCCGCCTTCTTGCGCTCCTTGGCGGTGGCTTCGGCGGCGGCGGCGAGCGGACAAGCCAGGATGAGCCCAGCCAGGGCGCCGAGCAGGACGGCTGCGCCGAGGCGGCGATAAGAAGCGAGAGACCCAAGATTCATAATGATGGACCGATGGCGCGGCTTCGGTTGGTTTGGAACCCGGAAGGCCCTCGCCGGCGGGTCTCAAGAGGGCCAGCCGAGTGTCGGGCCCATGGTAGCGAAAAGAAATAGGCATTGCAAGGTGGAAACCTGGGCAGGAAAATTTGGCAAAGGCTTTTGCCGGCGGAATTTTTGGGCGTACGCGGCGTGCAACGCGCTTCACGGAAGTTGTGCAGTGCAAAATCCGTCTGTGGATTGCCGCATATCCATCCCGCCCGAATCGGCGCGCGGTGATAGGTGCGCCATGGAATTCACGGTCGGGTCGGCCATCCGCTTCGGGTGGGAGACGTTCAAGAAGCGCCCCTGGTTCTTCGTGGGCGCGACCGTCGTCATCCTGTTTGCTTATGTTGTTGTCGGCGCTATCAGCACCGGCATCGACGCGACTTGGCGGCTCGGCGGAAGACCCGATCAGTGGTCGGCGGCATCGTCAATTTCGTGCTCAGCACGTTCATCAGCATGGGCGTCACGGCGTTCTATCTCGCCGCGCACGACAATCCCGAGACCGTGGACTTTCCACGCTGTGGCATCCCCGGCCGTTCTGGAAGTTTCTCGGCGCGTCGATCCTGGTCGGGCTCGCCATCGGCGTCGGCTTCGTCCTGCTGATCGTGCCGGGGATCATCGCCACTCTTCTTCATGTTCACGACCTTCATCGTCATCGATAGGGAGCTCGGCCCCATCGAGGCGATGAAGGAGAGCATGCGCATCGCGCGCGGCCATCGCTGGCCGCTGCTCGGCCTCATCGTCCTCCTGGCGCTGATCGTGCTCGTCGGGGTGCTCGCGCTCTTCGTCGGCCTGCTGGTGGCCATGCCGGTCACGACGCTCGCCTTCGTCCATGCCTATCGGGTGCTGTCCGGCGCGGGAGGCCCATCCTCACTGCGGCTGATGCACGGCTCGCCGCCTAGCAGGCAGTCACATCTTTCAGAAGGCGCGGAGCGCGCTGCCTACTCGGCGGGGACGAGCGGCTCGTCCTTGGCCTTCAGAGCTTCGGCGGCGTTGCGCGGGTTGCGGTAGACGAACTCGGTCGCCGGCTTGGCCGCTTCCTCCTTGGCGAGCTTCACCATCTCGCTGTGATAGGGCGACAGCGCGCAGGCCGGGTCGGTGTTGCGCGGATCGCCGGTGATGGCCATGGCCTGGCAGCGGCAGCCGCCGAAGTCGATCTCCTTGAAGGCGCAGGAGCGGCACGGCTCCTTCATCCAGTCGGTGCCGCGGAAGGCGTTGAACGCGTCGGAGTTCATCCAGATGTCGAGCAGCTTCCGGTCGCGCACATTGTCGAAGGTCGAGCTTCGGGATGGTCTCGGCGGCGTGGCAGGGCAGCACCTTGCCGGCCGGCGTGATGTTCATGAAGCCCTTGCCCCAGCCGCCCATGCAGGGCTTCGGGCGCTTGGCGTAGTAGTCGGGCACGACCATGTCGATGGTGAGCACGCCCTTCAGCCGCTCGCGCGCGGCCTCGACATACTCGATCGAGGCGAGCGTCTCTTCGTAGGTCGGGATCAGCGCGGCACGGTTGAGAAGGCCCAGCCGTAATATTGCGCGTGGGCGATCTCGAGACGCTGCGCGCCGAGCTCGACGGCCATGTCGATATAGCGCGGCACGTTATGGATGTTGTGGCGGTGGATCGGCGCGTTGATGGTGAGCGGCAGGCCGAGCTCGGTCACCCAGCGGGCGACGTCGAGCTTCTTCTGCGTGGCGCCGGGATAGGCGCCGATCTTCTCGGCGTTCGCGGGATCGACGTCCTGGAACGAGATCTGGACGTGATCGAGGCCGCGCTTTGCAGATCCTCCAGCCGGTCGCGCTTCAGGGTGACGGCGGCGGTGATCAGGTTCGAGTAGAGGCCGGCGTCGGACGCGGCCGAGACGATGTCCTCGAGGTCCTTGCGCGCGGTGGGCTCGCCGCCGGACAGATGGATCTGCAGAATGCCCATCTCGCCGGCTTGGCGCATCACCGAGCACCACTCCTCGGTGGTCAGCTCGTTCTTGACGCCCTCGAGCTCGACGGGGTTGGAGCAATAAGGACATTGCAGCGGACAGCGATGGGTCAGCTCGGCGAGCAGGCCGACCGGCGCGCGGGCGCATAGTTCCGCGGTTGCGTCCTCGCGCCGACCACGCCCTCGGTCGGCTCGTCGTCGACGACGAGCGTCTCGAGATGTCCGTTACCTTTGAGCTCCTCGGTCATCCCTTTATGTATCCCTTGTCGGCCAGGCCCTGGAGCAGGTCGAGCACGTCGGCGGTAATCACGTCGGCCGGTGCCGAATACTCCTCGGCAAGCTTGGCGGCGATCTCCTCCACGGTTCTTTTTCCGTCGCAGAGTTGCAGCACCGCGACGGCAGTTTGGTCCGGCGTCAGAACCCGCTCCGGCGCCAAAAAAACCCAACGCCCGCGCCCCGCGTCATGGCGGAGCTTCAGATAGGGCGGCAATTGCGGCCGCGTCTCGCGGCCGACGATCAGCCGGCCGGGAGACGTCGTGTCTCGCCCGTCATGCTTCGCCCGGCACGAAGGCGCCGGGCGGAATCATGCCCGGCTCGACATAGGCCAAGTAAAGCGCATCGAGCTGCGCCCACAGCACATGCGTCTTGAAGCGGAGCGCATCGAGCACGCCTTGCTGCGCCTCGGGCGTGCGCGCGTTCTGCTTCACATATTCAAGCGCGAAATCCGCGTCGCGCGGCGCCTGGGTCAGGCGGCGCTTGAAATACGCCATCACGTCGTCGCTGATGAAATCGTAGTTCTCGAGCATGCCGGAGATGCGCGCCTTGTGGATGTTCGGCGCGAACAGCTCGGTGAGCGAGGAGGCCACGGCCTCGACCAGGGTCTTCTCGCGCACGAAGTTCACATAAGCCTCGACGGCGAAGACCGTCTCGGGCAGGGCGCCTTTGCGCGAAATGACATAGTCGCGGTCGAGCCCGAGGCCGTCGGTCAGCACGAGCCAGCGCTCGATGCCGCCTTCCTCCTCGCCATAGCCGTCGTGGTCCATGATGCGGTGCAGCCACTCGCGGCGAAGCTCGCGGTCGTGGCAGCGGCTGATCAGGGCCGCGTCCTTGCGCGGCACGGCCGACTGGTAGCAATAGCGGTTCAGGGCCCAGGCCTGGACCTGGCCCTTGTTCAGCTTGCCGCCATGCAGCAGCTTATGAAACGGATGCTTGTCGTGATACTGCGCGGCGCCGATGGCGCGCAGCTCCTGCTCGAGTTCCTCGGGGCTCATAATCTTGGTCACGGCTATACCTCGATCTCAACCATTGGCCTAAGAGGATAACGTAGCTTGGCGCCGCTGCCGCCTTCTTGATGCGCGTCAATCCTCAAAGTATTTGTCGACTAATGGCGCTTCTCAGCGGCGCCTTCGAAACGGTCTATACCATGATGAAACATGGTGAGGCCGAATGAGATTTTCATGACTCGTTCATGAACACTGTGTTGATACCGGATTAAGAACATCTGAAACGAAGATTCGGGGTAACGCGTCGCGCCATCGTAGCCGAAAGGCGGGGCGGGTGCCACGACCCGCCGGCGTCGCACCGGATGCCAGAAAAGCGAAACGGCGACCTGGCTTTCGCCGGATCGCCGCTTCGCGAATTTCCGAGATGAGAAAAGCCGGATTAAGCGCGATCCAGCTCGGCCGGCAGGTAACTCGTCACCTCCATACCGGACTCCGTCTCCTCAATCGTCGGCTTGTGCCACTCACGCATGTTGGTTCTCCTTTCGCGAGTTTAAGACCAAGCAATGGTCGGTGCGGCCCAGAGGCTTTGCGAACCCGAGGGATCGGCCGCCCGACTCTGCGATTGGAATATGCGATCGGGTCATGATAATTTCCAATCGTATTTCCTTATAGAAAGCATAAGCCCTCCTTATCGCCATGGTTTCGCTCCGGCAGCTGCGCTATCTGGAATTTCTGGCCGAGACGCGGCATTTCGGCCATGCGGCGGAGGCCTGCGCCGTCAGCCAGCCGGCGCTCAGCATGCAGATCAAGGAGCTCGAGGACGAGCTCAAGGCTGAGCCTGGTGGAGCGGCGCAAATCCGGCGTCGAGCTCACCGAGAAAGGGGAGGAGGTGGCCCGGCGCGCGCGCACCATCCTCGCCTCGGTGCGCGATCTCGTCGACTACGCCAAGCGGCAGGAGGGCGTGCTGTCGGGCGTGCTCAAGCTCGGCGCCATCCCCTCGATCGCGCCCTATCTTTTGCCGGCGGCGCTGCCGGAGCTGCAACGGCGCTTTCCCGCGCTCAGCCTGCAGCTCCGCGAGACGCTGACCGAGAATCTCGTGCGTGAGCTTGTGAGCGGCGATCTCGACGTTATTCTCGTCGCCTTGCCGATCGACGATCCCGAGGTGGAGACCCATTTCCTGTTCGACGACGCCTTCATCCTGGCGACCAAGGCGACGCCGGAGAAGTCAGGGCGAGCGCGACGCCCGACATGCTGTCGGATGAGCGGCTGCTGCTCCTGGAGGAGGGCCATTGCTTGCGCGACCAGGCGCTGTCCTATTGCCACATGATGACGCGCGAGGCGCGCGAGAGCTTCGGCGCCTCGAGCCTCGCCACCATCGTGCAGATGGTCGCCAATGGCTACGGCATCACGCTCTTGCCGGAGATGGCGATCTCGAGCGAGATCCATCGCGGCGGCGATATCCGGCTGTTGCGCTTCGCGGCGCCGGAGCCGAAGCGCGAGATCGGGCTTGCCTGGCGCAAGACCTCGCCGCGCAAGGCCGAGTTCGCGCAGTTCGGCCAACTTCTGTGCGATGTTGTGCCGAAGCAACGCAAGAAGGGAGGCCGGCGACGCTAAGCACCCAAATCTCGATTCTCCTGGTGGTGCTCTTTTTGCCAGGGCGGGCCTCGTGCAGATCGTGCGGCCGGTCTCCGACTTCTATGTGGCGGGCCGGCTGATGCCCGCGTTGTTCAACGGCATGGCGATCGCGGTGTCGTCATGGCGGCGCTCGTGTTCGTCGGGGCGGCGGGCGGCGTCGGTCCGGCTTGGGAGGGCGTTGCCGCTGCTGCTCGGCGGCGGCATCGGCCTGATCTTGAGCGGAATCCTGCTCGCGCCGTACTTGCGGAGGTACGGCGGCTACACGTTGCCCGACTTTCTCGCCGAGCGGTTCGGCGGCGACAAGGTGCGGCCGCTTGCGGTGCTCGCCGTGATCCTGTGCTCGTTTCCCGCGCTTGCCGTGGTGCTGTTCGCCCTCGGCCTGATCGGCGCTGCGGTGTTTGCCTTGCCGCTCGCGGTCGGGGTTGGCGGCGGCGTGGCGATGATCCTCGTCTGCATCCTGATCGGCGGCATGCGTTCCTTGAGCCTGTCGCAGATCGCGCAATACCTCGTGCTGCTGGCGGTGTCGGTCTTGGCGGTCCTGGTCGTGCTGTGGCAGACGGGGACGTTGGCGACACGGAGCGCCTGCTGCTCGATGAGGTGGTCCCCGACCTTGGACTGCAAATCTTCGCGCAGAGCGACGCCGCCAACCGCTTCGCCTTGATCTTTTGCCTCGCGGCCGGGACCGCGTCGCTGCCCTATCTCCTGATGCGGAGCTTCACGACACCTTCGGCCGGCGAGGCGCGGATCTCGTTTCTTGCCGCGCCGTTCTTTGCCGGGGTGCTTTGCCTCGCCGCGCCGGCTCTTGCCGCGCTGTTCGAGGCGGCACGGGTGGCGGCCGGGGATGCGCTGTCCATGATCGCCGAGGCGCTGCTCGTCGTCGGCGCGATCGCGGGGCTGCTTGCCGCCGGCGGCGCGCTCGCGCTTTCGATCGCGAACGCGCTGTCCTACGACGTCTATTACAAGAGCTTGCATCCGACCGCATCGGTGCGGCGGCAGCTCCTCGTCGCGCGCCTGTCGGTGATCCTCGTCACCGGGCTTGCCGGGGTTGCCGCGGTGGGCGCCGCGCAAGACATGTTGATCGCCACGGGCGCGGCCTTCTCGCTCGCGGCGAGCGCCTTTCTGCCGGTGCTGGTGCTCGGGGTGTGGTGGAAGCGCGCCACGGGCGATGCGGCGCTTGCCGGCATGGTCGCCGGGCTCCTCGTGTGTCTCTATTACATGATCGCGCCGCACGCGATCCCGTTCGCCTTCTACGAGTTCGTCGAGCTTCCTCTCCAACGCGACGGATGCCCAGGTCGCCGCGTACGACGCGCTGCGGCACAACTATTACCTTGCTTCAGGCGCCGCGCAGGACGCGGTGCTGGCCGACTGGAAAGAGGCGGTGCGCCCGATCGCCAATTGGTGGGGCGTGCGCGGGGCCTTTGCCGGCCTGTTCGCGGTGCCGGTCGGCTTTCTCGTCATGATCGGGGTCAGCCTCTTCACCCGCGCGCCGTCGGAAGACGTGCAGCGTTTCGTCAACGAGCTGCGCGAGCGGACGGCTTAGCGTTCGGGCTGTTAGTCGGCGGCGGCGCTGGTCGCAGGCTCAGGCGGGGGTGGTCCGCCGAGCAGGCGGAAGTTGTCGCGGAAGTGCTCCGCATCTTCGCTCTTGGCGTGACCCTTCGGGCCGGCGGAGACCACCATGTAGATGCGGTCGCCATTGGCGACGAGGTCGATCAGGTGGTTGAGCTTGCCCCTGCCGTCCTCGGCTATGGCTTCATAGCCGGGGCGTCCGTCGATGGTCTTGACCTTTCGTGCGCACCCGCGTGTCGCTGCCCTTGGCGTAGGCCGCGACGACCTTCCTGAAGTAGTCGGGCTTGGGCGGGTTGGGCGCGCGGCCTTCCGGATATTCGAACACCACGACGCTGTAGACCGTGTCGTCGCCGACATTCACCTGATAGTCGTGCTGGAGCAGCGGGTTCTGCCCGGAGACCGGCGTGCTTTCGGCTTTCGGCTTGGTCGTCACGCCAGGAAACGACGCGACGAAGCCCCGCTCGGGGAAGTGGAACTCACGCCATTTCGGCGGGGGCGGCGCGTCTTGCGTTTCGGGCGTGTCCTCGGCCAGGCATGGGGCGGCAAGCGCGAGAAGCCAAGCGCGGCGAGAGCGAAACTTCGAATTGGCATCGCGGGATCCTGTCCGTCTAGAATCGCGAGTCTAGCCGATCACGCGAGGTGGTTCAGCCCTCCGACACCGTCGAGAGCGCCCGCCGGTACATGGCTTCCACGTCATCCTTTAGCGCGCGCCGCGAATCGGGCCGCAAGTAGAGCATATGGCCGCCGGCATAGTCCTCGATGGTGATGGGCGCTGCGCCTTCGAGCGGCGGGAGCTGGTTCACCAGATAGGCGGGCGCCATGTAGGGCGTGATCAGGTCGGTGTAGCCGGCGGCGATGAACACTTCGAGCGCGCGGTTGGCGGCGCGGGCCTGCTGAATGTCGTCGAGCACGCCGGCATAGCCTTGCCGGGTCGGGCTGGTGCCGAAGTCCCATTTGTCGCGCACCTCGCGATTGAGCAGCCGGTAGGTCTCGTCGGTCTTATAGGCGAGCTCGTCTTGTGCGTAGTGGACGAAGGCCGACGTCCATAGCGGCACGGTGGAGTCGAGCACGGGGTCGGGCCCGCGCGGCCAGGCGCTTGACGGGTTGGGGTCGGGTCCGCTCACGCTGCCGTCATAGCGGCTGAGGAGCTGGCCGCTGGCGCGGTCGAACTCCTTGATGAAGACGGACGGCGTGATGCGCGCCAGGTGCTGCTCGACCTTGTCGAGCGGCAGGCCGGTGAGCTCCGCCACGCGCGCGCTCGCGTCTTTGCCGCCTTGTTCGGCGCCCGAGGCGAGCGCCACGAGATAATCGGTCAGGGCGTAGTGCTCGACGTCCTTCAAGGCCTCGCCAAGAGCCTCGCGTCCGGTGACGCCCTCGCTCTCGAGCTTGACCGCGGCGTAAGAGGGAAGCGCGAGCGCCCAGGGGAGGGGGTCGTAGTCCTCGCCGTGGAGCAGCGCGAATTCGAGCGCGGGCGAGATGAGCACCAGCCCGCTCGGCGAGATGCCGCCGCTCTTCTGGAGCTTGCGCGTGATGGTCGCGGCGCGGAAGCCGCCATAGCTCTCGCCGGCCAGGAAGACCGGCGAGGCCAAGCGGCCCGCCTCGATCAGATAGAGCCGGATGAACTCGGCAAGCGACTCGGTGTCCTGCTCGACGCCCCAAAAGTCGTCGTCCTTGCCGTCCACCGCGCGGCTGTAGCCGGTGCCCACGGGATCGACGAAGACGAGATCGGTGAAGGCGAGCCAGCTCGAGTCGTTGTCGACGAGGCGCGGCGGCGGGCCGATCAGCTCGCCGTTGGCGTTCGCCTCGACGACCTTCGGCCCGATGGCGCCGAGATGGAGATAGGCGGATGCGGCGCCCGGGCCGCCGTTGAAGACGAAGGTGATCGGGCGCTTGGCGTCCTCCGGCTCCGTTGCGTAGGCGACGTAGAAGATCTCCGCTTTGGTCTTCCCTTGCGGGTTCTTGAGCGCGAGGGCGCCGGCCTCGGCGCTGTAGGGCACCTCTTTGCCGGCAAGGGTCGCGGTGTGGAGCGTGATCGCCTTGGGCGGCAGCTGGGCGCGCGCCGCCTCTTGGGTGACGTGTTCGGCGGTCTGCTCGGTCTTGGGCGCGTGGGCGTCCTCGGCGAAGGCGGCGGGGGACGAGCCGAAGAGGAGGGCGCCCAGGCAAAGGGCGCTCAAGGTCGCTCGAAAAGCTTCTTTCACGGGGCTGCTGCGCTCTGTGCTAGAGGGGCGGGGTCGGCGCTTTCGTTTTCCAAGGCGAGACTTAAGCAGCCAACCGGGCAGTCTCAAGGCGCGGCGCGCGTTCCGGGCCGACCATCACCGCGCCATCATTCTGGGCAAGCAACAGGGCCATGGTGAGAAAGTCCTTGATCTTGGCCGCTTTGCTTCCTCTCTGGGCGGGCCTTTTCGCTTGTGCGTCGCGGGAGGAGATCCAGCGCCGAGCGCGTGGCCCAGCAGGCGGCCACCGAAGCCGAGGACGAGGCGACCTGCCGCGGCCAAGGGCGCGCCGGGCAGCGCCCCCTATGACGCCTGCCGCCAGAATTTGGCGGCCCAGCGTGCCCAGAAGGCCGAGATCGAGTACCAGAAGCGCGCGGGACTTCGACCGCGTTCTGGGGGCCGGCACGGACGGCCTCGATAGCTATTGATGTTTGCGCGCGGGCGTAGACGCCACACATATCCATAGAAAAGTGTTGGGGGCAGGGTTTGGCCGTTGGCCGCAATCGGTTTGACCGCTAAGCTGTGGGGCGAGCGGAGAGCTGACAGCCGATAGTCTTGCCGGGACGGCACCGGGAGGCTCGTCTTGTTCGTGGCGAGGCGATGTCTGGCAGCCTGTTTGCGGCCGAGGCTCCAAGGTCGGGGGAGGGAGCTTCCGGCGGCGCGTTTTATGCGTTCCCCCGGGGTACCAGTCGAGTCTTGTGATTCATGAGGCTCGACCCGGATCCGGTCCTTAGCGGAGCCTCTCGGCATGGCCAGTCCGATGCGTAAGAAACGTGCCTGGTCGACACGGGAAAACGACGCAGAGTCCAAAGAGACTGCGGCGTTCGAGGCCACTGTTGCCGCCGCCCAGGATACCGCTGCGAAGTCGGGCGCGTTTCTTTCCACCGCGAAATCCGACCTGACCGACCATCAGCGCTGGCTGCAAGCCCAGAGCGTCGCCGTGGAGCGGGACCGCGCGCGGCACGAACGCTGGCTGCAGCGCCAGCGCGAGCACCGTCTGGCGCTTGCCCGCAAAGACCGCGCGCGGCGCCGGCGCCAACTCATGCGTCAGCGCGCGTTCCGGGCGATGCAGGCCGCGGCCTTTGCGTCGCTTCTGTTCGTCCGCTCGCTCATCTTCCTCGCCTTCGCCAAGACGGCTGCGGGCCTCAAATCGATTGGGGCGCTGATCGCGCGGGGCGCCGCCTATCTCGGGCGCCTCATCGCGGCCGGGGCGCAATGGACGGCGCGCAGGGATGCAGATGCTCTTGCGCGCCTCATCGCTGCTGGTGCGCGATGGACGGGCGCGAAGTTGCGCGCTTGCGCTTTGATCGGCCGGAGTCGGCTGGGCTGGCGTGGAGCGGCGCCAAGGCTGCATGTCTTCGCGTATCTGGTAGGCACGGAACGCTCGCAACGGGGTCGTCGCTCGTGGCGGCCAAGGCCGGCGTCCTCGGGCGGTCGGCGGGCCGATCGATCGGGAGCGGGCTTTCGGCCGCCTCCGCCAGAGGCTCGGCGGTTGCGGACGCAACAGGCCGCTCCGCGTCGCGCGGGTTCGCGCGCCTCGGCGAGAAGACCTCGGCTTTTGGGGCGGCAAGCAAGCGGCAGCTTGCAGCAGGGTATCGGTGGAGCAAGACGCGGGGCGCCGCGCTTGCACCCGCGCTCTACGTGCGCATGGCCAAGCTCGGGCGGCAGGCGGAGCGCTATGCGCGCGCGAAGGCGGCGCGTGCCGAAGGGGTGTTCGAGCGGGCCAAGGTACCGCCGCGCCCCCGCGGGGGTTCCGCGGCACCATCGGCCATCGTCGAGATTTACGGACCGCACCGCGACGGCGTCGAGATCGTCGGCCATGCGGCCAACGATCCCTGGATGCCAACCGCTGAGCCGGAGGCGGAAACCGCTCAGCCTGAGGTGCAGGCCGCCGAAGTCGCCGAAGTTTACGGCCCGTTCTATGAAGGGTTCTGGGTGGAGGGCGTGTCGCCCAACGAGCCTCGGCTGCCCGAGCCTACGTTAGCGCCGCGCCTCAGCCCGAAATCGCCGCGCCTCGGGTCAAGGGCGAAAACGCGCTATCTTCATGGGCGAAGGGTGCGTGGTATCGAACACAAGTCATGGCGGCGCAAACGGGCGCTTGGGCGCGTTCGCGAGTCTTGGTCTTCAATCAGGGAACTCGATCTCAGTCAGATGTTGATCATTGCAGGGGCAGTGTTGCTGGTTTGCGGCGGGCTTCTGCTCGGCGGCGGCCTCTTCTTGCGCGCCGGCGCAGGCACGACGGCGGCGACGGAAGCGAGCGAGGAGACCGCCACCGGCATCACCTGGACGTTCCAGGAGACCGACCGGCCTTTGCCCGAGCGGGCGGTGTTCACGCTTTCGGGCACGCCCGCCTCGTTCCGCATCAACGGGCTCTCTATCAGCGGGGTGAACCACTCGGATCAGCCTCTGACCGCGGTGCAGGCCGTGCTCAAACCGGACGTGCAGCGGCCTGACCTCAAGCTCACGCTCCAAGTGGACAAGCCTGCGGTCCCCGATCCGGCGAGGGCGGCGCCGAGGCGCAAGCGCTCGAGATCGTGCCGAAGGACACGGTGCCGCCAAAGACACCGTTCCGGCTCGTGTTCTTGTTCCCGCAGGAGGCAATGGACGACGGTGCGGACGGCCTCACGGTGGAGGAGTTCTTCGAATCCTATGGCGGGCTGCTCCTCAAGCTCAGCTATGAGCTCGACGGCAAGCAGAGGTCGCTCATTCAGTATCTGCCGCCGGACTTGCTCAAGTCGCAGCTGGACGAAGTGTCCGCCGAGGCGGGCGGCTCGTAGGCGCGGGATTTTATTGGCAGTTGATGACGCGTGAGCCGCAGCCGCGGATATTCAGGCACACATTATATTGCGTGCAGCAGGCTGTCGTGCAGCCGGCGATATCCGCGTTCACGTCGAGCGCCCTGGCGGCGCAGACGTCGTTGCACGATTGCAGGCCGTTGTTGCAAACACGGAGGCTTTGACTGCCGATCGTGCACGCCGATTGGGTCGGCTTCAGCGATTGGGTCTGGGCATGGAGAACGGCCGGGACAAGACAGAGCCCGAGAGCCAGAAGCACGATTTTGGTCATTGTCTTACGCCACCCCGCCGCGGGTCGCGCACCTCGCTGCCAAAGGCAGCCTGAGCGCTCATCTGGCTCATATTATGGTGCCGGCTGGAGGATTCGAACCCCCGACCTACTGATTACAAATCAGCCGCTCTACCAACTGAGCTAAGCCGGCCTTTCTGCGCGAGCCCCGGCCCTCGACATGGGATATCGGGCCTTCGCGATCCAGCCATTTATCCCGCTTTCGGCCGCGCACTCAAGCCGCGCGCGCGAAGGCCCGAAGCGGCGCCCTAGAAGGTGTCGAAGCGGTAGGTGACGTTGCCGAAGACGCCGAAGCGCTCGCTGGTGAAGTCCTGAAGCTCCGTGGTCAGCCCGATATTGACGAAGTCGCTCTCGCCGTTGGTCTCCGCATACCAATAGCGGACGCCGGCGCCGAACGCCCAGTGTTGCGGTCAGGTCGAGCCGGACCTCGCCTTCGAGCTGATAGCCCCAGCCGGTGCCGCTGTCCTCGATATTCGGCACGGGCCCGAGATCGGCGCGCAGGTAATGGCTGTCCTCGTTCCAGAGATAGGCGACGCGGGAGGATGGCCGCATCGCCGCGCAGGGTCAGCCGGTCCCAGAGCTTCGCCTTGAGCTCGGCGCCGAGCCGCAGCGACGACCAGCTTGCCTTGTTGTTGATCACCTTGGTGGAGAAGGGGACCTCGATGGAGCCGGGCGGTCCGCAAAAGACGCCGCCGACATCGTCGCTGTTACAGCGCGCCCCGTAAGCCGTTCACCGTCTCTTGCCAGTAGTTGAAGCCGATGAAGGGGCTGACGACGACGCGGGGCCCGCGGTCGATCGAGCGTGAAGTCCTGGCCGACATCCATGGTGCCGTAGACGAGGCCGTCGCCGTCGAGCTCGCTGTAGGTGTCGGAGAACTTGATCTGGCCGGCGAAGAAGTCCTCGTCGTCGAGGCTGCCGCCGTCGAGCCAGCCGCCGCCGACGAAGCCCTTGAAGAAGGTCCTGGTCTCGTTGCGCACGCCCAAGACGAACTCGAGCGAATTGGCGTCGATCCCGTCATAGGTGAGCGTCGAGGTGGGATTGCCAAGGAGTGGGTTTTGCCGGCTCGAATTGATGTCGAAGCGCGTGCTTGCCCTCGCTCCACCAGTAGCGCATGCCGAGCTCCCATTGGGGCTCGGGGTTGGACGATGGGCGGCAAGGGAATGGCGTAGGGCCGCGGCACATCGACGACTTGCGCCTGCGCGCCGCCTGCGATGCAGGCCGATCGCCAGCAGCACCAGACACGAAGCCCTCAGCATGGCATCTCGCCTCGCCCCTTGGTGGATAAGCGTTTCGCTTATCCCCGAAGGTGCAAGGCGGTTGGTTAAGACGGGATTAAGAGACCGTGCCGGAACGGCACGTTTAGCGGCGGCGGCTGGCGAGGAGCCCTGCGGCGAAGGCGATGACCAGAAGCGTGAGCGGGCCGACCTGCTGCATGGCCTTGCCGACGCCCTGGTCGATCATGGCCATGCCCTCGGCGGGGGCGTTCACAAAAGTCGGCTCTCGGCGCTTCGGCTTCCCGAACAAGGGAGCGACGGCCAGGATGATGATGCCGAGCACGGCAAGCACGCCGGCCACGATCCCGGCCGCGGCGAGCGGCGTGAAGCCGTAGACGATGAGCGCCTGATAGGCCGCCACCAAGCCGAAGCCGATGGCGAACAACAGCACGACGATGGCGATGGCAATGACGATCGCCTGCCGCACCGAGCGCTCGACCACGTCCTTGACGCGCGCCCCAATCTGCAGAGACGAAATCAGCGACAGCACGAGGCGCAGCATGAAGGCCTCTCCTAGCGCCGGGTGAAGACGCCGAACAGGAAGCCGAGTCCGGCCGCGATGGCGACGGCCTGGAGCGGATTGCGCTTGATGGCGTCCTCGGCCTCCTGCGCGGTCTCCATCGCCTTGCCTTGGGCGCGGTTCATCTGCTTGCCGGCAATCCCTTTGACCGTCGAGGTCAGGTTCTGCATATCGGCGCGAATGGCATTGATCTGCTTGGCGAGATCATCGGTGTCGCGGGCTGGTGACATGGGGGGTTTCCTTCCTGAAAACTTGAAATGGGAGAGGTATGGCCAACTCTTTCTTGGGAGCTTCGTTCCGTACGCCGTTTTTTACAACACGCGACTCTGCCCGATCTTGAGTTGAGGGACGAGGGCGCGTCCCTGTCAAGGGTTGTTCCGTGGGCGAACCATGCACGCCATTCGTTGCCGGAGCCTTGCGTTGCTCAGGCTTCTCTCTTCGTTTAGAGTCCGATTGCTTAAGAGGGGTGCCAAGGGGGATCGGCATGAGCAATTTGAGGCTTGGACTGGTTGCGCTTGCAGCCGCTTGTCTGCTCGCTCTCGTGCCGCTGGGACAGTGCCCAGGCCGAAGGAGGAACCGGCTGGTTCCATCACGGCAAGCGGGTGCAGAGCGCCTATTGCTTGCGGCGGAACTATTGGTGGTTCTACCGGCCTTACACCACGGCGGCGGAGGACTTTCCCCGCTGCGAGCCTTATTTCCACTATCTGGAGCCGGCCTATGAGGGCCGCGGACGGCGTCCGACACCTACATCAAGTAAGCCGGATCAAGACTCTCTGTAGTCTATTTCTCAAAAATACTGTGACGCTCGGTGCTTGTCTCATTTTGAGGCAGGCATTAGTGCATCTGTAATATCTGGTGCCCCAGAAACAGCAGTTTATTAACCTAACCGATACTTGCTCAAGATAGCTTCACGAGAACCACCGCTGGCGGGACAAGCGCCAGGAGGGGGTGCCCCAGTTCCGAGTGGAGTTCCCGTGATGAAAGTCTTGATGAGTCTTGCTGCCGTGCTGGCGCTGGCGGTCGGCTTCAGCCTGGCGAGTGCCGGCGACGCCGATGCTTGGTGCGGTGTCGGCTTCCGCTGCAACGCCGCCGTTCTCGTTCCCACGCCCCATCCCATTCCGTTGCGGCGCACGCGGCCCGTGGTCGTGGCGCCTTCACCGTGCGGTTCGCCGTGCGGGCGGGTCGCCGTGGCCCCTCCGCCTTGCGTTGCGCCGTGTGGCTTGCCGCCTGGTCCAACCGCGTACCGTTATCGGTCGCCGAATTACTACGCCTACTACGCGCAGCCCGCCTATGCGGGTGAGTGCGGTCTGAGCACCTGCAACACCTATTGGCGCAGGAACTGCTGGTACGATTCGTTCGGCCGCCGCTTCTGCAACTAGTCTACCGAGCTTCCGGCGCGAGCTGGTTGATTCCCGGGATCGAGGGGGAAGGGGCTGCGGCTTCTTTCCCCTCGCTCTCGTTCAGGCTCAGGTCGTCTGCGTCTTGAGGCTCGCCCAATGCATGGCGATCGCCGCGGCGTTGGAGACATTGAGGCTCGCAAGCGCCCTCACCGTCGAGATGCGGCAAAGCTGGTCGCAGCGCTCCCGTGTGAGCTGCCGCAAGCCTTTGCCTTCGGCGCCGAGCACGAGGGCAAGCGGGCGGGTGAGAGGCGTGTCCTCGAGGGCGCCGTCTGCTTCTTCCGCGAGACCGATGCGCAGGACGCCGCGGTCGCCGAGCTCGGTCAGCGCTTGGGCTAGGTTCTTCACCAGCACGACGGGCACGAGGTCGAGCGCACCGCTCGCCGCCTTGGCGAGCACGCCCGTAAGTGGGGGGCTATGGCGCTCGGTCAGCACGAGGCCTGCGGCGCCGAAGGCGGCCGCCGAGCGGAGCGCCGCGCCGACATTGTGCGGGTCGGTCACCTGATCGAGCACGAGCAGGATGCCGTTGGGATCGACGTCCTCCAGCCCGACGGGCGGCAAAGGGCCGGCCTCCAGCGCCACGCCCTGATGCACCGTGTCGGGGCCGAGCAGCCGGTCGAGATCCTTCGGGAGGACAGGCTCGACCGTGATCTCCCGCTTGGCGATGAGGGGACCGAGCCGGTGCGCGGCATTTTCCGTGGCGAGTAGGCGGACAAGAGGCCGATCCGGGTTGGAAAGCGCCGCCTCCACGGCATGGAGGCCGAAGAGCATGAGGCGGTCGGTCTCGGGCTTTCCGCGCGGGTGCCGCTGTCGGCCGCGCGGGCCATGGGCGAAGGGCTTGGAATGCTTCGGTTTTTGGCGCGGCATGGGCGGGTCGGCCTTAGGGCTGGAGACGGTGGAAGTGGCGCGGCCCGTACGATAAAACCAAGGAATTCCAGTCCGCTCGCCCTGATTTACAGTTGACAGAGACCGAATGGCTACCCATAAACGCAGCTATTGCGGACCCTGCCGGCCGACGGCGGGGTGTTTTTGCTTGGTTACAATCACCAGTCAATCGATCTGACTCTCAAGGAGGGGTGCCCGAGTGGCTAAAGGGGACGGGCTGTAAACCCGTTGGCTATGCCTACGTTGGTTCGAATCCAACCCCCTCCACCACCACTCCGATTGAGCCGGATGGATGCGGGTGTAGCTCAATGGTAGAGCAGCAGCCTTCCAAGCTGAGGACGAGGGTTCGATTCCCTTCACCCGCTCCAGCAAGTTAGGCCGCTAGGCGTTTGATTTTGATATTAAATTTACGGCGAAGGCGAGTAGGCGATAGGAGTGTAGCTCAACTGGCTAGAGCACCGGTCTCCAAAACCGGGGGTTGGGGGTTCGAGTCCCTCCACTCCTGCCACGGTGAGAGGCTCAAACCCCGGTGAGGGATACAAGAAGAAGGACAGGGGCCGGATGTTGCCCGTGGGCTAAGGACTGAAATGGCGAGAACGAATCCCTTTGTATTTCTCCAGCAGGTGCGCACCGAGGTCTCCAAGGTCACTTGGCCCTCGCGCAAGGAGACGATCATCACCACGGTCATGGTGATCGCCATGTCGGTTTTCGCTGCGCTTGTTCTTCCTCGGCGTCGATTGGGTGTTCAGCATGTTCGTCAAGATCATTCTGGGTCTGGGCCAGTAGGAGGTCGAAGTCTGAATCCGATGGCTATGCGCTGGTACATCGTCCACGCCTATTCGAACTTCGAGCGGAAGGTCGCCGAATCCATCAAGGAGCGCGCCGCCGCCGCCAATCTCGGCGAGATGTTCGAGGAAGTGCTCGTGCCGATGGAAGAGGTCGTGGAGATGCGCCGCGGCCGGAAAATCGCGTCCGAGCGGAAGTTCTTTCCAGGCTACGTGCTCGTCAAGATGGAGCTCAACGACGAGACCTATCACCTGATCAAGAACACGCCGAAGGTCACGGGCTTTCTCGGCACGGACAACAAGCCGATCCCGATCACCGAGGAGGAGGCGGGGCGCATCCTCCAGCAGGTGCAGGAGGGTGTGGAGCGGCCGAAGCCGTCGGTCACCTTCGAGATCGGCGAGCAGGTGCGTGTGGCGGACGGTCCGTTCGCCTCGTTCAACGGTCTCGTGGAAGAGGTCGACGAGGAGCGGGCGCGGCTCAAAGTGGCGGTTTCGATTTTCGGCCGGGCGACGCCGGTCGAGCTTGAGTATGCACAAGTGGAGAAGCTCTAAGCGAGCTTTCCGAGTGAGATAAGCGGAAACGCGGGACGTGTAAGGGATGGCGAAGAAGATTGACGGTTACATAAAGCTGCAGGTGCCGGCAGGGCAGGCGAACCCTTCGCCGCCGATCGGTCCTGCGCTCGGTCAGCGCGGGGTGAACATCCCCGAATTCTGCAAGACCTTCAACGCGGCGACGCAGAAGCTCGAGCCTGGCTCGCCGATTCCGACAGTGATCACGGTCTATGCCGACCGATCCTTCACCTTCGAGATGAAGACGCCGCCGGCGTCCTATCTCCTGAAGAAGGCGGCGAAGATCGGCAAAGGCTCCAAGGAGCCGGGCCGCGGGGTCGCAGGGCGCGTGACGCAGGATCAGCTCCGCGAGATCGCCGAGGTCAAGATGCAAGACTTGAACGCCAACTCCGTCGAGCAAGCGATGAAGATCATCGCCGGCTCTGCCCGCTCGATGGGTCTTGAGGTGCAGGAGTAGACGATGAGCAAGCCCGGTAAGAGGTTCCGCGCCGCCGCCGAGACTTTGGAGCAGGACAAGCTCTATGGGATCGAAGAGGCGGTGAAGCTGGTCAAGGGTGGGGCGAAAGCCAAGTTCGACGAGACCATCGAGGTCGCGATGAATCTCGGCGTCGATCCGCGCCACGCCGATCAGATGGTGCGCGGCGTGTGCCAGCTGCCGAACGGCTCGGGGCGGAAGCTCCGCGTCGGCGTGTTTGCCAAGGGCGACAAGGCCGAAGAGGCGAAGAAGGCCGGTGCCGACGTGGTCGGTGCGGAGGATCTCGTGGAGCAGGTGCAGAAGGGCGTGATCGAGTTCGACCGCTGTATCGCCACTCCCGACATGATGCCGCTGGTCGGCCGTCTCGGTAAGGTGCTCGGCCCCCGCGGCCTGATGCCCAACCCGAAGGTCGGCACGGTCACCACCGATGTCGCCGCGGCGGTCGGCGCGGCCAAAGGCGGCGCCGTTGAGTTCCGTGTCGAGAAGGCCGGCGTCATTCATGCCGGCGTCGGCAAGGCGAGCTTCACCGAGCAGGCGCTGGTGGAGAATATCCGCGCCTTTGCCGATGCGGTGATGAAGGCCAAGCCCTCGGGCGCCAAAGGTACGTTTGTGAAGCGGATCGCCGTGGCCTCGACCATGGGGCCCGGTGTGAAGGTTGAGCCTGCCAGTCTCGGCAGCGCTTAAGTAAGAGAGTTTCGGGGCCGTTTCGGTCCCGAAGGGTCGCTTGGTCATCCAGGCGATCCAACCTGTCCGAGATTGCAGGTGCGGGAAACCGCTTAAGCCTTTCGGCCTGCATGAGACGGGAGACGAACGGTTCGATGGATGCGGGAATACCGCCGCAACCAGGAGATCGGTTTGAACCTCGTATGTGGCTCTAGCGCGATTTCGCGTGCGAGCGGGACAGGCAACAGAGCGCCGCGCGAAATGCGCGGGGTGGCTTCTTGCCTCGCCCCGCAACTTCTCGCGGCACGTTGTGGCCGAGGCCGTGAGCTTCGCTTGCGGCCAAAAGAGACGGAGTGAGCATGGAAAGAGCTGAGAAGCGCGAAGTCGTGTCTGCGCTTCACGACGTGTTCGCCAAGACCGGCGTCGTCGTCGTGGCTCACTATGCGGGCCTGTCTGTTGCCGACATGACCAAACTGCGCAGCGACATGAGAGACGCTGGCGGCCGGGTCAAAGTGGCGAAGAACAGGCTCGTGAAGCTCGCGCTCGAAGGGACCGACGCCAAAGGGATTTCGGAGCTTTTGACGGGGCCGACATGCCTCGCCTATTCCGACGATCCCGTCTCGGCGCCGAAGGTGGCCGTCAAGTTCGCCAAGGGGAACGACAAGTTCGTGATCCTCGGCGGCGCGATGGGCGCCACGGTCCTCGATGCCAAGGCGGTGAGCTCGCTTGCCGACCTGCCATCGCTCGACGAACTCCGCGGCATGCTGATCGGACTCATTCAGGCGCCGGCGACCAAGATCGCCCGCACCGTGAAGGAGCCCGCAGCTCAGCTTGCCCGTGTGTTCGCAGCCTATGGCAGCAAGGAAGCGGCGTGACGCTTACGAAACCCAATACGAGAGTTGAACGTACGAGGATAAGATAATGGCAGATCTCCAGAAAATCGTAGACGACCTTTCGAGCCTGACGGTGCTCGAGGCGGCCGAGCTCGCCAAGATGCTCGAAGAGAAGTGGGGCGTTTCCGCTGCGGCGCCGGTGGCCATGATGGCCGCAGGTGCGGCTGGCGGCGGCGAAGCCGCGGCCGAGGAGCAGACCGAGTTCACCGTCGTTCTGACCGCGGCCGGTGCCCAAAAGATCAACGTCATCAAGGAGGTGAGGGCGATCACCAGCCTCGGCCTGAAGGAGGCCAAGGACCTTGTCGAGGGCGCGCCGAAGCCTGTGAAGGAAGGCATCCCGAAGGACGAGGCCGAGAAGATCAAGAAGCAGCTCGAGGACGCAGGCGCGACCGTCGAGCTGAAGTAAGCTTGGGTTGAAGTAAGCCTGGGCGGACCCCATATTCCGGTGTTCGCCCGGGCTTCTAACCCACCCTAATTCGCGTGACGTGACAGTTCACCAGAGTCTCCGCCTTCAATGAGCGGGGTTTCCGGTGAGCCGTCGCGACGAGCCTTGAGAGGACCACATGGCGCAACAGACTAACGGTCACAAGCGATATCGGAAGTTTTTCGGCCACATCACCGAGGTGGCCGAGATGCCGAACCTCATCGAGGTTCAGAAGCAGTCCTACGATCAATTTCTCATGGTGGATGAGCCCGAAGGCGGCCGCGCCGACGAGGGACTGCAGTCCGTATTTCGCTCCGTGTTTCCGATTAGGGATTTCGGCGAGCGGGCTCAGCTCGAGTTCGTCCGCTACGCCTTCGAGCAGCCGAAATACGACGTTGAGGAGTGCCAGCAGCGGGGCATGACCTTCGCCGCGCCGCTCAAAGTGACGCTTCGCCTCATCGTGTTCGATGTGAACGAGGAGACCGGCGCCCGCTCGGTCAAGGACATCAAGGAGCAGGACGTCTACATGGGCGACATGCCGCTCATGACCATGAACGGCACGTTCGTCATCAACGGCACCGAGCGCGTGATCGTCTCGCAGATGCACCGTTCGCCGGGCGTGTTCTTCGACCACGACCGTGGCAAGACGCATTCCTCGGGCAAGCTCCTGTTCGCCGCCCGCATCATTCCCTATCGCGGCTCGTGGCTCGACTTCGAGTTCGACGCCAAGGACGTGGTCTATGTGCGCATCGATCGCCGGCGCAAGCTGCCGGTGACGACGCTGCTCTATGCGCTAGGCCTCGACGACGAAGAGATTCTGTCGACCTTCTACGACCGCATCGTGCTCAAGGCGACGAAGGAGGGATGGCGCATGCCGTTCCGCCCCGATCGCATGCGCGGCATCAAGCCGACCACCGACCTGATCGACGCCAAGACCGGCAAGGTCGCCATCGAGGCCGGCCGCAAGGTGACGGCGCGTCTCGCCAACAAGCTCGCCGACGAGGGCCTGAAAGAGCTGCTCATCAGCGACGAGGACCTTTACGGCCGCTACCTCGCCCAGGATGTCGTCAATCTGGAGACGGGCGAAATCTATGGCGAGGCCGGCGAGGAGATCGAAGAGAAGCTGCTTACGACGCTGAAGGAACTCGGGCTGAAAGAGATCCCGATCCTCGATATCGACCACGTCAATATCGGCGCGTTCATCCGCAACACGCTTCACATCGACAAGAACTCGAACACCGACGAAGCGCTGCTCGACATCTACCGGGTGATGCGCCCGGGCGAGCCGCCGACCCCGGAGGCCGCGCAGACGCTGTTCAACGGCATCTTCTTCGATTCGGAGCGCTATGACCTGTCGGCGGTGGGCCGGGTGAAGATGAACATGCGCCTCGACCTCGATGCGCCGGACACCATGCGCACGCTGCGCCGCGAGGACATTCTCGCCGTCATCAAGACGCTGGTGGATCTGCGCGACGGCAAGGGCGAGATCGACGACATCGACCATCTCGGCAACCGCCGGGTTCGCTCGGTCGGCGAGCTCATGGAGAACCAGTACCGCGTCGGTCTGCTGCGCATGGAGCGCGCCATCAAGGAGCGCATGAGCTCGGTCGATATCGATACGGTGATGCCGCAGGACCTGATCAACGCCAAGCCCGCGGCTGCCGCGGTGCGCGAGTTCTTCGGCTCCTCGCAGCTGTCGCAGTTCATGGACCAGACCAACCCGCTGTCGGAGATCACCCATAAGCGGCGCCTGTCGGCGCTTGGCCCGGGCGGTCTGACCCGCGAGCGCGCGGGCTTCGAGGTGCGCGACGTGCACCCGACCCATTACGGCCGCATCTGCCCGATCGAGACGCCGGAAGGTCCGAATATCGGTCTCATCAACTCGCTGGCGACGTTCGCGCGGGTGAACAAATACGGCTTCATCGAGAGCCCGTATCGCCGCGTGGTGAAGTCCAAGGTGACCGACGAGGTGGTCTATCTCTCGGCCATGGAGGAGGCGCGCTACATCATCGCTCAAGCGAATGCGCAGCTGAATCCGAACGGCACGTTCGTCGAGGACCTCATCGTCTGCCGTCACGCAGGCGACGTGGAGCTCTATCCGCGGGAGAAGGTGGACCTCATCGACGTGTCGCCGAAGCAGCTCGTGTCAGTCGCGGCCGCGCTCATTCCGTTCCTCGAGAACGATGACGCCAACCGCGCACTCATGGGCTCCAACATGCAGCGTCAGGCCGTGCCGTTGATCACGGCGGAGGCGCCGCTGGTCGGCACCGGCATGGAAGAGGTCGTGGCGCGGGATTCGGGCGCCGCCATCGGCGCGCGCCGCACCGGCGTGGTCGATCAGGTGGACGCGACCCGTATCGTCATCCGGGCGACGGAGGAGACCGATCCTTCGAAGTCGGGCGTCGACATCTACAACTTGCGCAAGTTCCAGCGCTCCAACCAGAACACCTGCATCAACCAGCGGCCGCTGGTGCGCGTGGGCGATTACGTCCAGGCGAGCGAGATCATCGCCGACGGGCCGTCGACCGATCTCGGCGAGCTGGCGCTCGGCCGCAACGTGCTCGTCGCGTTCATGCCGTGGATGGGCTACAACTTCGAGGACTCCATCCTCATCTCCGAGCGCGTCGTGCGCGATGACGTGTTCACCTCGATCCATATCGAGGAGTTCGAGGTCATGGCCCGCGACACCAAGCTCGGGCCGGAGGAGATCACGCGCGACATTCCGAACGTCTCGGAAGAGGCGCTCAAGAATCTCGACGAGGCCGGCATCGTCTATATCGGCGCCGAGGTGAACCCGGGCGACATCCTGGTGGGCAAGATCACGCCCAAGGGCGAGAGCCCGATGACGCCGGAGGAGAAGCTGCTCCGCGCCATCTTCGGCGAGAAGGCGTCCGACGTGCGCGATACCTCGCTCAAGCTGCCGCCCGGCGTGTCCGGCACGGTGGTCGAGGTGCGCGTGTTCAACCGCCACGGCATCGAGAAGGACGAGCGCGCCATGGCGATCGAGCGCGAGGAGATCGAGCGGCTCGCCAAGGACCGCGACGACGAGCTCGCCATCCTCGACCGCAACGTCTATGGCCGTCTGCACGGACGTGCTCATGCACAAGGTCGTCGCCAAGGGACCGAAGGGCATCAAGAAGGACGCCAAGATCACCGAGGCGCTGCTCGACGACGTGCCGCGCAGCCATTGGTGGGAGATCGCGCTCAAGAACGACAAGGCGATGGCCGAGGTCGAAGCGATTGGCCGCCAGTACGAGGACGCCAAGAAGCGGCTCGAGCAGCGCTTCGTCGACAAGGTCGACAAGCTGCAGCGCGGCGACGAGCTGCCGCCCGGCGTGATGAAGATGGTCAAGGTGTTCGTCGCGGTGAAGCGCAAGATCCAGCCCGGCGACAAGATGGCCGGCCGGCACGGCAATAAGGGCGTGATCAGTCAGATCGTGCCCATCGAGGACATGCCCTATCTGGAGGACGGGACGCCGATCGACATCGTGCTGAACCCGCTCGGCGTGCCGAGCCGCATGAATGTCGGCCAGATCCTGGAGACCCATCTCGGCTGGGCCTGCCGGGGCCTCGGCAACAAGATCGGCGAGGCGTTGCACGCCTACTACGAGACGAACAAGCCGAAGCCGCTGAAGGATCTGCTCAAGACGATCTACGGCGACGACAAGGCCGTGGCGGCGCTGAAGGACGAGCATCTCATCGAGGTGAGCGAGAGCCTGGCAGCCGGCGTGCCGGTGGCGACGCCGGTGTTCGACGGCGCGCACGAGGGCGACGTCTCCGAGTTGCTGGAAGCGGCCGGTCTCGATTCGTCCGGTCAGGTGACGCTCTACGACGGCCGTTCGGGCGAGGAGTTCGAGCGCAAGGTGACGGTGGGCTACATCTATATGCTGAAGCTCCATCACCTCGTGGACGACAAGATCCACGCGCGCTCGATCGGTCCGTACAGCCTGGTCACCCAGCAGCCGCTCGGCGGCAAGGCGCAGTTCGGTGGCCAGCGCTTCGGCGAGATGGAGGTGTGGGCGCTCGAAGCCTACGGCGCCGCCTACACGCTGCAGGAGATGTTGACCGTGAAATCGGACGACGTCGCCGGCCGTACCAAAGTGTACGAGGCGATCGTCCGCGGCGACGACACGTTCGAGGCGGGTATCCCCGAGTCGTTCAACGTCCTCGTCAAGGAAATGCGTGCCTTGGGACTGAATGTCGAGTTGGTGCAGCCAAAGCCTGAGGAGCAGCAGCCGCAACGGGCGCGGCTGCCGCGGCCCGCGGCCGAATGAGCCTTAGCCCCCTCTAGGCTCGACTTCGCACCAGACGACGACCAACCGAAGGGCGGCAAGCCCGCCCATTGGGAGACAAGAGAATGAACCAAGATATCGTCAACCTCTTTAACCCTCAGACGCAGCAGCAGAATTTCGATCAGATTCGCATCGGCATCGCGAGCCCTGAGAAGATTCTGTCGTGGTCGTATGGGGAGATCAAGAAGCCGGAGACGATCAACTACCGCACCTTCAAGCCGGAGCGCGACGGGCTGTTCTGCGCGCGCATCTTCGGCCCGGTGAAGGACTACGAGTGCTTGTGCGGCAAGTACAAGCGCATGAAGTACAAGGGCGTCATCTGCGAGAAGTGCGGCGTCGAGGTGACGCTCGCCAAGGTCCGGCGCGAGCGCATGGGCCATATCGAGCTCGCCGCGCCGGTCGCGCATATCTGGTTCCTGAAGTCGCTGCCCTCCCGCATCGGCCTTCTGCTCGACATGACGCTGAAGGATCTGGAGCGCGTGCTCTATTTCGAGAACTACATCGTGCTCGAGCCGGGGCTCACCTCGCTCAAGCCGCTGCAGCTCCTGTCGGAGGACGAGTATCTCCAGGCGCAGGAGGATTTCGGCGAGGATTCGTTCACGGCGTCGATCGGCGCGGAGGCCATTCGCGAGCTCCTGAAGGGTCTCGATCTGGAGAAGATCGCCGCCGATCTGCGCGTGGAGATTGCCGAGTCGACTTCGGAGCTTAAGCCCAAGAAGCTCGCCAAGCGTCTGAAGGTGGTCGAGGCCTTCATCCAGTCGGGCAACAAGCCCGAGTGGATGATCCTGACCGTGGTGCCGGTCATTCCGCCGGAGCTGCGGCCGCTGGTGCCGCTCGACGGCGGCCGCTTCGCCACGTCCGACCTCAACGATCTCTATCGCCGCGTCATCAACCGGAACAACCGTCTGAAGCGGCTGATGGAGCTGCGCGCGCCGGACATCATCATCCGCAACGAGAAGCGCATGCTGCAGGAGTCGGTCGATGCGCTGTTCGACAACGGACGGCGTGGCCGCGTCATCACCGGCGCCAACAAGCGTCCGCTGAAGTCGCTCGCCGACATGCTGAAGGGCAAGCAGGGCCGGTTCCGCCAGAACCTGCTCGGCAAGCGCGTCGACTATTCGGGCCGCTCGGTGATCGTGGTCGGGCCTGAGCTCAAGCTGCATCAGTGCGGTCTGCCGAAGAAGATGGCGCTCGAGCTGTTCAAGCCGTTCATCTACTCGCGGCTCGACGCCAAGGGCCATGCCGCCACGGTGAAGCAGGCGAAGAAGCTGGTGGAGAAAGAGAAGCCGGAGGTGTGGGATATCCTCGATGAGGTGATCCGCGAGCATCCGGTGCTGCTCAACCGCGCGCCGACGCTCCATCGCCTCGGCATTCAGGCGTTCGAGCCGGTGCTGATCGAGGGCAAGGCGATCCAGCTGCATCCGCTCGTCTGCGCGGCGTTCAACGCCGACTTCGACGGCGACCAGATGGCCGTGCACGTGCCGCTGTCGCTGGAGGCGCAGCTCGAGGCGCGCGTCCTGATGATGTCGACCAACAATATCCTGCACCCGGCCAACGGTTCGCCGATCATCGTGCCGTCGCAGGATATCGTGCTCGGCCTCTATTACCTGTCGCTGGTCATGGACAACGAGCCGGGCGAGGGCATGATCTTCGGCAACGTGGCCGAGATCCATCATGCGCTCGACTCCAAGGCCGTGAGCCTGCACGCCAAGATCAAGGGCCGGTTCATCACCAGGGACGAGAACGGCAATTGGGTGTCGTATATCTACGACACGACGCCCGGCCGCATGCTGCTCGGCGAGCTTCTGCCGCGCCGGCCCGAGGTGAGCTTCGACCTGGTCAACCGGCTCCTCACCAAGAAGGAGATCTCCAACATGATCGACGTGGTCTATCGCCACTGCGGTCAGAAGGAGACGGTTATCTTCTGCGACAAGATCATGGGCTTGGCTTCCGCTATGCGTGCCGCGCCGGCATCTCGTTCGGCAAGGACGACATGGTGATCCCGGAGACCAAGGACGACATCATTCACAAGACGACCGAGCTCGTGCGCGAGTACGAGCAGCAGTACAATGACGGCCTCATCACCCGCGGCGAGAAGTACAACAAGGTGGTCGACACCTGGACCGAGTGCACCGAGCTCGTCGCCAAGGAGATGATGAAGCGCATTTCCTCGGTTCAGGTGGATGAGGAGACCGGCCGCGAGAAGCCGATCAACTCGATCTACATGATGTCGCATTCCGGCGCGCGTGGTTCGCCCGCTCAGATGAAGCAGCTTGCCGGCATGCGCGGTCTGATGACCAAGCCGTCGGGCGAGATCATCGAGACGCCGATCATCTCCAACTTCAAGGAGGGGCTGTCGGTGCTCGAGTACTTCAACTCGACCCATGGCGCCCGTAAGGGCTTGGCCGATACGGCGTTGAAGACGGCGAACTCGGGCTATCTGACGCGGCGTCTCGTCGACGTGGCGCAGGATTGCATCGTCACCGAAGAGGATTGCGGCACCGACGGCGGCATCACCGCCCGCGCCATCCTCGAGGCCGGCGAGGTGACCGTGTCGCTCGGCCAGCGCGTGCTTGGCCGGACGGCCGCCGATCCCGTCAAGAACCCGGCGACCGGCGAGGTCATCGTCAAGGCCGGCGAGCTGATCGAGGAAGAGCAGGTCGAGGCGATCGAGAACGCGCGGGTCCAGGAGATCCGCATCCGCTCGGCGCTGACTTGCGAAACCCGCAACGGCATTTGCGGCAAGTGCTACGGGCGCGATCTTGCCCGCGGTACGCCGGTCAATATGGGCGAGGCGGTCGGCGTGATCGCGGCGCAGTCGATCGGCGAGCCGGGCACCCAGCTCACCATGCGGACCTTCCATTTGGGCGGCGTGGCGAGCTCCAAGGTGGTCGATCAGTCGTCGCTCGAGTCGAATTTCGACGGCGTCGTGAAGATCAAGCAGCGCAACGTCGTCGAGGACTCGCAAGGCCGGCACATGGTCATGGGCCGCAACACGGCGATCGTGATCGTGGACGAGGATGGCACCGAGCGCGCCGTCCATCGTCTGCCTTACGGTACGCATTTGCGGGTGGACGAGGGCGACAAGGTCAAGCGCGGCGATCGTCTCGCCGAGTGGGATCCTTATACGCGGCCCGTGCTCACGGAGATCGAGGGCACGGTCGAGTTCGAGGATCTGGTCGAGGGCGTGTCGGTCTCCGAGCAGCGCGACGAGTTCACCGGCATCACCAACAGCGTGATCATCGACTGGCGTGCGTCGCCGCGCGGCGCCGACTTGCGGCCGGCGATGGCGATCAAGGACAAGAAGGGCAATATCGGCAAGCTCTCACGAGGCGGCGAGGCGCGTTATCTGCTTCCCGTCGACGCGGTGCTGTCGGTGGAGCCTGGTAGTGAGGTGAAGGCCGGCGACGTGTTGGCCCGTATTCCCATGGAAAGCGCCAAGACGCGAGACATCACCGGTGGTCTGCCGCGCGTCGCCGAGCTATTCGAGGCGCGCCGGCCCAAGGATCACGCGATCATCGCGGAGATCTCCGGCATCGTGCAGCTTGGCCGCGACTATAAGAACAAGCGGCGCATCAGGATCCCTCCTGACGATGAGGGCTCGGAGCCGCTTGATTCCTGATTCCCAAGGGCCGGCATCTGACGGTGCAAGAGGGCGATCGTATCGAGAAGGGCGAGTACCTGCTCGACGGACATCCCGGCGCCGCACGATATCCTGGCCATTAAGGGTGTCGAGGA
>CAVQXI010000010.1:0-43587 GCA_963717875.1 uncultured Alphaproteobacteria bacterium
CGCGCCACAGCGCCTTGAGTACAGCCGCCAAAGCGGGATAAATGGCTTTGACCCGAAGGCCCCATATCCCATGTGCAAGGGCGGCCTTCGGGAAGTCAAAAAGAGCCGGCTTAGCTCAGTTGGTAGAGCGGCTGATTTGTAATCAGTAGGTCGGGGGTTCGAATCCTCCAGCCGGCACCATAATATGAGCCAGATGAGGGCTCAGGCTGCCTTTGGCAGCGAGGGCGCGACGCGCGGCGGGGTGGCGTAAGACAATGACCAAAATCGTGCTTCTGGCTCTCGGGCTCTGTCTGGTCCCGGCCGTTCTCCATGCCCAGACCCAATCGCTGAAGCCGACCCAATCGGCGTGCACGATCGGCAGTCAAAGCCTCCGTGTTTGCAACAACGGCCTGCAATCCTGCAACGACGTCTGCGCCGCCAGGGCGCTCGACGTGAACGCGGATATCGCCGGCTGCACGACAGCCTGCTGCACGCAATATAATGTGTGCCTGAATATCCGCGGCTGCGGCTCACGCGTCATCAACTGCCAATAGAATCCCGCGCCTACGAGCCGCCCGCCTCGGCGGACACTTCGTCCAACTGCGACTTGAGCAAGTCCGGCGGCAGATACTGAATGAGCGACCTCTGCTTGCCGTCGAGCTCATAGCTGAGCTTGAGGAGCAGACCGCCATAGGATTCGAAGAACTCCTCCACCGTGAGGCCGTCCGCACCGTCGTCCATTGCCTCCTGCGGAAACAAGAACACGAGCCGGAACGGTGTCTTTGGCGGCACCGTCTCCTTCGGCACGATCTCGAGCGCTTGCGCCTCGGCGCCGCCCTCGCCGGATGGGGATGGAGTCGCAGGCTTGTCCACTTGGAGCGTGAGCTTGAGGTCAGGCCGCTGCACGTCCGGTTTGAGCACGGCCTGCACCGCGGTCAGAGGCTGATCCGAGTGGTTCACCCCGCTGATAGAGAGCCCGTTGATGCGGAACGAGGCGGGCGTGCCCGAAAGCGTGAACACCGCCCGATCGGGCAACGGCCGGTCGGTCTCCTGGAACGTCCAGGTGATGCCGGTGGCGGTCTCCTCGCTCGCTTCCGTCGCCGCCGTCGTGCCTGCGCCGGCGCGCAAGAAGAGGCCGCCGCCGAGCAGAAGCCCGCCGCAAACCAGCAACACTGCCCCTGCAATGATCAACATCTGACTGAGATCGAGTTCCCTGATTGAAGACCAAGACCGCGAACGCGCCCAAGCGCCCGTTTGCGCCGCCATGACTTGTGTTCGATACCACGCACCCTTCGCCCATGAAGATAGCGCGTTTTCGCCCTTGACCCGAGGCGCGGCGATTTCGGGCTGAGGCGCGGGCTCGAGCAGCCGAGGCTCGTTGGGCGATACGCCCTCCACCCAGAACCCTTCATAGAACGGGCCGTAGACTTCGGCGACTTCGGCGGCCTGCACCTCACGCCGAGCGGTTTCGACCTCAGGCTCAGCAGTTGGCGTCCAGGGATCGTTGGCCGCATGGCCGACGATCTCGAGGCCCTTGCGGTGCGGTCCGTAGATATCGACAAAGGCCGGTGGTGCCGCGGAACTGCGCGCGGGGGCCGGAACGGTAAGCGCGTTCCGGGCGAACACCCCTTCGGCATGCGCCGACTTCGCGCGCGCATATCGCTCCGCCCGCCGCCCGAGCCTGAGCATGCGCACATAGGCCGCGGACGCAAGTTTGGCGCCACGCGTCTTGCTCCGCCCGAACCCTGCTGCAAGCTGCTGCTTGCTTGCCGCCCCAAAAGCCGAGGTCTTCTCGCCGAAGCGCGCCAACCCGCGCGACGCGGAGCGGCCTGTTGCGTCCGCAACCGCCGAGCCTCTGGCGGAGGCGGCCGAAAGCCCGCTCCCGATCGATCTGCCCGCCGACCGCCCGAGAACGCCAGCCTTCGCCGCCACGGCCGACGACCCCGTTGCGACGTTCCTGCCTACCAGATACGCGAAGACATGCAGCTTGGCGGCCGTCCAATGCACACCAGCCGCGATGAGGCTACCGAGATACGCGGCGCCGCGCATAAGCAGCGACCCAAGATATCTGATCCCTGCCGCCGTCCATCGCACCCCGGCCGCGATGAGGCGCCCGAAATAAGCGGCACCCCGGGCGATCAGCGACCCGATCGAGATTGAGGCCCGCGAGCCGTCTTGGCGAAAGCGAGGAAGATGAGAGAGCGGACGAAGACAACCGAGGCAAAGGCCGCGGCCTGCATCGCCCGAAAGGCGCGCTGACGCATGAGTTGGCGCCGGCGCCGCGCCCGGTCTTTACGGGCAAGCGCCAGACGGTGCTCGCGCTGGCGCTCTAGCCAGCGTTCGTGCCGCGCGCGGTCCCGTTCGACGGCGACGCTCTGGGCTTGCAGCCAGCGCTGATGGTCGGTGAGGTCCGATTTCGCGGTTGAAAGAAAGGCGCCCGACTTCGCGGCCGTGTCCTGGGCGGCGGCAACAGTGGCCTCGAACGCCGCAGTCTCTTTGGACTCCGCGTCGTGTTCCCGTGTCGACCAGGCACGTTTCTTACGCATCGGGCTGGCCATGCCGAAAGGCTCCGCTAAGGACCGGATCCGGGTCGAGCCTCATGAATTCGCAAGACTCGACTGGTACCCCGGGGGAACGCAAGAACGCGCCGTCAGAACTCCCTCCCCCGACCTTGGAGCCTCGGCCGAAAACAGGCTGCCAGACATCGCCTCGCCACGAACAAGACGAGCCTCCCGGGTGCTGTCCCGGCAAGACTATTGGCTGGCAGCTCTCCGCTCTCCCCACAGCTTAGCGGTCAAACCGATTACGGCCAACGGCCAAACCCTGCCCCCAACACTTTTCTGTGCCTATGTGTCGTCTACGCTCGCGCGCAAAAATCAATAGCTATCAAGGCCGTCGGTGCCCGCCCCCAGAACGCGGTCGAAGTCCCGCCGCTTGCGGTACTCGATCTCCGCCTTCTGGGCACGCTGGGCCGCCAAATCCTTACGGCAGGCGTCATAGGGGGCGCTGCCCGGCGCGCCTTGAGCGCGGCAGGTCGCCTCGTCCTCGGCTTCGGTGGCCGCCTGCTGAGCGACGCGGTCGGCCTGGATCTCCTCATGCGACGCACAAGCGAAAAGACCCGCCCAGAGAGGAAGCAAGGCGGTCAAGATCAAGGACTTTCTCACCATGGCCTGTTGCTCGCCCAGAATGATGGCGCGGTGATGGTGGGGAACGCGCGCCACGCCTTGAGACTGCCCCGTTGGCTGCTTAAGTCTCGCCTTGGAAAACGAAAACGCCTAAGCCCGCCCCTCTAGCACAGAGCGCAGCAGCCCGTGAAAGAAGCTTTTCGAGCGACCTTGAGCGCCCTTTGCCTGGGCGCCCTCCTCGTCGGCTCGTCCCCCGCCGCCATCGCCGAGGACGCCCACGCTCCCAAGACCGAGCAAGCCACCGAACATGTCACCCAAGAGGCCGCGCGCGCCCAACTGCCGGCCAAGGCGATCACCCTCCACACGGCGACCCTTGCCGGCAAAGAGGTGCGCTACAGCACCGAGGCCGGCGCCCTCGCGCTCAAGAGCCCGCAAGGGACGACCAAAGCGGAGATCTTCCACGTCGCTTACGCAACCGAGCCCGAGGACGCCAAGCGCCCGATCACCTTTGTCTTCAACGGCGGCCCAGGAGCTGCGTCCGCCTATCTCCATCTCGGCGCCATCGGGCCGAAGATCATCGAGGCGAACGCCAACGGCGAACTGATCGGTCCGCCGCCGCGGCTCGTCGACAACGACTCGAGCTGGCTCGCCTTCACCGACCTTGTCTTCGTCGATCCCGTGGGCACGGGCTACAGCCACGCGGTGGATGGCAAGGACTCCGACTATTGGGGCGTGGAGCAGGACACCGAGTCCCTTGCCGAGTTCATCAGGCTCTATCTGATCCAGGCTGGCCGCTTGTCCTCGCCGGTCTTCCTCGCCGGCGAGAGCTATGGCGGCTTCCGCGCCGCGACCATCGCTCGCAAGCTCCAGAAGAGCGGCGTCATCTCGCCGAGCGGGCTCGTGCTCATCTCGCCCGCGCTCGAATTCGCACTGATCAACGGCGAGGACTACGACCCCCTTCCCTGGGCGCTGTCGCTTCCCTCCTTCGCGGCCGTCAAGCTCGAGAGCGAGGGCGTCAGCGGACGCGAGGCTCTTGGCGAGGCCTTGAAGGACGTCGAGCACTATGCCCTGACCGACTACCTGGTCGAGCTCGCCTCGGGCGCCGCACAAGGCGGCAAAGACGCGAGCGCGCGCGTGGCGGGGTTCACGGGGCTGCCGCTCGACAAGGTCGAGCAGCACCTGGCGCGCATCACGCCATCCTTCTTCATCAAGGAGTTCGACCGTGCGGGCGGCCAGCTTCTCAGCCGTTACGACGGCAGCGTGAGCGGTCCCGACCCCAACCCTGCAAGCGCTTGGCCGCGCGGACCCGACCCCGTGCTCGACTCCACCGTGCCCCTATGGACGTCGGCCTTCGTGAACTACGCGCAAACCGACCTCGCCTATAAGACCGACGAAACGTACCAGTTGCTCAATCGCCAGGTACGCAACAAGTGGGACTTCGGCACGAGCCCGACGCGGCAAGGCTATGCCGGCGTGCTCGACGATATTCAGCAGGCCCGCGCCTCCAACCGGGCGCTCGAAGTGCTCATCGCCGCCGGCTACACCGACCTGATTACCCCATACATGGCGCCCGCCTATCTCGTGAAACAGCTCCCGCCGCTCGAAGGCGCAGCACCGATCACCATCGAGGCCTACGCCGGCGGTCATATGCTTTACTTGCGTCCTGATTCGCGGCGCGCCCTCAAGGATGACGTGGAAGCGATGTACCGACGGGCGCTCTCGACGGTGTCGGAGGGCTGAACCACCTCGCGTGATCGGCTAAACTCGCGATTCTGGACGGTCAGGATTCTGCAATGCCAATTCGACGTTTCACTCTCGCCGCGCTTGCGCTTCTCGTGTTTGTCGCCCCATGCATGGCCGAGGATGCGCCCGACGCGCAAGACGCGCCGCCCCCGCCCAAATGGCGCGAGTTCCACTTCTCGGAGCGGGGTTTCGTCGCTTCGTTTCCTGGCGTGACGACAAAGCCGAAAGCCGAAAGCACACCGGTCTCCGGGCAGAACCCGCTCCTCCAGCATGACTATCAGGTGAATGTCGGCGACGACGAGGTCTATAGCGTCGTGGTTTTCGAATATCCGGAAGGCCGCGCGCCCAATCCACCCAAGCCCGACTACTTCACCAAGGTCATCTCGGCCTACGCGAAGGGAAGCGACACGCGGGTGCGCACGAAAGGGTCGAAGACCATCGACGGCCGTCCCGGCTATGAAGCCATGGCCGAGGATGGCAGGGGCAAGCTCAACCACCTGATCGACCTCGTCGCTAATGGCGACCGAATCTACATGGTGGTTTCCGCCGGCCCGAAAGGTCACGCCAAGAGCGACGATGCGGAGCACTTCCGCGACAGCTTCCGCTTGCTCGGCGGACCGCCCCCGCCTGAGCCTGCGAGCAGCGCCTCCGCCGACTAACAGCCCGAAAGACTAAGCCGTCCGCTCGCGGAGCTCGTTCACGAAGCGCTGCACGTCTTCCGACGGCGCGCGCGTGACGAGGCTGACCCCGATCATGACGAGGAAGCCGACCGGCACCGCGAACAGGCCTGCGAACGCCCAGCGCACGCCCCACCAATTGGCGATCGGGTGCACCGCCTCTTTCCAGTCGGCCAGCACGGCGTCCTGCGCGGCGCCTGAAGCAAGGTAGTAGTTGTGCCGCAGGGCGTCGTACGCGGCCACCTGTGCGTCCGTCGCGTTGGAAAGAAAGCTCGACAACTCGTAGAAGGCAAACGGGATCACGTGCGGTGCAATCATGTAATAGAAACACACGAGGAGCCCGGCGATCATGCCGGCAAGCGCCGCGTCACTCGTGGCGCGCTTCCACCACACCCCGAGTACCAACGCCGGCAGAAAGACGCTTGCCGCGAGCGACAAGGCCGCGCCCGTGGCGATCAATATGTCTTGCGCGGCGCCCAGCGCAGCAATCCCGGCAAGGCCGCAGACGAGGATCACCGATAGGCGCGCGACGAGGAACTGCCGTCGCACCGACGCCATCGGCTGCAAGTTCTTGAAATAGATGTCATAGGAGAGCGCGTTCCCGATCGAAAGCGCGAGCGCGCCACCCGCGGCCAGCAGGCCCGCGATTGCGCCCACGACAAGCAGCGCCTCGGCGATCATGGACAGTGCATCACCGGCCGCCACCCGTGCCGCCTCGAACAGCGCGGCAAGTGCCGGCGCGGCGAGGAAAAGCACCCCGGCAAAGAAAGGCGCGGCGAGAAAAGATATCCGCGCCTCGCCGGCCGAGGGTGTCGTGAAGCTCCGCATGAGGAGATAAGGGAGCGATGCTGTCCCGGCCGCGAGGCAGAAAATCAGCGCGAAGCGGTTGGCTGCGTCGCTCTGAGCGAAGATTTGGAGGCCAAGATCCGGGACCACCTCATCGAGCAGCAGGCGCCCCGTACCGCCAAGCGTGCCCGTCTGCCACAGCACGACGAGTATCGCCAAGACCGACACCGCCAGCAGCACAAGGTATTGCGCGATCTGCGACAGGCTCAAAGAACGCATGCCGCCGATCAGGATGCAGACGAGGATCATCGCCACGCCGCCGCCAACCCCGACCGCGAGCGGCAAGGCAAACACCGCAGCGCCGATCAGGCCGAGGGCGAACAGGATCATGGCAAGCGCCGGAAACGAGCACAGGATCACGACCAGCACCGCAAGCGGCCGCACCTTGTCGCCGCCGAACCGCTCAGCGAGAAAGTCCGGCAGCGTGTAGCCGCCATATCCCCGCAAATAAGGCGCGAGCAGGATTCCGCTCAAGACCAGGCCGATGCCGCCGCCGAGCAGCAATGCGGTAAGGCCTTGCCAAGCCGGACCGACGCCGCCCGCCGCCCCGACGAACACGAGCGCGGCCACCGTCGACACCGCGATCGCCATGGCATTGAACAGGGCGGGCATCAGCCGGCCCGCCACATAGAAGTCGGAGACCGGCCGCGCGATCCGCACGAGGCCCGCCCTGGCAAACAAGAGCATCACCAGGAGGAGCGATATTTGGGTGCTTAGCGTCTCCGGCCTCCCTTCTTGCGTTGCTTCGGCACAACGTCGCACAGAAGTTGGCCGAACTGCGCGAACTCGGCCTTCCGCGGCGACGTCTTGCGCCAGGCAAGCCCGATCTCGCGCTTTGGCTCCGGCGCCCGGAACCTAAGCAGACGAATGTCGCCGCCGCGATGGATTTCACTCGAGATCGCCATCTCCGGCAAGAGCGTGATGCCGTAGCCGTTGGCCACCATCTGCACGATGGTGGCGAGGCTCGAGGCGCCGAAGCTCTCACGCGCCTCGCGCGTCATCATGTGGCAGTAGGACAGCGCCTGATCGCGCAAGCAATGGCCCTCCTCCAAGAGCAGCAGCCGCTCATCCGAAAGCATGTTGGGCGTCGCAGCTTTCGCCCTGACATTCTGCGGCGTCGCCTTAGTCGCCAGGATAAAGGCGTCGTCGAACAGGAAACGGGTCTCCACCTCAGGATCGTCGATCGGCAAGGCGATGAGAATAACGTCGAGATCGCCGCTCACAAGCTCATGAACGAGATTCTCGGTGAGTGTCTCGCGGAGCTGCAGCCTGAGCGCAGGGAAGCGACGTTGCAACTCGGGCAGTGCCGCGGGCAAGAGATAAGGCGCGATCGAAGGGATGGCGCCGAGCCTGAGAACGCCAGAAAGCACGCCCTCCTGCTGCTTGGCGTAGTCGACGAGGTCGCGAACCGAAGCGAGGATGGTCCGCGCGCGCCGAACGACCTCCTCCCCTTTCTCGGTGAGCTCCACGCCGGATTTCCGCCGCTCCACCAAGCTCGCCTTGAGCTCGTCCTCGAGCTCCTTGATTTGCATGCTGAGCGCCGGCTGGCTCACGGCGCACGCCTGCGCCGCATGGCCGAAATGGCGCGTCTCGGCCAGGGATTCCAAATAACGCAACTGCCGGAGCGAGACCATCGCGATAAGGGGGGCTTATGCTTTCTATAAGGAAATACGATTGGAAATTATCATGACCCGATCGCATATTCCAATTGCAGAGTCGAGCGGTCCGATCACCTCGGGTTCGCAAAGCCTCTCGGGCCGTACCGACCATTGCTTGGTCTTAAACTCGCGAAAGGAGAGTCAATATGCGTGAGTGGCACAAGCCGACGATTGAGGAGACAGAGTCCGGCATGGAGGTCACGAGCTACCTGCCGGCCGAGCTGGATCGCGCTTAATCCGGCTATTCTCATCTCGGAAATTCGCGAAGCGGCGGTCCGGCGAAATCCAGGTCGCCGTTTCGCTTATCTGGCATCCGGTGCGAGGGCCGGCTGGGCGTGGCACCCGCCCTGCCTTTCGGTTACGATGGCTCGACGCGTTACCCCAAATCTTCGTTTCAGGTGTTCTTAATCCCGTATCAACGCAGTGTTCATGAACGAGTCATGAAAATCTCATTCGGCCTCACCATGTTTCAACATGGTATAGACCGTTTCCAAGGCGCCACGGAGAAGCGTCATTAGTAGACAAATACTTTGAGGATTGACGCGCATCAAATGGGCGGCAGCGGCGCTAAGCTACGTTATCCTCTTAGGCCAATGGTTGAGATCGAGGTGTAGCTGTGACCAAGATTATGAGCCCCGACGAACTTGAGCAGGAGCTGCGCGCCATCGGCGCCGCTCAGTATCACGATAAGCATCCCTTTCATAAGCTGCTGCATGGCGGCAAGCTGAACAAAGGTCAGGTCCAGGCTTGGGCCTTGAACCGTTATTGCTATCAGTCCGCCGTGCCGCGCAAAGACGCCGCCCTGATAAGCCGCTGCCATGACCGCGAACTTCGCCGCGAGTGGCTGCATCGCATCATGGACCACGACGGCTATGGCGAAGAGGAAGGCGGCATCGAGCGCTGGCTCGTGCTGACCGACGGCCTCGGCCTTGACCGCGACTACGTCATCTCGCGGAAAGGCGCCCTGCCCGAGACGATCTTCGCCGTGGAGGCTTACGTCAATTTCGTGCGCGAGAAGACTTTGGTGGAGGCCGTGGCCTCTTCGCTCACCGAGCTGTTCGCACCGAGCATTCATAAAGAGCGCATCTCCGGCATGCTGGAGAACTACGACTTCATCAGCGACGACGTGATGGCGTATTTCAAGCGCCGCCTGACGCAAGCCCCGCGTGATGCAGACTTTGCTCTTCAATATGTGAAGCAGAACGCGCGCACGCCCGAGGCCCAGCAAGGCGCGCTTGATGCACTCTGCTTCAAGACCCACGTGTTGTGGGCGCAACTCGATGCGCTTTACCTGGCCTATGTCGAGCCGGGCATGATTCCGCCCGGCGCCTTCGTGCCCGGCGAAGCATGACGGGCGAAACAACGACGTCTCCCGGCCGGCTTGTCGTCGGCCGAGAGACCCGGCCGAAATTGCCGCCCTATTTGAAGCTCCGCCATGACGCGGGGCGCGGGCGGTGGGTGCTTTTGGCGCCGGAACGTGTTCTGACGCCGGACCAAACTGCCGTCGCGGTGCTTCAACTCTGCGACGGAACAAGGACTGTGGAGGAGATCGCCGCCAAGCTTGCCGAGGAGTATTCGGCGCCAGTCGATGTGATTGCCGCCGATGTGCTCGACATGCTCCAGGGCATGGCAGACAAGGGATACGTAAAAGGATGACCGAGGAGCTCAAAGGTAGCGGACATATGGAGACGCTGGTCGTCGACGACGAGCCGACCGAAGGCGTTGTCGGCTCAGAAGACGCAACCGCAGAGCTGTGCGCCCGCGCACCCGTGGGCCTGCTCGCCGAGCTGACGCACCGTTGTCCGCTGCAATGTCCTTACTGCTCAAACCCGGTCGAGTTGGAGGGCGTCAAGAACGAGCTGACCACCGAGGAGTGGTGCTCGGTCATGCGCCAAGCCGGCGAGATGGGCATCCTGCAGATCCACCTGTCCGGCGGCGAGCCGACTGCGCGTAAGGATCTCGAGGAGATCGTCTCCGCCGCGTCGGAAGCCAGCCTTTACACCAACCTCATCACCGCCGCGGTGACGCTGAAGCGCGATCGGCTCGAGGATCTGCAAAAGCGCGGCCTCGACCACGTCCAGATCTCGTTCCAGGACGTCGATCCCGCGAATGCCGAGAAGATCGGCGCCTATCCCGGCGCCACCCAGAAGAAGCTCGACGTCGCCCGTTGGGTAACCGAACTCGGCCTGCCGCTCACCATCAACGCGCCCATCCACCGCCACAACATCCATAACGTGCCGCGCTATGTCGACCTTGCCGTCGAGCTCGGCGCCCAGCGTCTCGAAGTGGCGCACGCCCAATATTACGGTTGGGCGTTTCTCAACCGTGCGGCCCTGATCCCGACTTATGAGGAGACGCTGGCCTCCATCGAGTTCGTCGAAGCCGCGCGCGAGCGGCTGAAGGGCGTGCTCACCATCGACATGGTCGTGCCTGACTACTACGCCAAGCGGCCCAAGCCCTGCATGGGCGGCTGGGGCAAAGGCTTCATGAACATCACCCCGGCCGGCAAGGTGCTGCCCTGCCACGCCGCCGAGACCATCCCTGGCCTCGCGTTCGACAACGTGCGCGACAAGAAGCTGCTCGACATCTGGATGGACTCGGAAGCGTTCAACGCCTTCCGTGGCACCGAGTGGATGAAGGAGCCGTGTCGGTCCTGCGCCTTCAAGGAGATCGACTTCGGCGGTTGCCGCTGCCAGGCGATGGCCATCACCCGCGATCCGCGCAACACCGACCCGGCCTGTGCGCTGTCGCCCTATCACGCCGAGATGGTGAAGCTCGCCAAGGACGAAGCGGCCAAGCCTGCGACGGAGTTCGTCTACCGCAACCCACGCAACGCCGCTGAGGCGTTGAAGGCGCAGGACGAGCCGCTGGTCCCCGCCGAGTAGACGCGCTCCGCGTTCTGAAAGATGTGACTGCCTGCTAGGCGGCGAGCCGGGCGTCAGCCGCAAGTGAGGATGGGGCTCCCGCGCCGGACAACACCCGATAGGCATGCACGAAGGCGAGCGTGGTGACCGGCATGGCCACGAGCAGCCCTACGAAGAGCGCGATCACCCCTAAAACCACGATGAGCGCCAAGAGGACGATCAGGCCGAGCAATGGCCAGCGATAGCCGCGCCCGATCCGCATGCTCTCTTTCATCGCCTCGATGGGGCCGAGCTCCTTGTCGATGACGATGAAGGTCGTGAACATGAAGAAGATGGCGGCGATGATCCCCGGTATGATCAGCAAGACAAAGCCGACGCCGATGGCAAGCCCGACCAGGATCGAAGCGCCAAGGAACTTCCAGAACGGCCGTGGATGCCACAGCGTGGAAAGGTCCACGGTTTCCGGATTGTCGTGCGCGGCGAGATAGAACGCGATCACGCCCATACCGACGAACGTGCTCAGGACGAAGTTGACGATGCCGCCGACCGCTGTCGGGTCTTCCGCCGAGCCCCCAAGCATCGCGTCAATGCCAGAGCTAATAGACCCGACAACAATGTAAGCGAACAGGATGACAACGCTCGCGCCCACGAAAAACCATGGGCGCGTCTTGAACGTCTCCCACCCGAATCTGATCGCTGAGCCGACCGTGAAATTCATGAACGCAGCCTATCACGGCGCGTCGATTCGGCGCGGGATGGATATGCGCCAATCCACAGACGGATTTTGCACTGCACAACTTCTTGTGAAGCGCGTTGCACGCCGCGTACGCACAAAAATTCCGATGGCAAAAGCCTTTGCCAAATGATCCTGCCCAGGTTTCCACCTTGCAATGCCTATTTCTTTATCGATACCATCGGGCCCGACAGCTCGGCTGGCCCCTTCTTAGACCGACCCGGCAAGGGCCTTCTGGGTTCCACCACCACCCCGACAAGCCGCGTCACCGGTCCGATCGTCATAAATCTTGGGTCTCTCGCTTCTTATCGCCGCCTCAGCGCAACCGTCCTGCTCGGCGCCCTGGCTGGGCTCATCCTGGCTTGTCCGCTCGCTGCCGCCGCCGAAGACACCGCCAAAGAAGGTGGCTTCGAGGTGAAGCTTCCCCAGTCGCCCGCCTTGGCGCCGCTGCCGATCGGCTACATCCTTGAGCGTGTGAACCACCCGCGACCCGCATCGCGCCTCGACGTTGAGCCAAAAGACGCCGGTATCGCCGGCGCCAAGATGGGCGTCGCAGAGAACAATGCCGGCGGCAGGTTCACGGGGCACGCCTACACGCTCGACGTCGAGAAGGTGTCGTCGCCAAAGAAGGCGCTCGCGGCACTCGAGGAGCTGTACAAATCCGGACACAACTACTTCATCGTCGATGCCTCCGCGCCCACCCTGCTCGAGCTGGCCGACTGGGCGAAGGGCAAGGACATTCTTCTGTTCAACATTCGTGACACAGACGTCTCGCTCAGGCAGCAGGACTGCCGCGCCAACGTCATGCACATCGTGCCGGACCGCTACATGCTCGCCGATGCGCTGGCCCAATATCTGGTCAAAATGGACTGGAAGAACTGGCTGCTCATATACGGCTCGACTGACGGCGATCTCGCCTATGCCGAGGCGATCAAGCGCGCTGCCGGCCGGTTCGGAGGCAAGATTGTCGACGCGCGCGAGTACCAGGATATCTCGGGCGGCCGTCGCGACGGCGTGGGCGTGATCCCGCCGCACAAGCCGAGCAAGCAGGCAAGCGCCGGCGACACAGTGGTCGGAGGTCCCGCCTATGACGTCATCGTCGTCGCCGACGAGGACCAGTTGTTCGGCCCGCTCCTGCCCTATCGCGGCGGCGGCGAGCCGCAAATCGTGGCCGGCACGGCGGGTCTCACCGCGACGACCTGGAGCCCCGGCCATGAGAAATGGGGCGCTACCCAAGCCAACAACAATTTCCAGAAGGACTTCGGCCGCCTGATGTTGCCCATCGACTATCAGGCCTATGTGGCATCGCGCACCATTGGCGAGGCGATAACCCGCAATGCGAACGCCGACTTCGCTACCATTGTGGACTTCGTGCACGGACCCAAGCTCCAGCTTGCGCCCTTCAAAGGCGTCAGGCAGCAGTTCAGGCCCTGGGACGGTCAGTTCCGCCAGCCGATTCTCATTGCCACGGACAAAGTGCCTGTCTCGGTCTCGCCGCAGCGCGGGCTCAAGCGTGCCACCGACACGGACAATGAGATGGACACGCTCGGCATCGACAAGTCGGAAAGCGTCTGCAAGATGTAGCCTCAGCGTCCGGCGGTACCGGCCGCGATCCTCTCGCCCTTCTGATTGAGAATCGGCACGTTATAGCCTTGCAGGATCACGTTGATGTCGCGCTGGTTCTCGGCGAGCACCTTGTTGATCTTGTGCTTCCACTGGGGATCGTCGGGCCTGACCCCGAGCGTGATGCCGTAAATGGTGTTCGGTCCTGCCGTCTCCTTGACGAGCGGCACGAGTGATAGCGGCACCTTGGCGCGCTGCGCATAGTAGCCGCCGACCGGCCCCCACAGGATTCCCGCATCGAGCTTGCCTGAGGCGATCTCGTTGATCATCTCCTGGGCCGCCTTTGTCGCGCTCTCTCCCGCAACGGTTTCGAACGGACGCGCGTTCGGCACGAGCCCGTGCATAGCAAGAATGCTTGCCGGTGGCGTCCTGGCGAACACGCCGATGCGCTTATCCTTCAGCCGCGGATCGGCCAGTGTCTCGATACCCTTGAGGTCGGAATCGTCCTCGCGGGTAATAAGCACATAGGACGTGTAGTAGTAGGCATTGGTGTCCTCGATAAGCCCGGTCCCTTGCGCGTAACCCATGACGAGGTCGCATGCGCCCTTGCCGATCGTGTTGGGCACATAGCCGGTGGTCTCTTGGAACCACGTGTACTCAAGGTCTTGCCCAAGCTTGTCGGCGATGAGCTCCGCGATCTTGTTCTCGAAGCCCTCTCCCTTGTCATTGGAGAACGGCATGTTGTCGGGGTCGGCGCAAACGCGCAGCACGGGCGCAGCTTCAGCGCCGCTCGTGAGCAGCACCAGCGCCGCCACGGCGCCTGCCATGACGATTAGCCAGGCTCGATCCCATGCCCGGCGCAGTATCGACACGCTGCCTCTCAAGGCCGCCTCTTCATCATCTCGGAGCCCGCACCATAGCATGTCGGCGGGATACGCTCGTGTGCCACACCGAGCGGGTAATCCTCGCAAATATATGGAGATTGGGACCCAGGCCCCGCCAGGCCTATTCGTCTCCGGACGCGCAATGCGAGATATTCTCGGCCCGCTCTTCCCCGGTCGGATAATAGGCGCCGGTCGGGTTCTTGCCGAACAAGGCCATGGCGCGACGCGCCGCCTCGATGCTGCCGGCCTCGTGGCGCTCCTTCAGCAACTTGACCGCACAGCAATCGGCATCGAGCTCCATCTGCTTCAACTGCGGCGCAAGGTAAAAGAATGGCTGCGGGCCGAGCTGGCCGAGCCCCTGCTTGAACTTGCCCACATGGCCGAGGCTGTGATGGCAGCACTCATGGGCCATCAGGAAGTCACCATAGGCCGGGTCGTCGTGGAGGGTACGCGCGTTCACCACGATCGCCGGGATGCCATGGGAATCTATCATGGACGAGCCCTGCTCCGGCAGGTCCCTGAGCGAATAGGTGGTGATACTGCAATAGGGGTTTTCGACCGTCGGCAGCCAGCGGCCGGCGTCGGCGCTTTCGGAAATCAGCCCAAGGCCTGCGACAGCAGCCAGAATCATGACCGGAAGACGCAAACCGAGTCCTCCGCAGGAAGCTGCTTTCTTCTTATGGGTCCTGTCCATAGCCGTCCTATTATGACACGGGCCCGGCCTCTTGAGGATAAACACTGCGTTATCTGGCAGTTAGGCTCTGTGGTTGAGGTCACATAGAGCACGGCATCGAGGGGGATGGGCGCTCGGCTACGGTTCGCAAGTTCTTCTCAGGCGCAGCCGCCATTGATCCGGCACGTCACGCTCCCTACATGAGCGCGGTGCCGCGGATAGACGCTGTCAGGCGACCTTGAAACCATGGAGGTTCCGATGCTCAAGCAGCTCACCATTCCGATCCTGGGCCTTATCGTTCTAGCTGGCGCGGTCGCCCCTGCCGCCGCCGATCGCAGCAGGTCTTATTGGGTCAGCCCCAGCTACGACCACACCTACCAAGTTCAGCCGCAGAAGAAGGCCAAGAACCAGCCTCAGCAGCGTCGCAAGTTCAATCCCAAGCTCGATTTTGAGACCGAGGCGGTTTGGCGCAATCTGCGCCCCGAGTGGTTCGACAACTAGGGCCCAACGCGGTCGATCCTCCGGCGCGCTAGTCGCCCGCGCGCCTGGCGGTTTGCCTACCGTCCAATCGAGGAATAGACGAAACCTGCGGCTTCCGCCTGTTTCGGCGAATACACGTTGCGCAGATCGACGAGCAGGTCGCCGCGCATCTTGCCCTTGAGCTGATTGAGATCGAGCGCGCGGAACTCGTTCCACTCCGTGACCACCACGGTCACGTCGGCTTGGTCTGCGGCTTCGAGCGCGCTCTCACACCAAACCGCACCGGGCACCAGCGCTTCGGCGTTCTCACGCGCATGCGGATCGTAGGCCCTGACCGTCGCCCCGCGTTCTTGCAGCATGGGGATGATGATCAGGCTCGGTGACTCACGCACGTCGTCCGTATCCGGCTTGAAGGCCACGCCGAGCACGGCCACCGTCTTACCAGCGAGCGAACCACCGGCCGCGCGTTCGATGCGGCCCGCCATGGCGATCTTCCGCTCCGAGTTGACGGTCTGCACCTGCTCGATCAGCGACGTGGGTTGACGCGCCTCGCGTGCCGTGCGGATCAGCGCCGCCACGTCCTTCGGAAAGCACGACCCCCCATAGCCCGGCCCCGGATGCAGGAACTTATTGCCGATGCGGCCGTCGGCACCAATCGCCGTGGCCACCTCCTGCACGTCGGCGCCGACCGCCTCGCACAGATCGGCAATCTCGTTGATGAAGCTGATCTTCATGGCGAGGAAGGCGTTGGCCGAGTATTTGGCGAGCTCCGCCGATTCCCGGCTGACGAACAGAACCGGCGCATTGCGCAAGGTGAGCGGCTTGTAGAGTCGCTCCATCAACGCCCGCGCCCGCTCCTCGTCGCAGCCGACCAATACGCGATCAGGATGGGTGAAATCGTAGATCGCCGACCCTTCGCGCAAGAACTCCGGATTCGAGCAGACCGCGAAATCGGCGTCGGCGCGCAGCCCTCTGAGGCGCCGCTCGATCTCACGGCTCGTGCCCACAGGCACTGTCGATTTCGTCGTGATCACCGTGAAGCCGCTGAGGTGGGGCGCAAGGTCCTCCACCGCCTGGAACACGAAGCTGAGATCGGCATGGCCGTCGCCGCGGCGCATCGGCGTGCCCACGGCGAGAAACACGAGATCCGCCTGGCGCACGGCCTCCCCGAGCTCGGTGGAAAAACTAATCCGCCCGTTGCGGAGGTTTCGCTCCAAGAGCTCGTCCAGGCGCGGCTCATAGATCGGCACGCGGCCCTGGCAGAGCTGGTCGATCTTGTCCGCATCCTTGTCGATGCAGGTGACCTTCCAGCCGAATTCCGAGAAGCAGGCAGCGGAGACGAGGCCGACATAGCCTGCTCCAATCATACAGATGTTCACGAAACGTACCCTTGATTGCGGCCCCGCCCGTCAGGCGGTTTCCTAGTTCATTCGGCGCTCCCGTTCAATGGCGGGGCCGGACTAAGCTTAGGGCAAGTTGCCACTGGAGCGGCTTTGCGTCAGAGGCTAGGGTCTGCCGGCCGGAGCCTCGGCTTTCGGCCAAGATTGGCAAAGAAAAGCAACGGGATGGGTCCACGCCTCCTCTATGTCCTCCTCGTGGGGACGGTGATCGTCGCGTCTCTTGCCTTACGGGTTTGGGATCCGAGCCCGGTGGCGCGGCTGCGCGCGCTCGTTTTCGATGCCTATCAACGGGTGGACCCGCGCTCCTTCGATCCGGCACTGCCGGTGCGCATCGTCGATATCGACGAGGAGTCGCTTCAGAAGATCGGCCAATGGCCCTGGCCCCGCACCGTGCTGGCCCAGCTCGTCGACAAGCTCGGGCAACAGGGGGCGGCGGCCATCGCCTTCGACATGGTGTTCCCCGAGCCCGATCGCATGTCGCCCGCCAACGCCGTGCAGTATTGGCCGCCGTCGCCGGCGCTAGACAGCCTCAAGGCCGAGGTGGAGAAGCTTCCCTCCAACGATCAGAAGTTTGCCGAGGCCATTAGCGAAGCGCCTGTCGTGCTCGGCTTCATTGCTTCGCCCAATACCGACACGCTGCCGGAAACCAAGGCCGGCATGTCCTATGCCGGCGACGATCCACGGCTCTTCGCGCCCTACTACCCCGGTGCCGCGGCAAGCTTGAAAAAGCTGCAAGACCCGGCCCAAGGCGCAGGTGCGCTAAACTGGATTCCGGAGTTCGACCAGATCATCCGCCGCATGCCCATCGTGGTGCGGATCGGTGATACGCTCTACCCATCACTCGTCGCCGACGTGCTCCGCCTTGCCCAGGGCGCCTCGACCTACATCGTCAAATCTTCCGGCGCGAGCAGCGAGAAATCCTTCGGCGAGAAGACCGGCATCGTCAAGGTTCGAGTCGGAGACTATGAGATCCCCACTGAAGCCAACGGCCAGATGTGGATTCGCTTCACGCCTCAGTCCAAGGAGCGCTATCTCCCCGCCTGGAAAGTGCTGAACGGCGAGATCGGCCAAGATCAGATCGAGGGCCGCATCCTCCTTATCGGCACGAGCGCGGCAGGGCTGCTCGATCTTCGCGCCTCCCCGCTCGAGGCCTCCATTCCCGGCGTCGAGCTCCACGCCGAGGCCATCGAGCAAATCCTGCAAGGCGCGTTTCTGCTGAGGCCCGACTTCGCCACCCCCGCCGAGCTTCTCTATATTCTCGTGCTCGGTATCCTCATTGCCGTTCTCATCTACCGCACCGGCGCGCTCGGGGGCGCCGTCCTCGGCGCTATCGCGATCGCGGGCGTGATCGGCTTCTCCTGGTATGCGTTCGATGTGCTGGGCTGGCTGGTCGATCCCATCTATCCCGCGATCGCGCTCTCCGCGATTTATCTCGCCGGCTCATTGTTCATGTTCTTGCGCACCGAGCGGGAGCGGAACCGCGTGCGCAATGCCTTCTCCCACTACATGGCGCCGGCACTGGTGAAGCGCCTGGCCGACGATCCAGGCCAGCTCAAGCTCGGCGGCGAGACCCGCGACATGACGCTTCTCTTCAGCGACGTGCGTGGCTTCACCACCATCTCGGAAGGGCTCGACGCGGAAGAGCTCACGCGCTTCCTGAACGGTCTGTTCACCCCGCTCAGCAACATCGTCCTCGACGAGCAAGGCACCATCGACAAGTTCATGGGCGATGCGTTGATGGCCTTCTGGAACGCGCCGCTCGACGATACCAACCATCCGGGTCACGCCTGCAGCGCGGCGCTCCGCATGATGCGGGAGATGGACGTCTTGAATGCGCGCTGGCGCGACGAGGCGGTGGCCAAGGAGCGGCCGTTCAAGGAGGTCAAGCTCGGCATCGGCCTCAACACCGGCCTATGCTGCGTCGGTAATCTCGGCTCCGACACCCGCTTCGACTATTCGGTGATCGGCGATAACGTGAACATCGCCTCGCGCCTGGAGGGCCAGTCGAAGACCTACGACCTGATGACGATCGTGGGGCCGGATACCACAGCCCGGGCCGCGGACTTCGCCTTTTTGGAGATCGACCTCCTCAAGGTGAAGGGCAAGACGGCGGCGACGCGCATCTTCACGCTTCTCGGCGATTCCGCTCTCAAGGAAAGCCGTTCCTTCATCGACCTCACAGCCAGGCACGGCGAGTTCCTGTCCAAGTACCGCGCCAAGGACTGGGACGCGGCCGAAAGCCTGAGCCATGAGTGCGAGAAGATGGACGGCAGCCATCTCAGCCGCCTCTATGCGCTCTATCGCGAGCGGATTGCGGCCTTCCGCATTACCCCGCCCCCGCCCAATTGGGACGGCACGGCCGAGGCCTTGTCGAAGTAAGCCAATGCCACAGATAGCGATCCTCGTCCTTGCCGCGGTCGGCGTCCTCATGCTGAAGCACGCGGCCGCCGACTTCTTTCTCCAAACCCCGTTTCAGTATTGCAACAAGGGGATCTACGGCCATCCCGGCGGCTTCTTGCACGCTGGCATTCATGTCGCGCTGACGCCGCTCGTCTATCTGCTGATCGCGCCAGCTTCGCTGCTTCTCGCCGCGGCTATCGCGCTCGGCGAGTTCGTCGTGCACTACCACATCGATTGGACGAAGGAGCAGATCACCCGCCGCGCCGGCTATACGCCCCAGACGCCGCGCTTCTGGCACGCGCTCGGCATCGATCAGCTTCTGCACGGACTGACCTATCTCGTGATCGTCGGCGTGCTGATCTGGGCCGCGAGCTAAAGCAGGGCCGAGATCTCGCGATTGGCGAATTCAAGGCGGTCGGAAAGTAGCCGGATAATCAGCTTGTGGAGCGCCGCGGCCGCAGCCGGGTCCTTCTCCTGCATTTGATCGAACGCGTCGCGCGTCAGTCGGTAGACCACGGTCGGCTCCTCGGCGACCACATTCGCCGTGCGCGGCATATGGCGATAGAAGCCCATCTCCCCCACCACCGTATGGCCGATCATGCGCCGGAGCCTGATGGGACGCCCATGCTCGTCGATAATGGTGATGGCGACGCAACCCGACGCCTGGAAGACCACCGAGTCCGAGGGTTCGCCTTGCCTGAACAAGAGCTCCCCGTTGTCGAGCTCTTGGCGCTGCATGAAAGGCGCGATGCGGTCGAAATCGACCAGACCACCAAACTCGTTGTGCAACCAAGTCTCGAAGCTGTGCGTGGAGGCGTCGCCCACCTCGTGATAGAGGAGCAGCATATCCTCGCACCACTCGACGGCCTCGTTGCGGGTGCCGAATCTCTGGTGCGGTCGCGTCGCGCCAAAGAAGCCGGCACCGTCGAACGCCGCACGCATGGCATCGCTCAGCCCGGAAAAGGCCAGCGTCACGCCATGTTCCTCGCAAAAGTTGCGCAGCTTGATCAGGCTCAGCACGGCCGAGGTGTCGAGGCCCTGCACCGAGCCGAAGTCGAGCACGACATAGCCGACCGGCTTGTCCTTCTGGCTTTCGATGACCTTCTTGATGCGCTCGTACAGGCCGTTGGACGAGCCGAAGAAAATGAAGCCCGAGAGCCAGAACACGTGGACGCGCTTGCCTTCCTCGTGCAAGAGGCGCGTCTGCTCCGGCGAGCGCTCCACATTGCTCGAGAATTCGTAGCGCGTGAGGTGGCGGCGGATCACGCCGATGCGGCTATAGGAGAGCGCGAACAGGAGGCAAGCGCCGACCACGCCGAGTACCACGCCCATAAAGTACCCGAAATTGATGATGGCGAGCATCATCGTGATGGCAAGGGCTCCATCCGCCCACGATCGCTGCGCCGGAGATGCGGTGAGCTCGGCGAAAATAACAACGCCGAGATAAGCGAGCATGCCGCCAAGGATCGCCTTCGGCACGACGCTGCCGACATCGACGCCTGAGAACAGAATGACGGCACAACCGATGCCGACGATGGCGCCCGCCCATCGCGTCGTAGCCCCCAACTCGTCCAGCAGCAGGCACGCGTTCATGGACAGCGACCCACCGAATCCACCGAGCACTGAAGCTAGGAAGTTGGCCAGACCGTTGGAGCGGAATTCCTGGTCGAGATCTCCAGTCTTCTGGCGCGCCACCTCGAGGCTCGACACGTCAAGGAGAAGGGCGATGGCCATGACGCCACAGAACGAGCCGATCTCAGCGCTGCTCTGGAAGATCACGGTCCAATCGACCTGCTGACCTATCATGGCCTGAATCGGCCACCACAGGGTCAAATCGCCGAGGCTTGGCAGAAACCAGGCGCTCCGCGCTGCCTCGTCAACGAATCCAAACAAGGCAACATCGAGGACGAAGAGAAAGCCAAAGAACGCGACCGGCAATGCAAGGAAATTCGGCATGACCCGGCCCAACAAGGGAATCGATACTGCGAACAAGACCCCGACAACAATCTGCGGACCATAAAGCGACGAGTACAGAACCTCCCAGCTCACTGGCGACAGCGTCAAATTGGCCTGAGTGACCACCTCCACGCCGCCGGTGACGAGGAGCCAACCCGAGGCCGCGAGAAACCCGCCGATCACCGGATAAGGGATGAAGCGCAACCATTGACCGAGCTTGAGCGCCCCGATGCCGAAGAGAAAAACGCCGGTCAAGAACGTGCTGACCGAGAGGGCGATCAGAATGTTGACAATGATCTGAGCGTTGCTCGCGCCCTTTGCAGCAAGAGCCGTTGCAATCGACGCGGCCAGCACGCTCATCACGGCCACGGCTGGCGAATCCGGTCCGCCGATAACAGGCGAGAACGTCGAAGTCAGCGAAATGACCACGCAGGTCACCACCGTTCCCATGATCAGCCCGGCAAGCCCTAGGGGAAAGCCTGCGGCGATATCACCGGTGAAGATGAGCGCGGCGAAGGAAATGCAGTAAGCGATCTGAACCACGGCAGAGATGACGCCCGCAACGGCGTCACGACCGAGTTTCGGTAGATCGACGTTGCGCGGGCGCCTAAGCGCCAGGTTTTCTAGGGACAACAAGGGCCTTAACGCGTTGGAAATTTCCCGTGGGAGCTATGGCCGATCATGGCCGGGGGCGGCGACAATGCAAGGCAAAAATGCTGAGCGGACGGCGGCTTCCCCCCGCGACAGATCAGCTTCGCGGCGCCGAACGCCTGAGGCGTTCGGCCAGCGTGCGCATGACGGCGATGGCGAAGAATGGGGTCTCATGCACCAGGAACAGAAAGCTCTTTTCATTGATGGGCGCGAGCTCGCAAGCCGTCTTGGCGCGGGCCGTGGCGCTCCGCGGCGACCCGTCGATCAACGCCATCTCTCCGAAGATACCCCCACCGGACAAAGTCTCGATGATTTTGCCGTTCTGCTCGATCTCGACGTCGCCGGAGCGGACCACATACATGTGCCCGCCCTTGTCCCCTTCCGCGAAGATGATCTCGCCCGGATCGTAAGTGGCGAGCGGAAAGCCTGCATTGGCGAGCAGGCCCAAATCGATCCCAGGGATGGGCATGGGGAGCGTCCTCCTACCGAAGCCGCGGTAAGCGGAGCAATGGTACCCTAAGCGGACCCTAAGACGGTAGCGTGAATGGATCCAACTGCCCGCGCGCGCCTGGCGTTGCCCGGCCCGTGCCCGCCACTTTCGGGTTCCACCGCGCGGCGTCCAACCCCATTTCCACGCTCCATTTCCCGTCACGTGTGGGCTCTTGCGTCGCTTTCGACAACAGCCCGTTAAAGGCAAAGCGCGGAACCACCACGAAGCCGAGTTGGCTCAGTTGCCCGGTCATGCGCTTGCCGTCATTCAGCGCAAAGCCCCAATGCTGCAGGTGGCAACTCAGCGTGACGAAGCCGACATTCGCGGCATCCCGCTCCCGGGAGAACATTTGGTCAGTGAAGAACGCCTGCCCGATGGCGAGCCCATAAAGACCCCCGGCGAGGCGCCCCGAGCGATCCCACACCTCCACCGAGTGGGCGTAGCCCGCCTCGTACAGCGCCGTGAAGGCCGCGGCGAGCTCCGGCTCCGGCGCACAGGCACGCACGACCCCCGCGAAATCTTCATCGAAGCTCACACCGTAGGTCTGCGTCTGCAACAGCCGCCACACCCGTGGCGACACGTAAACATTTTCGGGAAACGACACCATGCGCTCCGCAGGTGCCCACCATCTCCCCCCGGACGGATAGAGACCTTTGGCGTAGGCCGCGATCAAGGTCGGCACGCTCAAGTCCCGATATGAGCCTGCGAGCCCTTCGGGATGGGGCAGCGCCTTGTCCGGGTCGGGCAACTTGCGGCCGAACCCCACGAAGTGCCTGGCGAGCATTGCCAGGGCTGCCGGCTTGCCCGAAAGCCCCGAGGTCACGAGGCGACGCGATACTTGACTGAACACTTGCCGCTCCCTCCTACGCTATCTTCCGCTCACGCCGCTCGACGGGCCCTGACGTTTCAGGGTGCCAGTCGGCCACCACCTCGGGCCCTGCCTCGGCGGTCCAGCGCCCGGGCTTGCCGATCCCGCCCGCAGCCTGCCTGAGAAGTCGCAAAAATTCCTTTCGCGGGACCATGCGAAAGCCCATGTCGAGAATAGTCGGCGTCGCCCACTTGCCGTCGTTCAGCCGATAGCCCCATTTGGCGAGGTGCCAGTTGAGCACCGAGAAACCGAGCTTCGACGTGTTGTCCTCGCGGCTGAATTGGGACTCGGTGAAGAATGCCGGGCCGATGGCGACGCCATAGCCGCCGCCAACAAGGGCGCCGTCGCGGTTCCACACCTCGAAAGAGTGGGCGAGCCCCGCATCGAAGAGCGCCGCATAGGCGTGCATGATGCGCGGCGTGATCCAGGTAAGATGCCAGCGCCCTTCCCGCTTGCCAGCGCACGCTTTGATGACGCCTTCGAAATCGCGATCGAAGGTGACGGTATGGGCCCCTTGGCGCATGAGACGGCGCAGCCGCTTGGCGATATGAAAGTCGTCGAGGAAGAGCACGCAACGCTCAGTCGGCGACAGCCATTTTGTCGGACCGAAATGCGCGTGTGGAAAGATCCCGCGGAGGTACGCTTCGACCAGAGTCTCGACGGAGAGATCGTCGGCGATGCCGACCAACTCGCCGACATCGGGCATCTTGGCGAGATCGGGGAGCCCGTGGTCGGGCTCAAGCAGGTGCGCGATGGAAAGCCGGACGAGCGGAACCAGCCGATCGATACGCTTGGGCTGGAGCGACCAGGCGGTGCCAAGCGCCACGCGCTTAAGCGTCTCAAGCGGCGTCTCGCAGAAGAGCGCAGCGCGCCGGGCCAGTTGGTCGGGCGCTGGCGAGGCAAGGCTTGCGCCCGAAGACGGCGCGGGCGCGACCGCCTCGCGCGGGAGATGACTAGGCAAGGGCACCGGCGACACCAACGCAAAACTTACAGGACAGCCGGGGGGGCATGGCCACCCTGCCGAGCCCGGAGCTTGCCCCCAAAAGGATTCCTAACGGGTTAACACTGATACACCTTGGTTTTCGGGACTTGGCGCGGGGGCGATTAAGACTTTAGGCGTGGCCGCTGCGCACCCGCGTCACCGCCTCGAGCCAGCCGGCATAGCGGGCCTCGCGCTGGTCCGGGCTCATCTGCGGCTCGTAGATTTTGGACGGCGTCCAGATACCAGCCAGCGCCGCGTCGTCGCCGTAGAAGCCCACCGCCTGACCTGCATGATAGGCGGCGCCGAGCGCCGTCGTCTCGGGCATCGCCGCGACCTCGACCCGCTCGCCTAAGATGTCGGCGAGGCGCTGCATCGCCCAGGCGTTCGCCGTCATGCCGCCATCGACGCGCAGCGCGCGCGTGGGCTCGATCCCGCTCTCCGCCATGTCTTGGCGCATGGCAGTCAAGAGATCGCGAGTCTGGAAGGCGACCGCCTCGAGCCCCGCCGCCACGATATCGGCCTTCGATGCGGCACGGCTCAAGCCGACGATGGCCGCCTTCGCGTCGGCATCCCAGAACGGCGCGCCGAGCCCCTGGAACGCCGGCACGAGATAGACGCCCGCGTTCGGATCGGCAGTCCGCGCCAGCGCCTCGCTTTCCTCTGCCGTGGCGATGAGACCGAGACTGTCGCGCAGCCACTGGATCGTGGCGCCGGCCATGAAGATCGCGCCTTCCAGCGCGTAGGCCCGCGCGCCCGCGCGCTGATGCAGGATCGTCGACAACATGCGCGTCGCCGACGCCACTTTCTCATCGCCCGTGTTGGCGACGACAAAACAGCCCGTGCCGTACGTCGCCTTCAACATGCCCGGTTGAAAGCACGCCTGCCCGTAGGCGGCCGCTTGTTGGTCGCCGGCGACACCGCGGATCGGCAGGGCCGTGCCGAAATGTTCCGCCATCGTCAGCCCGAAATCGCCCTGGCTGTCGCGCACCTCAGGTAGCATTTCGCGCGGCACGCCGAGCCGGTCGAGCAGGCGTACATCCCACGCCCCCGTTCTGATGTCGAACAGCTTGGTGCGCGCGGCGTTCGTCGCATCGGTGACGTGCAGCGCCCCGCCCGTCAGCTTGAACAGCAAATAACTGTCGATCGTGCCGAAGCACACCTCCCCGCGCGCCGCGCGCTCGCGCAAGCCCGGCACGTTGTCGAGCAACCAGGAGAGCTTCGTTGCCGAGAAATAAGGATCGATGACGAGCCCCGTGGTCTCGGCCACATGCGCCGCCCAGCCTTCCCGCTCGAGTTCGGTGCAGAGCGGCGCCGTGCGCCGGTCCTGCCACACGATGGCGTTGGCGAGCGGTTTGCCGGTCGCCCGGTCCCACACCACGGTCGTCTCGCGCTGATTGGTGATGCCGATGGCGGCGATGGGTTGCGCGCCGGCCTCATCCAACACCGTGCGGCAAACCTGAAGCACGGACCGCCAGATCTCCTCCGGATCGTGCTCGACTTGCCCAGGCGCCGGATAGATCTGCGTCAGCGGGACTTGCGCGATCGCCTTAGGCCGTCCCGCCTCGTCGAACAGGATGGCGCGCGTGCTCGTCGTCCCCTGATCGATGGCAAGGACATAGCCTTTGCTCATGGCGCCACCGCGCCTGCAGTCTCGCTTGCGATCCACGCGCAGTACTCGGCGCTGCCGCCCTCCGTCGGCAAGACGAGCAGGGCCGGCACCTCGTAAGGATGCAGACGCTTCGTCTCGGCGAGCACCTGATCGGTGAGCGCGCCCCGCGTCTTGATGATCATGGCGACCTCGTTCGCCTCCTCCCGCGCGCCCTTCCACTCGAAGATCGAGATCATGCCGGGAAACATATTGACGCAAGCCGCCAGCCGCGCCGCCACCAGCGCCGCACCGACACGCTTGGCGTCTTCGAGGCTCGGAAAGGTCGTGTAGATCAGGACCGGCCGGTCTGGGTTCTCCATAGGGGTACCATTCACCGTGGTTTGAGACACTTGCACGACTTGCGCGGCACAGCTTTATAGTGCCCCCTTCCAAAGGCCGGTCCAAGCGCATCGAACTTAATCATGGCACGCTTAGAAAAAATTGCCTTCGTCGCCAGCGAGACCCAGGAGGCGGTGGAGGCGCTCGAGACGCTTTCCAAGCGCTATGGCAACGTGGCGCCCGAGGCCGCCGATGTGATCGTCGCGCTCGGCGGCGACGGCCTGATGCTCCAGACCATGCACCGCCATCTTACGAGCCGCATCCCCATTTACGGCATGAACCGGGGCTCGGTGGGCTTTCTGCTCAATGACTATCGGGAGGGTGGTCTGAAAGAGCGCCTGGAGCTGGCGGAGGTCACGGTCATTCACCCGCTCCGCATGACGGCCCACGACATCAACGGCGCGACCCATCAGGCGCTCGCCATCAACGAGGTGTCCCTGTTCCGGCAGATCTACCAGGCGGCTAAGCTCAAGGTGACGGTCGACGAGACGGTCCGCCTCAGCGAGCTCATCTGCGACGGCGTGCTTGTCTCCACGCCTGCAGGCAGCACCGCCTATAATCTCTCGGCCCATGGGCCGATCATTCCCATCACCGCCCCACTCCTCGCGCTCACGCCGATCTGTCCGTTCCGGCCGCGCCGCTGGCGGGGCGCGCTCCTGCCAAACGAGGCCAAGGTGACGATCGAGGTGTTGGAGCCGGACAAGCGGCCTGTCAGCGCGGTGGCCGACCATACCGAGTTCCGCAACGTCGTCTCGGTCGAGGTCAAGGAGGAAAGCAAGATCGACATCTTCATGATGTTCGACCCCGGCCACACCCTTGCCGAGCGCATCCTCGCCGAGCAGTTCGGCTACTGATCGCCTTCAAGGCCGCGTCAGCTCGAACACCTCGTCGATCACCGCATAGTCGCCATAGCCGAGCCGCGCGATGGGCTTGAGCTTGGTCACGTCCACCTTGTCGCCGACGATCACCGAATCGTCGATATGCACGCCGACAACTTGACCCAATACGATGGCATGCGTGCCGGGGCCGCCATTAGGACCCGGCAGGTCGATGGTGCGCCAATAGCGGCACTCGAAGGCGACCGGGGATTCCGCCACCCGCGGCGGCGCCACGATCTTCGACGGCGCCGGTGTGAGTCCGGCAAGCGCCATCTCGTCCACCTCCGGCTCCACATGCTTCGATGTGTGGCTCATGGCGTCGCGCAGATCGTAGGTGGCGAGCGAGCACACGAACTCGCCGGTCTCCTCGGCGTTGCGCTGGCTGTCCTTGCGGCCGCCCGAGGAGAACATCACGAAATGCGGGTCGGTGGAGACGGCGTTGAAGAAGCTGTACGGCGCCAGATTGACAACGCCCGTCTTACTGAGCGTCGATATCCAGCCAATGGGCCGCGGCGCGACCAGCGCCTTGAACGGGTCCCATTTGAGGCCGTGCGTGTTGGCAACCGCATCGTAGAACATCAGCGCAATCCTTCAGGCGGCAGCGGGGTCAAGACCGCCACGACGTAACGATGTCGGCAAGCTCCGGCCGGTCCCGCTCGTCGGGCTTCTCCATCGCCGTGCCAATATAGACGAAACCGGCGACGCGCTCGTTATCGGCAAGGTGAAGCGCCTTCCGCACGCCGTCGCTGTAGGCATACCACTCGGTGATCCACTGCGCGCCGTAGCCGAGCGCCGTGGCCGCCACGATGAGGTTCTGGCACGCCGCCCCGGCGGACAGCACCTGCTCCCATTCCGGCGCCGCCGGGTTCTTGGTGACCCGGGAGATCACGGCGATGACCAGCGGCGCGCGCAAGAAGCGCTTGGCTTCGGTTTCGAGCCGGAACGTGCTCGGATCGGGCTCTTCCGCGCGGCACGCCTCGGCAAGTGTCTTGCCGAAAGCCTCTCGCGCCGCGCCTTGGAACAGCACGAAGCGCCACGGCACGAGCTTCTTGTGGTCGGGCACGCGTGCCGCCGCGGTGAGAATCTGCGCAAGTTCCGTCTCGCTCGGACCGGGCTCTCCAAGCGCGTTGGCGGAGACGGAGCGGCGGGTCAGGAGGTGGCTGAGAGTTGGGTTAGACATGAGCTCATGATATTTGGCTAAAGCTGTGCTCCCTATCGCAAATCAAGGCCCCGAACAATGTGGGATCCTTGCGTCCAAATGGCTCTTTCCGCTTCAAAAATCGGCCTTATTCACGGCCGAATTTCGATCCGTGTTGCCGGCCCGAAGCCTGTATAAGGGATGGGCAGCGGACTTGATCGGGTGAGAAACGCTATGCGGGGGAAACGCTTCGCGGCGCTGAAGCTGTTGCTTTTGGCCGCCTGTTTCCTTGGCGCCGGTATCGCGGCCGCCGAGGACTCCCCCATGTCGAGCCGGACACCGGCCGTCGTCCTCGTGCTCGATGCCTCCAAGAGCATGCGCGACAAGATCGGGGACACGGTCAAGCTTGACGTCGCGCGCGACGGGCTCCGACAAGCCGTCGTGGACCACGGCGATCGCTTTTCCTTCGGCCTCATCGCCTTCGGCCACCGCAAGGCGTCGAACTGTGCGGATAGCGAGATTCTGGCGAAGCCGGGCACCCTCACCACAGACACCTCCGAGAAGCTCCTCGACGGCATCAAACCCAAGGGGCAAGCCCCCGTCGCCGCGGCGATCAGCAATGCAGCGAGTTCTCGTGCAATCGCCTGGCCAGCCTCTTGACGTTGTCCTCGTCGCCGACGGTGGCGACAGCTGCGACGCGGATATCTGCGTCACCGCTGATGCGCTGAAGCAGAAGTCGAAGGGCTTGCGCATTCACGTCGTAGGCCTAAGCGACAAGATGAAGGATCTCCAGCCCCTCGCCTGCATCGCCGCCGCGACCGGCGGCAAGTTCGTCGCCGCCAACAGCGAGGAGACCTTCAAAGAAGGGCTCAACACCGTGTTCAAAGCGATCGGCAGTCCCCCCGCCGCCAGCGAGGCGGTAATGGCAACCGCCGCTGACACACATGACGATACCACCGCCATAGCCCCGCCTATGGAACCCCGAGAAACGGCGATCCAGAAATCTCCCGGCGAGACGGCGGTCCTCAAATCTGGAGCGCCACGCAGCCCGCCTCAGACGCTCGTGCAGCGCACCCTGCCGCCTGAGCCGCAGAAACCGGTGCCGGTGACCTTCCGGGCACTCATCACCGATGTCGGCCCGAAGCTGCAATCGGGCCTCACTTGGCGCATCTACAATGCAAAACCCGCCTCCGATGGCAGCTACGAACTCATCAGCACCCATCGCGAGGCCACACCGACGACAACGCTTCTTCCCGGCGAGTACCTGGTCAATGCCGCCTACGGGCTCTCCAACCTCACCAAGAAGATTAAAGTGGAGGGCGACAAGTCCGTCGACGAGAAGTTCGTCCTCAACACCGGCGCGCTCGCTCTGCGCGGGATGTTGGCCAATGGCCAAGAATGCCCCAAAGGCAGCGTCCGCTTCGACATCCTCTCCGACGAAGAGGATCAGTTCGGCAAGCGGCGCACCATCCTCGCCGATGCGCCGGCCCACACCGTCATCCGGCTCAATGCCGGCGCCTATCACGTCGTGAGCCTCTATGGCGACGCGAACGCTAAGGTCGACGCCGATGTGACGGTCGAGCCGGGCCGGGTCACCGAGGCGACCATCAAGCATAGCGGCGCGAAGATCACTTTCCGCCTCGTCCAGAGCTTGGGCGGCGAGGCGCTGGCCAACACGAAATGGACGATCCTCACCTCGGCCGGCGACACGGTGAAATCGGCCGCGGGCGCGCTACCGACCCACATCCTCGCCGCCGGCAGCTATGCCGTGGTCGCCGATCACGGCGGCCAGAGCTACACCCGCAAGTTCTCCATCGAGCCAGGCGGCGACAAGCAGATCGAGGTTGCCATCGACGACGGGCCGACGTCGCCCGAGGCGCTGAAGGCCCTACTCGATCCGCCCGAACCGCCGGCGCCCGGAACGGGAACGCTTGCCGGCGAAGGCGGTGGTGGTGCGGTCGGATTCGACGGGTTTTCGTCGCGGCCGGCAGATCCCAACGCGCCGTTGCTCAATCCCGGCACGCTGTTTCGGCCTTCTGCGCACTGAGCTTTACGCAGCCGCGGCGGTGCGGGCCGCTTTGCGCTGGTCCGGCGGCACGGCCTCGTCGACGAGCATCTTCACCGCGTCGTCGAGCTTCATGACCTCTTGCTTTTGCGAGCCGAGACGGCGCACCGAGACCGTGCCCTCCTCCGCCTCGCGCTTACCGACCACGAGCATGACCGGAACCTTGGTCACCGAGTGCTCGCGCACCTTGTAGTTGATCTTCTCGTTGCGAAGATCGGCCTCGGCGCGAAGACCCGTCTCTTTCAGGCGCACCAGCACCGTCTCGGCGTAAGCGTCGGCATCGGAGACGATGGTGGCGACCACGGCCTGCGTCGGCGCGAGCCATAGCGGCAGATGGCCGGCATAGTGCTCGATGAGGATGCCAGTGAAGCGCTCGAGCGAGCCGAACATGGCGCGGTGGATCATCACCGGCACCGCCTTCTCGCCGTCAGGGCCGATATAGAACGCGCCGAGCCGTTCCGGCATGTTGAGGTCGACCTGGATCGTGCCGCACTGCCAATCGCGGCCGATGGCATCGCGCAGGACATATTCAAGCTTCGGCCCGTAGAACGCGCCCTCGCCCGGGTTGAGCTCATAGTCGAGCCCCGCCGCTTCCACCGCGCGCTTGAGCGCCGCTTCCGCCTTGTCCCACACCGCATCGGCGCCGACGCGCTTTGCCGGCCGGTCGGAGAACTTGATGCGCACGTCCTCGAAGCCGAAATCGCGATAGATCGACAGCATCTGCTCGTTGAGCTTCACGCATTCCTCAGTGATCTGGTCCTCGGTGCAGAAGATATGCGCGTCGTCCTGCGTGAAGTGGCGCACACGTAAGAGCCCGTGCAGCGCGCCGGACGGCTCGTAGCGGTGCACCTTGCCGAATTCGGCAATGCGCAGAGGGAGATCGCGATAGCTCTTCAGACCGTTCTTGAAGATCTGCACATGGCCCGGACAGTTCATGGGCTTGCAGCAATAGACGCGCTCATCGGGCGTCTCGGCGATGTACATGTTCTCGGCGAACTTCTCCCAGTGGCCCGACTGCTCCCAGAGCTTGCGCTCCATCATGTCCGGGGAGTTCACCTCGAGATAGCCCCAGTCGCGCTGGCGGCGGCGCATATAGCCGATCAGCGACTGGAACAGCGCCCAGCCCTTGGCGTGCCAGAACACGGCGCCCGGCGCCTCTTCCTGGAAATGGAACAGGCCCATCTCGCGGCCCAAGCGCCTGTGGTCGCGCTTCTCCGCCTCTTCGAGCTGATGCAGATATGTTTTGAGGTCTTCCTCGCTCGCCCACGCCGTGCCGTAGATGCGCTGGAGCATCGGCCTCGTGGAGTCCCCACGCCAATAGGCGCCGGCGATCTTGAGCAGCTTGAAGCCTTTGCCGATCCGCCCGGTGGTATCCATATGCGGCCCGCGGCACAGATCGAACCAGTCGCCCTGGTGGTAGATCTTGACGTCCTCACCTTCCGGGATCGCGTCGATCAGCTCGACCTTGAAGTTCTCGCCCTTCTCGGCGAACACCTTCTTCGCCTTGTCCCGGCTCCAGACTTCGACCGTGAAGGGATGATTGGAGGCGACGATCTCGGCCATCTTCTTCTCGATCACCGGCAGATCCTCCGGCGTGAAGGACTCGTCGCGGGCGAAATCGTAATAGAAGCCGTTCTCGATCACCGGGCCGATGGTGACTTGCGTGTCCGGATAGAGCGACTGCACCGCCTCGGCCATGACATGCGCGGCATCGTGGCGGATCAAGGTAAGCGCTTCCGGATCGGACCGGGTGATGATGCGGATCTTGGCGTCGTTCTCGATCGGTTCGCCGAGATCGCGCAACTTGCCGTCGATCTCGACGGCGACGGCCTTCTTCTCGAGCGATTTGGCGATCTGGCTCGCGACGTCCTTGCCCGTAACTCCAGGTTTGAAGTCGCGCGCGGAACCATCAGGAAATGTCAGGGAAATCATCTTGTCTCTCCTCTCACTCCTGCGTACCAGCGCAGGTAAGACGGAATTGAATTTGCGGGGCCGCTTTTAGCGGGAATCGGCCGGCGCGTCACTCGTATTTAGGCGCCAGCGTCCGTAGCGCCAAGGGGCCAAGGGATGGTGCTCGTGAGAGAGGTCGGGCACCGGATCGAATCCGTGGCTGCCCCAAGGATGACAGCGGCACAGTCGCGCAAGTGTGAGCCAGCCGCCCTTCCAAGCCCCGTTCGTCTCGATGGCCTCCCGCGCATAATCGGAGCAGGTCGGCAGGTGCCGGCAATGGGCGCCGACGAGGGGCGAGAAGGTGTAGCGGTACGCCATGATGGGCGCCAGCATCAGCGCCTTGGCGGCCCGCTGACCCAAAGTCGCGCTCATCGATAGGGGTCGCCGTTCTTGTGGGTGAAGTGGAAGCGGCCGCCTTCTTTGCGCGCCGCCATGTCGATGTCGCTGTAGTGCGCCACCTCAGTCTCGGCGCGCGTGCCGACCTCGAGGTAGACCACCGGCTTGTCGGTGCGATTGATCAAATGATGCCCGTCGGCACGGCCCGCCGGAAAGCCTGCGGCCATGCCCGGCTTGAGCAGCGTTTCGCCTACGTCAGTCACCAGCGTCGCCTCGCCCTCGAGCACGTAGACGAACTCGTCCTCATTGGCGTGCCAATGGCGCTGCGACGACCAGGCGCCGGGCGGCAAGGTGACGAGGTTGACGCCGAACTGCGTCAGATCGAGTGCGTCCCCGAGTGCGCGCTTGGCGCGGCCCGCCACGGCCTCCGCAAACGGCGCCGGATAGCCGCTGCCCGTGCGCGGACTCACGCTCATCGCATCGAGCCAGCAGGTCTTCTCCTTGCTCATGCGGGCCTCATCACGCGGATGGCGCGGCGCCCGCATCCGCGCCCGCCCGCTCCGCCTCGATCTGCGCGATGGCATCTTCCACCGCATCGAACACCAAAAGCGTAGAGGCGTGCCGCGCCTTGTAGTCGCGCGCGGGCTCGAGCAACGCCAGATCTTGCCATTTCTTGCCCGTCGGCGGCGGACCGCCCTCTTTGAGCATCTTGCGCATGGCCGCGCCAACTTCGCGGAGTTCCGCCGCGCTCGACCCCACGATCTCCCGGCCCATGATCGAGGCCGCCGTCTGGCCGAGGAGGCAGGCCCGCACGGTTTGGCCGTAATCGGTCACCACGTCCCCGTTCATGACGAGGTCAATGCCCACCCGGCTGCCGCAGAGCTTGGAGTGCGCCATGGCTGTAGCTTGCGGTGCAGACAACCGCGCCGTGCGCGGCATCGCCGCAGCAAGATCAAGCAATTGCTGGCTATAAATATCGTCCGGCAGGGTCATGTTACTATCCTAAGTCGGCCCGGCTCGCCTTGCAGGCGGATTTCACGCATTATATATGCAGCGGGGGCCTGGACGGCCACGCGCCCCATGTCGCGCTTACGAATTTTCCAGACCAGAAAGGCCTCATTCCATGGACGTCAAAACGAAGGATCGGCGGACCACACCGCCCTATGCCGGCATGGAAATTGGCCGTGGCCCCCAGATCACCCGCCCCTCGCGCGAGGTGGCCGAGGAGGCCGTGCGCACGCTCATCGCCTATGCTGGAGACGATCCGGACCGCGAGGGACTGCGCGACACGCCGCGGCGCGTGACGAGCGCCTATGACGAGTTCTTCGCCGGCTATCGCGAGGACCCCTTCGAGGTGCTGTCGCGGACCTTCGACGAAGTGGCCGGCTATGACGACATCGTCATGCTGCGCGACATCGAGCTTCACTCCCATTGCGAGCACCACATGATCCCCTTCATCGGGAAGGCGCATATCGCCTATTTCCCGACCGACCGCGTCGTGGGGCTCTCCAAGCTCGCCCGTGTGGTCGAAGTGTTTGCCCGCCGTCTGCAAACACAGGAGACCATGACCGCCCAGATCGCCGAGACCATCGACAAGGTGCTGAAGCCAAAGGGCGTAGCGGTCATGATCGAGGCGGTGCACCAGTGCATGTCGATCCGCGGTGTGCGGAAGCCTGACGTGGCGACCATCACGACGCAGTTCACCGGCGTGTTCAAAGAGGACCCGGCGCAGCAGGCGCGCTTCATGCAGTTGGCGACCGAGCGCGGCCGTTTGTAAGCCGCTTCCCGGCCGCGAAGGAACCAATCGCGGTGACCAAGGCCGACGTCTTTCCCACGATCGACGACAAGACCGCGCGCGAGGAAGGAACCGTCTTCGCGCCGAATTTCGACGCGCACGGTCTCCTGCCCGTCATCGTCACCTCCGCCGAGAGTGGCGAGGTGCTGATGTTCGCCTATATGAATGCGGAGGCCCTGGCGCTCTCTCTCGAAACCGGCGAGGCGCACTACTGGTCGCGCTCGCGTGACGCGCTGTGGCGCAAGGGCGAGACGAGCGGCAACCGCCAGCGCATCGTCGAGATGCGCACCGACTGCGACCAGGACGTGCTGTGGCTCAAGGTTGAGATGACGGGCTCGGGCGCCTGCTGCCACACCGGCCGCAAGTCTTGTTTCTATCGCGTGGTGGCGCCCGGCAAAGACGGAAGCGCCGCCCCGTCGCTCGTGCCCGTCGACGCTGAGCGCCAGTTCGACCCGAAAGCCGTTTACGGTCATTCTGCCGCCGCAAAGGGAACCTTAAAGAGTTCATAGTACTAGTCTAAATAAACTCAAGACTCGCAAGCGGCCCCGCCCGAGAACCCCAAGGACAACCGCCTGCGTTGTAGCGTTTGCCGGAACATGCGTCCGGCGTGAGGCGTGAGGTATGGCAAGACCGACGATCGGCTTGGCACTTGGTGGCGGAGCGGCACGGGGCTGGGCGCATATTGGCGTGCTGCGCAGTCTGATCGCGGCGGGTCTCGAGCCAGACATCGTGGCCGGCACCTCGATCGGGGCCGTGGCCGGCGCCTGCTACGTCACCGGCAAGCTTGACGCGCTCGAAGAGTTCGCCACGACGCTGACGCGGCGCCGGATCTTCGGTTTTCTTGACTTCAACTTCACGGGCTCGGGCCTCATCACCGGGCAGCGCCTTAGCGGCCGCTTGCAGAACCACCTTAAAGGCTTCGCCATCGAAGACCTGGATCGGAAGTTCACGGCCGTCGCGACGGAGCTGGGCACCGGGCACGAGGTCTGGCTCAACAAGGGCGACCTGGTGACCGCTCTGAAGGCCTCGTTCGCATTGCCCGGCATTTTCCGCCCCGTCCAGATCAATGGCCGCTGGTTGATCGACGGGGCGCTGGTGAACCCGATCCCCGTCTCGGTTTGCCGCGCGCTTGGCGCTCGCATCGTCATCGCCGTCAATCTGAGCTGCGATCTGTTTAGCAAGGGCGCGGTGATCCCCGATCAGGAAGCCCTTGCCGAGCCCGCGACCCCGGACGATTCGGCCCTTCTCGAGGGGAACGGCCGCGCCGCCGTCCATCTCTTGCACCGGCAGATTTTTGGGCGGAGCGACGGCGCGCCGGGCATGTCGGCGGTGATGATGGACGCGATCAACATCACTCAGGACCGCATCGCACGGTCACGTCTCGCCGGCGACCCGCCCGACATCACCATCGGCCCAAAGACGGGCCACATCGGCCTGTTCGACTTTCACCGGGGAAGCGAAGCGATCGCGCTCGGCGCCAAAGCCACCGAAGCCGAGCTCGACGACATCAGAATGGCCGTGCGGGCGCTCGCCGCCTAAGGCGGCGAACGCGTAAACGCGAAGCCGTCTCGATCAGCCCGTGGCGATGTATTCGCGCATCGCCGCCGCTTCCATCTCGGCTTCGGCAATACGCATCCGCACCACATCACCGATCGACACCAGCCCGACGAGACGTCCCCGATCGAGCACAGGCATGTGACGGAACCGGTGCGCGGTCATCTCGGCCATGATTTGGTCCGTCGTATCGGACTCTCGGCAGTTCACCACCGCCTTGGTCATGCAGGCTTCCACCGGCTCTTTGAGCACCGAGGCGCCAGCTCTCGCGATCTCGCGGACGATGTCCCGCTCCGAGACAATGCCGATAACCTTGCCGTCGTCCTCGGCGATCACGATGCAACCGATACGATGAATGCCGAGCAGCTTCGCGATTTCATGCAAGGGCGTGTCCGGGGGGGCAGTGAAGACCTCCCTGCCCTTCAACTTCAGGATTGCAGCGACGTTCATAGGTTTCCTCCAGCCCGGGAACTTGAGCCCCGTTTGCTGCGACATTCTGTCCTGGAGCGAAACGGCACGCAAGAGAACTCGGAAACAACCGCGAGTCTCCAGTGCTTACGAGGCCTTCCGGGCGGCGGCGTCAGTGCTCGTTTTGTCGAAAAAGCCGAAAACCAGGAGGCCGCACAGGAATCCGCCGATATGGGCTTCCCAGGCGATGGCACCCTCCGATCCACCGAATGAGACCGAACTCAGCCCGAAATAGGCGTTAAGCACCACCCAGAACACGAGAAATCCGAGAATACGGTGGTCCCGCAAGGTGGCGCCGAGGCTTGCGAGCGGCGTGCTGACGAAATCTGGCGTTCGTTCTCCCGGCTTCCGCCTGGCAAAGAAGATGAACCGCAAGGCCCCGGCCATTTGTCCAGAAATGGCCGCCGACGCCCCCACCACTGGGGCCATCGTGCCCCAATGCAAGACAAGATGGGTCAACGCGCCGGCAACGCCGCACAAAATTGAGAATTCGAAGAAGCCGCGCGTGCCGATACGCCGGGCCACGGCGCTACCAAAGGCAAGCATCCACAGCAGGTTCACCAGAAGGTGCACCCAGCCACCATGCACCACCATGTAGGTCACAAACGAGGTGATACAGGTGACGTAACCCCCTGGTAATTCGAGCGCCGCACCGCTGTAGCGGGCCGGGATGAAGGCCAGCGCCAAGAGCACGGTGATATCGATCTCGTCCGGCAACAGGCCCCTGACGACCTGCACGGCAATCATCAGACCTGCGGCCACCAGCACCGCCGTCGGGACGTTAAAGACGGGTTCTCTTACGGCCATGCGTGGATCTACCGGAAATGCGTGGATCTACTAAAAGTGGTCTTCGTCTCATCCACCCCCCTGGCAACCTTAACGGCCTTCGTGCTCCAGGACGGCCCTAATCCCTGCGCCCCTGGCACACTCCCTGCTTAACAAACCGTGAGCGTGCCCGCTCCACCGTGCCAGAGCGGGATTTACCCTGGTTTGGCCCAAGGATGTCCGGGCTCGTGAGTAACGTGTAGCGTTTTGCGTCGGGTGGGTTATGCAGCAGCCAACGAGTAGGCAGCTTTTCGCGTATTGGGACGGCATACGCAATGGGCGTATTGCGCCGCGCCGTTTCGAGATCGAGCCAGCGAAGATTGCAGGCCTTCTGCGCGAGACCTTCATCGCCGAATGCACCGGCCTGCTCGGTTTCCGCTTCCGCTTGGCCGGTACGCGGATTTGCCAGCATTTCGGCCGCGAACTCCGCGGCGTCGATTTCCAGAGCCTGTGGTCGCTCGGCGACCGCGAAGCCATCGCCTCGCAAGTCCGCAACGTGTTGAACGACGGCGCCGTGGGCTATGGCGTCTTTGACGCCTATACCAAGACGAAGCGTCAGGCGCGCTTCGAGTTCACCCTCATGCCACTGATTCACACGGGCCAGACGATCAACCGGCTCCTCGGGGCGATTACCGCGATCGAGCCCCCCTTCTGGCTCGGCAGCGAGCCTTTGGCCACCTTCGAGGTCCGCGAGCTTCACCTTCATTGGCCGGACGGCATCCCCGCCTTCATGACGAATGAAGGGGCCGCGGTGACCCAACTCGGCAGCCGGCGCTTCCGCGTTGTCGACGGCGGGCTCTCGTAAAGACCCCCCGAGAAGGGTTTTCCGAAGAAAAGCCCGCAAGTTTCCCCGCACGCTTAGCCGTTCCTTAATGCCTGTCCAAGTAAAGCCGTAAGCATAGCTTGCTGTGTCCGCCTATCTACAACCGCCAGCAAGCTCAGGCCACAGGATGAGCGTCTTCAGCATGGTAGAATCCGCCCCCGCCCAGGCCGCGAGGATTCGCGGGGAGCGCCGGAGCGATCGCCAGTTCCCGAAGATCGTGCCCGACCGGCGACGGTATCGTCGCGTCCCGGTAAACTTTCAGGGGCGCTTGATGACCGAGGACAAGCGCGAATACCCTTGTGAGGTCATCGACCTATCGGCGGGCGGCATGGCGCTACGGTGCCCCGTCACCTGCCAGAAGGGCGAACGCATCGTGGCCTATCTGGACAATCTCGGGCGCCTCGAGGGCACCGTGGCCCGCACCTTCGAGGGCGGCTTCGCCGTCGAGATCAAGGCGAGCACCCAGAAGCGCGAGCGCATCGCCAACGTGCTCACCTGGTATATCAATCGTGACCTTCTCGGGTCCGAAGGGCGGCAGCATGAACGCTTCGAGCCGCGTATTGCCGCGCAGAAGCTCATCCTGCCGAACGGCGACGTGCACGACTGCCGTGTGATCGACGTCTCCTTGAGCGGCGCTTCGGTCGCCACCAGGGTCAAACCCCCGCTGGATTCCGTCGTGGTTCTCGGCCGTCTGCGCGGCCGTGTGGTGCGCCACCACGACCAGGGCGTGGCGATTCAGTTCGCCGAGCTTCAAGACCCCGACTCCCTCGCCCGCACCTTCGGCTAGACTAAGCTTTCCCAATTCTTTCAGCTGCCAGCTGCCGCATCCGCTTGGGGTGGCGAAAAACCGCGCAAATCCACGGCCGGACGCGCTTTGTTCCAATATCTCTAAAATTTTAGCTAATCCGAGAACATTCAGGTTTGAGTAGGTCTCACTAAAAAACCACTACCAATACTACTCCAAACCGCGAGCTTCTTTTATCGGGATCTCAAAATCTCTCTGAGATAGTGCTCCTCAACAACAGGGGGGTGCAATGAAACACTTTATTCTAGGGTCTGCGTTTTTGATGTTTATCTCGTCGTTGCCCGCGGACGCCACCAATAATCATGCGATCAGCCTCAAGCCTCAGCTTGAGCCGCAAAAGGTGGCGTTCATGCAGTCCTTCGGCGACACCTTGCCGCCCATCGGCTACGTGAACTTCTGCCGTGAGCACAAGGCCGACTGCCGTCCGTCCGGCCGCTTTGCCGACCGCGTTCAGCTCACCGCCGTCAAGTTCCGTGAGCTCGACCAGGTCAACACAAGCGTCAACGAGGCCGTAGCGCCGGTCACCGACATGGAACTCTACGGCAAGGTCGAGGTCTGGACCTATCCGGTCAATAAGGGCGACTGCGAGGATTACGTTCTGCTCAAGCGCCGCATTCTGATCGAGCGCGGCTGGCCTGAGAGCACGCTTCTGATCACTGTCGTCCGCGACGAGAACAACGAGGGCCACGCCGTCCTGACAGTCAGGACCGACCGCGGCGACTTCGTCCTCGATAACAAGCGGCGCGATATCCGCGCTTGGGCCGATACGCCCTACACCTTCGTCAAGCAGCAGTCGGCCCGCAATCCGCTTGTGTGGATCTCGCTGCTGCCGCCGAACCTGGCGCCGCAGCCTCAGGTGTCGGCTTCCAACCGCCAATAAGGAGCTTTCGCCCCCTGTCCCACGTGGACGAAGTTTGAAGGCCCGGTGACCATCCCCCACCCATCCCCGACCCAACCGGGCCTTTTCCTAGAGCCGGTCTCGCAAGAGACCGGCTCCTTTTTTTTCAGGGGGTTGGGTCTTAGAGCGTCAGAACCAGGTCGATCAGCAAGGCGCCGATAAACAGGCTCCATAAGGCGGCGACGGCCGTCGAGAGTCCGAACCAGACCTTGGGGCGCGCCTCGAGCCTCATGCCCCGCCAAGCATTGCGCATGAGGATCGCGGGTCCGGCAAAGACCCGCAGAAGTACACCCCCCAGCGAAGCCAGGATCAACTCCGGCTCGAGCCCGAAGCGCATCGGCTGGCCGGACACGAGTTGGACGAAGCTCGCCAGGACGCCGGCCATGACGAAGCCGCACGCCATGACATAGGAGTAGACGACAACGGATTGCATGGTGCCCCTCGCCGTTGCTTTTCGCGGAAAAGCACTCTAGCGAGAGGCGCCGGGCCCCTTGCAGTGAATTCTTAAGGACTGGTTAACGCCCGTGCCGCGGCGGCACGCACGCCCTATTGCAGGTCGAAATCGAGGATTGCCATCTGAAACTGGTAGGCGGTCTCATCCTCGTCGTCATCGTCGCGGAACAGCACGCCGATGAACTCCTCGCCGATATAGACCTCGGCGGAGTCGTCCTTCTGCGGCCGCTGGCGGACCTGAATCGTTGGCAGGCTGAACGTCTTCTTCAAGTAATGCTCGAGCTTGAGGATCTCGTCTCGTGTCACCGCTATACCCCTTTTGAGCTGCTGCCAGCCCTAGCGGCGGCTTGCGTCGTCGCCTGAGAAGAACTGATCCATGGTCAGCGCCGGCTCATCGCACGTATTGACGCCGATCTCTCGGGCCGGCACGCCGGCTACGGTACGCCTCGGCGGAACGTCCTTGAGCACCACGCTGCCCGCCGCGATCCGGGCGCAATCGCCGACCGAAATGTTGCCGAGGATCTTGGCGCCCGCGCCGATCATCACGCCGCGGCCGATCTTGGGATGACGGTCGCCCTGTTCGCGGCCCGAGCCGCCGAGGGTAACGCCGTGCAGCAGCGAGCAATTATCGCCCACCACCGCCGTCTCGCCGATGACGATTCCGGTCGCGTGGTCGATCATGATGCCTCGGCCGATCCGCGCCGCCGGGTGGATGTCGACTTGGAGAAAGCGCGACACGAGGCTTTGCAGGTAAAGCGCAAAGTCCTTGCGGCCCGCGTTCCACAGTCGGTGGCCGACGCGATGGGTCTCGAGCGCGTGGAAGCCTTTGAAATAGAGGAGCGGCTCGATCAGCCGGTCGCAGGCCGGATCGCGCTGCGCCCATGCCATAAGATCGGCGCGGAACGCCTCGCCGAGCGAGGGATCCGACTCCAGCATCTCATGGAAGGTCTTGTGTATCAGCCCGACATCGAGGGCCGCGTGTTGCAGCCGGCGCGCCAGACGATGGCAGATGGCGTCCTCGAGACGCTCATGGCTGAGCACCGAGGCATAGATGAAGCCGCCGAGCGCAGGTTCGCTCGCGCTGATCTCCTCGGCCTCGCGCCGGACCTGGCTCCAAACCGGGTCGTAGCTTTTGATTTGCGGCTCTGCTGCCGCGGCGGGCTTGTGCATCGCTACCTCACTTCGCCCCCCCTAGCAGGCTCAGGGAGCTTAGTCTACCACGGGACCCCCAGGACCTAAGCACGGGAAGTTAAAAAGTCGAGCACACCCTGCTTGAAACGTGCATCTCCAACCGCTTTCATGTGATCGCGGCCCGTAATGTCGAGAAATTGGGCACCGGGGATGAGCGCCGCAAGTGCCGCGCCCGATCCGCCAATCACATCCGCGCTACCGACTGCGACAAGCGCCGGCACCTTGATCGTGGCGAGCCGTTCGGCGGCGACCTTCTCACGCGGCCCCCGCATGCACGCCGCAAGCGCCTTCAGGTCGCTCTTGGTCTGCTCGGCGAAAGCGCGGAAGCTCCGCGCCGTATCGTTGGTCACGTCCTCGATGCGCGGCGCTTCCAGCGCCTTGGCGAGCGGGCCGGAGCCCACCATGCCGCGCACCATGTGGATGCCGAGCCCGCCGAAGACAACACTGCGCACCCGCTCGGGATGCGCGAAGACGAGGAACGCGGCGATGCGGGCGCCCATGGAGTAGCCGAGCACGTCGACCCGCTCGATGCCGAGGTGATCGAGAAGCCGCCGCGCGTCCTCGGCCATCTCGGGTGCACCGTAGCGCTCGGGATCGTAAAGCTTCTCACTCTGCCCATGCCCGCGATTGTCGTAAGCGATGACGCGCCGGCCGGCTTTGAGAAGCGTGCGCACCCAATGCGAGTCGATCCAATTGGCGCCGACGTTGGAGGCGAAGCCGTGGATGAGTAGGATGGGTTCCCCCTCCCCCTCGTCCATATAGGCGATCCGGACGCCATCTGAATCGAAGCTTTTCATTCTTAACCTACCGCTTTGCCTGAAGGGTCACTATGCTGCCCGGAAAATCCCATCCAAGAAAACGCGAACAGGTAATCATGGCCCAAACGCTCGTGCCCCATTTCGTGAATGACGTAGGCGTCGACCGGATCAAGATCGGCGTCAAGGAGTTCCAATGCATGGGCGCCGCGCCGCCGCAAGATCATCCGCACGTCTATCTGGATATGGGGCACGATAAGCAGATCATCTGCCCCTATTGCTCGACCCTGTTCGAGTATGACGACACGCTCAAGGCCACCGAGAGCGAGCCCGAGGGCTGCGTCTACGTGGCGACCGCCCCGCCCGGCGCGCCTGCGGCCTGACGTCCCGCCCGATGGCGAAGCATACGCCCGTCCTCATCGCCGGCGGCGGCATTGGCGGGCTCTCCGCGGCAATCGCGCTGGCGCGAGCCGGCTTCGACAGCACGATCCTCGAACGCTCGAGCTTCACCGAGGAAAGCGGCGCCGGCATTCAGCTCGGGCCGAATGCCACGCGGCTTCTCGCCGAGCTCGGCGTGTTGGACGCGCTCTTGCCCTCGGCCTTTACGCCCGAAGCGATCTTTCTGTTCGATGGCGTCTCGGGCCGGAAGCTCGCCACCGTTCGCTTAGGCGCGCATGCCGAAAAGCGCTACGGCGCGCCTTACCTCACCCTCCACCGCGCCGACCTCCATGCGGGCTTGCGCACAAGGGCCGGCGGCCTAGCCCCGGTGACGTTGAGGCCCGGCTTCGACGTCGCCGGCATCGAGGTCGGTGACCAGACAGTTACCGTCGCCAATATCGACGGCACCATGGTCGAAGGCGGCGCACTCATCGGCGCCGACGGCCTGTGGTCCACGGTGCGCAAGACCGTGGCCCCGGACGCGCATCTCCATTTCTCCGGTCACACTGCTTTCCGCGCCCTGCTGCCGCTTTCCGGCTTGCCGAGCCCCTTCAGCGCGCCCGTGGTCGGTCTGTGGCTCGGGCCGAAGGCGCACCTGGTTCACTACCCGGTTCGCGGCGGCGAAGCGCTGAACGTCGTGGCCGTGATCGAGGGCGGTGGCGAAGCCCAAGGCTGGAACCGGGCAGGCGACCGCAACTCTTTGCTTTCCGGATTCACCCATTGGTGCAAGGAGTCGAAATCATTGCTCGAACGGGTCGGGAGCTGGCGCGCCTGGTCGCTCTATCGCTTGAGCCCGCTCGCCTCTTGGAGCCAAGGGCCAATCACGCTTCTCGGCGATGCGGCCCATCCCGTGCTGCCTTATCTCGCGCAAGGCGCAGCACTCGCCATCGAGGATGCTGCCGCCATCGCAGGCGCCCTCGCCGCGCAACCGCGCGACCCCGCTTCGGCCTTCACTCAATATGAAGCTTTGCGCCGGCCGCGCGCGACCCGCCTTCAGCGCACCTCGCGGCATTTCGGTTGGATCTATCACTTGCGCGGTCCGGCGCGCATTGCGCGAAACCTCGTGCTTGCAAGCCGCAACGAGGAGACGGCGCTTGATCGGTTCGATTGGCTCTACGGCGAGACCGGGCTCAGCTCGCTGCCACCTCGCGCCGGCGCTTAGGCCACAGCAGCACGGCCGCGCCGACGCAGGCCGAGATGATGGAACCGCAAAGCACGGCGAGCTTCGTCATGGCGATATGTTCCACATCACTATA
>CAVQXI010000011.1:0-116559 GCA_963717875.1 uncultured Alphaproteobacteria bacterium
CTGCGCCCTGCCGCAAGTGGGGCGGGACAGGTCGCGGGGTAAAGGGTGTAATAATCGATGAGTTCCACGGCCTTGTTTCGTCCTGAGACTGAGATCGCACAGGGCAAGATCGAGCGCCTTGGCCCCCTCCCCGTCGCCACGAGCCTCGGCACGATTTCACTCCGCATCACGAGCGAGCCGGAAAGCCTCAAGAGCCTTTGGGAGGCGCTGCAGGCGGTCGCCCCATGCACGGCAGCCCAGACCTATGATTGGGCGCTTGCCTGGACCCGAAATGTGCTGGGGCCCGAGGGCCGCGAACCCGTGATCGTCGCGGGCTACGGGCCTGGCGGCGCGCCCATGTTCCTGTGGGCCTTCGAGATGGGGACCAGATTTGGCCTGCCGGTGCTGAAATGGCTCGGGCAGGACCATGCCAACTACAATATGGGCCTGTTCACGCCTGAGGCCGCGCGTACGCTTACGGGCTCCGACATGTCGCGCCTGTTGCGGGAAGCGGGCCGCCAGGTTGGCGCCGCCGCCGCGATCCTCGAGTCGCAGCCTTTCGACTGGGACGGCGTTCCCAATCCTTTCGCCACGCTCCCGCATAGGCCAGCGCCGAACAGCGCCTATGCCATCGAGCTCGGCGACTTCACCAAGCTCTATGAGAGCCGGTTCAGCCGGCGGTCGCGCGGCACGATCGAGCGCAAGGAGCGCAAGCTCTTGGATCTCGGGCGGCTCGACTATGGCTGGGCTGAGACGCGCGAGGAAAGAATTGCTCTGCTCGATACCTTCTTTGCGCAGAAGGCGCGGCAGTTCGCCGCCATGGGCATCAAGAACGTCTTCGATGCAAATGCCCGCGGCTTCTATCGCGATCTCGCGTTGCTTGATGATGACAATCCGAGCCGGCTCAGGCTCGGCTACGTGAAACTCAACGGTCAAGTGCTCGCGACCTTCAGCGGCACCATCTGCCACGACCGCCTGGCCGTCGCGCTGTCGTCTCTCGCCGAAGGAGATGCGCAACGGCAATCGCCTGGCGCGCTGCTCTTGCGTCACCAGATCGAGGAAGCGTCGAATGCGGGTCTCGCCTATTACGACATCGGCGTGGGTCAGGCGCGGCACAAGGACGAATGGTGCAACGTCGTCTATGCGCTGTTTGACAGCTTCATCGCCTTCAAGGCGCAAGGTCTCTTCCTGACGCTGCTGCTTGCGACTGCGGCGGGGCTGAAGCGGGCGATCAAATCGAACCGCACCCTTTGGCCCTTTGCGCAGCAGATGCGGAAGCGGTTGCTGGGCCGCAAGGACTAGCCCAGGCGTTCTTCAGACCGCGGCCGTGCGGCTGAATAGATTCATGCGGCGCTGCTTGCCGTTGCCTTCATAAACGATGACCGGACACCCGAGCGCCTGGAACGTGGACAGTGCCTCGTGCTCGCTGTCGAGGCGGGCCCGCGCGGGCAGCACAGCGACCATGACCGGTAGCTCGAATTTTAGCGCGGGCATGAGCGCCTGCACGGCATTGAGATCGGCATGGAGGATCACGCAACCATAGGCCTGAGTCAGCGCTTCGAACACGCGCATGAAGCGGTCCGGCTCGGAGTCCTCACCTCTGATCGCGGGGTTGCCCGCCGTAATCACCTGGAGCGGAGTTTCCTCGTCGACGCGGATGACATCGGCGAAGGTCGCGCGCCCCGACGCCAACTCGGCGAAGCCCGGGACGCGCGGCATGCCGAGCGGTCCCGATACGGTCGAGGCGCCTTTTGCCAAATCGACGAGCACGACTTGCTCATTCCGATCGACAAGGTCGCGCGCCAGGTTGATCGCCGTGTGAGTCGCGTCCGCCTTCGGCGATGTGCCTGCGACGAGAAGGGCGCGCGGGAGGCCGCCGGTGGCCGAGGCGAGCACGCGATCGAGCACGGCATCGAGTGATTTCAACACGGGGCCGACTTTGCCATGGCCGATCTTCGGTGCGGGCGGAATGTCCCCGACATCCGGCGCGGCAATCCGCTGGGTCAGGTAGTTGCGAAGGTCGTTGGGGCTGAGCGCGGACATCTCTACACCTTTTGACGTTGGCTTGCTGTCGTCTTGGGACATGGCACCGGCTTCTGCGGTGCTCGTGCGGCGGAAGCGGTCGAGGAATCCCCTACCCTTTCGCCCTTGGGAGCGGGATGTGGTGTCAGGGGCACCTTCAGGAAACTCCTGCTTGAGACGATCGAGAAGCCCGGTAGCGGCGAATGTCGGCGCCGGCTCGGGAGGCTCTGCAGTCTCGGGGGCCGTGTCCGGCACAGGCGCAGATTTCTCCTCGGATTGGGTGGCGGGGCGCCGCGGTTCTCGCACCTTCAGCCAGCTTGGCCTCTTGGCAGGCTTTGCTTGCCAGGACGGTGGCGTGCTGGGTTCGGACGGTGCCTCGGATTTCGCCTCCGACGGCGCTTCGGCCTGGGCGGCCTGGCGTGGCGTGCGGGCAGCCGGCTCCGCCGGGATCACCACAGGCAGCTTGCGCGCCGGCGGCACCGAAGCCGCTACGGCTCCCGCGGACCTTCTACTCTCAGGGGGCGGGGTAGAGGCGGCCGGCCGCATCTTCGGCGTTTGCACCGGCTGGATCGGCGCAGTTTCGGCTGCCGGTTGTACGCGCTCGTGGCGGCGCGGCTTCCTATGGTGAGCCTGCTGTGCGGGCCGCGGGATGGATTGGGACGCGGTTCCGGAGATGAGTTCGCGGGCGAGGATGTAGGCGATGGCGAGGAGCGCGGTGGCGGCTATGACCAGGGCTGTGAGGGGCCCGCGCTTGGGGAAGGACGGCAGCACGGAGGCATGCGCCTGGGAGACGATGGCGGCTTGCGCCGGCACCGCGCCCATGTCGTGACGGGCCGACGCATCGCGGTAGCGGGCGAGGTATGATTCCAGGAGATCGCGGTTCGCCTTGGCCTCTCGCTCGAGGGCTCTGAGCTTGATCTCCGAATCGCCGAGCCCCGCGGACTTGGTCTTGGCGGCGTTGAGGTTGGCTCTCAGGGACGCCTCGCGGGCGGCGGCCACGTTGGCCTCGTTCTCCAGGCTCCTGACCACCTTGCCCGCCTCGTCGCGGATCTGGGCGCGCACGTCCGCCAACTCGCTCTTGAGCTGCTGGATGCGCGGGTGCGACGGCAGCAGCGTCGCCGACAGCGTCGCCAGCTGGCGCTGCACCTCGACCCGCTGCTCGATCAGATTGATGATCAGCTGCGACTTGAGCACTTCCGGCGTGGCGTCGATGTCGCCCTTGTCGGCGAGCATCTTCTTGATGAGGCGGGCTCTCGCCTCGGCTTCGGACTTCTGCGCGTCGGCCAGAATCAGCTGGCTGTTGAGCTCGGAGAGCTGCTGGGCGCCCAGCGCCACGTTGTTGGAGCCGGCATAGAGCCCTTTGGAGGCGCGGAACTTCTCCACCGCCTCTTCCGCGGTGGCGACCCGCGTGCGCAGCACCTCGATCTGGTCCTTGAGCCAGGCGGTGGCGTCCTTGGTCTGGGCGATCTTGGCCGTGCGCTGCCAGCCGATATAGACGTCGGCCAGCTTGTTGGCGACTTGAGCCGCTAAGGCCGGATCGCCCGAGGTATACTCGACGGCGATCACGCTCGACTTCGACAGCTGGAACACGTCGAGATGGTCGACGAGCGCGTTCGCCGCCTTCTCCTCTTCCGATTGCGGCGTGCCCCTCCCGAATCCGATCCGGGCGAGCAGGCGCTTCAGCACGGTCTGCCCCTCGTCCCGGGCGAAGGCGGCGTTGTGGGTGAGGTCGAGATCCTTGACCACCTGCAGGATCAGGTCGCGGGAGGTGAGCACCTGCACCTGGCTCTGCACCGCCTGCTCGTCGAGGCTGGTGCGCGGCTCAGGCTGGCGGTCGCTGGTGGGCCGGGTGAAGGCCGACTCGTCGTTCTGGATGAGAATGCGCGCTTCCGAGGTATAGAGCGGGCGCACCATGGACAGCCCGATAAAGGTGACCGCGCCGGCCAAAAGCGCGAGCCCCAAGATCCAGCCTTTGGCCCGCCAGAGCGCGTGCCCCAGCGTGGCGAGGTCGATGTCGTCGGCGGCTTGGGCGGGGCTTCGGGACTTGCTCACCGGCTTTGAACTCCTGAACGCGTGTGCCCCCCATTAACGCAGAGTGCCGTAACCAAATGCTTAAATTGCGGCTCGCTTCGGCACGGCCGCTCAGCATTCGTTAACCATGGCGGCCTTAGCTTCAGGCCATGTTGGGGTCCAAAAGCGGCACGCGCGCCAAGGTCGCGATTCTCTTGCTGGCAGTCATCGCCGGCCTGCCTTGCCGGCTGCAAGGGGAGCGCCGTGCCGGGGTTAACGACCCCGGACTTCGCCCTGTCCACCCCGGCGCCCTTGCCCGGCCCCGGCGAAGCCTATCCCCCAGGCGCCGGCTCAAGCCCCCCCGGCGTCCCCGTCATCCCCAACGAGACCTACACGCTCGATTCGGGCGACAAGGTCCGCGTCATCGTGTTCGGCCAGGACAATCTCTCCAACGTCTATAGCGTCGACGGCTCGGGCGCCGTGGCGCTCCCCTTGATCGGCCCGGTCCGCGCCCGCGGCCTCACCACCAACGAGCTCGCATCCGTGATCGCCCGCGATCTCAGGAAGAAATACGTCAAGGATCCCAAGGTCACCGTCGAGGTCTCGACCTACCGCCCGTTCTTCATCCTCGGCGAGGTCAAGAAGCCGGGCCAGTACCCCTACGTCAGCGCCATGACCGTCGAGGCCGCCGTGGCCATCGCCGAAGGCTATTCCGACCGCGCCAAAAAACGCTTCGTCCGCCTCACCAGACGATTCGGCGGCGTCATGTCCACCGTCATGGTCCCCACAGATTATCCCGTACAACCCGGCGACACTATTTACGTCCTCGAACGCCTATTCTAAAGCTCATAGGGAACCCTTGCCGCTTCCGACATCCCGGGTCTCGTGAGCTCTAATTTCCGCATCCTCCATTGTCTACGCGCGCCGGTCGGGGGTCTCTTCCGTCATGTGCACGATCTCGCCATCGGCCAAGCGGAGCTCGGGGCCGAGGTCGGCGTAATCTGCGATTCGCGCACCGGGGGCAGCGAGATCGACGTGGCGCTGAGCCGGCTCGAGGACAATTGCGCGTTGGGCGTCACGCGCCTTCCCATGACCCGGCAGCCCGGCCTTAACGACTGGCATACCTACCGAAAAATCGCCAAGCTCGGGCGCAAGCTCGAGGTCGACGTGCTGCACGGCCACGGCGCCAAGGGCGGCGCCTATGCCCGGCTCGCGGGCCGGAGCTTGCGCAAGCGCAAAGGCACGAAGGTCGTCTACACCCCCCATGGAGGCGTGCTGCACTACTCGCCGTCCACTTTGTGGGGCAGGCTCTACCTCGCAGCCGAACGGAAGCTCGCGCCGATGACCGACGGAATGATTTTCGAGAGCATCTACGCCGGCAACCGCTACGCCGAGCTCATCGGGCCGCCGCCTTGCGCCGCGCGTGTTATCTATAACGGACTCCACCGGCACGAGTTCTACGAGTCCTTGCTCGCCGACGATGCGGCGGACTTCGTGTTCGTCGGCGAGCTGCGCAAGCTGAAAGGCGTTGACGTCTTCCTTGAGGCGCTCGCCGCGCATCAGACCATCTTCCCCGGCCGCGCCATCATCGTCGGCAGCGGGCCCGACGAGAAACACTTCAAGCGCATGGCGCGCAAGCTCGGACTGAACTCGCGGGTCGTCTTCTCCGGCCCGCAGCCCGCGCGCACCGCATTCGTGCGGGCGCGCTGCGTCGTGGTGCCGTCCAGAGCGGAGTCCTTCCCCTATATCGTGCTCGAGGCGGCGGCGGCGCAGATGCCGATGATCGCGACCAATGTCGGCGGTATCCCGGAAATCATGGGTGACGTTCCCATGCCGCTGATCCCGCCCGGCGACGTCGATGCGCTGGCCAGCCAGTTGCGTGCCTTCCTTGCCGATCCCAAGCCGTTCCTGGTGCGCGCGGCCGCGCTTCAGAAATATGTCGCGCAGCACTTCACCGTCGATCAGATGACGCGGGACGTGGTCGATTTCTATATCTCCGACCTCGGCGCCGGCATTCACAAGCTGCCGGAAGTCGAGGCTGCAAGGGCCTCTTAACCATAGGTCGAGCGCGGCCTTCCCAACGCCCTCCCCCTTCACGCATCCAAAAGTGTCGCCATGCCATAACCCTGGGCGGCCAATGCCTCTAGCACGGCCCGCGGGCAAGCCCGCGTTGTCTCAAAATGGGCTGGGTGGGCTGGGCTCAGGGTCGAAGAAGAATGAACAAGACAGACGCAATTCGTCCGCGCGGGGCGCTCGTGAGCCCCGGCTCGCGCGACCGCCGCAAACCGGACCTCGCTTTTCCTGACCGGCGCCGCACGCCGCGGCCGCCGCTTGCCGAGATCAGGCGTGGCGGCAAGCTCAATCTGCTGCCGCCCATCGTGGTGAGCGGCGCGGTGCGAACGGTCGAGTTCCTGATCGTGGCGGTGCTTGGCTTCGTCATCTATCTCGCTTACGTGGACTACGAAGGCGAGAACGCCAACGTAATCTATCTGGGCGCGGTGCTGATCGCGGCGACCGCCAATATGGCGATCTTCCAGGCACTCGATCTCTATCGAATGCCGGCGTTCAATACCTTCGTGCGAAGCTTCACGCGCATCGTGTTCGCGTGGACCGTGGTCATGGCCGGCATGATGGCGCTCGCCTTCTTCTCCAAGGTCAGTGCCGACTTCTCCCGCGTGTGGATCGCAAGCTGGTACGCCTCGGGTCTCGTGGCCCTGTTCGGCGAGCGGCTTGCCCTGTCCTTCCTGGCCAAGCGTTGGATCCGCGAGGGACGGCTTTACCGGCGCGCGGTGATCGTCGGCGGCGGGCCTGAGGCGGAGCAACTGATCAAGGCTCTCGAAGCGTCGGCCGATACCGATATCCGCATCGTCGGCATCTTCGACGATCGTGGACCTGACCGCGTGTCGCCGCTGATTGCTGGATACCCCAAGCTTGGCAATATCGACGAGCTGGTGGAGTTCGCGCGCCACTCGCGGCTCGACCTCCTCGTCGTGTCGCTGCCCGTCACCGCCGAGAAGCGTCTTCTGGAGCTCCTCAAGAAGCTATGGGTTTTGCCGGTCGACATCCGGTTGTCGGCGCATACCAACAAGCTCCGCTTCCGGCCACGCACCTACTCCTATATCGGCAATGTGCCGTTCATCGATATCAGCGACAAGCCGATCGCCGATTGGGACTACGTCAAGAAATGGCTGTTCGACAAGATCGTGGCCACGCTCGCGCTGGTCGCTCTGGCGCCGCTGATGGGCTTGATCGCGCTCGCCATCAAGCTCGATTCAAAGGGCCCTGTGCTGTTCCGGCAAAAGCGCCTCGGCTTCAATAACGAGCAGATCGACGTCTTCAAGTTCCGCACGATGTATGCGGACGCGACCGATGCCGAGGCGTCGAAGCTCGTCACCAAGGACGATCCGCGTGTCACCCGCGTCGGCCGTATCTTGCGCAAGACAAGCCTCGATGAACTGCCGCAATTCTTCAACGTGGCGAAGGGCGATCTGTCCCTCGTGGGTCCCCGGCCCCACGCGCTCAAGGCCAAGGCCGCCGACAAGCTCTACGCGGACGCGGTCGACGGCTATTTCGCGCGCCACCGCGTGAAGCCGGGGGTGACCGGCTGGGCGCAGATCAACGGCTGGCGCGGCGAGACCGACACGCAGGAGAAGATCCAGCGGCGCGTCGAGCACGACCTCTACTATATCGAGAACTGGTCGGTGACCTTCGACCTCTACATTCTCCTGATGACCCCTTTCGCCCTGCTCAAGGGCGACAACGCCTATTAGGCGGGGCGGCACGCCATGGCAGTGACCTACGATGCCGTGGCCGTCCAGGGCGCACGGCGGCAGATCAGCCCGGGAATCAAGCGGCTCGCGCTCGTTTATCTCTGGATCACCATTGCCGCTGGCGGCGTCGTCTATGTCGAGCCTTCGCCTTACGACGGGCTAATGATCGGCGCGGTGATCCTGCTGCCGCTTGTGGGTCTTGCACCGCTCACGCGCGGGCTTGCCGTCTATCTCATGCTGTTGTGCGGCATCGTCGCCGGCGGCTATATCGCCACGACCCAAGCCGGCATACTCGGCGTGCCGGTCACCCATGTCACCATCACGCTCTATCTGGCGCTGTCCTCGGTGGTTATGGCCGCCTTCGTCGCCCATGATCCGGCGCCCAACGTGCGGCTGATCATGTCGGCCTATATGTTTGCGGCGCTGGTCGCGGCCTCGGCGGCGCTGATCGGCTATTTCAACGTGGTGCCAGGGCTCTACGACATCTTCACCGAGTTCGGCCGCGCCCGCGGAACCTTCAAGGACCCCAACGTGCTCGGCGCGTTTCTCGTGCCGGCGCTGCTCTACGCCTTCAATGTGGTGCTGACGTCGCGCTTCAGGCGGGCGTCCTTCTGGGCGCTTGCTCTGCCGTTGCTCCTGTTCGGCACGCTGCTCAGCTTCTCACGCGGCGCTTGGCTGAATCTTCTCGTGGCGCTTGCGGTCTATAGCTTCATCACCTTCGGCATCGCAGCCACCAATCGGGACCGCATCAAGCTCATCATCTCGATCGTGCTGGCCGCGGTGCTTGCCGTCGGCGTGCTGGCCGCCGCGCAGAGCATCCCCAAAGTCGCTGAGCTCATGGGCGAGCGCGCCTCATTTGAGCAATCCTACGATGTTGGGCCTGAGGGGCGGTTCGGCGGTCAGGAGAAAGCGGCGGAGCTTGTCGCCACGCATCCGCTCGGAATAGGCGCACTCGAATTCGGGCGCGTCTACCATAACGAGGACGTGCACGAGGTTTATCTCAACATGTACCTCAACACGGGCTGGGTCGGCGGTACACTTTATATCTTCCTCGTTTTCACTACGCTCGTGCTCGGCTTGAAGCTGGTGCTCCGAGACCGTGGCGGCGACGGAGTGAGCGCCGTGCTCGTCGCGGCATTCTTTGGCATGGCGCTCGAAGGCGCCGTGATCGATACCGATCACTGGCGGCACTTCTATCTCATCATGGCGATGATCTGGGGAATGGCGTTGGCGCGGCCATCTGAGGCGCGCGACTGATCGTAAACTAGATGAGTGGTCGGAGCGGGGAGATTTGAACTCCCGACCCCCGGTCCCCCAGACCGGTGCGCTAACCGGGCTGCGCTACGCTCCGACGTCTCGACGATCAGGGGACTTGCATATACTCGTTCGGGCCTCGGAAACAAGCCAAAGCGCGTGTGGCTTTGCGGCTATTCCTTGGCGTCGGCGGTGGCAAGGAGCCGCTGGCAGGCCTCTATTTCCTCAAGAAGCGCGCAGAGCGCATCATCGTCCATCTTGCGGACAGGCCTTGCGGGCCGCGTATAGCTCCCGCTCTGGGCCGCCTCGGCGGCGACATCGGGGATCTCGTGCGCCGCGGTCAGCTCTTCGTCATCTTCGGCGTCCTCCGCGAGGCGCCGATAATCCATGACGTAACGCGGCCCGTGTTCGCGCAGGATCTTCTGCACGCCGCGAATGGTGTAGCCGTCGTTGTAGAGCAAGAAGCGAATGCCACGCAGAAGCGCCACATCTTCGGGCCGATAGTAGCGGCGGCCACCGCCGCGCTTCATGGGCTTAAGCTGGGCAAACTTTGCTTCCCAGAAACGAAGCACGTGCTTCGGGACTTCTAGCTCATCAGCGACTTCGCTGATCGTGCGAAACGCCTCGGGCGCCTTCTCCAACGCTCGTCCTCCTGGCGTCAAAAACACTTGGTGCCTACTCGGCGGCCTTTCTCCGGGACAGCGCTTCGTTGATGCGCTGCTTCATGATGTTGCTTGCACGGAACACAAGCACACGTCTTGGTGTAATGGGCACTTCTTGGCCTGTCTTCGGGTTGCGTCCGATGCGCTGGCCCTTGTCGCGAATGCCGAACGAGCCGAACGAGGACAACTTTACCGGGTCCCCGCGCTCAAGACTCGCCACGATCTCGCGCAGCACAAGCTCCACGAGCTCTGCGGACTCGTTCCGAGGCAGACCAACTTTCTGAAACACGGCCTCGGCGAGGTCCGCGCGCGTTAATGTCTTCCCGCTCATCGTACTACGGCTCCCCCAAAGTCGCGGGACGAACCAAGATGCTAGCCGAGCGGGCGCTGAGCGGTCAATCTTCGACGCAATCAAATTCCTGATTTTGCGTCATTTTCTGGGGAGGTGTGACATTCGCGGCACTCACCAGCGAATAAGCAACGCTCCCCAGGTGAATCCGCCGCCCATGGCCTCCAACAGCACCAGGTCGCCAGGCTTGATGCGGCCGTCAGTACACGCCGTGTTCAGGGCAAGGGGAATCGATGCAGCCGATGTATTGGCGTGCTTATCAACTGTAATGACGATGCGTTCGGGAGCGAGCCCAAGCTTCCTCGCCGCTCCATCCAAGATACGCTTGTTGGCTTGATGGGGTACAAACCAATCGACGTCGGAGGCTTGGTATCCGGCCTTTTCCAGCGTCTCGCCGATCACTTCGCTGATCTTCGTCACAGCATGGCGAAACACCTCCGGCCCGTCCATGCGAACATAGCCTACGGTGCGGGTGGAAGACGGACCGCCGTCCACATAGAGCTTGTCCCGGAAGCGGCCGTCGGAGCGCAGCGAGGTGGCGAGGATGCCCCGGTCGGTGATGGCTCCGTTCAACTTCTGGGCTTCGACCACGACAGCGCCGGCACCGTCGCCGAAGAGCACGCAAGTCGAGCGGTCCTCCCAATCCAAGATCCGGGAGAAGGCCTCTGAGCCGATCACCAGCGCACGCTTAAACTGACCGCTCTTCAGATAGTTATCGGCTGTGGCTAAGGCGAAAATGAAGCCAGAGCACACCGCCTGGACGTCGAAGGCCGCTCCGTGAGTCATGCCGAGCTCGGCCTGGATCGTCACCGCGGTGGCGGGAAAGGTCTGATCGGGCGTCGAGGTAGCAAGGATTATGAGGTCGATGTCCTCGGGCTCGAGTTCCGCATCCGCGAGTGCCGCACGCGCAGCCGCCCCACCCATGGTGGAGGTCAGCTCGCCGTCGGCCGCGATATGACGCTCGCGAATGCCCGTCCGCGCCGAAATCCACTGGTCGGAGGTGTCGACGATCTTGGCCAGGTCGTCATTGGTGACGACCCGCGCGGGCAGATACCCGCCCACGCCCTTGATGACTGATCGTACTGTTTCCAACTCAATCCGCTCCGAAGCCTACGCCGCGCCTTCAAGCTCGAGCTTGGTGTGGAAATGGGACACGTCGCCGCCAAGCCGCTTGACCACGCCACTCGACGCCATCTCATAAGCGAGATCGACGGCGCTGGCGAAGCCGGTGGCGTCGGTTCCGCCGTGGCTCTTAACGACAATGCCGTTCAGCCCGAGGAAAATGCCGCCGTTCAGCTGGCGGGGATCCATCTTTTCCTTGAGTGCGCGGAAAGCGCCCTGCGCCAGAATGGCGCCCAGACGCGCAAGGAGCGACCGCCCCATGGCGGCGCGCAAGTACTCGCCGATTTGCTTAGCCGTTCCCTCGGCCGTCTTCAAGGCGATGTTGCCGGTGAAGCCATCGGTGACGACCACGTCAACGGCACCATGGCCGATATCGTCGCCCTCGATAAAGCCGTGATAACGGATTGGAAGCGGCGCCTCCTTGAGAACCGCCGCGGCCTTGCGGATCTCCTCGACGCCCTTCACCTCCTCGACGCCGATATTCAGGAGGCCCACCGAGGGCTTCTCCATGCCGAACAGCGCTCGCGCCATGGCTGCCCCCATGAGGGCGAACTCGACGAGCTGGCGGGAATCGGCGCCGACATTGGCGCCGACATCGAGCACAATGCATTCCGCATCGACCGTGGGCCAAATTGCGGCAATGGCCGGGCGGTCGACGCCTTGGATCGTCTTCAGGCAGAATTTGGACATCGCCATGAGTGCGCCGGTATTGCCGGCGGATACGACGGCATCGGCATGGCCGTCGCGGACGGCTTCGATGGCAAGCCACATGCTCGACTTCCAACGGCCCCGGCGCAGCGCTTGGCTCGGCTTTGCGTCCATGGCGATGGCGACGTCGGTATGGACGACTCTCGCATTTCCCCGCGAGCGTGGGGTTGGCGGCGAGCTCCGGTGCGATCTTGGCCTCATCGCCCACCAGGATGAACCGCATGTCCGGATGACGGACGAGCGCCAGGGCCGCAGCCGGAACGACCACGCTTGGGCCGTGGTCTCCGCCCATGGCGTCAAGCGCTATGGTGACTTGAGCACCCATTCTCCGTACCGATCAGGAAGACGTTACCCTGCAGCGGTCAAGCCGCGGCAATCCCCGGAAACCAACCCCGAATAGACTTAAAAGGCGCCCAGTGACAACCTGATTTTCCTCTGGATTCGCCCCTTAGCGTTTCTTGAGCTTGGCAAGCGCCGCAAATGGCCCAGTTTCGGGGCGTTCCGTCTCGGAGGCGCCTGGCGACCATTCGAAGCTTACGCCGGGCCGTTTGGGGTAGGGCTCGAGGGACGTGGCCAGGGTCTCGTAGATGATGGGTCCGAGGTCGATCGTTCCATCCGTGATCGCATCGGGCCAATCGAGCAGACCGGACTGGCCGGGGTCCTCGGCCTTCTTCTCAAACTCCTCGATCAACGCTGCGGGCCAGAACTCGGCCTCGACCGGCACGTCAACGACCGCTTCCACCGGATCGAGCGAGACAACGCAGGTTTGGACCACGGGCGCCTTGAGCCGGCCGGCGACATGGATACGCCCGCCGGCACCGTGGCGCAGACGATAATCAAAGGAGAGACCGTCTATCCCGACGAGATCGAGCAGGCGTGCGATGTTGGCCATCTCGGCACGGGTGGCCTCGATCCTATGCTCGGCATTCTCCTCGATATCGGCGATGCGCAGCTTCCGCGATAGCGGTAACGCGTCGGCGTCCTTGTCCATCACGTTCTCTCGTCTCTCAGTGTTTCCTCGGCGCATGGCTCCGGAAGTTCCAGCCTGCCGGCACAAAGATCTGCAACAGGTTGCGCGTCCAGATGCCGGATGACCTTCACTAGATAAGATGTCAGGCGCGCGCTTGCGAGCTTGGCGGAGGTTTCATCGAGAGGAAGCGCGTAAGCGATCGACGTGGCGAGTGCTCCGGTGCCCTTGGTGAGCGCCTCCTCGTAGTCTTGCAGCAAGGCCGCGCCCGAGGCGGCGAGCCCCCTCACCTTCTTCGGGATGGCGAGATCGCCGACCCCGAGCTCGCGGAGCACGGTCTCCATATCCGCGCTGAAATGATCGGCAAGTTCCTGCGCCATCGGCGCCGCAGACGCGCCCCCTTCCTTCAGGCGATGCAGCACGGCAAAGAGATGGAGCGACAGGACCACGAACCGGCCCTCCAGCGTATCGGGAACACCAAACCCCTGATAAAAAACAGGAAGCCGCGCGCGCGCCACAATCGCGCCATAGAGTTCGTCTGCATGGGGCGGCTTGCTGCGCCAGGGCAGCAAGACGGCGATAGGCTTCAAAGACCAGGCCATTTCGACTAGCTTCTTGGCACTTTCGGGGGCCGAACGAGGGGACGACCCAATTTTGCGTACGGTCAAGCCTGCTTCCGCTTGGGCTTCCCTGCCCTTGCTTGTCGCGCTCCTGGCGGGCACGGCGACGCTCTCGGCCTGTGGTGCCCAGATCGACCGGCACGGGCACGTGTTTATCGACATCGATCTCGACCAGATCAAGCCCGGCATGTCGAAGAAAGAGGTCGAGACCGTCCTCGGCTCACCCGACACCACGAGCACGATCGACGGCGACGCCTTCTACTATATTTCCACCACGCAGAAGACCATCGCTTTCCTCAAGCCATATGAGGTCGACCGTCAGGTCATAGCCGTCTATTTCGACGGGCGCCAAACCGTCAGGGATGTGGCTCACTACGGCAAGAAGGACGGCATCGTGGTCAACTACTACAAGGGCGAGACGCCGGCGCGTGGTAAAGACCTGAGCCTCCTCGAGCAGATCTTTGGCAATATTTCAAACCGCGGCAAGCTCAAGGGCCAGATGCCATCGGGCGGCGCGGGAAACCCAGCCGGCATCCCGGGCATCTAGCCGACGGCTCGCCCTTAGTGGTGGGCGAGCACTGCCAGCAGCAGAAGCGCCACGATGTTGGTGATCTTGATCATCGGGTTCACCGCAGGGCCCGCCGTATCCTTGTAAGGATCGCCGACCGTATCGCCGGTCACCGCGGCCTTATGGGCCTCGGAGCCTTTGCCGCCGTAATGGCCATCCTCGATATACTTCTTGGCGTTGTCCCAGGCACCACCGCCTGCCGTCATGGAAATGGCGACGAAGAGGCCGGTGACGATGACGCCGAGAAGCATGGCGCCGAGCGCCGAGAACGCGGCGCTCTTGCCGGCGATCCAGTTGATGAGGAAGTAGAACACGACCGGCGACAGGACCGGCAGCAGCGACGGCACGATCATCTCCTTGATCGCCGCCTTGGTCAGAAGGTCGACGGCGCGGCCATAGTCGGGCCGCTCGGTGCCTTTCATGATGCCCGGCTTCTCCTTGAACTGACGGCGCACCTCCTCGACGATGGCCGAGCCCGCGCGGCCGACAGCCGTCATGGCCATGCCGCTGAAGAGATAAGGCAGGAGTCCGCCGAGGAAGAGGCCGACCACCACGTAGGGGTTCGACAGGGTGAAGGTCGGATCGATACCGGAGAAATACGGGAACTGGTCCGCGTTGGCGGCGAAGTATTTCAGGTCTTGCGTATAAGCGGTGAACAGCACCAGGGCGCCGAGGCCGGCTGAGCCGATGGCGTAACCCTTGGTCACCGCCTTGGTGGTGTTACCAACCGCGTCGAGCGCGTCCGTGGTCTTGCGGGTCTCCTCGGGCAGGCCCGCCATCTCGGCGATGCCGCCGGCGTTGTCTGTCACCGGACCGAAGGCGTCGAGCGCCACGATCATACCGGCGAGCGCCAGCATGGTGGTGACGGCTATGGCGATGCCGAACAGGCCGGCGAGAATATAAGCGACCACGATGCCCGCCATGATCACCAGGGCCGGCAGTGCCGTGGATTCGAGCGAAACGGCGAGGCCTTGAATGACATTGGTGCCGTGACCGGTGATGGAAGCCTTGGCGATCGATTGTACCGGGCGGAAATTCGTTCCGGTGTAGTACTCGGTGATGACCACGATCAGCGCGGTGACCGCGAGGCCGACGACGCCGCAGAAATAGAGCGATTGGCCGGTGAAGCTGACAGTGTCGATCTTCATGGCCGTGTCCATGCCGACGAGCCACGACGTGAGCGGCCACAACAGGGCGAGCGACAGGACGCCAGTGGCGATCACACCCTTATAAAGGGCACCCATGATCGACTGGCTGGCGCCGAGGCGCACGAAAAACGTGCCGACGATCGATGTGATGACGCACGTTGCACCGATGGCGAGTGGGTAGAGCATCATCTGCATGACGCGCTCCTCGCCGCCCGCGAAGTAGATGGAGGCGAGCACCATGGTGGCGACGATCGTCACCACGTAGGTCTCAAAGAGGTCTGCGGCCATGCCGGCGCAGTCGCCGACATTGTCGCCCACGTTGTCGGCGATGGTGGCCGGGTTGCGGGGGTCGTCCTCGGGGATGCCGGCCTCGACCTTGCCCACGAGGTCGCCACCCACATCGGCGCCTTTGGTAAAGATGCCGCCGCCAAGACGGGCGAAGATCGAGATTAGCGAAGCACCGAAGCCGAGTGCTACGAGCGCGTCGACGACTTCGCGCGATGCAGGGCTCAAGCCGAGACCTTGGGTCAGAACGAGGAAATAGATGGAGACGCCGAGAAGCGCCAGGCCCGCGACAAGGAGGCCCGTGATAGCGCCGGAGCGGAAGGCGAGGCTCAAACCGTCCGCCAGGCTCTTGGTCGCGGCCTGCGCGGTCCGCACATTGGCGCGCACCGAGACGTTCATGCCGATATAGCCGGCCATGCCCGACAGCACAGCGCCGATGGCGAAGCCAATGGCTTGGGGCAATCCGAGCAGGAAGTACAGGACGATGAAGATGACGACCCCGACCAAGCCAATGGCTTGGTATTGGCGGGTGAGATAGGCTTTGGCCCCCTCCTGAATGGCGGCAGCAATCTCTTGCATGCGCGCCGTACCCGGGTCGGCAGCGAGAACAGCCCTGGTGGTCCAGACGCCGTAGGCGATGGAAAGCGCACCGCAAGCAATGATGAGATAGAGAACCCAGGTCATGACAGGCTGTCCCCGTTTATTGGTTCGTTGGGATGTGAGGAGCAATCGCGGCTGCGAAAGTCGAGACACGGACATGTGTCCGTGGCCTTGTTGCCCCCGAAGGCGTGGCGGTTAAGCCCGGCGGAAAATGCCAAAGTTGCGGCTTGGAAGCAACAGACTGCCGCGCAAAGCGGCATTTTGGCCTAAAGAGCCCCCAGGTCCCCTAGAAGTGCCTGAATCCCTTATGTTTTAGCGCGAGGGGATGACCTTCGGGGCCGACGGCAGTGACCTCCTCCTCGGCCGGCACGAGATTGCCCACGCGGGTAAAGGCTGCGCCCTTGGCTTCCGCCTCCGATTCGAAGTCGGGCGCCGACCTCTCGGAGACCGCCACCACGACCCCGTAATCGTCGCCGGCGGTAATCAGGACCGGAAGCAGGTCCGGCTCCCGCTGAAGCGCTTTCGCGGCCGCGGGCGAGAACGGCACGTAAGCGCTCTCGATCCGCGCACCGACATGGGAGACCTGGCAAAGTTTCTCGATGTCGCCAACGAGGCCATCGGAGACGTCGATCGCCGCTTGCGCAAAATTGCGAACCAGGATCGCGAGATCGTTGTTCGGACCCGGGCGCCGATAGGCGTTGACGAGGAAGGCGACATCCTCTTCGGCCAAACCCCAGCTCTCGGCGAGTGCGGGCTCGCGAAGAAGGCGCAAGCCGAGACACGCATCGCCGATGGTTCCGCTGACATAGAGCTGATCCCCCGGCTTGGCACCGAGCCGCATCACGGCCTGCTCCTGCGGCACGAGGCCGAGCGCGGTGATAGTGATGGTCAGGGGCCCAGGCGAAGCCGTGGTGTCTCCTCCGACAAGGCTGACGCCCGTCTCGTCCTGGATCTCGCGCAGGCCGGACGCGAAGCCCTCGAGCCAGTCGGCGGAGACCTCAGGCGGCAGTGCCAGCGACAGAAGGTAAGCGTAGCCGCGAGATCCCTTGGCGGTGAGGTCGGAAAGATTCACCGCCAAGGCCTTGTGCCCGACGGAGTCAGGCGGATCGTCCTTCAGGAAGTGCACGCCTTCAACGATGGTATCGCAGGTCACCACGAGCTCATGGCCCTCGGTGACCATGAGCACGGCCGCGTCGTCCTTGAGGCCGAGCGCACCTGTGTCCGTGGCAAGCGGCGCGAAGTAGCGGGCGATGATCTCGAACTCGCCTGGCCGCTTCTCCCCAGCGTTCGACACCGTCAACCATGACCTGCTCCGCGCGCGGCGAACTCTTGCGGTCGCGCCTTGTGGCCGAGCCGGTCGAGAATGCCGTTCACTACCTTCGGCTCGTCCTCGCCGAAGAAGGCGTGGGCGATGTCGACATATTCGGTGATCACCACACGAGCAGGAACGTCGTCGCGCAGCAAAAGTTCATAGGCACCAGAGCGCAGAATCGCCCGGAGGATCGAATCGACACGGGTCAGCCGCCAGCCTTCGGCGAGCTGCTGGTCGATCATGGGATCGAGACGGCGCTGCTCGCGCACCACGCCTTCGACGAGATCGCGGAAGAATTGCGCTTCGGCTTGGCAATATTGCTCGCCCTCGACTTCTTGGCCGAGACGATGCGTCCCGAACTCGGCGACCACCTCGTTCAGATCGATGCCGGTCATGTCCATCTGGTACAGCGCCTGGACGGCAGCAAGCCGGGCGGCACTGCGAGAGGCAGCACGATTTGGCGTTTCGCCGCGGGGTGCCATGGCGGTTAGCGCCGGCTCGCGGAAGAGAAATGCTGCTCAAGCCGCATCAGGGTGAGACAGGCGCGCGCCGCGTCGCCACCCTTGTTGCGGCCATCGACGCTCGCCCGCTCCCAAGCCTGCTCCCGGCTCTCGCAGGTGATGATGCCATGGCCGATCGGCACGCCATGCTGCACGGCAAGCTGACTGAGGCCGCCTGCGGACTCCCGCGCTACGATGTCGTAATGGCTTGTCTTGCCCCGGATGACGCAGCCGAGTGCAATGCAGCCGCGATGGCGCCCGGCCCGGCCGACGAAGCCGTTGGCAAGCGCGAGGCTGAGGGCAAGCGGGATCTCAAGCGCGCCGGGGACGGCGATGCGCTCGTACTCCACCTGATTACCGCGCAGCTCCTCAGTGGCGCCGCGGGCGAGTTCGTCGGCGATGTCCTCGTAGAACCGGGCCTCGATGATGAGGACCGAGTTCGGCCTTTTGCGGGTCATGGCGTCGGGTCCAGGCCGCGCTGGCCGGCGACCTTCAGTCCGTAGCCTTCAAGGCCCACGATCTTGCGCGCCGGCGAGTTCGACAAAAGCACCATCTCGCGGACGCCGAGATCGAGCAGGATCTGGGCGCCGATGCCGTACTCCATGAGCCGAGGCTGCCCCTTGCCGTTCGCCTCTTGCCTGAGACGGCTGGAAATCGCGTCGGGCCGGCCTTCTCGGATCAGCACGATCACACCGCGCCCTTCCTGGCCGATGATCTCCATGGCCTTGTGGATCGCCGAGTTATGTTTCCCACCCGACGTCAAAAGATCATCGAGCGTATTCATGGCGTGCACGCGCACGAGCACAGGGCCGCCGGAGGACACGTCGCCTTTGACAAGTGCCACGTGCTCGGCCGGATCAACGGTCGTGGCATAGACCTTGAGGTCGAATTCGCCGCCGAACGGGCTGTCGATTTTGGTCTCGGCGACCACATTGACGAGATGGTCGTAGCGCAAGCGATAGGCGATGAGATCGGCGATGGTGGCGATCTTCAAGTCGTGCGTCTGCGCGAAGGTGACGAGGTCCGGAAGCCGCGCCATGGTGCCGTCGTCGTTCATGATCTCGCAGATAACACCGGACGGATACAGTCCGGCGAGCCGCGCCAGATCGACTGCCGCTTCTGTATGCCCGGCGCGGACCAGCACGCCGCCTTCCTTGGCGAGCAGCGGGAACACATGACCCGGAGTCATGACGTCGCGATAGTCCTTGGTCGGATCGATGGCGACGGAGATGGTGTGCGCCCGGTCGTGCGCCGAAATGCCGGTCGAGACCCCTTCCCTGGCCTCGATGGACACAGTGAAGGCGGTGGAATGACGCGAGCGATTGGAGCGCGACATCAGCTCCAGACGAAGCTGCTGGGCGCGCTCCGGCGTCAGCGCGAGGCAAATGAGCCCGCGGCCGTGCTTGGCCATGAAGTTGATGGTGTCGGGCGTCGCCATCTGCGCCGGGATGACGAGGTCGCCTTCGTTCTCGCGCTCCTCGGCATCGACGAGAATGAACATGCGGCCGTTGCGCGCGTCCTCAATCACCTCCTCGATGGGCGAGAGGAACTGGCGGTGCGACGTCCTACCCGATGTCTTACTCAAAGCGGTCACAGGTCAGCGGCCTTCATATTGGCTCAGGCGCGCCACGTAGCGCGCGAGAAGATCGACTTCAAGGTTTACCAGATCGCCCGGCTGGCGGTCGCCCCATGTAGTGTGGGTGAGCGTGTAAGGAATGATGTTCACGCCGAAGCGCGTACCATTCACCTCGTTAACGGTCAGCGAAACACCGTTCAGCGCAATGGAGCCTTTTGGCGCAATGAAGCCCGCAGACTCGGCAGGCGCTTCCATAAGGAGCCTCATGCTGTCGCCATCGGGATAGCGTGAGACGAGTTTCGCGCGGCCGTCCACATGGCCTGTGACGATATGCCCGCCGAGCTCCTCGCCGAGTGCGAGTGCGCGCTCGAGATTGATCTTCTGTCCCTCCTGCCAATTGCCGAGGGTCGTATGGGAGAGGGTCTCGTTGGAAACCTCCACAATGAAGACAGAGCCCTTACCCTTCGCCTTACCGATCTCGACGAGGGTTAGGCAGCAGCCGTCGCACGCAACCGAGGCGCCCTCTTCGAGGCTCTTGCGTCTGTAGGGCGCGGCGATAGCGAAGCGCGATCCGTCGCGCTTCAGAAGCGTCCCTATGCCGCTGACAATGCCAGTGAACATGTTCTGATCCGCCGCCACCACGTCATCCGGTCCGGGCCGAACGCGCGCGAGGCAATGAGAGTGAAATGGCCGCTTGCCGTGAGCCGATCAAGACCGTCGCCGGCGAACGGCGTGAGCCCGTCAGCACCGGCCGGCTCGGGCCCCTGATAGACGACGGCTTCGTCCACGAGGTCGGCGTCGAGGAAGGAACGCGCCACCGAAGGCCCGCCCTCGACCAAGAGGCGGGTGATGCCGCGATCGGCAAGCGTCTCCATGGCGTCGTGAATGTCGATGAGGCCGTGATCGTCGACGGGGACCGGAACGATTTCGGCGCCGCGGTCGTGCAGCAGTTCGGTGTTGGGCTGACTCTCGGTCTCAGCACAGAGAAGCCAGACCGGCACCATGGGGTCGTCGAAGAGCTTCGCGTCGGGCGGCGTACGCAACCGGTTGTCGAGCACGACACGTACTGGCGAGCGGCATGACATACCCGGAAGCCGGCAGGTGAGCGTAGGGTCATCGGCGAAGATGGTGCCGCGGCCGACGAGGATCGCGTCATTCCGCGCGCGCAAGAGATGGCCGTGGGCGCGGGCGTCTTCGCCGGTGACCCAGACCGGCTCCCCGTGGCCTTGGGGCATCAGCCCGTCGGCGCCGACCGCAAGCTTGAGTGTGATCGCTGGCCGTCCCTCAGTAACGCGCATCACATGGCCGAGTGTGACAGCTGCGGCCACTTTGCTGAGCACGCCCTCCTCCACCTCGATGCCGGCGCCCTTGATGCGGTCGATGCCGCGTCCGGCCGTGCGGGGATCCGGATCGCGCATGCCGATGACCACGCGCTTGGGGCGCGCGGCGACGATGAGGTCAGCGCACGGCATGCCTCTGCCGTTCTCGTGAGCGCAGGGTTCGAGTGTCACATAGATGGTGCTGCCTTCGGCTCTCGGGCCAGCGTGCTCGAGCGCGATGGCCTCGGCATGGGGACGACCGCCCGGTGCGGTCCAGCCGCGACTAGCGATCTCGCCCGATGGCATGACCACGATCACGCCGACGGACGGGTTCGGCCAGGTGAGTCCGAGTCCGTGGCGCGCAAGCCGAAGCGCCTGCTCCATATGCTTCTCGTCGCTCACGCCCATGGGGTTTTTCGGCTAATCCTCGGCAGCGGCGGCTTCGTCGGCCTCGGCGTCCTCGCCTTCGGTTCCGGCAAGCTCGCCGAGCAGAGCCTCGAAATCCTTGGCCTCACGGAAATTCTTGTAGACGGAGGCGAAGCGCACATAGGCCACGTCGTCGAGGCCTTTGAGCGCCTCCATCACCAAATGTCCGATGGTCTCGGAGCGGATGTCGTTCTCGCCCATGTTCTCCAGCCGGCGGACGATCCCGCTCACCATGCGTTCCACCCGCTCAGGCTCCACGGGCCGCTTGCGGAGTGCGATCTGCACGGAGCGCATCAGCTTGTCGCGATCGAACGGAATGCGGCGTCCGCTCCGCTTTATCACCGTGAGTTCGCGCAGTTGCACGCGTTCGAACGTGGTGAAGCGACCGCCGCAATCCGCGCAGACGCGGCGGCGCCTGATCGTGGTGTTATCCTCGCTCGGGCGAGAATCCTTCACTTGCGTGTTGGTGCTGCCGCAATAGGGGCACCGCATCGGCGACCGCCCTTCCCTTCCTCAGCGTCACGCGGGCTCACTCGTAGATCGGAAAGCGGTCGCAAAGCTCTATGGCGCGCTGCTTCACGCTTTCCTCGACGACACTGTTGCCCTCGTCGCCGTTGGAGACAAGTCCGTCGAGCACTTCGAGGATCAGCTCACCAACGGCTTGGAACTCGGTGACGCCGAAGCCGCGCGTGGTGCCGGCCGGCGAGCCGAGGCGAATGCCCGAAGTGATCATGGGCTTCTCCGGATCGAAGGGCACGCCGTTCTTATTGCAGGTGATGTGCGCGCGGCCGAGCGCGATCTCCGCCGCCTTGCCGGTCAGCTTCTTTGGCCGCAGATCCACCAGTATCAGATGTGTGTCGGTGCCGCCGGAGACGAGCGCGAGTCCGCCCTTCACCAGCGTCTCGCCGAGCGCCTTGGCGTTGTCGATCACCGACTGTGCGTAGAGCTTGAAATCGGGCTTAAGCGCCTCACCGAAGGCCACGGCCTTGCCGGCGATGACATGCATCAGCGGACCGCCCTGCAGACCCGGGAACACGGCCGAATTGATCTTCTTGCCGATCTCCTCGTCGTTGGAGACGACCATGCCCGAACGCGGACCGCGCAGCGTCTTATGGGTCGTGGTGGTGCAGATATGGGCGTGCGGCAGCGGGCTCGGATGGAGACCGGCGGCGACCAAGCCTGCGAAGTGGGCCATGTCGACCATGAGATAGGCACCGACGGAGTTGGCGATCTCGCGGAACCGCTTGAAGTCGATGACGCGCGGATAGGCGGAGCCGCCGGCAATGATCAGGGCCGGCTTGTGCTCCTTGGCGAGCCGCTCGACCTCGTCATAGTCGATGAGGTTGGTATCCTTCGTCACGCCGTACTGGACCGCGTTGAACCACTTGCCCGACAGGTTCGGCGGTGCGCCGTGAGTCAGATGGCCACCGGCGGCGAGGCTCATGCCGAGAACCGTATCGCCCGGCTTGATCAGCGCCAGCATCACCGACTGGTTGGCCTGCGAGCCGGAATGCGGCTGCACATTAGCGAACTTGCAGTTGAACAGGCGCTTGGCGCGGTCAATGGCCAACTGCTCGACCACGTCCACGTACTGACAGCCGCCATAATAACGGCGCCCTGGATAGCCTTCGGCGTATTTGTTGGTGAGCAGCGTGCCGACGGCATCAAGCACGGCCCTGGACACGATGTTCTCCGAGGCGATCAGCTCGATCTCATTCTGCTGACGATCCTGCTCGTGCTCGATGGCCTCCCAGACCTCGGGATCGGTTTCTTTCAGGTGCTTGGTGAAAAAGGCGCTCTCGCGCGCCTCGGCGCGCTGAATATTACTTGCCGTCATGGCTAACTGCTCCTCGAGCTCAAAAAAACCCCAGTCGGCCCAGGCAACCTTGCCCGCGAGGTTTACTCCCTCACGAGGCGCGCCAGGCACGTTTGGCTGGCCTTACCACATGTCGCGCTAGCGCGCCAGCAACGCCCAAACCGTAGACCGGCCTCGGCCAGCCTACCCCGCGGAAGCGGCAGAACCAACGGTCCGACAGCGCCTTAGGGAAGCTCGCGACGGGCTAGCTCGCGGCGAGGACCTTCAGGAGGCCGCTCCCCACGATATAGAGACCGGTCGCGATCACCACGCCCGCGAAGACGCCGGCAAGGGCGCGTTTGTGGCCTGCCAGTTGAGCGTTCGTATGCGTCCCAAGCAGGATGCCAGCCACGCCGCCGGCGATGACCAGCAAGGCGATGCGCCAGTCGACAAGGCCTGAGAGAGCGTAGCTCGTCGCCGTGGTGAGGCCGAAGGCGGTGACGGCGAAAAGCGAGGTGCCGATGGCATTTTGCAGCCCCATGCCGGTGGCGAGCACAAGGCCGGGCACGATGAGGAAGCCACCTCCGATGCCGAAGAAGCCGGACAGGAGGCCGACCCCCCCGCCGAACAAAAGAAGTCGCGGCAAGAGATAGCCGGCGCTTTCAGCGGTCAGACGGACATCGTGTCCCGCGGCTTGAGGACGGACACTGAGCATATAGATGCCGATGCCGATCATCACCAAGCCGAACAGTGCCAAGAGCTCAGGACCGCCGAGCTGCTTGCCGAGATGTGCCCCCAAGAAGGCGCCGGCGACGCCGGCTGTGGTGAATACGAGCGCACAAGGCCACTTCACCGTACCAAGCCGCGCATGAGTCACGAGGCCCCAGCCCGCGTTGACCGCCACGGCAACCGCGGACGAGCCTATGGCGACGTGGGCCGACGGCACGCCCACCAGATAGATGAGAAGCGGCACGGCGAGCACCGAGCCGCCGCCGCCAATGAGTCCCAAGGTGATGCCTACGAGGGCACCGGAGCCCAGGAGCAGCACGACGGGAAGGAGTCCGAGCGCCATGGCTCAGGCCCGGTCCGCGGGCCGGTTCGAAATCATGATGTCACGCAGCCTGACCATGGCGCCTGAGCCCAGAGACGCCGCCGATCACGAGGCCTGCACCTGCCAACGCGGCGAGCCCGTAGAACAGCGGCGCCACGAAGACCCCCAGTGCCACGCCGAGCAGGACCAGGGCGCCGCCGGCAATCATGATCTGACGGTTGGTGTCCAGGGGCTGGCCCTCGGCGGTGACGACGGGGAGTCCTGCCCGCTTCCATGCATCGATACCGCCGGAGAGGACAAAGGCCTCGCATGGCGCCGCATCCTTTAGGCGGGCAGCGTTCATGGTCGTGCGCATGCCGGAGCGGCAGTGGAAGATGATTGGTGCGTCGACGCCGGCGAAATTGGTCATCTGCGCGAGCGGCCCGTGATGGGATCCGGGGATGTGCTCGCGGGCGCGCTCGTCCGCGCCACGAATATCGATGAGGGTGGCACCCTGATCGATGAGGCGCTTCGCCTCTTCAGGGGTAATGCTGGGCAGGGCCATGGGGGATCTCCGTAGGGTCACGCGTCGGTGCAATAGAGTTCTTGGAGGTAGCTCAGCAGCAGCTGGGTGCGCGGTTCGGCGATGCGGTACCAAAGCGTCTGACCGTCACGCCGGAAGTCCACGAGCCGCTCCTCGCGCATCTTGGCGAGATGCTGGGAGGTCGCGGACTGGGACAATCCGGCCGCTTCGGCCAGTGTCCCCACACTCTCCTCACCCCCCTCCAGCAGCTTGCACAGCACCCTCAGCCGCCGCTCATTGGCGAGCGCGCGTAGAAGGTCGGCGACTTTGGTGGTGTTCGCCTCGAACGTGGCGAGGTCGGCGGGAGCGCTGGACATCGGTCAGCTCCTATATATTAGTACTTGCTAATTTAGCGATATCTAATATATTAGTCAACAGAGATCGCGCAGTTCTTTTGAGAAAGGAGCTCTCCCCCATGCCCGGCGCCCCTGCCATCAAGGCCTTCTTCGATGAGCCCACCAATACGGTGAGCTACCTCGTTGCGGACCCTAAGACGAAGCGCGCCGCGATCGTCGATCCGGTGCTCGACTACGATCATGCCAGCGGCAAGGCGTCGGCCAAATCGACCGATCTGATCCTCGATGCCGCCAAGAAGGATGGTCTGACCATCGACTGGGTCCTGGAGACCCATGCCCATGCCGACCATCTATCCGGCGCGCCTTACATCAAGCTCAAGACCGGCGCCAAGGTCGGCATCGGCGAGCACATCCGCGACGTGCAGAAGATCTTCCGCCCGGTGTTCAACGCCACCGACCTCAGCGGCGATGGCAGTGAGTTCGACCATTTGTTCGCCGACGGCGAGCGCTTTCCGCTCGGCTCGCTCCAGGTCGAGGTCATGCATGTGCCGGGACACACCCCGGCAGACATTGCCTACAAGATCGGCGACGCGGTGTTCGTCGGCGACACGCTGTTCATGCCCGACTACGGCACGGCGCGGGCCGACTTCCCCGGCGGCGATGCTCGCAGGCTCTATCGCTCCATCAAGCGGCTGCTGGCGCTCCCGCCCGAGACGCGCCTCTTCATGTGCCACGACTACAAGGCGCCTGGACGCGATGAGTATGCCTGGGAAACGACGGTCGCCGAGGAGCGCGCCCACAATGCGCACGTCAAGGACGGCGTCAGCGAGGATGACTTCGTGGCCATGCGCGAGGCGCGCGACGCGACGCTCGCAGCCCCTGAGCTCTTGATGCCGTCGATCCAGGTGAACATGCGCGCCGGCCATTTGCCGCCAGCTGATGCGAACGGCGTTCAGTATCTCAAGATCCCGGTGAGGCTCTCAGCTTAAGGACGACGCGCTCACACTCTCCCCCCGTGCGCGTCAGACGCAAGAAGGCCATCCAGCGCAAACTGGATGGCCTTCTTCTTTAACGTGCTCTCGAAATCAGAGGGCCGAGGCGTAGGCTCCCACGTCTTCATTGTAGATGTCGGGCCGGAAGTGAACCGCTCCGTCGGGCGTTCCCCAGGCACTGATATAGGCGAAGTAAACCGCGGTCTTGCGGTTCACCGGCACGCTGATCTGCTCACCCGTCTGCTTCATCATCTTGATGCGATCGAGGTTCCAGTCGGGGTTACCCTGGAGGAGCCAGTCGGCGAGACCGGCGACGTTGTGCACGCGCACGCAGCCATGGCTTTCATAGCGGATCGGCTTGCCGAACAGGCTCTTGAGGGGCGTGTCGTGCATGTACACGGCGTCCTTGTTCGGGAAGTTGATCTTGATGTAGCCGAGCGAGTTCTCTTTCCAGGGAAGCTGCCGATAACTGTAGGTGTAAACGTCTTGGCCAAACCAATCGATGGTACGCGGGTCGACTGGATTGCCGGCCTGGTCGAAGGCTTGCATGTGGTAGGCGGCGAGCATATCTCGGCCGGCCTTGGCAAACTCACGGCCTTTTGGCACCAGATCGTTTTGGATGATGCTGCGCGGCACGTACCAATAGGGATTGAAGTTGACCTCCTTGACATTGCTGCGGAGTTCGGGCGTCGGCAGTTCCGGCTTGCCGACCACGGCAGCGTGGCGCTGGATCACACGGCCACTGTCAACCGCTTCCACTTGAGCCGCGGGAATGTTGACCAGCACATAACGGTTGGCCGTACGCGGCGCCAGTTTTTGCAGCCGCTTGAGGTTGGCTTGGAGCTGCGCCAAGCGCTCGGTCGCCGGCACGTTCAACGCTGCGACGGTCGCTTTGGAGTCGATCACGCCCGTGGGCGGCAGACCGTGACGCGCCTGGAAGCGCTTCACGGCAGCGACAACGGCCGCATCGTATTCATCGGGGATGCTCATGCCCACGAGATCGCCGCCGATCTCGAGCCGGCGATGAAGCGTGACGATCTCCTGCCCGCGCGAGCCGGGTCTCATCGCCACGGCCGGCACCGTCGGCCAGCCGCCTTGAGCGACGATCCCCTTGTATTTCTGGATGGCCGCTTTGGTTGCTGCGATATTGGCCGTGGCCAGCGTCGGCGTGCTAAGCGCCGGATTGACGATCATGGCGACTTCGGGATCGCCGCGGGGAAGCTCCGAAGCCTGTGTCTCGGTGTCCTGCGAGCTGAGCGAAGAGCCCCTGCCGCCGCCGAATAGGCCTCCAAAGAGGCCCTTCTGCTGCTGCTGCCGCCGCCGCCGGAGTCCGACTGAGGCTCTTGGTTCTGCTGGTTTTTGCCCTTGAACCAAGTGAAGGGCCCGGCGCTCGAGGGCCCGACGCTGACGACGAGGAGCGCTGCGACGAGGCCGGCGCTAGCGATCAGCGCCCCGCCTCTGAATTTGTCGGTTGATTTCCGCATGTGCCGCTCCCCGTCCGTTGCGGCCTCTCGTCCCGAGCTTACACTATAAGCGCTTAGGCTTTGCCGCTCTACTCGTTTCGGGCCCGATGAATTCTGGCTTGGTGTCACAAATTCTTTAACCAAGACTGAGTTCCGAGGGCGCTTCCGGCAGGCTGCGCTCGCATTACGCCGCAACTGACCTTGAAATGCTTCCCTCGTCGGGAACCCGACCGCCGCATTTACATGATGCGGCGCGACCCGAGCTGCAAGATGCCTGAGAAATGGGGCGAATTTGGGCTGGCACTCAGTTTGCCTGCCCCAAGACAGTCAGCCCCGGCGGAGTGATCCGCCGGGGCTGAAACTGTTTAGCGCTGATCTTTGCCGCTTAGAGCTGGTAGCGGATCTGATCGGTCCAGAAACGCTCCATCCGGATCAGGGCCTTGTTCAGGACCTCTAGGTCGTCCTGCCCGATGCCACCCACCTGCTCGAGCGAGCGCAGCTGGCGCTGGAACAGACCGTTCACCACCTGCGAAACCTCTTGGCCCTTTTCGGTGAGGCTCACCCGCACAGAGCGGCGGTCGGTGGTGGAACGCTGATGATGGATATAGCCGGCGTCGACCAGCTTCTTGAGGTTGTACGAGACGTTCGAGCCGAGATAGTAGCCGCGGCTGGTCAGCTCGCCAGCGGTCAGCTCGGCGTCGCCGATGTTGTACAGCAGCAGCGCCTGCACGCTGTTGACGTCGGCTCGGCCCAAGCGCTCGAACTCATCTTTGATGACATCAAGCAGCAACCGGTGGAGCCGCTCGATGAGTTTCAAGGAAACAAGATAGCGACCTTTGAGGTCTTGTGCCCCTTCGGCGCCCGCATTTGTCCCTACATTCAGGGCTACATTCATCGCCTACCCTCGTTAGTTGTTGTTTATCCCCAACTTGACCGGGACTATAGAGGTCGGCGACCTAAGATGAGCTTAAGCGAGACGCTTAAGATTGCATGAAATTCTAGTATTAAGTTTTGATGATGTTGGCGAGCGTTTGAGCCAAACTCAAAGACTTGTGGGTCCTGGTTTACGTTGCTCGAGATCGAGTTCGCTATCGACCGGCGTCGAAAAGAGACGCGCGATCTCAGAATCGTCGACCTCTTCGAGGGTGGCCGGTTGCCATTGAGGCGCGCGGCCCTTGCCCGAGATCCGCGCATCGATCCCTTCGCGAAAGTCGTGGGTCTGAATGAGGTGTGAGGTAAGACGGAACTCGAGCCTTAGCGCCTCGGAAAGCGTAAGCGACCTGCCGGCCTGCATTTGTGCGAACGCCACCTTGAGCGAGGTCGGCGACTTCTTGCGCAACTCGGCGGCCGTCTCTTTCGCCCAAGCCGCGTCCTCACCCTCCTCCGCATCGAGACGCGCGAGGATCTCTTCCACGGAGCCTGCCGAAAAGGCACGGTTGATGACGGGTGTGTGGCGCACGATCTCGCCTTCGCCGGGATCGCGGTGGAGCCCGTCGAGCAGGCGGTCGATGGGCTGGTTGTCAGCGAGCGCGTCCTTGATCACGCCGAAATAGGCGGACGGAATGTAGTGGCTCACGAGGCGTAGGCGATGCGCATCCGCCGGGCCGATGATATGTCCGGTGAGCGCGAGATAGGTTCCCATCCAGCCAAGCAGACGCGGCAGGAAATAGGTACCGCCGATGTCGGGGAGAAAGCCGATGCCGACTTGCGGCATGGCGAAGCGATAGCCCTCCGCCGCCACGCAATGGGTGCCGTAAAGGGTGATGCCGATCCCGCCGCCGAACACGAGGCCGTTGATGAGGGGCACGTTCGGCCGGATGAATTTCTCCAGCACCCAGACGTGGGTATAAGCGGCGCGATAGAATTCCCGAATCGCCTCGGTGGCGCCTTGCTGGTTCAACTCGTTCAGGGCCTTGAGATCGCCGCCGCTACAGAACACGGACGGGTGGGTGGACTGCATCACCACGCCATAGATATGCGGCGCCGACGCCCAGCGCTGATAATGGGCGCTCAAGGCCTCGAACATTTCGCGAGAGAGCGCGTTTAGCCTTTCGGGCCGGTCCAGGGTGACGACCCCGGCGCGGTCTTGCTCTTCGAAGGTGATGCCAAGCGCTTCGGACAAACGCGATGATCCCGTGTAAATTCTGTCCAAATCTCCGCGTAAAACGGCTCGCGGCAGCTAGCACTCAATGGCGGAAACCTCAAGCTTTCGGCAGAGAGGCACTTAGACGCGACATGATGCGCATGCTCAATCTCGGGCTCGTTTTGGCGTCCCTCGTGATGCTGGCCTTGCCGGCGTACGCGCAGGAGGAGGTTCCGCCGCTGCCGGACCGCAACCCCGGTCGCAGCGACACACCGGCGCCGGACAGAAAGCCGATGCCTACCGAGGCGGCGGAGGCTCCGGCGCCACAAAGAAAGCCGACGGCGAGCGAGACGGCCGAAGCGCCCGCGCCCGAGATCAAGCCGGACCTTCCCGGCGACCAGCCGACGCTGCCTTGGCAGAGCCCGAAAGTGAACGCTGCGTTGATCGCATGCGCCAAGTTGCTCGACGGCATGGCGATCGACTACGAGCAACTGCCGCCCATCAAGCATGGGTTGTGCGGTGCGCCGGCGCCGATCCTGGTGAAGTCAATTGGCAAAGATCCCGCCGTCGCCATCGAGCCGCCCGCGACCATGAACTGCACACTGGCGTCAAAACTCGATGCCTGGCTCAAAGACACGGTCCAACCGGCAGCCGCAGCGCTTGGGTCTGCCGTGGTGAAGATCCACAACGCGTCCTCTTACAAGTGCCGCAACCGCTATGGCGGCGCGAATACCAAGATCAGCGAACATGCCTTCGCCGATGCGCTGGACGTCTCTGAGTTCGACCTCGCCTCGGGCGAACGCGTGACCGTGCTCGACAACTGGCGCCGCCCGCCGCCGACGCCACAGCCGCCCCCTCTACCGGACCCGAAACCCACGCAGGATGCCGAGGTCCCGCTCACCAAGGTCAAGATTGAGAAGGCGTCGCCGCCCGTGCCGCCGCCCGTGGCCAAGCCTCCGATCGAGATGTCGGTTGCCGAGCGCAAATCGGCGTTCGTGCACGGCATCCATGACGACGCCTGCAAGACCTTCAACACGGTCCTCGGGCCCGACGCGAACGCGGCGCACAAGAACCACTTCCATCTCGACATGAAGGTGCGGCGCTACGTGAAGATCTGCGAGTAGCCCCTTTTCCAGCGGCAAACCATGTTTGTCGCACCGTCTGGCCGCTCGGCGGCACGAGTGCTAGCTTCACGCCAGCCTAAGCGAAGAGCTGTAGGATTATTGCGTGGCCACACCGTCCAAAGACCCCGCCAAAGACAAGACCGTCTCGTTGCGCACCGAGCGGGCGAAGCGCGCGGACGCGAAACCTACAGATGCTCCGCACTCCGGCTATCCGGCGACGCGGATGCGGCGCAACCGGCGTGCCGACTGGTCGCGACGTCTTACGCGCGAGACGACGCTCACGGTTGACGACCTCATCTGGCCGATCTTCGTCATCGAAGGGACGCGAGAGCGGACCGCCGTCGCGGCCATGCCGGGCGTGGAGCGGCTCTCCATCGACCTTGCGGTCAAGGCGGCCGCGGAGGCTGCGGCGCTGGGGCTTCCGGCTGTCGCGCTCTTCCCCAACACCGACCCCGCATTGCGCGACGAGGAGGCAAGTGAGGCCTTCAATCCCGGCAATCTCGTCTGCCGGGCGGTGCGGGCCATCAAGGCGGAAGTGCCCGAGATCGGCGTGATCTGCGACGTGGCGCTCGATCCCTACACGAGCCACGGCCATGACGGGCTTCTCAACGACGACGGCGAGGTGGAGAACGACCGCACCATCGCGGCGCTGATCACCCAGGCGCTCGTTCAGGCGGAAGCCGGCTGCGATATCCTGGCACCGTCGGACATGATGGATGGGCGCATCGGCGCGATCCGCGCCGCGCTCGAGGGGAACGGTTTCACCAATACGCAGATCTTGAGCTACGCGGCGAAATACGCCTCGGCCTTCTACGGGCCGTTCCGCGACGCGGTGGGGTCTGGCGGGAACTTGCGCGGCGACAAGAAGACCTACCAGATGGATCCGGCGAACGGCGACGAGGCGTTGCGCGAGGTCGCGCTCGATGTGGCCGAAGGCGCCGACATGGTGATGGTCAAGCCGGGCCTCGCTTATCTCGACATCGTGTGGCGGGTGAAGGAGGCGTTCAAGCTGCCGACCTTCGTCTACCAAACCTCCGGCGAGTACGCGATGCTGGCAGCGGCTTCCGAGCGCGGCTGGCTCGACCGGGATCGTGTGGTTCTGGAAAGCCTGATGGCGTGCAAGCGTGCCGGCGCCGACGGGATCTTCACCTATTTCGCGCCCGACGTGGCCAAGCGCCTGAAGAGCGGTTAGCGACCGGCGTTTAGTCGGTGACCTTCATATCGGTGAAGAGCACCGTCGCCTCTTTGCTCTTATCGAAGTTGTCGCCGGACAGGCCGAAGCGCCAGCCGCCGGACGGCGCCTGTCCCCGCAGCTCCCGTACCTTGGTGCCGTTGATGAAGAAGGCGAGCGTGTTGCCCTTGGCGTCGACGCGCAGCGTGTTCACCGCGCCCGGCGCCGTCTTGATGGCAGGCGAGTCGATATTGGCGGCGATGGTGCCGGACCAGGCGCCGTCTTGCTTGCGGGCGATCCAGAACCGCCCGTTGTTGAGGATGCCGAACTGGTAATAGGTCCGGTTGTCCTCGCCCCAGAACAGGAGCCCGGCGCCAAGCACGGGCTGATCGTCGCCTTCGGGCCAGACGGCGTCGGCGCAGATATCCGCATCGTTCACGGAGAAGGTGATGTTCAGGTTCGACTGCATGTCGTCGGGGGGCAGCTTGAAGGTGAAGGTGCCGTCCTTCACCTCGATCGTGTCCTTGAGAGCCCAGCCGCCGGCGTCGTCGTTGAACTTGTCCTCGAAGACGACCTTGCCGCCGTCACAGGCGATGGCATGGCCGCCGGTGGCGACGAACAGGCTCGCGACCGCGAGCCTCAAGACAGCTTTCCGCATCTCGGCTCCCCGTAAGCCTTCGTGGTGCCCAATAGAATTCCTAACCCCTCGTCCCGAACTCGGCAACCAGCGCGCGCGTTCCACAACACTGTGCTTACCCTCCAGGCTGCCTGCGCTTGTCTCTGGGGGAATAAATCCCCATGTCGGATGGATTGCGCTTGGCCCTGATTCGGAGACTCCATGACCGAGCATCCCTCTCCTGCCCGTGCTGGCGCCGGCTTCGGCGAGCAGCCACACGCCTTTAATCCAGTGACGCAGCCCCAGCTGTTCCAGGCCGTGATCCGCAAGCGCTGCGTCGCCTTCATCATCGACGCCATCATTATTCTGGCGCTGACGGCCATCGCCTGGGTCGCCGTGGCGATTCTCGGCGTCCTCACGCTTGGCCTCGCCTGGCTCCTCTTCGGGCTCGTGTTCCCAGCCGTCGGCCTCGGCTACAACGCCATTACCATCGGCGGGCCGAACTCCGCGACGATCGGCCAGCGCATGATGGGGCTCACCGTGCCCATGTGGTACGGCGGCAAGGTCACGCCTCTGATCGCGGCGTTCCACGCGCTTCTGTTCTGGTTCTCGCTGGTGATTTTCTGCCCGATTCTGCTGTGGGCCTTCTTCGATCAGCGCAAGCGCTGTCTCCACGACATTTTGGCTGGCGTGGTGGTGATCAATCAGCCCTAACTTTGAGCAGTTCCAGATTTTTGCTGGTTTGTGACGGCCTTGGCGGATTGCGCCCCGGGCCCTCCATCCACTAAGCTTGCTTTGGATTGGCTTGGATTCGCTTCCGGTCGGTGGCCCGTGACAGAGCACAAGAGCAACTTTCCGGAGTTTTACATCACCGCGCCGCAGCCCTGCCCCTATCTGCCGGGCCGGCTCGAACGGAAGCTTTTTACCCACCTCACCCGCGATAAGCCGGGCTTCCTCATCGATAATCTCCTGAAGGGCGGGTTTCGGCGCAGCCAGAACATCGCCTACATGCCCTATTGCGATGCCTGCTCGGCCTGCGTGCCGGTGCGCATCCTGGCGGACGAGTTCGAGCCGCGCCGATCCTTGAAGCGCATCGCCCGCGACAACCAGGATCTCGTCGCCACGCGCATGCGACCGGCGCCGAGCTCGGAGCAATACGCGCTGTTCCGCGACTATATCGAGGCGCGCCACGCCGACGGCGGCATGGCCGAGATGAGCGTGCTCGACTATTCGCTCATGGTCGAGGACAGCGTGGTCGAGACCTTCGTCACCGAGTATCGGCTGAAGCCCGACGAGATAGGCGATTCACCGCTCATGGCCGTGGCGTTGTGCGATCGGCTCAGCGACGGCATCTCCATGGTGTACAGCTTCTACGATCCGGACCTGCCGGCGCGCAGCCTCGGCACGTACATGATCCTCGATCACATCGAATACGCGCGAAGCCAAGGCTATCCGTTCGTCTATCTCGGCTACTGGATCGAGGGCTCGCGCAAGATGCGCTACAAGGACCGCTTCCAGCCGCAAGAGCGCCTCACCTCCAAAGGCTGGGTGCGCAGCTAGCCTCTCTGCTTCAAGCGAAGTGCGGGCCGAACTTGCCCGATTTGGGGAAGCCCTTCGGCGGCAGGCGTCCAGCTTGGGCGCGGGTGCCCCACCAGTCTCTCAGCTCGGTGATGACAAAGCTGCGGCCGGCCGCGTCCGTGTAGGGCAAGCCTTCCTTCTTCTTGAAGGTCTTGGCGTCGGCGAGCCCGCCATCCTTGTAGCGCTGAAGGCGCACGCCCTTGCCGCGCGGCATCTCGGGCAGCTCTTTCTGCGGGAACAGTAGGAGCTTCCTGTTGTCGCCGATCACCGCGACGCTGTCGCCGTCGACCGGTGTAACAACCGCGGCCTCGTCGTCCCCCTTCACGTTCAAGATCTGCTTCCCCTTGCGGGTCATGGCCACGACCTCGTCTTCGGCCACGATGAAGCCGTAGCCGCTCGTCGAGGCGACAAGCAGCTTGCGGTCCGGCTCGTAGACGAAGAGGTCGACGGAGTCGCCTGCATCCTCGATGTCGACCATGAGGCGGAACGGCTCGCCATGGCCCCTGCCCCCGGGGAGCTTGTCCGCGGCGAGCGAATAGAACCGTCCGTTGGTGGCGAAGAGCAGCAGCGTATCGGTGGTCTGCGCACGCACGAAGCACTTCAGCCGGTCGCCTTCCTTGAAGGACAGGCTTCCCGCTTCCGTGCTGTGTCCCTTGATCGAGCGGATCCAACCCTTCTCCGACAGCACGACGGTGATCGGCTCCTTCTCGATCATCGCCTCGGCGAGCTCGATTTCGACGCCTTCGGGTGCCTCGGAGAAGCTCGTGCGGCGGCGGCCGAGCTCGGTCTTCTGGCCGAACTGCTCTTTGAGCGCCCTGATCTCGTCGCCGATGCGCTTCCACTGTTTGTCCTTGGAGGCGAGCAGCGACTTCAGCTCCTTGCGCTCCTTGGTGAGGTCGTCGTGCTCGCGCCGGATCTCCATCTCTTCGAGCTTGCGTAAGGCACGCAGCCGCATATTGAGGATGGCTTCGGCCTGAACCTCCGTGAGCTTGAAGGCCTTGATCAGCGCCGGCTTCGGCTCGTCCTTCTCGCGGATGATCTTGATGACCTTGTCGAGGTTCAAATAGACGATGAGGTAGCCGGCCAGGACTTCGAGCCGGTGGTCGATCTTGGCGAGACGAAACTTGGAGCGGCGGACCAGCACCACGAGGCGGTGGTCGAGCCATTCCTGCAAGACCTGACGCAGGCCCAGCACGTTTGGGATTTGGCCGCGGCTCAGCACGTTCATGTTGAGCGGCACCCGCGTCTCGAGCTCCGTCAGCTTGAACAGCGACTCCATGAGGAGCACCGGATCGACCGTCCGGCTCTTGGGCTCGAGCACGAGCCGCACGTCCTCCGCCGACTCGTCGCGGACGTCGGCGAGGAGCGGCAGCTTCTTCTGCTGCAAGAGCTCGGCGATACGGGCGACGAGCCGCGCCTTCGGCACTTGGTACGGGATCTCGGTGACGACGATCTGATAGGTGCCGCGGCCCGTGTCCTCCTGCTCCCAGCGGGCACGCAGGCGGAACGAGCCTCGCCCCGTCTTATAGGCCTGCAGGATCAGCTCGCGCGGCTCGACGATGATGCCGCCGGTGGGGAGGTCAGGTCCGGGGACGAAGTCGACCAGCTTGTCAACGGTCGCCTTCGGGAACTTGATGAGGTGGAGTGCGGCGTCGCACAGCTCGCCGGCGTTATGCGGCGGGATGTTGGTCGCCATGCCCACGGCGATGCCGGAGGCACCGTTGGCGAGCAGGTTCGGGAAGTTCGCCGGCAGGACCGACGGCTCCAGCTCGCGCCCGTCGTAATTGGCGCGGAAGTCGACCGTGTCCTCGTCGATGCCTTCCAAGAGGCGCGCGGCGACCTCAGTCAGGCGTGCTTCGGTGTAGCGGTCGGCGGCCGGGTTATCGCCGTCGATATTGCCGAAATTGCCCTGGCCGTCGACCAGCGGGTAACGGACGGCGAAGTCTTGGGCGAGGCGCGCGAGTGCGTCATAGATCGCCTGGTTTCCGTGGGGGTGGAAGTTGCCCATGGTGTCGCCGACGATCTTGGCGCATTTGCGAAACTCGGTCTGTGGGCCGAGCCGAAGTTGCTGCATGGCGTAGAGCAGCCGGCGGTGCACAGGCTTCAAGCCATCGCGCACATCCGGAAGCGCCCGGTGCATGATGGTGGAGAGCGCGTAGGCGAGATAGCGCTCTTCCAGCGCCACTTTGAGATCGACTGGCTCGATAGGCCCCGAATCAGGGGGGGATGCGCGTTTTCCCATATCCCGCGCTTAGCGCATCGGCAGCTTACGCTCAAGCGGCGCGGGGGTTCCGGGCCAAGAGGTCGAGGAGCCGGTCGCGTGCCGGCGGAAGCTTGAGGCCGTGTGGCTCGAGCACGTCGCGTTCGAGGAAGAAGCCGGTAAGCGCGAAACCCGCGGCGATGTCGGCAGGGCCAAGGGGCGCCGTGGCGTCCAGCAGGAAGGCCGGCAACGGCAAGAGCTTGTCGCTATAGGGCGCGCCAGCCTCGCGGGATACGGCTCTCCCTGAGCGCGGCGAGACATAGACAAGCTCTTCAGCGGTGCCGGTCGCCGCGCATTCGGAGAGATCGAGGCCGAAGCCAAGCTCAGCCAGGAGCTGGAACTCCCAATGGACCAGGAGCGTCGGCCATATGTCGGGCTCCGCGAAGGAGCGCAGCAGGTGGAGCGTCGTAGCGTAGAGCTCGGGATGCGGGTCGCGTTCGGGCAGAAGCTTAATCAGGCCGGAAAGCGTGCCGATGGCGGCGAGCGCAGCCGCGTCATCAAGCACGCGGGCGCCATGGGCTTCCATCATCTCCACATTGAAGCCGCCGAGATGCTCCGAGAGCCGGGCGCGCCAGGTGACGCGCACGAGATTGCCCGGCTGGAGCACCGGGCGAATGCGCCGCGACCGTCCGCCCCGCACGAGCCCGAGATGGCGCCCATGCTCGAAGGTCAGGATCTCGGCGATCATGTTCGCTTCGCCGAGCGGCTTGCCGCTTAAGAAGATGCCTTCGTCGCTCCAGTCCATGGGCTACCCTATGGCGTAGCGCAGGCGGTGCTCAAGGACCGCGAGGACCTGTCCCAAGCAGGCTACTCACGCTCGATCGGCCGCATGGCGTTCGGATAATAGGTCGGACCACCCGGTGTGCCGGGTGCGACGCCAATCTCAGGAAACCGCGAACCAAGGCCCCTGATCTCACCCGGCGTCGGTTGGAGCGACTGCTGTGAATAGCCGAGCGCACCCTGGGTGGTGTTATTCGTATACGCACCCCGGAGGCGATCAGTCGAACGCCAGGTGTGCCGCGACGAGCCGGCGCCGGCGGCCGTCACGTCCAGCACAAGAACTGTTGCCAAGATCGGAAAGAGAACAGACTTCACGTGAGGACCCTTCGGTTTGCCATCGCGGCCAAACTCCTGGGAGAGCAGATGGTCGCCAAAAGGGAAACGTTCAACCCTTCCTCGGATAGTCCAGGCCCATCTCGCGGAAGCGCTCAGGGTCCTCGCCCCAGCGCTCGCGCACCTTGACGAACAGGAACAGATGCACCGGCACGCCGGCGATCTCGGCGATCTCAGTACGGGCGGCAGAGCCGATCTCCTTGATCATGGCGCCCTTGGCGCCGAGCACGATGCGGCGCTGGCTCTCGCGCTCCACATAGATGGTCTGCTCAATGCGGACGCTGCCGTCCTTCAGCTCCTTCCAATCGGTGGTCTCGACGGTGAGCGCGTAAGGCAGCTCTTCGTGGAGCCGCAGGAAAAGTTTCTCGCGGGTGATCTCGGCGGCGGTCTGGCGGAGGGAGGCGTCTGAGAGCTGATCCTCCGGGAAGAGCCAGGGACCTGGCGGCACAGCCTCTGCCAGATAGGCTTTCAGGTCGGCAACGCCGTCGCCGGTGAGCGCGGAGATCATGAACACCTGGTCGAAGGCCTTCATCGCCGACAACTCGCCGGTAAGGCGCAGCAGGTCCGGCTTCTTCACGAGGTCGATCTTGTTGAGGATGGCAAGGGTGGGTCGCTTGATCTCCGGCAGGTGCTCGACGATGGGCGCGAGCTTCTCGTCGAGTCCGCGCGCAGCATCAATGACAAGCGCAACGATGTCGGCATCGCCGGCCCGGTCCCAGGCGGCTTGCGCCATAGCGCGGTCGAGCTTGCGCTTGGGCTGAAAGATGCCCGGGGTATCGACGAGGATGACCTGGGAGTCACCGACAAGGGCGATGCCGCGTACCGGCCCGCGGGTGGTCTGCGCCTTGTGTGTGACAATCGAGACTTTGACGCCGACCAGCGCGTTGGTGAGCGTCGACTTGCCGCTATTGGGCGCGCCGATCAGCGCCACGAAACCGCAGCGCGTGGTCTCCTCCGGCGCGGCCTGATCCTGAAGGGTGCCCTCAGTCATCGGCGGGTGGGCGCCAGACGCCCTCGCGCATCAGCATGGCGAGCGCCGCCGCCTGCTCGGCTTGCCGCTTGTTCGCCCCCTCCCCGCGCTCAGGCGCCACACCCTCGACCTGCACCTCGGTGGTGAAGCGCGGCGCGTGATCGGGGCCCTCGCGGGTGATCTCCACATAGCGCGGCAGCGGCAGGCGCTTGCCTTGGGCCCATTCTTGCAGCACCGACTTGGCGTCCGGACTGGCAAGCTCCAGCTCGTCGAGATGCGGCTCCCACGCCCGGTTCACCACAGAGCGGGCCGCCTGGTAGCCGGCGTCGGCGAAGACGGCGCCGAGCACGGCCTCGCAGGTATTGGCGAGAATGGTCTTCTTGCGGCGGCCTCCGGAGCCCGCCTCGCCGCCGCTCATCAAGATGAAATCGCCGAGCGCCCAGCTTTGCGCCACGTCCGCGCAGGTCTCGGTGCGTACCAGGTGGTTGAACCAGCGGGCGAGCTCCCCCTCGCTCGCATCCCGAAAGTGCGTGGTGAGAAGCTCGGCTATGGCAAGGCCGAGCACGCGGTCGCCTAGAAACTCGAGCCGCTCGTTATCCTCGTTCGGCTTTGAGCCGGCGCGCGCGCTCGCATGCGTCAAAGCGAGCTTGAGCAACGCCGTGTTCGCAAATCTGTGCCCGAGCCGGACGGAAAGCTGGTCGAGATCCGTGGTTGGCCTTTTAGGCAAGGCTTATCGCACCACCGAGAAGATGCGATCCCAACGGACTTCCGTGGGCCAGTGCCACAATTCCCAGAAGCTGTACTCCTCGTCGATGGAGAAGAAGATCAATTGTGCCTTCCCCACCAGATTGACGAACGGCACGAAGCCCACTTCCGACAGGAAACGGCTGTCGGTGGAGTTGTCGCGATTGTCGCCCATCATGAAGAAGTGCCCCTCGGGCACTTTGTAGACCTCGGTGTTGTCGCTGAAGCCGTCCTTCACGAGATCGAGCACGGGATAGCTCACGCCGTTCGGTAGCGTTTCCTTGTAGCGCGCAATGTGACGCTCGCGGCCCGACGCATCCTTCTCGACGAAATCGTCGATCTTCACCTTCTCCACCGTTTTGCCGTTGATGTGCAGCACGCCGTGGATCATCTGGATCTCGTCGCCGGGGAGACCGATCACGCGCTTGATGTAGTCCGTCTCGTTGTCGCGCGGCAGCTTGAACACGACCACGTCGCCGCGTTTGGGCTCCGCAGCCCAGACGCGACCCGGAAACAGGTTCAAGCCGAAGGGAAACGAGTAGCGGCTGTAGCCGTAGCTGTATTTCGAGACAAAGAGATAATCGCCGACCAGAAGCGTCGGGATCATGGAGCCCGAGGGGATGTTGAATGGCTGAAACAGAAACACCCGCACGATGAGCGCTAGGATCAGCGCGTGGATAATGACGCGGACTGTGTCCTTCGTATTACTTTTCGCTTCCATTTTTTCGGCGTTCACGCTCATGCGGAAGCTCTCCTCGGTCAGTTAATCCGGCCAGCCCCCGTCCCCTGTGCTCCCCGGTTTCTTGGGACAGGCGCCCCTATAGACCCTCCTCGGGGATCAGGCAAACGGCTCAATCGCGCTCGGGAACCTTCAAAGCTGAGATGATGACGATCGCTTGGGCGGTCGGGAAATCATCGGTGATGGTCAAATCGATGCGGACCTCGTGCCCTTCCGGCGTCAACCGGTCAAGTACCCGCGCGGCGCCGCCGGTCAATTCCAATGTAGGCCGCCCAGAGGGCAAATTTACGACGCCCATATCACGCCAAAATACGCCGTGACGAAAGCCCGTGCCGAGCGCCTTGGCGCAGGCCTCTTTGGCGGCGAAGCGCTTGGCGTAGGACGCGGCCCGCTGCGCGCGGCCATCTGACTTGCGCCGCTCGATATCGGTAAACACCCGCAACAAAAACCGCTCGCCGTAGCGCTCGATGGTCTTCTCTACGCGCCTGATGTCGATGATGTCGTTGCCGAGCCCGATAATCATCACGCCAGGCCTGCCCGCGCTTCGGAGGCGCGCCGCCGCAAGGTCTGCCGCCCTTTGTCCATGGCTGCGCGCATGCGCCGCACGCTCTCGCCAAGGCCGACGAAGACCGCCTCGCCGACGAGGAAATGCCCGATATTGAGCTCCACGATTTCGGGCAACGCCGAGATGATCTCCGCGGTCTCATAGTTGAGGCCGTGACCGGCATGCACCTCCAGGCCCAGCCCACGGGCAAGATTGGCGCCCTCGCGAATGCAGCGCAATTCCGCTTCGGCGTCATCCATGCGTCCTTCGGCGAGCGCATCGCACCAGGAGCCCACATGGATCTCGATGGCTGGCGCACGCAGGCGCGATGCCGCTTCGATCAGACGCCGCTCGGCGGCGATGAACAGGGAGACGTGGATGCCGGCGTCGACCAGCTCGGCCACGACCGGTGCCAGCACGTTGTGCTGCGCCACGACGTCGAGGCCGCCCTCGGTGGTGCGCTCCTCGCGCCGCTCGGGCACGAGACAGGCGGCGTAGGGCTTGGTCTTCAGCGCGATCGCCTTCATCTCGGGCGTCGCCGCCATTTCGAGGTTAAGGGGGCAATCGAGCTCGGCGACGAGCCGAGCAATGTCGTCGTCACGGATATGACGCCGGTCCTCGCGCAAATGCGCGGTGATGTTGTCGGCACCTGCTTCGAGCGCGAGCTTGGCAGCGCGCACGGGATCGGGATGCACCCCGCCTCGCGCGTTCCGCAAGGTGGCGACATGATCAATGTTGATACCCAATCGGATCGGTGGAACGGTCATTGGGCCTCCATGGGAGACCTCAGCGCACGGCGGCGGTGCTGGTACGCGTTCACCATGGGCCTGACCAGGGCGTAGCTCAAGGCCGCGAGGCCAAGCCCAATGGGAATGGCCCCGAGCGACATGGGCTTCAGAATCGGCCAGAGGTGATCGACGGACGTCTGAAAGATGCCATGCGAGAGGTCAATCCGCGCCCGCTCCGACCCGCCGCCCAGCATCAGGTGGCCGACCTCGTAAGTGCCGACCCACAAGAAGGGATAGGTGATTGGGTTGCCGAAGAAGGTGCCGAGGATCGCGGCGACGATGCTGCCGCCGATGATCCAGGCGAACAGCGCCGCCATGATCATGTGCGTGCCGAGAAAGGGCGTGGTCGCGGTAAAGACGCCGGTGGCAAAGCCGAGGGCCACGGCGTGGGGGGTCGCGCTCAAGCGGCGCAGGCGATGCACGATATAGCGGGTCGAGCGGCTCCAGCTGCGGCGGGGCCACACATGCACCCGCACCCGCTCAAGAAAGCTCTCCGCCTCGCGGCGCCTGAACAGCATCACCACCTCGTTCCAAGGATGGGCGCGCGTCGTCCGATGACGGCCCTGTGGGGACCGAGCCGTAACATATTTGAATTAGATTTCTCCATACCCCAAGGCCTAGCCCGCCGCGCGCGCGGCGCTGCTCACCACATCTTTGGCGCGCAAGCCCGCCAGGATTTCGTTCAGGTGGTGCAGGTCCCAGACCTCGAGGTCGATCAGCATCTCCGTGTAATCGGGGACCCTGTTGGTCATCTTGATGTTGCCGATATTGCCGTCAGCCTCGCCGATCACCGCGGCGATCTGTGCCAGGCTTCCGGGCTCGTTCATCGCCGTGACGACAATCTTGGCGGGAAAGCGCTGGGGATCGTCTTCGTCGATATCCCAAGTGACGTCGATCCAGCGCTCCGGCTCTTCATCGAAGGCTTTCAGAGCATCTGCATGGATCGGGTAGATGGTGATCCCCTGCCCCGGCGTGAGGATGCCGACGATGCGGTCGCCCGGCACCGCGCCCCCCTCGGCAAACTTCACCGGCAGATCGCCGCGCAAGCCCCGGATCGGAATGCCGCTCGAGCCCTCGGGGCGCTCCTTGCCGCTCGACCCAGGCCAACGGAACTTCAGCCCCATGACCTTGCCGAGGCCAAACCAGCCTTCCTCGGTGCGCTTCACCTTACGGCGGCGCTTCTGGGGTTCTTGCGAGGCTTCCTCGGGGAACACCGCGCGCAGCACGTCGGCCGAAGCGAGCTCGCCGCGCCCGACCGCCGCCATGACGTCCTCGGCGGTCTTCTGAGACAGGCGCCCAAGCGCGGCCCCAGAGACTCTCCTCGCTGAAAGTCTTGCCCCGGCGCTGAAAGGCACGGTCGAGAATCTCGCGGCCGAGCTTGCCGTATTGCGCGCGGACCGCATCGCGGGTGGCCCGTCTGATGGCCGAGCGCGCCTTGCCGGTGGCGGCAAGGCTCTCCCAGGCGACCGGAGGCGCTTGCGCGGCGGAGCAAATGATCTCGACCTCGTCGCCATTCCGCAGCTGGGTGGCGAGCGGCATCGGCCGGCCATTGATCTTGGCGCCGACGCAGGTATTGCCGACATCGGTGTGGACCGCATAGGCGAAGTCGATGCAGTTCGCGCCGCGCGGTAGCGCGATCAGACGGCCTTTCGGCGTGAAGCAGAATACCTGGTCCTGAAACAGTTCGAGCTTGGTGTGCTCCAGAAACTCTTCCGGGTTATCGCCTTCGAGCAGCATGCCGACGAGATGGCGCAGCCAGCGGTAGGCGCCGGAATCTTGCGAGGGCACCTTGCTCGTGCCATTGCCGTTCGTGTCCTTGTAAAGCGCGTGCGCGGCGACGCCGTATTCGGCGATCGAGTGCATCTTCTCGGTGCGGATCTGCAGCTCGACGCGCTGATGGCGGGGGCCCACGATGGTCGTGTGGATTGACTGATAGTCGTTCTGCTTCGGGTTGGAGATGTAGTCCTTGAAGCGACCGGGCACCGCGTGCCAAGTCGTGTGGACCACGGAGAGCGCGTGGTAGCAGTCGCGCACTTCCGGTACGACGATACGGAAGCCATAGATATCGGAGAGCTGTTCGAGCGAGATCTGCTTGCGCTCCATCTTGTTCCAGATGGCGTAAGGCTTCTTCTCGCGGCCGGCCACGACGCCCTTGACCTTGGCCTCCTTCAGCTTGGTGGTGAGCGCGCTCTCAATTTCGTCGATCAAGCCTTGGTTGCGCTCACGCAAGATCTTCAGGCGCTCGACCACGGCGGCGTAGGCCTCCGGGTTGAGCCAGCGAAATGCGTGGTCCTCGAGTTCCTCGCGCAGCCACTGCATACCCATGCGGCCGGCAAGCGGCGCATAGATGTCCATCGTCTCCTCGGCGATGATCTTGCGCTTCGCCGGCTTCATATGCTCGAGCGTCCGCATGTTGTGCAGACGGTCGGCGAGCTTGACGAGCAGCACGCGAATGTCGCTGGAGATGGCAAGCAGCAGCTTGCGGAAGTTCTCCGCCTGCTCGGCCTTCTTGGTCACGAGATCGAGCTTCTTGATCTTGGTCAGGCCGTCGACCAGCGTGCCGATCTCCGGACCGAACATGGTGTCGATCTCGGAGCGCGTGACGTCGGTGTCCTCGATGGTGTCGTGCAGGAGCGCGGTGGCGATAGTCGCGTCGTCGAGACGCATCTCGGCGAGGATGGCGGCGACTTCGAGGGGATGGGAGAAGTACGGCGCGCCGGACGCGCGCTTCTGATTGCCGTGCGCCTTCATCGCATAGACGTAGGCGCGGTTGAGCATCGCCTCGTTGGCGGTCGGCTGATAGCTCAGCACGCGCTCGACCAGCTCGTATTGGCGGGTCATCGCGCGCAGCCCTTAGCGAATTTCGGACGCAACACGCTCTTCGTTCCGGCTGATGCCGGAATCCAAGTCACCTCTGAAAGCCAGCCTATGCCGGAATGCGGCGAGGCAATTGGAAACGTGCCGCGCCTAAAGGTGTCCCCAAGCTCAGCGTGCGCGCGGTCCCGCATTCGAGCCATCCGAAGGCGCCTGGGTAGCCATCCGGCGCAACAGCTCCTCCTCGGTCATCTTGTCGATCGTCGAGTTGCTCGACTGGTCGTCCTGACCGAGGACCGGCATCCTCGTCTCGCTTGACAGCATCGGCACGGCTTCGGCCTCAGGCTCATCCACCTCGACATATTTCTGCATGGAGTGGATGAAATCTTCCTTGAGGTCGTCGACCGGAACCTTCTTCTCGGCGATCTCACGCAGCGCCACTACGGGATTCTTGTCATTGTCCCGCTGAACGGCGATCTGGGCGCCAGCGGAGATGGTGCGGGCGCGGTGGCTGGCAAGCAGCACGAGCTCGAAACGGTTCGGAATCTTGTCGACGCAGTCCTCGACGGTGACGCGAGCCATGAGGGAATCCTTCTGGAATTGGCCGGATTTAGCCCCCTATGTATGCAGTTCGGGGCAGACTGGCAAGTCGAACCGGCCCTAAAGCTTTCTCATCACTTCACCTTCACGCCCGCTTGCGACCGCCTGCCACAGCGCCCGGGCACTTCGCTTGGTGACCGGATGCCTCCAGTTAGGCGCCACATCGAGTAGCGGGCGGAGCACAAAAGGCCGCTTCTCGATCCACGGATGGGGCAGAACAAGGGGTCTGGCGCCTGCCCTGGCAAAGCGGGGACGCCCGCCCCGCCAATGCTCAATACGGCCCTTATGGTCGAGAATGTCGATATCGAGGGTGCGCGGGCCCCACGGGCTGCCGCCGCGGCGCCCTGCCTCCCGCTCGATTCGCTTGAGAAGCCGGAGCAACGCCTCCGGCGGCAGATGCGTGTCGATCAGGGCGACGGCGTTAACGTAAGCGGGCTGGCCCGCGCGACCGACCGCCGCAGTCTCATAGAAGGCGGAGACGGCCTCCACGGCGACACCTGCGTGTGCCAGCTCACGCAAAGCGCGCGCGATGGTGTCGGCAGGCCTTCCCCAAGGGCCGGGACAATTTGCGCCCAATCCTACCAGCGTCTTGCCACGTGTCCCCAATTGCGGAGCGTCCTCGTCATACCTATGTTGTTTAAGCAGCCCTCTAGTTTGTGTTTCGGAAAGGCTGCTTCTTCAAATTCACCTATATTTCAAGCGTTAGGACATCCAATGAATTTCTATCCGACAGAGCGCATCGCTCTCTTTATCGACGGCGCCAATCTCTACGCCGCGGCCAAGTCTCTCTCCTTCGACATCGATTATAAGCGTCTCCTCACCTTGTTCGGCTCCAAGGGGCAGCTCGTCCGCGCGCTCTACTACACCGCGCTCGCCGAGGATCAGGAGTACTCCTCGATCCGGCCATTGATCGATTGGCTCGACTATAACGGCTACACCATGGTGACAAAGCCGACCAAGGAGTTCGTCGATGCGGCGGGGCGGCGGAAGATCAAGGGCAATATGGATATCGAGCTTGCGGTCGATGCCATGGAGCTTGCCGATCACCTTGACCACCTCGTGCTGTTTTCCGGCGACGGCGACTTCCGGTCGCTGGTGGAGGCGCTGCAACACAAAGGCAAGCGCGTGAGCGTCGTGTCCACATTGTCCACCAACCCGCCGATGGTCGCCGACGAGCTTCGCCGTCAGGCCGACCAGTTCATCGATCTCGCTAATCTGCAGAACGAGATCGGCCGCGACCCGGCCGAGCGGGCGCAGCGAGAGCAGCGGCGGCGGCAAGAACCCGAGCCACTCGACGAGTTCGAGCCCGAAGACTTGATCGAGACCTGAACTCCGGGCGCTGCGAAGAAGGAGGCAAGGCGATGAAGCTCGGCTTCATTGGACTCGGACACATGGGAACCGCCATGGCCGCGAACTTACTCGCGGACGCCCATACCCTCACCGTACATAACCGCACGCCGGCCAAGGCCGAGCCGCATGTGAAGAAAGGCGCCAAGCTCGCCGAAACGCCTGGCGGGGCAGCCTGCGGCGAAGCGGTCATCACCATGCTCGCCGACGATGCGGCGGTGGAGGCGGCCGTGTTCGGCAAGGACGGGATCCTCGAGACGCTCCGCCCCGGCGCGATCCACATCTCCATGAGCACGATCAGCGTGGCTCTTTCTGCGCGGCTCGCCGAAGCCCATGCCGAGCGCGGCCAGCTTTACGTTTCGGCGCCTGTGTTCGGGCGGCCCGATGCGGCCGCGGCCGGCAAGCTCTTCATCGTCGCCGCGGGTCCGACGGCGGCCATCGCTACCTGCCAGCCTCTCTTCGACGTTCTTGGCCAGCGCACCTTCGTCGTCTCGGAGAGCGCGCCGAACGCTAATGTGGTCAAGCTCAGCGGCAATTTCCTGATCGCCTCGGTGATCGAGGCTTTGGGCGAGGCCTTCGCCCTCATCGACAAGGCCGGCATCGACCGCGCCCAGTATCTCGACCTCTTGGTGAGCACGCTGTTCGGCGCGCCGGTGTACAAGACCTATGGCGGACTGATCGCCGAGGAGCGTTACCAGCCGGCGGGTTTCAAGGCCGAATTGGGCTACAAGGACATGAGCCTCGCGCTCGATGCCGCGCAAGAGCTCGAGGTGCCCATGCCGCTTGCGAGCCTCATTGCTGAACGTTTCCGGACCCTGATCGAAGCGGGCGGGAAGGATTTCGATTGGTCGGCGCTCGGCCTTCTCGCCAAGCGCGATTCCGGCGTGGCGACGCCGCTCAAACCTACGAACCAAGACTGACCGTGGCGCTTTCGGCCGCGACCCAGGTAGAGGCGCCCGAGCCCGCTCGGGATTGCCCGCTTTGCCCGCGGCTCGTGGCCTTTCGCCATGACAATGAAGCAGCGCATCCCGAGTGGTTCAACGGAGCGGTCCCCTCGTTTGGCCCGGAGACGGCGCGGCTCCTCATTGTGGGGCTGGCGCCGGGTCTCAAAGGCGCCAACCGGACGGGGCGTCCCTTCCTCGGCGATTACGCGGGCGAGCTGCTCTACCGCACGCTTCTCAAGACAGGACTTGCGCGCGGGCGCCACGATGTCGAGACGCCCGAGGCGCTCGAGCTCATCGACTGCATGATCACCAACGCGGTGCGCTGCGTGCCGCCGCAGAACAAGCCGAAGCCCGACGAGATCAGAAGCTGCCGTCCCTTCCTCGTCGGCCGCATGCAGGCGCTGCCCAATTTGCGCACGCTGCTCGCCATCGGCCGCATCGCCCATGACAGCATCCTCGACGCGTTTCAGCTGAAGAAGCGCGACTTCCCGTTCTCTCCACGGCGCGCGCCACGACCTCCCCGGCGCACTCACCCTCTTCGACAGCTATCATTGCTCGCGGCAGAACACGAACACAGGCCGGCTTACGACACCCATGTTCGAAAAGGTGGTGGGGCATGCCGCCGCGAGCCTCGAAGGTTAGCTTGCTGGCGCTCGGCAAGTCAGGCATGCTTTCCGCCAGTCATTGAAACGGTTCGCGAAGGTCTCCCCATGGCGGGGCTCGAAATCTCACCCACCAAAGTCGGCTTTGTCATCCTCAAGGCGCGGGAACTGGGCGCCAAGGTCGGGGCCTGGGACGAAGGGGCCAGCTCCGACCACGATGCGGAGTCGATCCTCGAAGACTTCTCCGACGACTCCACCTTGGGCGAGCTCAAGGAGTTCATCCACGATCTCAACGAGGACGAGCAAGTGAGCCTGGTGGCGCTCGCTTGGATCGGCCGGGGCTCGTTCGGGCCTGAGGAGGTCGAGGATGCGATGGAGACCGCGCGCGCAGAACGCACCGCGCGGACGGCGGACTATCTCCTCGGCATGCCCCTCCTCTCCGACTATCTGGAAGAGGCCTTGGACCGGCTCGGCTATTCCGTCGAGGACGCCGAAGACGACGCCATGGGCGACTAGGGCGCTTCAGCCCTGCCCTTCGATCCACGCAAGGACTTCGCCCGCGTGACCCGCCGGATCGGGCACGGGGTAGAAGGTGTGCGCGATGCGTCCGTCCGCCACGAAAAGCGTGAGCCTCTTCAAGTAGATATCGCCGCCGGTTGTGAAAGTCGGTAAGCGGAGCGCATCCGCGACCCGGCCTTCCGCATCGCTCAAGACCGGAAACGGTAGGCCAAGTCGCGCAGCCAACTCGCGCTGATAGGCACTCGTCTGGCGGCTCAGGCCGAAGACACGCACGCCCTGCAGCGCAAGCCGCTCAAAGAGATCGCGGAAGCCTTCGAGTTCGGGAGTCGAGCCGTGGGCGCCGGGGATCAAGTCCCAATCGGGCGGGTCGGGCTGGCCGGGGCGCCCGGTCCAGGGATAGACCGCGATCACGCTGCGGCCGGGCAGCGTCGCGAGGCACACATCCTGTCCGTCCGTTGCCGGGAGCGAGACCGGCGGCAACGCCGAGCCTTGTGTCAGATGATCGGCGGTGCCGTCATCTCGAGGCGGCGGAGAGCCCGTCACGCCTCACCCCTTCTCGCGCATGAGCCGGCCCTTCTGGCGCTCCCAGTCGCGCTTCTTCTCCGTCTCACGCTTGTCGTAGTCCTTCTTGCCGCGGCCCAAGCCCAGCTGGATCTTGGCGATGCCGCGGGCGTTGAAATAAAGCCTGAGCGGCACCAGCGCCATGCCTTGCCGCTGGATGGCGCCGAGGAGCCGCGCCATCTCGCGCTTGTGCAGGAGGAGCTTGCGGGGTCTGGTCGGTGCGTGCCCGTCGCGTGCGGCGCCCGAATATTCGGCGATGTGCGCGTTGATGAGGTAAAGCTCGCCGCGTTCGTTGGAGGCGTAAGACTCTGCGATGTTCGCCTTGCCGGCGCGCAGCGACTTCACCTCCGAACCGGTCAGGACAATACCGGTCTCGATCGTCTCCTCGATGTCGTAGTTGAAGCGGGCTTTACGATTCTCGGCGACGAGCTTCCCGCTGTCGCGCTTCGGCGCCATGACACGACCCTTTGCAAAGCTAAGCGGACGCGAGGCCCACGGCGGCAATCGCCTCATCCACGCGCTTGCGCGAAGCCGCCGAGATCGGCGCGAGTGGCAGGCGCGTTTCGCTCGAGCAGAGGCCGAGCTTCTCGGCCGCGTACTTTACCGGGCCGGGATTGGCCTCCACGAACAAGGCTTCGTGCAGCGGCATCAGACGGTCCTGGATCTCCAGCGCCCGCTTGAAGTTTCCGCCGAGGCAGGCGAGCTGGAACTCCGAGCAGAGCGCCGGCGCCACGTTGGCGGTTACCGAGATGCAGCCGACGCCGCCATGGGCCATGAAGCCGAGCGCCGTGGCGTCCTCGCCGGAGAGCTGGATGAAATCGTGGCCCATCGCCGCGCGCTGCTGGCTCACCCGCGCCATGTTGGCGGTCGCGTCCTTGACGCCGACGATGTTCTTGAGTTGGAACAGCCGCGCCATGGTGTCGACCGACATGTCGATGACGCTGCGGCCGGGGATGTTGTAGATGACGATCGGAATGTCGGCGGCGTCGTTGATCGCCTTGTAGTGGAGGTAGAGCCCCTCTTGGGTCGGCTTGTTGTAGTACGGCGTCACCACGAGCGCGCCGTCGGCGCCGGCGGCCTTTGCATGGCGGGTCAGCGCGATAGCCTCGACCGTTGAGTTGGAACCCGTTCCGGCGATCACGGGTACGCGGCCGGCCGCCTGCTCGATGCACAGCTCGATGACGCGGCGGTGCTCGTCGTGATTGAGCGTCGGTGACTCTCCGGTCGTGCCGCACGGCACGAGGCCGTGCGTGCCCTGGTCGATCTGCCACTCCACAAGCTTGCGGAAGGCGGTCTCGTCGAGCGAACCATCCCTAAAGGGGGTGATGAGGGCCGTGATCGAGCCTTGAAACGGCGGCATAGACAAAGCGAATGCTCCTAGAGCGATGCGATTGTTGCAGGTCCCGACGGAAAGTCGGGCGGACAATAGGGTCTCGGAGTTGAGGCGGCAAGCCGAGGGGCGTTCTTGCGCCGGGTCATCCCATTAGGGACAAGCCGGCGTGCTGCTCCCCGAGTCTCTGCTGAGGAAAGTATTATACCGGCGAGCGCCTTACACGGCTCTTCTAACCGCTCTTCTGACCCTGGACAACGCCACCCCAGTCATTTTTCCGCCGGAATCTTTCAGACAGTACTCAATTTAGGTACACTATCGTGACCTTTTATCGTCGCGGCTCCCCGGTCGGGGGACGTCCTGACCGCTTAGACGCAGGTCGTAACCGGTACCGATCGACGAGATGAAACGCTTTCGCGCGCACACTCTACCTGTTCTTGTTGCGTTGACATGCGTCGCGCCAGGCCTGGCTGCGGCAAAGTCAGAGCCCATTCCGATTCCCGATCGTAATCCTGAGCGCCCAGTGGTCGAACAAACGACGGCTGCGCCGGAGGCTGAGGCCGCCTCGCCGGACACTGCGCCTGCGCCACCCGAGGACGCATCGGCCAGCGCCGAGGCCACCCCGGCATCTGAGGCTGAACCTGCCCCTGCGGAGACCACCGATCAGAACACGACGACCGTGGCGGCGGTTCCTGCGCCGGTGCGGAATCCGGAGAAGCCGGCCGAGCCCGTCAAGGAGGCGGAGGCCGATGCCGAAGCGCAAGCCCCCTCGCCCGAGCTCGTGGACGTCCCGCCTCCCGACATCAATCCAAACCGCGAGCCGCCGACCTTTCCCCCTGCGCCTAAGCCGGCGATGGACTATGTCGCAGTCCTGAAACCGCTTCTTGACTATGACATCAGCGCGGACGACGAGAGCCGCCTCCGCTTCGTCATGCACAACCAGGGCAGCGTCGACCAGACGGCAGCCAAGATCTCCGACCCCGCGGTGCGCGCCTTCGCTCAGTGGTACCGCTACAAGCATAATAAGAGCACGGTGCTCGATGCCGAGGCGATTGAGCAGTTCCGCGCTACCCATCCCAACTGGCCCAGCCAGGACGACCTTCGCGAGAAGGCCGAGACGTCGCTATTCCTGACCGACGCGTCGCCGGACGAGATCAAAGTCTTCTTCGGCGGCGCGGCCCCGCAGACCGGCGCCGGAAAGGCCGCGCTGGCGAGCGTCTACCTGAAGGAAGGCAATGTGGCGGCTGCCAAGGGTCTGGTCGTTTCCGCTTGGCGCGATCATCGGCTCAACCAAGATGTCGAGAAGAAGATCCTCGACAAGTTCGGCAGCATGCTCACGGCGGAGAACCACCAGGCGCGTATCGACAAGCTGCTCTATCCCGACGACCCATCAGAGACCGCGGCGGCTCTGCGCGTGGCCAAGCTTCTGCCGAAAGAAGAGCAGAAAAAGGTGGAGGCCCGCGTCGCCGTCATCAAGCGGGGCAACAATGCCGGCAAGTTGCTTAAGGCCCTGCCCGACGATGCCGTCGAAGACGATGTGGGCTTGCGCTTCAACAACATCCAATGGCTCCGGCGTACCAAGGACAAAGACCAGCGATTGCTCGCGTGGAAGCTTTTGCTGGACGCACCGCTGGAGCCCAATGTCCTGCTCGACCTCAACGAATGGTGGATCGAGCGGCGTGTCAATGTGCGGGCTGCGCTCAATGACGGGCATCCCCGCACCGCCTACGAGATCGCCGCCAAGCACGGCCTCACTTCCGGAGACTCTTATATCGAGGCCGAGTTCCTGGCCGGCTGGGTAGCGCTGCGCTACTTGAACGAGCCGTCCACCGCGTTGCGTCACTTCCTCGCTTTGCGCAAGGCGGCGACGAACTCCCGGAACATCGCGCTCGGCGAATACTGGCTCGGGCGAACCGCACTCGCGCTCGGTGATCGCGGTTCCGCCGTCATCCATTTCCACGGCGCCGCCAAATACCCGCAATATTTCTACGGCCAGCTCGGGCGCCAAGAGCTTGATCCGCGGCCGGCCCGACTGGAAGTGACGCCCACGCCGATACCGACACAAGCCGATATCCATCGCTTCTTGGCGCGCGACGCGGTGCGTGCCATTGGCGTGGCGCGTGCGGCCAAGCTCGAATGGGTCACGCCGCAGTTCTTCCTTGCCTTGGCGCGCACGCTTGATAACGCGTCCGAGGTGGTGCTGCTCGCCGAGCTCGCTAAGGCTATGGACAAGGATCAGATCGCGATCAGGCTCTCGAAGATCGCCTTCAACCGGGATCTTCCGCTTGGCGACTATGCGCTACCCGTCGGCGTTATACCGTCTTACAAGAGCCTGCTCGACGAGCGGGTAGACCCGGCGCTGGTCCATGCGCTGTGCCGTCAGGAAAGCGAGTTCAACGCCGCGGCCAAGAGCCCGGTGGGTGCAAGCGGGTTGATGCAATTGATGCCAGCCACGGCGCGAGGCATCGCCCGGCGTTACAAGGTCAGATACTCGAAGTCCCAACTCACCACTGCGGCCTACAACACGCAACTCGGCGAGGCCTTCCTGAACGACCTGATCGACAGCTATGACGGCTCCTATTTCTTGGCGCTTGCCGCCTACAATGCCGGTCCGGGCCGCGTCAAAGAGTGGATGGAGCTCTTTGGCGATCCGCGCGATCCGGACGTCGATCCCGTCGACTGGATTGAGCGCATCCCCTTCACCGAGACGCGCCGCTATGTCATTAAGATCATGGAGACGCTACAGCTTTATCGCTCCCGGCTGGCCGGGCCTAAGGGCGCGCTCCACCTCGTGCAAGACCTCAATCGCGGCCGTCGGGTTCCGCCCTCGGAGACGGCCTCCATCATCGCGGCACCGGCGGCAGCGGCGCCTTGAGCGGAACACTCACTTGCGAGTTGACTTTTCGAGGCTTGTTCCCCCATCAACTTTGCTGAACACTGCTACCGCGCGCAGCCGATGCGCGACGACCGGTCGAATTCGCTCCCTAGGTTGCTTCCGTGACGATGCCAGAGCTTAATGGCGAGCCGTGGCGAGACATTTTCTATGAGTCGTTCGACGACCTTAGAACTCTACGCTCGCCACTACCCAGCCCCGGACGAGAGATTCCGGAGCGTGGTCTGCTTGCCGGGCTTGACCCGCAACGCTCGGGACTTCCACACGCTCGCCACCTATCTCTCGACCCACCCGGAGAAGCCCCGCAACGTCTATTGCCTCGACTATCGCGGTCGCGGTCGCTCCCAGCACGACCCGAACTGGCGCAACTACGTGCCCTATATCGAGCTTATCGACACGCTCGACTTCCTCACAGTGCAGGGGCTGCATCGGGTAGGCATTGTCGGGACCTCGCGCGGTGGGATCATCGCCATGATGATGGCCGCGCTCAGACCGACGGCGATGGGCGCCGTCGTCCTCAATGACATCGGACCGGTAATCGAGACACGCGGCCTTGCCCGCATCGTGAGCTATGTGGGCCGCATGCCGGTACCAAAGACTTGGGCGGACGCGGTACAGATCATGCGTGAGATCAACAGCCGCGGCTTTCCCGACTTCACCGACACCCAGTGGGACCAGATGGCGCGCGGCGTGTTCGAGGAGAACAGAGGGCGGCTTGTCCTCTCCTATGACCGCAAACTGGGCCGGGCCATTGGTACGGTGGACTTGAGCCGACCGGTGCCAGATCTCTGGCCCCAGTTCGTCGCGCTCGGACAGGTTCCCGTCTTCGTGCTGAGAGGCGAGCACTCAGACGTGCTGAGCGCCGAGACGCTCGAGGCGATGGTCGAGCGCCACCCCAACCTGCGGGCCATGACTGTGCCCGAGCAGGGGCATCCGCCGGTCTTGCAAGAACAAGAGCCGGTCGAGGCGATCGGTACTTTCTTCGCGGTGAACGATTAGCGGAGGCGCGGGTGCGCAGGCCGCTATTGCGCGTCAACCAGCGGCGTCAGCGGCGGCAACTTACCCTTCGGCCAGTTGCCGTTGGTCCGCGCATATTCCTTGATACGGGGCAGGACTTGCGCGGCGCTATCGGTCGAGGCGTTCGCTTCCTTCCACTTGATGCTCTCCGATGTGGAGAACAGCTTCGGCAAGTCGCGCCGCAACTGATAGGATACGGCGACGGCGGTCCCCTTGTCGGGCGCGACCCCTTCGATCGTCACGGCGAGACCCGAGAGGGCGACCTTTCCCAACTCCAGCCGGCTCAACGCCCGCAACGCTGCAGTGACGGCCTCATTCCAATCCTTTGGTGCGCCGGAGGCAACCTCGAGCCTGTCGTCCAGCCCGGGCCTTTCAAATAATTGCCGCGACAGCTCGCGCAGCTGCTTGCGCGAGTCCTCGCTCGGAACGCTGCCCGACAAACTCAGGGCGTTGGCGCCGAGATCGGCGGTGAACACGAACGGGTCGGCAAGCGGAGGCCGCACGTTAGCGCCCTTGAGGGTGAGACCGCTTGGCAGCGGGCCGGTCAGCGCCTTCTTGATCTCGGAGTAGTCCTCGGGAGTGCCGGCATCGCCGGTTACCACCAAGGCAGCATTGTAAAGCCGCACTGAGCCGCGGTTGAGATGGGAGAGTTGCTGCAAGCCGAAGCTCACCGCGCCGAGCCACTGGTCTTTCGGCGGACCGCCCTTGACGACCTTCAGTCGGTCCTCGACCTGAAGGTCGGGAAAGTGCGCCTTCACCATGCCGAGCAAGGTCCGGCGGTCCTCTTCGGAGGGAACCGAGCCGCGAAGCCGGAGGCTGGACTTGCCCCGACTTGCCATCCACGCATAGTCCGTCTGGTCCTTGCTCTTGTCCGCGGTCTGAATGATCTGACGGGCAGCAGCATCGGTCTGCGCAGCGGCATCCGGATCGGGACCGGCATGCGCTGCGACCGTAACAAGCACAGCCAGCGGCGCAACGAGACCGAGCAATAGTCTCAGCCGGAATCCCAATAAGGAATTCTCACCCTTCATGACGCGGTGCCGCTTGGCCTGATTGCCTTGTCTCTACACACTCTTGATAACCCCGTCTTGCCGCGGAGTCTTAGCGCGGTACGGTTCGCGAAGGCCGGTAAGGCCATTAGCCCTTTGGCCCGTGTGATCCTAAACCCGCGGCTTCACCCCGTGTCCCATGCGGCTCGGGCGCCCGGAGAATCGGGTCCCGCGCTTGGGCGGGCAGTCGCACCCGTAGTTAACGCGGGCGATCCCGAACTATAGGGCATTGGAAGTCGCGGTTCTAGGCCACTCTTGCCTATGTCACGCCCAACGTCTCGCCAGGCAAATGCGGTGCGCTGCCGCAGTAAGCCGCCCGCATTCGCCTTTGAGGCTCAGTAATACAACGTCGACGGACTAATGGAAGTGCTGCGCGAGCCCGATAATGCCGATGGCGATAAGATAAATTGCCACGACGTAGTTCAAGATGCGCGGCATCAGCAAGATAAGAATTCCAGCGATGAGCGCGATCAGTGGGTTGAGTAGAACTGGATCCATGGATGGCAAAGCTTCCTCCCCCGTGAAAGGGCGCGCGGGCCTGATTCGTCGGACTGACGGTGACGAGCATAAGCGATCTGCGGGGACTTGTCCTCGGCTGAAAGCCCTGCGAAGTGAGGGAAACTAAGTCCTTTCCCTCACCTTCAAAATGGCTCAGGAGAGCATATATCTCGTCTTGCCTTTGCCGTTTTTCGCGGCAAAGGGTAAGGACTTAGGCTGGCCTGAGGAGACCGGTCCGAGTGCACGTAAAGCAGGGGGAAACAGCAGCGGCATGACGGTCGACGAACCGGGCTTTTGGCTCGCCGTATTACAGATCATTTGGATCGACCTCCTGTTGTCCGGCGACAACGCTGTCGTCATCGCGCTCGCCTGCCGCAAGCTCCCGCCCCGACAGCGCGCCTGGGGCATCGCTCTTGGAACTCTCGTCGCCATCGGCTTACGCGTCCTGTTCACAGGCGCGGTGACGACGCTCATGACCATGCCCTATGTGAAGCTGCTCGGCGGCATGCTTCTCATATGGATCGCCATCAAGCTTCTCGGTGGCGAGGAGAGCGACAACCATGACTCGATCCAGCCGGTCAGCAGCCTCTGGCATGCTGTCAAGATCATTGCCATCGCCGATGCGGTGATGAGCCTCGACAATGTCATCGCCATCGCCATGGCGTCCCGCGGCAGCTACACGCTCCTGATGTTCGGCCTCGCCGTCAGTATCCCACTGATCATGGCGGGCGCGGCGATCGTCATGGCGCTCCTGGAGCGCTTCCCTATCATCGTGTGGGCCGGCGCAGCCCTGCTCGGTTGGATTGCCGGCGAGATCATCGCCAAGGACCCGTTCATCATGGGGCACGTCGATCCGGCGATGGCCCACACCGTGTGGAAGGTTGGCGCGATGATCGGCGCGATCTTCGTGCTCGGCGTTGGGCTGCTGCGGCGACGATGGCTTAGACGGAGCGCGCCTGACCAGGTCTAGCGCTCAAAACCTCTCATTCCTCCTCCGTCCCTTCGCGCGCTCCTGCTTTAGGCGTTGTCACTCGAAGGGCGTGTTTCTCGATCGCGGCGTTGATCTCCGCACCGAGGAGAACGATGTAGAAGGAGATGTAGAGCCAGAACAGCAACACGATCACCGCGCCGAGCGAGCCGTACATCCTGTCATAGTTGGCTATGTGGGAGACGTAATACGAGAAGCCGACGGATGCGAGCAGCCACACCAAGGTGGCGAAGACCGAGCCCACGCTGATCCAGCGCCATCGCGGACTCGCCCGGCTCGGCCCGAAACGGTAGATCAGCGCAAGCAGGGTTAGTGTGAGCAGCGCGAAGGCCGGCCAGCGCACCATCGTGGTGATCTTCTCGAAGGCTTCTGGGTGGCCGGAATCTGCGAAGAGGACTGGCACATTGACGATGGCGAACAACATGGCCACGCCGCCGAGAATGCCGATGATGGTGTAGCCGATGGCGTCGAGATAGAAGCGCAAGAGGCTACGCCGCTCCGGCTCGCCATAAGCGATGTTGAGGGCGGAGAACATGGCTTGGGTGCCGAGATTGGCGCTCCACAGCGCGATGGCGAGGCTGACGCCGAAGCCCCAACCGAGCGTCTGCCCCGATGTCTCGGCGATCCTGCGGATCTGGTCGATGACGATCTCGTAGCCTTGGGGCGGCAGCACATCTTTGAGCATGCTGAACTGCCGCTCCACGGTTGCCGGATCGGTGGTCAGTCCGTAGAGCGCGATCGCGGCCGTCAGCGCCGGAAAGATGGCGAACAGCGCATAGAAGGCGCAACCGGCCGAGACCACGGAGAGACTGTCACTGGCGGCCTTGCTCACCACATCTTCCACGATCTGCCACCATCCCTTAAGGGGGATGTGGTAGGCACGCGTGGCGTCGCGCCCGAGCGGGTCTGGCTTGCGGTTCATGTCCCTATGAAGGATCGTGGGGAGATCTGAAGATCAAGTAGATAATGCGCGAGCCCTGCAGCGGGTTTCCGCCAAGACAGGATGGGTGGCCGAGTGGTTGAAGGCACCGGTCTTGAAAACCGGCAGGCGTGCAAGCGTCTCGAGGGTTCGAATCCCTCCCCATCCGCCACCTACCGCTCGTAAGCCATGTAGCGGATGATCCGCCAATCCCCGTCTGTCTGTCTTTGGAAGATATCCATGCCGGGCTCGACCGATGTCGTTTCGCGGCCGTCTTTGTCTTTGACGGTCAGGGTCCAGTCGAGACGCACGACGGCCACATCGCCGAACACCATGATCTCCTTGACGTCCAACCCGTAGGAGAAGGTCTTCTCCTTGTCGGTCAGTGAGCCCTTGAGGAGATCGCAAAGCTCGTCGTAATCGCGCTCAGGTTGACCGCGGAAGTCGGCGCGCAGGTCCGGCGCGAAGAGCCCGCAGACCTTGTCGGCGCGGCCGGCATTGAAGTCGGCCATCCACTGGTTCAACGCGTTCTTGATCTCCACCGCCGCGTCTGTGGCCTGTGCCGGCCAGGAGGCAATGCCGACAAGCGAAGCCATCAAGACGAATTGGCAGGCGATGCGAAGCACGATCATTGTCCTTCGATAGGCGCCAGAGTTCATCTCGTCCGGTCGATCCGGCGCGAAGGGCGAGCTAGGCGCTGTGGGGATCGCCCAACGGCGCGTCGGCCTGCGCCGCGCGGCTTGCAGCGTGCGGTCCACCAACGAGCCAGGAGATGCGCTCGCCTCGCTGCGGGCGTTCCTCTTCGCGCGGCTCCTCGATGCGGCGCGGTTCAGGCCGCACGATGCTCGCCGGCACGTCCACCACCTGCCCCACGGTCCAAATCAGCGGCCGCTCCAAATGGTCAGGCAAGACCGTGAAGGTATCGCCTTCCGCCTCATGCAACTGCGCCTTGGTGAGATTGCGCACATCAAGAAGACTCGCTCCGCAGAGATTGGCGCCGGCGAGATTGGCGCCAGCCAAATCGGCGCGGTCGAGGAGCGCATTGCTCAGATCGGCGCCGGCGAGATTGGCGCCCTCGAGCCGCGCGTCCCGGAGATCGGCGTCGGCGAGGTCGGCGCCTTCAAGACTCGCCCTTGTCAGCGTGGCGAACCGCAAGAAGGCGTCGCGCAAGCGCGCATAGGCCAGATTGATCGGCCCACCATTAATGGGACCGAGCTGTCGATCGCCGATGCTGAGAGAAATGCTGACGAGGTTGGGGATGATCGACGGGTTCTCGGCCCGCCACTCATTCCATGGCCTAGGGCCTCGACGCAGGAGTTCGATATGTTCTGAATCTGCAGACACGGTGACGCAACGCCTACAACGCCGAACGCAACTCACTCAACGCGACAAATGGTACGCACGGAAAGCTATACATAAGGTAAGCGGCGACCGTAATGCACAGAGCCCGTCATCCACAAGAGTCTCTGTGGCGTGAGCGGAAGGCGGGCGCTTGAGCCCCTCGCCTACCGCACAAACGAAAAGGGCCGCCCGGACGGGCGGCCCCCACGAGACCCTTTAGACTTGACTGTGGCCGTTTCGGCTCAGCCCTCGATACGCGCCGTACCGGAGTGACCGTCATTGCGCACCCAGTGGACGGTCGAGCCCTGGCGCGTCAGCTTGTAGCAATACTGCTTTCCTTCCATCCAGCTCGTCCATTTCTGGCAGAGCTGATCATCTGCGACCCACCATTTGCCGGAATCGGAGGCGCCGTCGCCGCGCGAGAAGCTCGCCGCGACGGTTCCCATCTTGCCCTTCATGCGCCCGTTCGGGGCGTACTGGATGGGAAGCTCGAAACCGGAAATATTGAGGTAGACGGTCTTGCCACTGATCGCTTGGCGCAACTCATCGCCGGCGAGCTTGGTCGGCTCGCCGCCGAGGGCTGCGGTCACCGGCAGGGCGAGCCCCGCGGCTAGAAGGAGTGCTCCGATCTTCATCGCTTCCCCATTTTGTCTTGAAACTGACATGTGGGGGATACCGCCCCGCAAACTTGGTCAATTTTAGGCTAACCCAAGGGGATTGCGTGACAGTGTTAAGGGGCTTGGGAAACGCCGCGTTAACCCTTGGCGGCCGCTCTTTTCTTGGCCATGGCGCGGCGGCGGCGCAGGGCTAGCACGTTGATCACCTCCACCGCGGCCGAGAAAGCCATGGCGAAGTAGATGTAGCCACGCGGGATATGGAAGTGGAAGGCGTCGGCCACCAAGGCAGCGCCGATGAGCAACAGGAACGACAGCGCCAGCATCTTGGTCGTCGGGTGGCGCTCGATAAAGGCGGCCACGGGGCCTGAGGCGAGATACATGACGGCGATGGCCACGGCGACGGCCGCAACCATGACCTCAAGATGGTCCGCCATGCCCACGGCCGTGATAATCGAGTCGACGGAGAACACGAGGTCGATGATGCCGATCTGAACGATGGCCGCAGCCAGCGATTGCACCACGGGGCTGGCGCCGCCCTCCTCCCCTTCGCCTTCGATGCCGTCGTGGATCTCGCGGGTGCCCTTGAACAGGAGGAACAGGCCACCGGCGAGCAGGATGAGATCGCGCCAGGAGAAGGCGTAGGCGCCGACGCTGAAGATCGGCGTGGTCATATGGATGAACCACGCGATGAAGGCCAGCATGATCACGCGGAACACGAGGGCAAGCGATAGCCCCACCCGCCGCGCCGTAAGCTGCTGCGCCGGCGGCATCTTCGACACCATGACGGAGATGAAGACGACGTTGTCGATACCGAGCACGATCTCCATTGCGCTCAAGGCAAGGAAGCTCGCCCAGACATGGGGGTCGGTGAGGAAGTCGATAATGTTTTCCACTGTGCCCTATCCCGGCCCGTCTCGGTTCGCCCGGAGCTCATAGCTTAGCGTTACGAGGTGGTCTATCGCCAGATGTCACCACACGCGGCGAAGCGAGCGGCTCAAGCCTACGGCCGCGAAATAGCCCGCCGCGGCGAGCAGCGTGATTTGCACCCAGAGCGCCGACGGGAGGGGATTGGCCACAGCGACGGCGGCGACGACCATCCAGGCAAGGGTGACCAGCCCTGTCAGAATGCGCAACCGAACCACGCGGAACGGGTGCACGTAGAGGATGGGCACGAAGGTCAGCAGCACGAGGCCGCCGACAACGGCGAGCGCGACCATGGGCGGCAGGCCAAGCACGAACAGATAGAGCAGGACGATATTCCAGACGGCAGGGAATCCGACAAAGAACCCCTCCTCCGTCTTGCTGTGGATATCGGAGACGTGGAACAGACCGGCCAGGAGGATGGCGATCGCCGCGGGCAGCCGGAACGCCTCGGGCAAGAGATCCGTCTCGGTGAGCACGAAGGCCGGGATCGCTACATAGGTGAGATAGTCGACGATGAGATCGAGCCGCTCGCCGCTGAAGCGCGGCAGGACGGCCTTGACGTCGAAAAGACGCGCCAATGGCCCATCAACGGCGTCGACGATAAGCGCGATGCCGAGCCAGACGAACATCATCTGCCAATCGGCTTGGTGAGCGGCACGCAGCGCAAGAAGCGCGAGCACGGCGCCGATGGCGGTGAGAATATGGATCGAGGCGGCCCTCAACCGACCGCTCATGAACGGACTCCGCGCGCGGGCACCGACCTAGAACCGGCGCTTGACCTTTCCCAACACGGTGACATCGCTGTCGGCATCGAACGTCGTCAGGCCTTGCTGCAGCTCCAACTGCTCCTGGTCTTGGCCATAGAGCAAGTCGAGCCCAAAATCGAGCTTGGGCATCAGAGTGTAGCCGAAGATCGAAATGCCTCCGCTGTCGGGGACGGCTTCCTTGGTCGAGGGCGATCCGAGTGCGAGCGCAGGCGGCTTGGCTTGGGGCTCAGTGTCTTGTGCGCCGGACGGCGAAGGCGGAGGGACGGGGATTTCCTGGAAGGCGACAGCAGGCGCGGCAGCGCCCAGGGTCAGCGCAAAGGCGAGTGCGGCTATGGTGCGTGACCTCCGCATGTGGTCCTGTCTCCGCCCCTACGATGGCCGACGGCTGGAGCGATGCAACCCTGTCAGGGCGATGGTTAACGTATCGTTAAGCTTGGTAAATTGTGTGTCTTCTCAGACTGTTGGGGTGGCACATGGGCGCGCGGCGCGACCCAACTCAAACGAAAAAAAATGCCGCCGCCCGGGACAGGGCGGCGGCATTCAGGCGAAGGGGACTTTTCTCTTTCGTTTGGACTTCCGTTTCAGCTCCTAGGCTTACCAGTCGACCTGGGCACGCATGCCGAAGCCGGTGATATCGGCACCATTGTTTTCGTTGAACCCGCTACCCGGTGCGAAGCCATCGTTGCCGCCGCCGATGTGCGACTGCGTCACGTTGAACTTGAGCGCGGTGTAGTCGGTGAGCAACCAGTTGAGGCCGATGAGCCAGGTCTCCTGCGTGCCACACTCCGTACATCCGGAGATATTCGCCGCGTCGCCACTGAGGTCCAGACTGTCATAACGGCCAGCGATCTGCCAAGCACCCCAGCCATGGCTGCCGCCGAAGACAGGATGCTTCACCTTGGTGCGGCCGAACTCGCCCGTCTTGGCTTCGTAGTTCCGCATCTCGCCGGTGAGGAAGTAGCTGGCGTCCACAAACCAGCCATTATAGGTGGGGTTCGCGTTGGAAATAGCAACCGGAATATCCGACTGGAGCTGCGCGTACTCGCCCTCAATCGAAAGTGACTTGTACACGAAGGCGCCTTCGAGTTCGAACATGTCGTCGTTCGCGCCAATGTTCGGCGTTGCGACGAAGCGGTCAGCCAGATGCAGATCCGCGGCGTGGGCCCGGTAGCGGAACAGGTCTGCTACGCCAGAGCTCCGATCGGTGCCGGCATCACGGTGGCGATAGCTCGCACCCAAATGGACAACTGTGGTGTCGTTGTTGATGGGTGCCACCGTGCCGCGGACCGCGAAGGCCGTGGTGTCGGTAGAGAACGAGCCCTGCTCTCCGGGCTCGGCGCCATAGTAACCGCTCTGGAACGACCAATGGTCATCGCCCGCGAGAAGGCCAACACCGATCTGACGCTCCAGGAAGAAGGCGTCAATGAACGCCGCCCGCTCCATGAAGGTGATGAAGCGCGAGCTGGTGAGCTGCTCCATGGAGTTGTAGACGTACTGGTTACCGAAGCGGACTTCCGACTCCTCCCACGGCGCCCAGTTGGCGTAAGCCACATAGGCGTCTTTGATGGATGTCGAATTGCCGGCGAAGTCGACCTCGAACTTGTACTTCCAGTCGTAAAACACGACACCTTCGACGCCGAGACGCGCACGGCGCAGCTCAACGGCGCTGATGTCGCCCTTGCCGGTGATAGCGGTATCCTGATCGATGCCGTCGTAGTCCGTCATGATGCGGCCACGCACCTTGAACTTGAACTTGCCGTCTTTGCTCGACAGCTCCGGCGCGCCCTTCCACTTGACCTTGAGGTCGAGGTCAGAGCCGCCGCCACCATGGGCGGCGGCCGCATCATGCTTGGCCTCGTTCACTTGCCGCTGCAGCTCTTTCATCTGAGCCTGCATGGCCCTCATTTGAGCCTCGAGCGCCGCTGTGTCCGCCGCCTTGGCTGCGGTGCCGCCGGAAGCGAGAATGCCAATCGCACCCACGCCAGCGAGCAAATAGACGCTAGCTTTCTTAAGTCCCCCGTTCATGACCCCTCTCCACTCTGTTTGACGTTGCGTGTTTTGCTAATCAGTTCAGTTCGTTAGGAGAATTCTCTGTCTCCTGTTGGAAATCGTTCCGCCGCGTCCCCACGGCTGACCCTTACCGTTCTATTTCCTGGCCAGTGACGCGCTTGTGACAGTCAGACGACGGTGGGGATTTCGTAAGCCACTGTTGCTGATTGGCCACGACATGCAGAGAATGTAAATGTAGCCAGACCTCTCTCCTCGACCTCCTTGCTTCACTCTAGGCCTCGGAGAACGCTTAGAGAATCTGGTGCAGAGGCTCGTCCCCTGGATTTTCGCATGGCGCGATCCGCCGTTCCGGCCTCTTGCAGCATGGCTAGGGCGACACGGGGATCCGCCATAAGGCGCCACCGGGAGCCTCAGCGAGACTCCAAGACGGCGAAGCCATTTTCCTCGAATCGGGGCGCGGCTTCGGGCGAGCGCAGATACTCGAGAAAGCCGTTCGCCGTCGGCGATTCCGATCGTGCAAGCTTTGCAGCGGGGTAGACGATCGGCGGATGGCTGTCCTCGGGGAACACGCCCACCACATTCACATTGGGGTCGGCCTTGGCGTCGCTCACGTAGACGACCCCCAGCGGTACCTCGGCACGGGAGACGAGGCGTAGCGCGGCGCGCACGTTTTCCGATTGCGCCAGCTTGTCCTTAACTTGGTCCCAGACTCCGAGGCTTTGCAGCGACGCCTTGCCGTATTTCCCGGCCGGCACGGCATCGACGCCGGCGATGGCGAGACGCCCGTCGCCAAGCAGCTCGGCCAGCGGGAAACCGGGCTTGATCGTCGTGGTGATCTCGGAGTCCTTCGGCGCGATCAAGACAAGCTGGTTGGCGAGAAGATTGAACCGGGTCTTGGGATCGATCAGCTTCCGTTCCGCCAGATAGTCCATCCAGGCAAGATCGGCGGAGACGAAGACATCGGCCTCGGCCCCCTGCTCGACCTGCTTTGCGAGTGCCGACGTCGCCGCATACGAAATCACGGCCTCATGGCCGGTCTTTTTCTTCCAGTCCCCGGCCACTGCATCGAGGGCGTTTTTCAGGCTTGCCGCGGCAAACACGGTCGGGCCCATGTCCGCGGCCCAAAGTTGCTGGGGGCTTGCGGCCAGAAGCACAGCCAACAAGACACCCGACCAAATCCTCGATGTGAGCTTCACTGCATTGCCCCCCTGCATTTGTCAGTGGCGAGCCCCCCGCCGAAGCGTTTCGTCCCCTACTCGTCATTCATAATGTGGCCGATGCGCGCGAACTCTTCGCGGATCGCCGCGTTTGAACGCTCGTCCGCGCGCCGGTAGGCGTCCGCCACGGCGTGGCCGAACTCCGTCACCTGGGCGCCGCCGCCGCCCGCGCCACCAGGCGACGTGGTCACCAGGGTGCGGCCGAACATTTCGTTGAGGGCGCTGACGAGAAGCCACGCGCGCCGGTAGGACATGCCCATTTCACGACCGGCCGCGGAAATCGAGCCGGTGCGCTCGATGGCTTCGAGCAACTCGACCTTGCCCGGCCCGAGCACGAGGCCTGACCGCACCATGATGCGCAAGCGCGGGAACGGGCGCTCCGCGTGTGGTGTGGCGCTCCCCCTCTTCGCGCCCTGCCCCTTTGCCGCCTTCGCCTTTGCGCGCCTCTTGGCGGCTGTCGGCGTCATGGCGTGCCTCCATTGTTTGTTGATCGCTGTATCTATTCAGATATAGCGATTGGCGGCAGGCTGGCGTCGATGAAATTCATGGCATGTTGTTCCGCTATATTCAGCCGAACATAGCGCGTCTTTGCGGCGCGCACGTTGCGGCCCTGCGTCGCAACCAGTCTTGCGGCGCCGGCTCCATCCGTTCTAGCCGCCCCAGGACAGGCTTGAGCCTCGCAAACAGGTTGCCTATCCCGTTGGGGCGAGAGACATTTCCTTTTCGAAGACCGACCGAAGAGGTGCATCTTGAGCGAGCCCGCCGCTGCCAAGACATGTGATGTCGCCGTCGTTGGCGCAGGTCCTGCCGGGATCGCCGCGGCGCTTGCGCTTGCCCATGTCGGCGCCGACGTCGTCCTGATCGGGCCGCCGCCCCCGAAGGCGAACGCCGCACGGCCCGAGACGCGGACGGCGGCCCTGCTCACAAGCTCGGTGGATTTCCTGAAGCGCTTAGGCGTGTGGGATCCACTCGTGCCACATGCCGCACCGCTCAAGGTCATCCGCATTGTCGATGCCTCGCGGAGCCTGCTTCGGTCGCCGGACATCGCGTTCGAGGCGCATGAGCTCGGACTCTCCGCGTTCGGCTATAACATTTCCAACACGGTGCTCACCGAGACTCTCTATGCGCGCGCGCAAGCCGTCCTAGCGCACGTCATTCCGACCAGCGTCGAGCAGATCACGTTTGAGGACCGCGAAGCGCGCCTATCGCTGAGCGATGGACGTTCCGTCACGGCGCGGCTTGTGGCCGGCGCCGACGGACGGCGGTCCGTCTGCCGCGAAGCGGCGGGCATCGAGGTCGATGAATGGCGCTACGACCAAGGCGCCATCGCCACAAGCTTCCGCCATACGCGTCCCCATGACGGCGTCTCGACCGAGCTGCACAAGGAGCGCGGCTCGGTCACCGCGGTGCCGATGTCGGAGCCATGTCAGTCGGCCTTGATTTGGATCGGCACGGCCGCCGAGATCGATGCGCTGATGGCGGTCGACGCTGGCGCGTTCGCCGCCCGGCTTCAGGACCGCCTCGGCGACACGCTCGGCAAGATTTCCGACGTCGGCCCACGCGCAGCATTTCCGGTCGCAGGCCTCACCGCGAAAGCGCTTACCGGCAAGCGCACCGCGCTCATCGGCGAGGCGGCGCACATCATGCCGCCTCTTGGTGCGCAAGGGCTCAATCTCGGTTTGCGCGACGCCGCCGCCCTCGCTGACTGCGTGGCTGGCGCGCTCCGCCGGGGACACGATCCGGGCGGTCAGGCGGTGCTGTCGGCGTACGACCGGGCCCGCCATTTCGACGTGCTCGCCCGCGCGGTGGGTGTCGATCTTCTGAACCGGTCGCTGCTCACGAGCCTGTTGCCGGTGCAAGCGGCGCGCGGGCTCGTACTCGCGGGGCTGAACGCGTTTGCGCCATTGCGGCGTCTCGTCATGCGTGCCGGCCTCGCCTCGGCGGCCGAGCTTCCAAGCCTCATGCGGCCTGCGCCCGAAAGCCCTCACTTGCGCGCTTGACGCGTCTTCTTAGTTTGGCCATGAGGTGGGCTGCTCAAGCGGCTGCGCCGGCCAAAAAAAGCCATAAGAAGGAAGCCTCTGTGGCCAACAGTTTCAACCTGCCCTTCGCTCTCGATCTGCGCTACCGGCTCGAATATGCGGGCTTACGCTTCCTGGTCGGCATGGTGCGCCTCGTCCCGCTCGATATGGCGTGCGACATCTCGGCGTTCTTCTGGCGTGTGCTTGGCAAGCGCAACCGCCGGCACAAGCGTGCGCTCGCCAATCTCGAGCGCGCCTTCCCCGAAAAAACGCTCGAGGAGCGCGAGCGCATCGCGCTGGCGGCGTGGGACAATCTTGGCCGCGTCATGGTCGAGACCATGAATATCGACAAGATCCTGAAGGATCCGAGACGGCTCCACGTGACCAACGGTCACTGGATCAGCCGCTACAAAAACAAGATGGGTCCCGCGCTTATCGTCACCATGCATATGGGCAATTGGGAGATCGGCATGTGGCCGGTCACCTTGGCCGGCGTGAAGCCCGCCGGCGTCTACCGCCAGGTGAAGAACCCTTACGTCGACCGCTATCTGCGCGCCCAGCGGGAGAGCCTCTATCCCGGCGGCCTGTTCGGCCGGGGCCGCACGGCTGGTCAGGACGAGACACAGAAGACCGCGCGCTTGATCATGGACTATGTGCGCCAAGGCGGCCGGCTCGGCTTCATCTCCGACCTCTACGACGCCAACGGTATCGAGGTGCCGTTCTTCGGTCATCCCGCCAAGAGCATGCCTATTGCCGCCATGATCGCGCGGCGGGTGGGCGCGCGTATCTGGATCGGCCGTTGCGTGCGCATCGGCAACCGCGCCTGTTTCGACGTCAACGTCAACGAGCTCAGAATTCCACGCACCAACAACCAGGCTGAAGACATCCGCTCCATCACTGCTGCGATCCAACGCTATTTCGAGGTGTGGATTCGCGAGCAGCCCGAGCAGTTCATGTGGTCAAACCGCCGCTGGTCGTAAGCTCCCGCGTTAACTGCGTTGACAGCCTTCCCGGGCCGCGATCTTATCGTCACAAAAACTCGGGGATAGGGTGTCGGTACAATGTCTACTATCCGCAATGCTAGATTTCAGATCGGCCAGGTGGTGCGCCACCGGCTTTACCCGTTTCGCGGCGTCATCTTCGACGTAGATCCCAGCTTCTCCAACACCGAGGAATGGTACGCGTCCATTCCTCAGGACGTCAGGCCGCCCAAGGATCAGCCGTACTATCACCTACTCGCCGAGAATGCCGATACCGAGTACATCGCCTATGTATCGGAGCAGAACCTCGTCCCCGATCCGTCCGACGAGCCCTTGCGCCATCCGCAAGTGTCGGAACTCTTCGAGGACTTGAGGGACGGCGTGTTCCGCTTTCGCTTCCTGCAAGAGCACTAAGCGCGCGCACCGAAACAATCGCCGAATAGAATAAAGGCCGCCCCCGGTGACCCGGCGCGGCCTTTTTGATCTCGCATACGCCTTGAATGCTACGGCGTGGCAGGCGCCTTCTGCTGCGCCGTGGCATTGGCCGGCGCCTGCGGAGCGCCTTGCGCCGCCTGGTTCTGCTGCGCCTGCCTCGCCTTCTCGGCGAGCTCTTGCTGGCGCTTGCGGAACACCTCCATCAACTGGCGGCGCTGCTCCTCATATTTTGCGTTGTCCACCGGCGGACCGTCATACGCCTTGCTGAAGCCGGTCAGCGGCACCGGGAAGCCCATGGTCTTCTTTTGGATGTTCATGGCAGCCACGACCATCTGCTTGCCCGCACGCATCTTATTGTAGAGATCGTCGGTCAGCTCCATCTGCACCTGACAACTCGTCGGGAAGCAGATCGAATATTGCAGCTGGATCGGCTTCTCTTCGTCGATGCGGATCTGCACCCCGGCGGGGATGACGAGCGCATAGGCCGTCGGCACGCGGATCAGGAGTTGCTGCTTGTCCTCGCCTTCGGCCTTACGCACGGCGGCGGCGATAAGGACCATGCCGGTGTTCGGCTCGAGCCCCTCGTGGTTGATCAGGCAAATCTGCTTGCCGCCGGTCTGCTGGTTTTTCATGCAAAGCTTGACCCAGGCATCCCCAGCTCCCTGACCGGGGGCAGGCGCGGCCGCGGTGATCGGCGCACTCTTCTTCGGCGCTGCCGAGGACTTGGGCTGAGCCTGTTGGGCCATGGCGACAGGCGCCACAAGAGCCAGAGCAAACGCGCATACGCCCGCACCCAGCATCAAGCGCCCCGCGCTGCGGCTCAAGCTGTTCCATTGATCCTTGGACCAGACCATCAATCGACCTTTCCTCTTTATTTGCGGGCTGGCTCAGGCCTGCCAGACGTACCCCACGCCCGCTCCCTCATGACTTAGGGTCAATACCTGAAATGCGGCGTAGACGTGGCTTTCATCCTCGACTACGGGACTTTCTTGGCCACGCTCTCGTGAGTTGTAACCTTTTTCATTGGCGTGGAGATAGCGTGCGGCGTCGGATTGTGGCGACAGGGATGCTACCCTAACCCATGGTGCAATTCGAGGGCATCTATAGCCATGCCGGGTCGCGGTTGAAAGCCCCTATTTTCTTGCTCATGGCGGGGCTTCTGCTGCTTCCCAGTAGCGGTCAGGCTGAGCCTGCGCCCGGGCTTGCCATGCACGGCAAGCCGCGCGAAGGGGCGGACTTCAGCCATTTTTCCTACGTCAATCCGGACGCGCCGAAAGGCGGGCGGGCGACCTTCGCCGTGCAAGGGACGTTCGACAGCCTGAATCCCTTCATCGTCAAAGGCGTCTCCGCCGACGGTCTCCGCGACTATGTCTATGAGAGCCTTCTCGCCCGCGCCTATGACGAGCCCTTCACTCTTTACGGCCTGATCGCCGAGGCGGTGGAGACGCCGCCCGACCGGTCTTGGGTCGAGTTCACCCTCAACCCGAACGCCAAGTTCTCCGACGGCACGCCCATCACCGTGGACGACGTGATCTTCTCGCACGCGGTCTTGCGCGATCACGGGCGCCCGAACCACCGCTCCTACTACAAGAAGGTCACCAAGGTGGAGAAGACGGGCGAGCGAAAAGTCCGCTTCACCTTCGACGGCTCGGGCGACCGCGAGATGCCACTGATCATGGGGCTGATGCCGGTGCTGCCGCATCATCTGTTCACACCCGACACCTTTGAGAAGACGACGCTCAAAGCCCCCATCGGCAGCGGGCCATACGTCATCGACAAGGTCGATCCAGGTAAGAGCATCACCTACAAACGCGACCCGAACTATTGGGGGCGCGATCTTCCCGTCAATCGCGGGCGCTACAATTTCGATGAGATCCGCTTCGACTATTACCGCGACGCCGGGGCCATGTTCGAGGCGTTCAAGTCGGGGCTCGTCACGTTTCGCGACGAGGACGACCCAACCCGCTGGACGGAAGGTTACAACTTCCCGGCGCTGCGCGACGGCCGTGTCGTCAAGGAGGCGCTTCCCCTGGAGACGCCGGCGGGCATGGCCGCGCTTGCGTTCAACACGCGCCGGCCGCTGTTCGCCGATCCGCGCGTGCGCCAGGCGCTCATCAAGCTGTTCGACTTCGAATGGGTGAACCGCACGCTCTATCACGGCCAGTATGCGCGCACGGAAAGCTACTTCGCCCGCTCAGATCTCTCCTCCCATGGCCGGCCTGCCGACGCCACGGAACGCGCGTTGCTTGCGCCCTACCCTGATGCGGTCAAACCCGAGATCATGGACGGAAGCTTTTCGTTTCCGGTCAGCGACGGCGCGGGCGAAAACCGCGAGGGCCGCGTCGAGGCGCTTAAGCTTCTCGAGGAGGCGGGCTATGCGTTGAAGGACGGCGTGCTTGTGAACGCGGCGACGGGCGAGCCCTTCACCTTCGAGATTCTCGCCGCCACGCGCGCGCAAGAGCGGCTTCTCCTCACCTATGCCCGGGCACTGAAACAGGTGGGAATCGACGCTCGAATCCGGCAGGTTGACTCGGCTCAATATCAGCGGCGCAAGCAGACCTACGACTTCGACATGATCCAATATTTTTGGCCAGTGTCGCTCTCGCCGGGAAATGAGCAGTCATTCCGCTGGGGGAGCAATGCGGCCAAAACCGAAGGCTCGTTCAACTATCCTGGGGTCGAGAGCGAGGCGGTCGACGCCATGATTGCGGCGCTGCTCAAGGCCGAGGATCGCGACGACTTCGTCTCGGCGACGCGCGCGCTCGACCGCGTGCTTTTGTCCGGCGACTATGTCGTGCCGCTGTTCCATCTGCCGCGGCAGTGGGTCGCCTATTGGCGCGACCTCAAGCGGCCCGAGAAAACCCCGCTCTACGGTTACCAGATCGACACGTGGTGGCTCGAGCCTGCGGCCCAGGCCGAGGACGGCCGGCACGCCGTGAATCCATGACCTTGCGCGCATGAGCACGCTCCCCGCCCCCGACATCGAGCCCCAGGAGGACAGCGGCCCCATCACGGCCGAGGGGTTGTTGCGGCGCCGCGCGCGGCAGAAGCCGGACGCCGTCGCGCTGGTCGATCCGCCGAACCGGCATCTGCTCGGGCACACGCGGTCCCGCACCCTCACCTACGCGGACGCCGACAAGGCGGTGGATGCGCTGGCCGGATTCTTCATCGAGCTCGGGCTCAATCCCGGCGATCGCGTCGTCGTGCAGCTTCCCAATTTCATCGAGGCGCCGCTCACCCTGCTGGGGGCTTGGCGTGCCGGGCTTGTGGTTGCCGCAGTGCCCATGCTGTGGCGGGCCAATGAGATCGCGCGTGTGTGCGATGCGGTCGAGCCCAAGGCATTGATCGGCGTCTCGCAGTTTGCCGATGACTTGCCGGCCGAACGCTTGCGCGACATCGCCGCTACGCGGCTTTCGGTCCGCTTCGTGCTCGGTTTCGGCCGCGACCTGCCCGACGGCGTCGCCTCGCTGGATGCGGCCATGGGCGCCGGCCGCTACGCCCACGACGTTATGGCGCAGCGCGTGCAGTCCGGCCCATCGCTCATCACCTTCACCGCGCGCGCGGGCGAGCCGCTGGTGCCGCTCTTCCGCCACGAGGACGAGATCCTGGCGCAAGGGGCGATGGCCGTGCTGGCGCTGTCGCTCGACCGCAGCGACGTGATCCTCAACGCCTATCCGTGCACGGGCCCGATCGGCATAGGGCTCGGGCTCGCGCCCTGGCTCATCGGCGGCGCCACGCTCGTGCAGCATCACCCCTTCGACTACGGCGTGTTCGTGCAGCAGATCCTCACCTCGGGCGCGACGGTGACGGCGCTGCCGGGCGCCATCCTCGATGAGCTTGCCAAGGACGGCGTCCTCAAGGATCAGCAATGCAAGCTCAGGCGCGTGGGCCGCGTATGGTCTGCCCCGGAGCTCGCGGACGGCGCGGCGACACTTGAAGACGCTAGCCGGTCCGTGTTCGATCTCTATCCGCTCGGCGATCTCGCCAGTCTTTTGCTCCGTCCCGGACCCGAAACGGACCGTCCGGCGTTGCCGCTCGGCGCGGTGCATCTCGGCGAAGACGGCGGCGGGGCGGTGTTCCTCGAGACGCGGCTCGGTCGGGACGGTGGCGAGCTTCTGATCCGCGGGCCGGTCGTGCCGCAAGGCCGCTCAAACGGGCCTGCGGCCCGCGACGGCGACAGCTTCGTTTCCACCGGGCTTCGCGGGCGGGCGGAGAGCGAGGGCTTGCGGGTCGTGCGTGATCCCGAGCTCATCTACCATGGCGGCTTCACCATCGCCGCTTCTGAGCTCGACGGGCTCTATCAAGCCTTTCCCGGCTTTCTCGATGCGGCCTGCTTCGTACTGCCAGACCCGATCGTCGGCGACCGCCTCTTCGGCGCCGTGGCTCCCTCGCCGAACGCGCCGGTGTCGCTCGAAGCCCTGCACCGCTTCCTCATGGAGCGCGGCGTGGCGCCTTACAAATTCCCGGACAAGCTGCTGGTGGTGAAAGACATTCCCCGCGACCGGCATGGCCACATCTTGCGCGAAGAGATTCTGCGGCAGGTCTAAGCCGCTTCCTTCACGGCGCCAGCGATCTTGGCGAGACGTTTCAGAAGCTCGCGCGTACCGGCCAGGCGATCCTCCGGGTTCGGCCAGTTGGCGTAGAAGATCAGCCGGTGGTCGGGCTGGAGCTTCACCTGCTTGCCCGCCTCGCGGATGAAATCGATGAGGCCTTCCGGGTTGGCGAAGGAATTGTTGCGGAAGGCGATGATGGCGCCCTTCGGGCCGGCGTCGATTTGCTCGATGCCTGCCTGACGGCACAGCCCCTTGATCTCGACCACGTCGAGGAGATGGCGGACCTCCTCAGGCAGCGGACCGAAGCGGTCGATCAGCTCGGCAGCGAAAGCCTCGATGGCGTCGGTGCTTTCCACGCCTGACAGGCGGCGGTAAAGCCCGAGTCGCACTTGCAGGTCGGGCACATACTCATCGGGGATGAGCACCGAAGTGCCGAGATTGATGCGTGGGCTCCATTGATCCTCGATCATGGCCCCTTCCCCGCCCTTCAATGCGGCGATCGCCTCTTCCAGCATGGACTGGTAGAGCTCGAAACCGACCTCGCGGATGTGGCCGGACTGTTCCTCACCAAGCAGATTGCCGGCGCCTCTGATGTCGAGGTCGTGGCTTGCCAGCATGAAGCCGGCGCCGAGCGTGTCCAGCGACTGGAGCACTTTGAGCCGTTTCTCGGCCGTCGGCGTGATGCGCATGTCGGCGGGAATGGTGAAGTACGCATAGGCGCGGATCTTGGAGCGGCCGACGCGGCCTCTGAGCTGATAAAGCTGGGCAAGGCCGAACATGTCTGAGCGGTAGACGATGAGCGTGTTGGCAGAGGGGATGTCGAGGCCGCTTTCCACGATCGTGGTGGACAACAGCACGTCGTATTGCCGGTCGTAGAAGGCATTCATCACCTGATCGAGCTCGCTCGACGGCATCTGGCCGTGGGCGCGCGCGACCTTCAGTTCAGGCACGTGCTCTTGCAGAAACGCCGCCGCGTCGTCGAGGTCTGAGATGCGCGGCACTACGAAGAAGGTCTGGCCGCCGCGGAAGCGTTCGCGCAGCAACGCCTCGCGCAAGGTCATAGGGTCGAACGGTGCTACGTAGGTGCGCACCGCGAGGCGATCCACGGGCGGGGTGGCGATCAGCGACATCTCGCGCACACCGGAGAGCGCGAGTTGCAGAGTGCGCGGGATCGGCGTCGCCGTGAGCGTGAGCACATGCACGTCCTCGCGGAGCTGTTTCAGCCGCTCCTTATGCTTCACGCCGAAATGCTGCTCCTCGTCCACGATCAGAAGCCCCAGGTCGGCGAACTCGATGGCCTTGCCGAGGAGCGCATGGGTGCCGATGACGATGTCGATGCCGCCGTCCTTGATGCCCTTCTTGACATCGGCAAGCTCCTTGGCGCTCACGAGCCGCGAAGCTTGCGCGATCTTCACAGGGAAGCCGCGGAAGCGCTCGGTGAAGGTGTGGAAGTGCTGGCGGGCGAGCAGCGTCGTCGGCACCACGACGGCGACCTGCTTTCCGGCGAGCACGGCGATCAGGCTAGCGCGTAAGGCCACCTCGGTCTTGCCGAAGCCGACATCGCCGCACACGAGGCGATCCATGGGCCGGCCGCTGGCGAGATCCTCCAGCACCGCGTTGATGCTGGTGACCTGGTCCTCGGTCTCCTCGTATTGGAACCGCGCCGAGAACTCGTCATAGGTGCCGTCCGGCGGATTGAAGATCGGGGCCGAGCGCAGCTCGCGCATGGCGGCGACCTTGATCAGCTTCTCGGCCATGTCGCGGATGCGCTGCTTCAGCTTGGCTTTGCGCGATTGCCAGGCGACGCCGCCGAGCTTGTCGAGCACGACGCCGGACTCATCGGAGCCGTAGCGGCTCAGGAGCTCGATATTCTCGACCGGCAGATAGAGCTTGTCGCCGCCTTGATAGTGCAGCTCCAGGCAGTCATGGGGCTCGCCCGCCGCCTCGATGGTGGTCAGCCCGACGAAGCGGCCGATGCCGTGGTCGGCATGGACCACGAGGTCGCCGACCGTCAGGCTCGACGCCTCGGTGAGTACGTCGCTGCCCTTCTTCACCCGGGCTTTGCGCACGAGGCGGTCGCCGAGAATGTCCTGCTCGCCGATCACGGCGATGCCCGGCGCCTCGAAGCCGGTCTCCAGCGGGAGCACGGCGACCGATGTCGCCGCAGGCGGGGCGGCGGCGGCCTCAGGAAATGTCTCGACGCGCACCGTGTCGTGCAGACCATGCTCGGTGAGCAGCGCGGCGAGCCGCTCGCGCGCGCCGACGCTCCAGCAGGCGACAATGACGATCTTATGCTCGCCGAGCAGCTTCTTGGCGTGCGCCACCACGGCATCGAACACGTTGGCGCCTTCGGTCTGGCGCTCGGGCGCGAAGGAACGCCCTCGGCGGCCGCCGAAGGAGACGATGTTGGCGCCTTCCGCTTCCGGCCGCTCGAACGGGTCGAGCGCGATGACGTGCGGCACCGCGGCCAGCGCCGTCTGCCAGTCCGTCTCGCTAAGGAACATGCCCTCGGCCGGGACCGGGTGATAAGGCGGCGCGCCGAAGGCTTTGCGCTCAAGGGCGGCGGCGCGCGCCTCGTAATGGTCGGCGATCTGCTCCAGGCGCGTCGCCCGTGCATCGTCGGAAAGCGGGTCGAGCGTCACCACGGCGCCCGGCAGATAATCGAACAGCGTGGCGAGGTGGTCATGGAACAGCGGCAGCCAGTGCTCCATGCCCTGATGCTGATGGCCCGCCGAGATCGCCTCGTAGAGCGGGTCGTCGCCCGTGACCGGACCGAACAGTTCCACATAGCGCTGGCGGAAATGCCGCCGCTCATCCGGCGTCAGCGCCACCTCGCTCATGGGTAGGAAGTGCACCGCGTCGAGGCGCGCTTCAGTGCGCTGGGTCTCCGGATCGAAGGCGCGGATGGTCTCCAACGTATCGCCAAAGAAGTCGAGGCGGACTGGTTGCCCACCCGGCGGGAAGAGATCGAGGATGCCGCCGCGCACCGCATATTGGCCGGGGTCGGTCACCGTCCCCGAACGTACATAGCCTGAGGCCTCGAGGCGCTCGATCAGCGCCTGCATGCTCATGACGTTGCCCGCTTTGAGCTTGAGGCTGGAGCCAGCGATGAACTCGCGCGGCGGCACGCGCTGCATCACCGCATTCACCGAGGTGAGCAGAACGAGCGGCGTCTTGTCGCCGGTTTCGCGCTCGGTCAGCGCGGAAAGCGTGGCGATGCGCTCGGCGATGATCTCGGCATTGGGTGCGACCCGGTCGTAGGGCACGCTGTCCCAGGCGGGAAAGCTCAGGACGGTCACATCCGGCGCGAAGAAAGAGATCGCCTCTTCGAGCGTGGCGAGACGGTTGCCGTCGCGGGCTACGTGCAGAATCGGCGCGCCTGCGTGCCGCGCCAGCTCGCCAAGGAGCAACGCATCGAAGCCTTCAGGCACGCCGCCTGCGATGGCGCGCGGGCCCTCAAGCAGGCGGTCGATAGGCAAAGATGGGAGCTTGGACGCGGGACTCATGACGATATTGCTGGTTAGCCGGTCCAGGGCAGGCCGTGGAAGCGCCGCACGCGCTCGATGAGCGCGTCGAGATCACGCTCGCCGAGCGAGTAGCCCTCATATACGGACAATTCGATCTGTGGGTCCGGCATCTCGATCAACCGTTCGAGGACGGCGATGTCATCGGCGTTCATGCTGTCGATGGCTTGCTCGGCGAAGCGCCCGAGCAGATAGTCCATCTCCTTAGAGCCTCGATGAGTCGCCCGCCAAACCGCCCGGCGCCGGCGCATTCCAAGATCACTCGACATGATCCAAGCTTCCAATCCTAAGCGGTGGGTTAGAGCGAGCGGCCCTAGCGATGTCAAGGGCGCCGCCTCCTTCACGCTAGACTAGGCCCGATGCGTCCGCCTCGCCTTGCTCCCCTGTTCGCCACCGCCCGCGCCTTGAAAGGCGTCGGCCCCCGAATTGAGGGGCTGCTCAACAAATTGGTGGCCCCGCGCCACCAAGGCGCCCATGCCAGGGCCATCGATCTCCTCTGGCACCTGCCGGTGGGCCTGATCGACCGCGCCAGGGTGCCATCGATCGCCGAAGCCGAGGTCGGCGCGCTTGCCACCCTCGAAGTCACCGTCGCCGAGCATCGGCCTGGCGGCGGGCGCCGAGGCGCTCGGGCGCCTTACAAGATCCTGGTCGAGGACTCTACCGGCGCGCTCGAGCTCGTCTATTTCAAGGCCGATGCGAGCTACCTCAAGCGCCTTCTGCCTGTCGGCGAAAAGCGTCTGATCTCCGGCAAGATCGAGTCGTACGACGGCTGGCTGCAAATGCCCCACCCCGATCATGTGGCGCCGGCGGACGGCAAAGACAAGCTGCCGCTCATCGAGCCGGTCTACCCGCTCACGGCCGGGCTCTCCAACACCACCTTACGCAAGGCGATCGACGGCGCGCTCCACCAGCTCCCCGCGTTGCCGGAGTGGATCGACCCCGCGTTTCTCGCCAAGCAAGGCTGGCCGTCCTTTGCCGAGGCGATCAAACGGCTCCATGCGCCGCAAGCGGAAGCCGATCTTCTCCCCAATGCGCCAGCGCGGACCCGGCTTGCCTATGACGAGCTTCTCGCCAACCAGCTGGCGCTCGCCATCATTCGCCAACGCCTGAAGAAGCGCGCAGGCCGGTCGCTCGCCGCGCCGGGCAAATTGCGCGAGGCGATCGTCGCCGCCCTGCCCTTCGCGCTTACGGGCGCGCAACTCCGCGCGCTCGCCGAGATCGATGCCGACATGGCGAGTCGGGACCGCATGCTTCGGCTGCTGCAAGGCGACGTCGGCAGCGGCAAAACGGTCGTGGCGCTTTTCGCCATGGCCCAGGCGATCGAGGCCGGCGCCCAGGCCGCGCTCATGGCGCCGACCGAGCTCCTCGCCCGCCAGCACCTCGCCACGATCAGCGGCTTCGCGGAAGCCGCGCAGCTCCGTGTCGCATTGCTCACAGGGCGCGAGCGCGGCCGCGAGCGGACAAAGATTCTCGACACGCTGAAGGCCGGCCAAATCGACATCCTCATCGGCACCCATGCGCTGTTTCAGGAGACGATTCAGTTCCGCGATCTTGGTCTTGTGGTTATCGACGAGCAGCACCGCTTCGGCGTGCATCAGCGGCTCGCGCTGCAAGCCAAAGCGACCGGCTCCGGTTCCGAGCTTCTGGTGATGACGGCAACGCCGATCCCGCGCACGTTGCTGCTGACGAGCTATGGCGACATGGACGTGTCGCGGCTTGACGAGAAGCCGCCCGGGCGGAAGCCTATTCTCACCCGCACCGTGCCGCTCGAACGCATCGACGAGGTGATCGGCGGCGTCGAGCGCGCGGTCGCACGCGGCGCGCAAGTCTATTGGGTCTGCCCGCTCGTCGCCGAGTCCGAGGTACTCGATGTCGCCGCGGCCGAGGAACGCTATGCGGAACTTCGTGCGCGGTTCGGGGACAAGGTCGGCTTGGTGCACGGAAAACTCGCCGGCAAAGACAAAGACGCAGTGATGGCCGCGTTCGCGTCAGGCGCGCTCTCCATTCTCGTCTCGACCACGGTGATCGAAGTTGGCGTGGACGTGCCCAACGCCACGATCATGATCATCGAGCATGCCGAACGCTTCGGTCTTGCGCAGCTGCATCAACTGCGCGGGCGCGTGGGCCGCGGCGCCGCGGAGTCCTCCTGCATTCTCTTGTATCGCCAACCTTTGGGCGAAACGGCGCGCGAGCGCCTCAACGTAATGCGCAGCACGGAAGACGGCTTCGTCATCGCCGAGGAGGATTTGCGGCTTCGCGGCGGCGGCGAGGTGCTCGGCACGCGGCAGAGCGGCTTGCCGGCCTTCCGCATTGCCATGCTGCCCGAGCATCAGGACTTGTTGGAGACCGCGCGGGACGAGGCACGGCTCCAACTCGCGCGCGATCCCGCTCTCAAAGGCAAGGACGCGGAGGCGCTTCGCGTCCTTCTCTATCTCTTCGAGCGCGACGACGCGGTGAAGCTGATCCGTGCCGGCTAGGACTAGACGTGCCTGGCGTAGTCGCGTGGCGCCATGCTCGTCCAACGCCTGAAGGCGCGGGTGAAATGCGCTTGGTCCGAATAGCCGAGCATGAAGGCGATCTCGATCGCCGAGCCGTCGTGGGTCGCCACTCTGCGGATCGCCTCGACGCGTCTCACGTCGTCGACGATCTCCTCGAACGAGAAGCCGAAATCCCTGAGCCGGCGCTGCAGCGTCCGTGTACTCATGCGCAAGTGACTGGCCACGCGGTCAACACTCACGCCGCCATATGGCAGCATCTCTTTCACGAACGCACCGAGGCTGGCGGCGGTCTCGACGGGATCCGAGCCATTCGTCTCCGGACCTGGCAGCGCGATTGGTAAGTCGAGGATCTCCCGGTCGATGACGATCGCATCACGCGCGCACCCGAATTGGAGCGACGACCCAAAGGTCTGTTCCAACCGCTCTCCTGCCCGTTCGTAGCTTTGCGAGAAGCGCGCGCCGACCGCTTCGGGCACGCCTGCCAGCAATGTCACGCTGCGTAACACGGCAAGCGCACCAAGAATATGTTGTCTCGGTTCAAGACTGGAACGGCCGAGAAATGCGAAATTTAGGGTCGCATACCTGCCTTCCGTCTGGAGTTTAAGATCGGTGCCTTGATGAACAAGACCGATGCCATCGACCGCGGTCGCACATGCTTGACGGAGGGTCGAAGCTCGGGACACGGCCACGCCCCAGGGGCCGAGGTCCGAGAGCCTGAATGAGCGCCCGACGTCAGCCCCGAGAAAGCGCTCACCCGTGACCTTATGCATCTCGTTGCTGAGCCGGAAGCAGAGCTCGCGCGGCACCCAGCCATTCGCGTCCAGGAGTCTCGACGGCGAGATGTCGGCGCGCCTAAAGATCTCGACGGGGGAGACGGAGCGGCTCCTGAGATAGGGCGCGATATGGAGCAGCGTGCGCGGATTATGCGCGAAGCCCTCGCCCAACATCTTCACCCCTCCCTTTTGGCGCCAAATGGCAAGACTTATAGCGCGTGCGCCCGCTAGCGTCTCGCGCGCAAAACTTTCCCTTTCGATCTCTAATGCAACCTGGAGTTATTCAACCATGCCGATGCGACGTACCCTTGTTGCGGCCACCGCATTCACATTGGCCGCCTCTCTTCTTGCCGCTGTTACCTTCGCCACCGCCGCGGAGGAGAAGAAGGCCGACTTCCTTTTCGTCCAGAGCGCCAAAAGCATGAGCTTTGACCCGGCGACGAACAAACTGACGCTCGAGAATGTAAGCCCTGTCACGGTGTTCTTCACTGATCGGCCGGAGCGGATCGCGGGAAATATGAACACGACAAAGTTCATCCCCTTCTGGAGCGACGGCAAGGACAGCTTCAAGTCTGATCCGCCCAACGCCGACATTTCCATTATCGAAGGCAAGACGCTGAAGCAGACCGTGGTGGAGCTGCAAGATCCTGTGCTCGATGGCGACAATCTCAGCTACACGGTCAAGGTGATCAAAGGCGATATGCCGGCGAAAGGCACCGAGGTGGCGGTGTTCATCGATATTATCGGCAGGCCTCTTACCCCACTTTCCTATGCGGGCGTGGCACGGCGTTCATATAGACGGGCCGTGATATACTAGGCGGATGGCTGGGGCGAACTTCGGCGATCTGCGAGAACGTTGGCCGGACCCGCTACTTACGGCCCTCACCATCTTGCTCGCTCTGCTGAAGTTCGTCCTCGCTCCCCTTCGCGCAGACCAAATCACCGGCGTGCAGGAATTAGGATTTGGACTCGTCGCCCTGGTTACGGGGGCGGGTGCTGATTCTCTCCGGAAAGCCGGTCGCCATCTCGGCACTGCTGATGGCCATCGTCCTTGCGGCCATCGCCGCCGATCCATCGGCATTACTCGCCATCCATTTTTGACGTGTATCTCGACGCCAGTGCATGGCTGCTTGATCAGTCTGGCGCTGATCTTGGAGGTGGGACGCGCGGTATTCGGTCCGGGCCGCGTCACCTATCATCGCATCATGGGCGCCATTCTGCTTTATCTCGCGATGGGCCTGGCCTTCGCCTCGCTCTACACGTTCGTCGGCGCCGCTTCATACACGGCGTTCTCGAGCTTTGCCGTAAGAGATACTCCGAACCTCGCGAACATCATGATCTATTTCAGCTTTGGACCGCTGACCGGCATCGGCTCCGGCGACATCACCGCGTTGCATCCCATCGCGCGCAACCTAACCATCGTGGAGGCCATGATTGGGCAGCTCTATCCCGCGACGCTGCTGGCGCGGATCGTGACGCTTGAGGTCGAGGATAGCGGGCGAATTTAGCTCGGTCTGCTTTGGCGCCAAATGGCAAGACTCCGGCCCCTCGGCCTCAATAGTTTGCTTTGCGGGCGCTCGAGCGACACGCGCGCCGGTTGCAATTCTCCATCCTCGGTCGAACACGACTAGCGCGCTATAGTGCGCTCGCTGACACCACAACGGGAGGTTAATGTCATGAGGGGACTCCAGCGTCACACGCTTTTTGTGTCGGCATCGGCCATCGTCGTGCTGGCTTTTCTCGCAGGCTACGGACCTGCGGCGGCAGAGGTTTCGGAAGAGACGCTGAAATCGCTCTCCGCGCCAGACAAGATCGAGACGAGCATCGGCACGCTCGAGTTCAAGGACGGTGCGCCGACTGCGGATACGGCGAAGAGGGTCTATGACACGCTCGACTTCACCCGCGCGCTCAACGTGTACAACAACAGCTTTCGGGGCGCCTCCGCGCTGGCGATCGTCAAGGGTTTCAAAGGTATCGGCGTCAAGCCCGGCGACGTCGCCATCTTCTCCGAGTTGATGGATTCGAATTCGCTGTTCCTGACGCCCAACGCCGACACGGTCTACTACCTCACAGCGCTCGATCTGAGCAATGGGCCGTTGGTGATCGAACAGCCGTCGAACGCCGTCGGCACGATCAACGACATGTGGTTCTCCTGGATCATCGACATCGGCGGTCCCGGACCGGATCGCGGGCTCGGCGGCAAGTATCTGATCGTCGGGCCCGGCTATGACGGCCCGCTGCCCGAGGGCGGCTACTTCATCGCGCATTCGAAGACCAATCTCGCCCTCTATGCCGCGCGCGCCTATCTCGTCGACAACGACCCCAAGCCGGCCGTCGAGAACGTCAAGCAGAACCTCAAGATCTATCCTTACAAGCCGGGCTCCTTCGGTACGAGCATCGCGCAGGCCCTTGAGGGGACCGTGCGCATCGAAGGCGAGCCGAAGATCCCCGAAATGAAATTCATCGAGGGCAGCCACCTGTCGTTCAACACGATCCCGCCGAGCGATTTCGGCTTCTTCGAGATGATCAACGAGAACGTCCAGAACGAGCCGGCCACGAGCTACGACGTCGAACTCGCCGGACAGCTTGCCGCCATCGGGATTGTGCACGGCAAGGAATTCAAGCCGGACGACCGGATGAAGAAGATCCTGTCGGACGCGGCGGCGTTCGGCCAGGCAACGGGCCGGTCGCTCAACTGGCGCTACGCGATGCAGCACCCGGATTGGGCGTATTACGAGGGCTCGCACTGGGGCAGCATGCTTTGGGAGGGTGGCGCCTTCTTCGAAACGCCGCCGCCACTCTTCGAGAACGGCATGTTCAAGCCCCTGACTCCGACGGGCGCGCGCACGCTCGATTCACGCGCAGCCTTCTATTACGGCTACACGCTCGACTCGCCTGGCATGATTATGCGCATTCCGGGCGTCGGCTCGCAGTACCTTATGGGCTTCCTCGATTCCGAGGGCACCCCGTTCGACGGTGCCAAAACCTACAAGGTGACGTTGCCGAAGGGCATCCCTGCCGCGGCGTTCTGGTCCTTCACGCTCTACGACAACCAAACCCGTTCCATGCTGCAGACGCCGCAGAAATATCCGCGCGCCGGCAGCCAGAGCTACCCCTCGCCTGCGGCCGAAGCGGACGCCGATGGCGCGACGACCGTCTATTTCGGGCCCGAGCAGCCCGACGGCGTGAAGCGCGGCAACTGGATCCAGACCGATCCGAAAAAGGGCTGGTTCACGATCCTTCGTCTCTACAGTCCGCTGCCGCCCTTCTTCGACAAAAGTTGGCGGCCGAGCGAAATCGAACTGGTGAACTGAGAACTGGAGAGCCTGTTCTAGACGACGGGCTCTTCCTCGGGGACAGGCTTGTTGCGCTTGGCCTCGTTGGCAAGCTCTTTGAGCTTGTCTTGAGGCGGCGCCACCAGACCGGCGGAGAGGACGAGCTTGGCGGCATCGTCGATGGCCATGTCGAGCACAATGACGTCCTTCGCCGGCATGAACATGACGAAGCCTGTGGTCGGGTTCGGCGCGTTGGGCATGAACACCGTCAACAGCTCGCCGTTGCCGAGCTTATCCTTCACCTCCGCCGGCGGATCGCCGGAGACGAACACCACGGCATAAAGACCGCGGCGGGGAAACTCGATGAGCCCGACGCGCTTGAAACCGGTGCCGGACTTAGAGAACACGGTGGTGAAGATCTGCTTCAACAAGCGATAGACGCCACGCACCACAGGCATGCGGTCGAGCATCATCTCGCCATAGGCGACGATGGTGCGCCCAAACAGGTTGGCGGTGAGCGCGCCGACGACCATCAAGGCGAAAATGCCGACGATCAGGCCGACGCCGGGAACATTGAACGGAAGAAAGTTGTCCGGCAGGTAGCTCTGCGGAATGAGCGGCTTCACCCAGCCATCCACGAGATTGATGAACCACCACACCACGTAGATCGTGATGGCGACCGGCCCGACGATGATCAGCCCCGTCAGGAAATAGCCGCGCAGCCGCGCCAGGAAATGCGACGAGGTTGGCTCGAGTGCACCGAACAGGCCGAGCTGGTCTTCCAGCTCGCTCGGCGTCTCTGGGCTCTGACTGGACTCTTTTGTTTGTTCGTCTTTAGAGGTCATGCGGCTTTGGAAACTCTCGGGGAATCGGGGGATTTCAGGATAACACCGTTCGGGCGGCGGCCGTTCCTAGCACGCCCGGCTAACAGATGTGAGGCATGGCCGAATGCGGGCCTGCTTGCAAGCCCGCTTTGAGTCTCAGGGGCCGTCCGGTGAGACCACGGAGCAATCGGTGCCGTTGCGCTTCAACGCGTTGCACAACTTTGTGCCTTCGGCTTGGCTGGCGAAAGGGCCGATCTTGAGGCTGTAGAAGGTGCCGAAACTGCCAATGCTCACCTTCTCGATCTGCGGCGCCGCGCTCGCCAGTTGCCCGTTCGACGTCTGTACCTTCTTCCACAGGGCCTGAGCCTCGGCCTGCGATCGGCTATTGGCAAGCTGCACGCTATAGCCGCCGCCACGCGCGGCCGGAGGCGCTGCGGGCGCGGACTCGGTCGAACGCGAGAACAAGCGCCCAATCGCGGTGCTGCCGGATTGGTCGTCATTCGACACCACTTTCTGCGTCTCTGTGTTGGCCGCCCAGCTCGCAGCCGGTGGCGGCGCCGCGGCGGTTCTTGGCTGCGGGGCGGGCTTCGGCGCCGCGGTCTCCGTCGCCGCTGGCGGCGGTGAAGCAGCCGGCGCGCTGTCGCCGGCGATCGATCCGAACCAACGGCTGACGGCATTGCCGCTCGGCTCCGCCGTCTCATCGCTGACGGCGGCATTCCAGCCGCTCTTGGGCGCTGCCTCGGCTGTCCGCGCCGGTGGCGGCTCAGCCGCAGGCGGCGGCGCAGGGGGTGGTGCGGCGGTCGAACCGCCGAAGCTCGGCACCAGCCGGCTCCAGACACTCTCGCCTGAGTCGGATTGGTCGCTCGAGCCGGCCTCGGCAGAGGACGAGCCGGCGCTCGCGACCACGGCGCCGCCGTCCTCGGCGATCAGCTTTTCGACCGCGCTCGAGCTCGTGATCTTGCGTGCTTGGGCAAGCTCGGCGTCGCCCTGGCTCGAAAGCCCCGCCGCCTTGTAGGCGAGGCCCTTATTGACCAGGGCCCTCGCCCGGTCCGAGGTGGGCAGGCCGAGCCAGACGGCCGCGCCGAGATCGGCAATGGCCCGGCCCGGCTTCCCTGCCCTGCGATAGGCGATGCCCCGCAGCATGAGTGCCTCGGCGGCTTGGCCTGTCGTCGCCTTCTCGTCGTTTAGCGTGGCGGAGAGCTGGCGGATCGCGGCGTCGTACTTGCCGGCGGCAAGCGAGGCGGTGCCGTTCTTCAGGCCGATCTCTTGGGCCAGAGCTGGCGCCGCCGCCAAAAGCGCGCCAAGGAGCGCCAGCGCGGCGCCGATCCGGCGGCCGCGGGGAAGGAGGCGCCCGTCAAAAGCAAGACGGCGCGGCTTCCGATGATCCGCCATGTGCTTGCTCAAGCAAAGAAATCGGGCAAATCCGAGGCTGTAGACTATTCCACAGTCACAGATTTTGCGAGGTTTCGCGGCTGGTCTACGTCAGTGCCCATGAACACCGCCGTATGGTAGGCGATGAGCTGTACCGGCAGCGCGTAGACAAGTGGCGTCACGAAGGGATGCACGGAGGGGACCGTCAGCATGGTCTGGACTGCGCAGCCCGTACTGGCCGGGTCGGCATCGCTGACCAGGATGATCTTGCCGTCGCGGGCGGCGACCTCCTGCATGTTCGAGACGGTCTTGTCGAAGAGATCATCGCGCGGGGCGATGACGATGACGGGCACGGTCTCGTCGATGAGCGCGATTGGCCCGTGCTTCAGCTCGCCCGCGGCGTAGCCCTCGGCATGGATGTAGGAGATCTCTTTCAACTTGAGCGCCCCTTCGAGCGCGATCGGGTAGCTCGAACCGCGGCCGAGATAAAGCACGTCGCGCGCCTTTGACAGGCTGTGGGCGAGCGTCCCGTAAGGAGTCTCGTCGTGCAGGATCGTCGCCATGTGCCGCGGCACCTCGACCAGCGCCTTGACCAAGTCGGCTTCGAGCGAGGGGCCGATCACGCCGCGCGCCTTGCCGGCGGCGATGGCGAGACAAGCAAGCACGGTGAGCTGACAGGTGAAGGCCTTGGTAGAGGCGACGCCGATCTCGGGGCCACCCAGCGTCGGCAACACCGCGTCGGATTCGCGCGCGATGGACGATTCCTGCACGTTGACGATGGACAACACGTGCTGACGCTGCGCGCGGCAATAGCGGAGCGAAGCGAGCGTGTCGGCGGTCTCGCCCGACTGGGACACGAATAATGCGACGCCGCCCGGCTCCATCGCCAGCTCGCGATAGCGGAACTCGGAGGCGATATCGACATCGACCGGTAGCTTGGCCCAGCGCTCGAACCAGTATTTGGCGACGAGGCACGCATAGAACGCAGTGCCGCAGGCCGACAGCGAAAGCCTGGTCACTTTTTCGAAGTCGAGCGACAGCGGCGGCAGGTCCACGCGATAGGTGGCGAGGTCTAGATAATGCGCGAGCGTGTGTCCGACGACTTCCGGCTGCTCGTGAATTTCCTTGGCCATGAAGTGACGGTAATTGCCCTTGTCGACGATGAGGCCGGCGGCCAGCGAGCGCGCGATCGCGCGTTCGACGGCAGTCCCCGACCGGTCGCGGATGGCGACGCCCTCGCGTGTGATCACAGCCCAGTCGCCGTCCTCGAGATAAGCAATCTGGTCGGTGAAAGGCGCGAGCGCGATCGCGTCGGAGCCGACGAACATCTCGCCGTCTCCGTAACCGATGGCGAGCGGACTTCCCTGGCGCGCCACGATCATCAGGTTGTCGTAGCCGCGGAAGATTATGGCGAGCGCAAACGCGCCTTGGAGCAGGCTCAGCGTCTGGTAGACCGCGGCCACGGGGTCCTTGCCGGCACGCAGCTCGCGGGTGATGAGATGGGCGATGACCTCGGTGTCGGTGTCGCTGGTGAACGGCGCGCCTTCCGCCATGAGTTCGGCCTTCAGCTCGCGGAAATTCTCGACGATGCCGTTATGGACTACCGCAACATCGTCGGTCATATGCGGGTGCGCGTTCGCTTCGCTCGGCTTGCCGTGGGTCGCCCAGCGCGTGTGGCCGATGCCGGTGTTGCCGGTCAGCGGCTCCCGCTTCAGCAGCTCTTCGAGATTGCGCAGCTTGCCTTGCGCGCGGCGGCGCTCGATGCGTCCGTTCTCCAGCGTCGCCACGCCGGCGGAATCGTAGCCGCGATATTCGAGGCGCTTCAGCGCATCGACAAGCAGTTCTGCAACCGGCCCCTTACCGAGGACGCCAACGATGCCGCACATCGTCCCCTACTCCCTCGTACCCTTTTTCTTCATGCCTAAACGGACTGGCGATGTGTCGCAATTCACGAGCTATGTCCCTTTGTTGCGATAATGGATGGTTCGGCCGAGCACGAAGCGCGGCTACTTGGATTTGTCGCGTGTGCGGCGCGCCCGCACCTTGGCCGCCCACCCTTCCCGCTCCTCCTGCGGGGTACGGGTGACGGCGAGCGCATCCGCGGGCACATCCTTGGTGATGACGCTGCCGGAGCCGATATAGGCGCCGTCGCCGATCTTGACCGGCGCCACCAGCGAGCTGTTGGAGCCAATGAACGCACCGGCACCGATCTCCGTGCGATGCTTGGCGAAGCCATCGTAGTTGCAAGTGATGGTGCCGGCGCCAATGTTAGCCTTCGCGCCAACGCTCGCATCGCCAATGTAGGTGAGGTGGTTAACTTTGGCGCCTTCGGCGACGTCCGAATTCTTGATCTCGACGAAGTTGCCGACATGGGCGTCCTTAGCGAGCGCGGCGCCGGGCCGCAACCGCGCAAACGGACCGACGGTCGCCCCAGGACCGATCTTCGCACTCTCGATATGGCAGAAGGCTCTGATGGTGACGCCGTCGTCGATGATCACGCCGGGGCCGATCACCACGTTCGGCTCGATAGTGACGTCGCGGCCCACAGAGGTGTCGTAGCTGAAGAACACGGTCTCGGGCGCCACAAGCGTGGCGCCGTTCGCCATGATCGCATTTCGCAAACGCCGCTGCATCACGGCCTCGGCGGTCGCCAGCTCGGCGCGAGAGTTCACGCCGAGAACCTCTTCCCCGTTGGAAAGGACCACGCGCGTTTGCAGATTGGCTTTGCGCGCCAGCGCCACGGCGTCGGTGAGATAGAATTCGCCCTTGGCGTTGTCGTTGCCGATCTGCGCCAGCAGCGCGGTAAGTGTCTTGCTCGAGCGGAATGCAACGATCCCGGAATTGCACAGCGTCAACGCCCGCTCCTCGGGCGTAGCATCCTTCTCTTCGCGGATGCCTGCGAGCCGTCCGTGCTCGTCGAACAGCAAACGCCCATAGCCGGTCGGGTCTTCCGCCTCGAAGCCGATCACGACCACGTCGGCGCCGGCATCGAGCTCGCCGAGTACGGCTTTCAGCGTCTCGGTGCGGAGCAGCGGCGTGTCGCCGTAGAGCACGAGCACGGGACGGTCCACGCCCTCGAAGGCGGGGCTTGCCGCCTTCACCGCGTCCGCCGTTCCGAGCTGGTCGGGCTGGACGAAGATATCGAGCTTGGGATCGACGGCGTGCGCGGCGTGGCCCACATCCTCCATGCCAGGGCCGATGACCACGCTGCCCTGCGAAATGCCTGCGGCTTCCACCGCGCGCAGCACGTGGGCGAGCATGGGCGCGCCGGCCAGGCGGTGGAGCACCTTTGGCAGGTCCGATTTCATGCGCGTGCCCTTGCCGGCGGCAAGGATGATGGCGAGAGCCGATGATTGGGTCATGCCGATATGGGGTTTTGCCTCTTCCCGCAGGGCCGAGGGTCTCATTTCTGTACGAAGTTTCCCTAAACGCGGACTGTCTAGTCCAAAGCGCCTTCGAGGGCCACAGCCCTCCGGCGCCAGGCCAAATCGCTACGGGGAAATTGACCGTGCGGACAGAGCGAGTAATCTCGCCAAGACGCGGCACAATCTGAAGTGGGCCTTATTCAGGTCGCTTTTGCGCCGAAACCTCACATTCGGAGGCTCGAATCCCCATGGTCAAACGGCGGCGCACAAGCACGCGGAGCTGGGCGCGAGGCATCTTCGCCTTTTTCTGGATCGTGCTGGCCGGAGCCTCGGGTCTTTATCTCTTCACTTTGTTCACCGATCCGGCGGCCCTTGGCGGCCAGTCGGTCCAGCTCAGCGCCGTGACCGGCGACGAGATGGCGACCGGGGCAGCGGAGGCCCCGCCGCCCGTTCCGGTGCCCGCCGCGAGCAGCGGCGACTCGGCCGAAGTGACGAAGCTCAAAGGGACGATCCGCGCGCTCTCCCAGCAGGTGGCGGAGCTCAATGCGCGCCTGACACCGATCGAGAAGTTCATCGGGCCCGTAGCGGCGCTGCCGCCATCCGCCTCGGTCACCACCTCGCCGCCCAAGCCGCCAGCCCCGGTTCAGGCGGCGCCGGCCGCTTCACCGGCGCCAGCTCAAGAGCCCGCCGCTGCCGTCGAGGACGTCACGGTCGAGGAAGACGTCGTAGAGGAAGCGCCGAAACCCCCAGCTCCCGTCGCCGCAGCGCCGCCGCCCGCGCCCAAGCCTGCACCGAAGCCGGAGCCCCAAGCTCCAGCGCCGCAGGCCATGGCCGAACCTGAGGCCCAGGCCGAGCCGCCGGCGGTCGCCGAGGCGCCGATGGAGGACGATCAGGGCGAGCCAGAAGACAACGCCGCGCCGAAGGCGCCCGAAGCGGCGCCGAGCGAGCAAGTCGATATTGCCGCATACGACCCCGTCGAATTGCCCCCCGCCGCCAATGACGGCTCGACCCGCTACGGCATCGAGATCGGCACTGTGGCGAAACGCGACGAGCTGCGGCCCTTGTGGCGCGAGTTCCTGACCAAGCACGCAGCCCTCGTCGCGGGCTTGCAGCCGCGCTGCGTGCTCGCGCCCGACAAGAAGTGGCGGCTGGTCGCCGGTCCCTTCTCCAACGCGCAAGACGCCGAAGGCGCCTGCAGCCTGTTCAAGAAGGCCGACCGGCCCTGCGCGGCGACGGTGTACGCGGGCGACGCGCTTTAGCCGCCGACTAATGGTGCCGGTGCTCGATCACCGGCTCTTTGGCTGCCCATTTGTCCGGCGCGACCACGACGTATTCGCCGTCGACGATTTGGGTCAAGACCATCGGTTTGGCGATGTTCTTGCCGGAGGCGTCGAACTTGATGGGCCCAAAGAAGGTGGGGAGGTTGGTGGCCGCGACGGCGTCGCGGACTTTCTCGGGATCGAGGCTCTGGGCCCGCTCGAAGGCGTCTCCAAAAACATAGACCGCGGCAGCCGACTGGGCCGCCTGGTACGGCGCCTCGTAGCCATAGACCTTCTTGAACATCGCGGCGAAATCCGCCGCCGAGCCGAATAGAGCACCCTTGTGCTTCAGCGCGCGATGCCATTGTTGAGCGCAGAACACATTCTTCGATGCTTTCGGCATCTTCTCGGCGACCCGTGCGGAGTCACAATGGGTCATCGCGATGATCGGCACATCGACGCGCAAGGCTTCGATTTGCTTGATGGCGGTCAGCGCCCCTTTCTCGTGGCCTGAGACCACAAGGATGTCCGGCTTCAGCACCTTCACCTTGGTCAGTGTCATCGACATGTCGTTGAGCTCGGGCGGCAGCTGATCGTCGATCACGCAATTGATACCGCGCCGCTGGGCATCGGCGAGAACGCCGGCACGGACATCTTGGGCAAACGGATCGTCCTCCATCGCCATGGCGAGCGTGAGCTCTTGCGGTGTCTTGCCGAGCTTGTCGGCGTTCTCCGCGGCAAGGTCGATGGCCGGCGTCAGGTACTGATCCGAGGTCGACAACACCGCGAAGATATAGCGATAGCCCTTGGTGAAGAGTTCGCGCGCCGCACCGTTCGCCTCGATCATCGGCACCTTGTGCCGCTCGACGATGGGCAGGACCGCCTTGGTAAGCCCCGAGCTGTAGGGCCCGAGGATGTACTTGACGCCGTCCTGCTGGATCAGCCGCTCGACGAGCTCGGTGCTGCGCGCGGGCGTCGACTCGTCGTCGTAATAGAGGATCTGGAGCTTGTAGGGCTTGCCGCCGATCGTGACGCCACCCTTGTCGTTGATCTGGTGCACGGCAAGATCGTAGCCGTTCTTGGTGTTGGCGCCGTTCAGCGCGTATTTGCCGGTGAGAGAAACGGCCGCGCCGAGGGTGATGACGTTGTCAGCACACAGTGCGCCGCCCGTGGAGCACGCGAGCACGAAGCAGCCAATGCCCGCCAGTAGCCCTTTCAGAGGCGACACGTGATGACCCCCGCCGCTTTGCGAATCCCCTTAAGGTCAAGAGCTTACGCGCTATTCGGGCCCGGTGCATCAGTCTCGCACCCGGCCGCCCTCAAGGAGGGCGCCGCTCATCTAACCCGGGTCAAAGCTTCCCCGTGTTGAACGTGTCGCACGCCTGGAGGGTTCCATTCTCATAGCCCCGGCGGAACCAGCGCGCCCGCTGGGCCGAAGAGCCATGGGTGAAGGAATCCGGCACCACATAGCCTTGGGTCTGCTTCTGGATATGATCGTCGCCAATGGCGCTGGCCGCGTTCAGCGCCTCGTCGATGTCGCCGGGCTCGATCAGCCCTTTCTCCGCTTGCACGTGGTTGGCCCAGACGCCGGCGAAGCAATCGGCTTGCAGCTCCATGCGGACCTGAAGCGCATTGGCGCCGCGTCGGGCCGACGCGGCGCCGCGCCGCCTCCACCTTGTCGGCGATGCCGAGCAGGTTTTGCACGTGGTGGCCGACCTCATGGGCGATCACGTAGGCCTGGGCGAAGTCGCCGGGCGCGCGGAAACGGTTCTTCAGCTCGCGGTAGAAGTCGAGGTCGATATAGACCTTCTGGTCGCCCGGGCAATAGAACGGCCCCATGGCGGCCATGCCCGTGCCGCAGGCCGAACGCGTGGCGCCCTTGAACAGAACGAGGGTCGGATCGCGATAGCGCGCGCCGAACTGCCGAAAGGTCTCCGTCCACACGTCCTCGGTGGTGCCAAGCACGACGGCCACGAAACTCTTGAGGTCGTCATCGCCCGTCGTTTTCGGGTGCTCGATCTGAGCCTGGCCGCCCGGGATCGGGAAATTGGTGGCGTCGGGTCTCTGCTGCGGCAGGCGGATGTCGGGGAAGCCGGCTCCGCCCCCGCCGGGCCCGCTGCCTTGCAGGAGCACCGAAGGATCGATGCCGAAGAACAGCATCAGCCCAAGGATGATCAGAAGGCCGACAATGCCGATGCCGCCACCGCGGCGCGCGGAGCCGCCGCCGCTTGGAAAGCGAACGCCACCGCCACCGCCCGGAAATGGAAAGCCGAAGCCGCGGCGTTCGCCACGCCGGTCCTCGACATTCTGGCTCTCTCTTTGGCCGCGCCACCGCATCTTCAGGCCCTCGCCTCCTAGCGCTGCTGCCGAAACGTCAAGCATTGTGCATGGGGCGCGGGAGCGCACAAGGCTCCTGGTGGGCGGCGGGAAACGTCTTGCAACTCGCCGGGCCGCTTCCTAGGCGTTCCTTGGCTCTGCGCCAAAGAGGGTGAGAGCGAGCCCGCAAATCCTTGTGGCTATTAAAGATACTGACAAAGAATTGTCACAGAACTGCCACAGGCAATGGGCATTCTCCTGTGCCCAGTTGTGTTCGGTCTGGGCAGGTAGTGCGTTCTGTGTAATGCGTACGAGCCCTGGCACTCCCCGCGCCGGGGCTCTTCTTTTGGTGGAACGCCGCGGGCTCCCCTCTCACGACACAAAACAGCCAGCATACGGCTGTCGCGCGTCGTTACGGGTTCGGCGCAGGCGGCGGCTCCTCGGTCACCGGCTCTTCGGAGTTCTCCTCCGGCGTCATCGCATCCGGCGCCTCGTCCGGCATCGCCTCGTCCGGCATGGCTCGTCCGGCATCTCGTCCGGCGGTGAGACATCGTCCGGCTCATCATCCGGCATGCATCGTCGGGCGCATCGTCGTCCGGCGGCGACATGTCGTCCGTCATGCCGTCGTCCGGCATGGCATCGTCGGACATCGTCATCCGGCGGCGACATGTCGTCGGACATGTCGTCCGCCGGCTTCCTCGGCCGACCGGCGCTTCGGCGCGGTTGCGCGGCCGCGGGCTGTTCCTCCATCTCGGCGCCCGTCTCGCTGTCATCTCCACCCAACAGGAACGCTGCGATCACAAAGCCGATCACGATGCCGCCCAAGACGATGAACAGAAATGCGCGGCTGCCTGGATTGTGGTGTGCCATGTGGAGTCCTCCCTCTCGCAGACCAAGATCCGCGATATGAACAACTTATCGGCGAATCGCGATGCGGTCGAGACTGTCGACGCCCTGCCCTGCTTTGTGAAGGCGGGCTGGACTAGGCCGTGCCGCGCGCGGCTCAGGCGGTCGAGCACGGGCGTCAACGCCACAGCCACGAGAAAGTTCACGATCACCGAGTAGAGGGCCGCATATCCCGGCAGGGTGACGCCGAAGATCTCGAGCGGGTAGATCGACGAGACGAAGCCGCGCGTGGCCGCCATGTAGGTGCCGAGCGCCGTCCCTGCAGCCCAGCCCAGGAGCAAGCGCATGCGCGTTGAAGCGCTGCGTGAACAGGCCGAGCAGGATCGGCGGCAGGAGCTGGATGATCCAGATGCCGCCCGAGGAGCTGGAGCTGGATGGCGTAGCTGTGCGGGATGGCCAGGATGAAGACCACGGCGCCGACCTTCACCACGAGCGAGACGATCTTCGCCATGCGCGCCTCTTCGGCGTCGGTGCAGTCCGGCCGCCAGTACTCCTTGTAGAGGTTGCGGGTGAACAGATTGGCGCAGGCGATCGACATGATCGCCGCGGGCACCAGTGCGCCGATGGCAATCGCGGCGAAGGCGACGCCGACGAACCAAGACGGGAACATGTCGAGGAACAGCGCCGGCACGGCGAAGTTCGCGCCGTATTGTGCGAAGCCCGCCGCATGGAGCGGGTTCTTATCGACGCCGGCGGCGATCGCCATGTAGCCGAGCAGCGCGATCAGTCCCAGCACGAAGGAATAGGCCGACAGCGCCGCGGCGTTGCGCCGGATCACCTTGCCGCTCGAGGCGCTCAAGATCCCGGTCATGGAGTGCGGATAGAGAAACAGCGCCATGGCCGAGCCCAGCGCGAGCGTGAAATAGGCGCTGTAGCTGCCGAGGCTGTCGCCGGACGGCGGCGCCAGGAGCAGCTTCTCCTGCGGGACGCTCGCGAAGATCGCGCCATAGCCGCCGAGCTTCGCCGGGATGATGACGATGGCGGCGAAGATGGTGACGAAGATCAGCATGTCCTTCACCACGGCGATCAGCGCCGGCGCGCGCAAGCCGCTCGTATAGGTGAAGGCGGCGAGAATGATAAAGGCGATGATCAGCGGCAGATGGCCGGTGAAGCCGCCGGCCGGGAAGCCGAGCGCGCCGATCACCACCTCCATGCCGACGAGCTGGAGCGCGATATAGGGCATCGTCGCCACGAGGCCCGTAAGCGCCACGGCCAGCGCCAGAAGCGCGATGTCGAACCGCTCGCGCACGTAGTCGGCGGCGGTGACGTGGCCGCGCTCGTGCGCGATCGTCCAGAGCCGCGGGAACACCAGGAACAGGATCGGATAGATCATGATCGTGTAGGGCACGGCGAAAAAGCCCATGGCGCCTGCGCCGTAGACCAGCGCCGGCACGGCGATGAAGGTGTAGGCCGTGTAGAGATCGCCGCCGAGCAGGAACCAGGTGACCACGGTGCCGAAGCGGCGGCCGCCCAGCCCCCATTCATGCAGCAGGTTGAGGTCTGCTTTGCGCCAGCGCGCGGCGATGAAGCCGACCCAGGTGACGAACAGGAACAGCGCCACGAAGACGCTCGCCGCGGTGACGTTGAGGCTCACAGGATGTCTCCCGGGGTCCCGGACGAATCGACGTCTGCCGGCGTGCGTCCGTGGTGTGCGTGATCCGCGTCTCGAGGAGATAGACGGTGAGCACCACGGCGGCGCCCAGGAGGATCGCGCGCGAGCTGGTACCAGTAGAAGAAGGGGATGCCGCCGAGCGTCGGGCTCGATGCGGTTGTAGAACGGCACGTAAGCGACGAGCAGGAAGGGAATGATCAGCAGAAAGCGCGGCCAATAGCGCGCGAAAGGCCCGCTCTTTCCCTTCCCGGCCATGGCCGATCCCCCGTCCCGTTCCCGAACGGGCCGGACCTTACTGAAAGCGCGCGGGAATCGCGACGGCGTATTTCTGGGTCCGGACGGAGCCCCGCGCTGCGGCGCCTCGCGAAAAGCCTGGCGGAAATGCCCTTGTTTGTTGACCTCCCCGCCTCAGCGGCCCATATGGTCGCCTCTTGGGAGCGCGTAGCTCAGCCGGTAGAGCATCTGACTTTTAATCAGAGGGTCCTGGGTTCGAGTCCCAGCGCGCTCACCATTAAAATCAGGCAGTTACGCCCATTCTCTGAGACCGCTGTGACCGGCGAAGCGGCCTCGTTGGACCGGAAAAGCCCGAAAAACGACCTCAGCAAGGCGTCGGCAGGCCGGCGCCTTGTGTTTTTTTGGGCCAGAGCGTGGCCCAAACGTCACAGCTTTTCTCGGCAAAGGCCGATATAGTCTTCGCAGAATCGATAGAAAGAAACGGGGGACCAACCATGCGTCTGTTCATCGCTTGTGCCATCATCATCTCGGCAACCATCGGCCTCGGCGGCTGCTTCGGCCACCACGAGAAAGCTGTTGTCGTTGAGCCGTTGAAGCTCGGCTAAATTGACGACGAGATAGCCCTTCAATCTATCTCTCCGGCAAATGCCAGCCCCGGTCAGGTTCTCCCGGCCGGGTTTTTCGTTCGCTGATCACGGCTGCCTCAAATGCGACACAGCCGCCCTCGAACGAGAGCGGCTGTGCGACTGAAGTTTGGTCTAGAGACTGACCGAAGGGTGCCTACTTGCAGGCCATCATGCCCTTCATGGCCATGTGGGCGTCGGCCTCGGAGCCATAGACGCCCATCATGCTGAACTTCTCGGTGTCGGTCGGCGCCGACCGCGCCATGGTGCACTCTTCGTCGTCTTGTCGAACATGATGTAGAAGCTGTCCATCGCCAGAGCCGGGGCGGCAAAGGCAGCGATCAGGGTCGCTGCAATCAAAATCTTCTTCATGGGGGTCACTCCTCATTGAGCGAGGCAGGATTGCCTCACGCCGCGAAGAGAGCACCCTACCGCTACGGGGAACTCAACTCTCCGGCAGATTTGTCAGAGCCCGCCAACCATCTCGTGAAGAGTTGAGTGAACAGAGGCTAGGCCAATTCTTCAGCACGGCAGGATTATCGGCGGGGGTCCCGGCGCGGCGGCGAACCGCGTGAAAACCGTGCGCTTGAGGAAATAATAGGCCGGCCGGCCCATCATGGCGAGCGCGACGAATTTGGACAGGAAGGGCGTCGCGCCGAGCAGGCCCGAGAGCCCCGCTTTGACGCCGGATCGAGATCGGCCGTCATGACCACGGGAATCAGCGGCCAGGCGAGATAGGCCCCGACCAGGATGAGCGTGCCGAGCGCGAAGCGCCAGCCGATCTGCTCGGCGGTGAACTCTGGTTCGGCGGCGGCTATGGCGATCTCCTTACGAGTCGTCGGCGGGGCGATCCATAAGTCTTGTGAGAATTTGGGATCCCGAGAGGCAAGCGGAAAGTGCCCCCCCCCCGGCTCTGCCGCGAATGTTAGCCTTGACTGTTCCAAAGCGAAACATCTTTTCGCAGGTGCGATAAACTGCGAAATGCGGCGATTTCGGGCTCGTTCGCGGGAAGTTTAACGCCTAAGCTGAGGATTTCGAGCACCGAAGAACTTAGTCGCGGTTCTCCGTGGCGACCAGCCAGGCCGGGTCGAACCAGCGGTCGGCCTCGCCGTCGTAAGGCAGCCGCGTGATGTCCCAGTGGCGGATATAGGGCGCATAGACGTCCCACACCGGCGGGCCGCCGCCGACATAGACCACGCGGTCGGGAAACCAGGCCAGCACCTCGTCGGGATGGTGGCTCGAGCGGATCTCGCAGATGGTCCGGTCCTCATAGGCGAAGGGCGGGATCGAGGCGATGGTGGTGGGCCCGGCGATGATCACGTGACCGCGGGTGACGTCGAAGAACCGGGCCACGTCGGCAACATATTCGCGTCCCTTGTTGCCCTCCCAGGGCAGCCGGCCGTTCAGCCCGAGCTGCCCGCGCAGGCCGATGGCGCATATGGCGCGAATGTCAGCCAAGCTGTCCTCCTGCGAGATGTCGGCCACTCCTTTTAGCCGCGGATGGCGTTTTGGCAAAGATTGATGCACATAGGCGCTCACCCATGACCCCCCGCCCGCCCTCCGTCCGCTCCGCCGATCCGCGCCAGGCTTGAAGGCGATCGGGCTCATGGCGCTGGCCACGCTCTGCTTCGCCGCGCTCGACTCCTCGGCCAAATATCTGGTGGCCGACGCAGGGCATTGCCGGTCGCCCAGGTCGACCTGGCTGCGCTTTGCGGCCATGTGGTGTTCAGCGCGGTGGTGCTGTGGCCGTTCGCGCTCAGGCCGTCGCTGCGCTCGGCCAAGCCGCTGATCCAGATCTTCCGCTCCGTGCTGATGGTGCTGACCACGGCGCTCAACTTCATCGCGCTGAGATATCTCCAGCTCGACCAGACCATCACCATCTTCTTCCTCACGCCGCTCCTGGTCGCCGCGCTGGCCGGGCCGCTGCTCGGCGAATGGGTCGGCTGGCACCGCATGCTGGCCATCATCGCCGGCTTCCTCGGCGTGCTGGTGGTGATGCATCCCGGGCATCGGCACGGTGCACTGGGCCATGCTGCTCGCGCTGGTCGCCACCTTCGGCTACGCGCTCTACAATATCGCCACGCGCTATCTCGCCGCCTTCGATCCGGCCTCGGTGACGCAGACCTATACGCCGCTCGCCGGCGTTCTGGTGATGGCGCCGTTCGCCCTCGCCGACTGGCAGTGGCCGGACGAGTGGTTGCTGTGGATGCTGCTCGCCACGCTCGGCTTCTGGGGCGGGCTCGGCCATTGGCTGCTGATCCTCGCCCATCGCATGCGCGCCGGCCGCCGGTGCTGGCGCCGTACATCTATCTCGGGCTGATCTGGATGTCGGTCGCTCGGCTTCCTGGTGTTCGGCGACGTGCCGACGCTGTGGACGCTGGCGGGCGCGGCCATCGTGATCCTCGCCGGCCTCTATCTGTTGGCGCGGGAGCGGAAGCAGCTCGGCGCGGCCAAAGGCGGTCCGGCCTCGCGACATCGACCACGCAATAGCGCCTCAGCCTCGTCGTCCGGCTCGCCCGCCTCGCGGTAGCGGCGGCGCACATCCTCGGCGAAGGCGGCGAAGCGGCCTGCTGCGATCGCCTCGCGCGCGCGCGCCATCAGCTCCTGATAGAACTGGACATTGGCGTAGGTCAGCAGCATGGCGCCGAGCGTCTCGCCCGACTTGACCAGATGATGCAGATAGGCGCGCTCATATTGCGCGGCGGGGCAGGCGCTGTCGGGATCGAGCGGGCTTGGGTCCTCGGCGTAGCGGGCATTGCGCAGATTGAGCTTGCCGCCCCAGGTGAAGGCCTGGCAGTGGCGGCCCGAGCGGGTCGGCATCACGCAGTCGAACATGTCGATGCCGCGCGCGATGGCGCCGAGCATGTCCTCCGGCGTGCCGACGCCCATGAGATAGCGCGGGCGGTCCTCGCGGCAGGACCGCCGTGGTGACCTCGACCATGTCGAACATGGCCTCCTGGCCCTCGCCCACGGCAAGCCCGCCGATGGCATAGCCGTCGAAAGCCGATCTCGATCAGCGCGCGGGCGCTTTGCTCGCGCAGATCGGGATAGACGCTGCCCTGCACGATGCCGAACAGGGCTTGGCCCGGTGCGCTCATGGTCTGCGAAGGCGGTCTTCGAGCGCTCGGCCCAGCGCAGCGACAGCTCGAGCGAGGCCTTCGCCTCGTCGCGCGTGGCGGGAAACGGCGTGCATTCGTCGAGCACCATCTGGATGTCGGCGCCGAGCAGGCATTGCACCTCGATGGCGCGCTCCGGCGTGAGCGTCGACGGTGGCGCCGTCGATATGGGACTGGAAGGTGACGCCGTCTTCGTCGATGCGGCGCAGCTTGGCCAGCGACATGACCTGATAGCCGCCGCTATCGGTGAGGATCGGCTTGTCCCAATGCATGAATTTGTGCAGGCCGCCGAGCCTGGCGATGCGCTCGGCGCCGGGCCGCAGCATCAGATGATAGGTGTTGGCGAGAATGATGTCGGCGCCGGTCGCCGCCACGTCTTCGGGGAACATGGCCTTGACCGTGGCGCCGGTGCCGACCGGCATGAAGGCCGGCGTGCGCATCACGCCCGCGCGGCGTGGCGATGGCGCCGGTGCGCGCGCGCCCGTCCTGCGCCTTGACGCGTGAAGGCGAAGGGCTCGCTCATGGCGTCGCTCTCTGCGCCGGGGCTCGAGCAGGCAGGCATCGCCATAGGAATAGAAGCGATAGCGCTCCTGCGACGGCATGGGCGTAGGCGCGCTTCATGATATCGAGACCCGAGAAGGCGGCGACCAGCATGAACAGGGTTGAGCGCGGCAGATGGAAGTTGGTCAACAGGCGATCGACGAAGCGGAAGCGATAGCCCGGCGTGATGAAGATGTCGGTCTCGCCGGCGAACGGCTTCAAGCGTGCCGTACTCGTCCGCCGCGCTTTCCAGCAGCCGCAGCGAGGTGGTGCCGACGGCGACGATCTTGCCGCCGCGCGCCTTGACCGCGTTCAGCGCGGCGGCGCGTCTCGGTGCTGACGACGCCGTGCTCGGCATGCATCTGGTGGCCTTCGGTGTCGTCCGCTCCGCACCGGCAGGAAGGTGCCGGGCCCGACATGGAGCGTCACGAAATGCGCGGAGATGCCGCGCGCGGCGAGCGCCTGCATCAGGTCGTCGGTGAAATGCAGGCCCGCGGTCGGCGCGGCCACGGCGCCCTCCTCCCGCGCGAACATGGTCTGATAGTCGCTGCGGTCCTGGTCGTCCGCCGGCACGGCGCGAGGCGATGTAAGGCGGCAGCGGCATGGCGCCTTGCGCATGGATCGCCTCGTGCGAGCGCCGGCCCGCTCAGATCGAAGGCAAGCGTCACCTCGCCGTCCTCGCCCTTCGCCTCGACCGTGGCGGCGAGAGCTCCGAGCAGGCAGACATTGCCGCCCTCGCCGAAGTGGATGCGGTCGCCGGCTTCGAGCCGCTTGGCCGGCCGGGCCAAAGCCTGCCAGCGATGATCGTCGAGCCGCTCGATCAGGGTCACCGAGACCTGCGCCGTCGCCTCATCGCGCGTCGCGCACGCCTTTGAGCGCCGCCGGGATGACCTTGGTGTCGTTGAACACCAGCGCATCGCCCGGCGCGAGCAGCTCCGGCAGATCGGTCATCACGTGGTCGGCGAGCGGCTCGGCCGCGTCCGGGCTCGACCACCAGCAGCCGCGCGGCGTCGCGCGGTGCACCGGGCGCAGCGCGATCAGCTCCTCCGGCAGTTGATAGTCGAAGAGATCGGTGCGCAACGGAAGCGGCGCTACAGCAGCCGCACCATCAGCGCCCCGACCAGCACCAGGACGGCGCCGCTCGACGCGGCCGACGCTCAGGTCCCGCTCCATCAGCTCGAACAGGCCGAGGCGGTCGATCAGCAGCGCGGTGACCAACTGTCCGGCAATGCCGAGCGCCATGACCGCGGCGACGCCGATCCTCGGCGCCAGCACCAGGGTGACCGTCACATAGACCGCGCCGAGCAGACCGCCGCCGAGCAGCATGTAAAGCGGCATGGTCTTAAGCGCGCCGAGATTGGTGCTGTTCCGGGCGAACAGAAGCGGTCAGCACGATCAGCGCGACCGTGCCGACGCAGAACGACATGGTGGCCGCGGACAAGGGATGGCCGAGGCGGGTCGGCGGCTTCGGCATTGATGGGCGCCTGCAGGGCGATCATGCCGCCGGTGACAAGCGCGACCAGCGTGAGCAGAAGACCCGGCAGCGACATGGGCGTCCCGCCCGTTGCATCTCAGGCCTGAGCGTCGGAGGCGATCTTGGCCGACAGGATCTTGTCGGGGTTCGCCGGCGGCTCGCCGCGATTGATCTTGTCGACATTCTCCATGCCTTCGATCACGCGGCCCCACACCGTGTATTTGCGGTCGAGGAAGGTCGCGTCGTCGAAGCACGATGAAGAACTGGCTGTCGGCGGAGTCGGGCGATTGCGCGCGGGCCATGGACACCGCGCCGCGCGTATGCGGCTCGGCGTTGAACTCGGCGTCGAGCTTCTGGCCCGAGCCGCCGGTGCCGGTGCCGGTCGGGTCGCCGGTCTGGGCCATGAAGCCGTCGATCACGCGATGGAACGGCACGCCGTCATAGAAGCCCTGGCGCGCCAGCTCCTTGATGCGGGCGACATGGCTGGGCGCGAGGTCGGGCCGCATCTCGACCGTCACGTTGCCTTTGCTGGTCTCGAGGATGAGAGTGTCTTCGGGATTTGCCATGATGAAGGCCTCCTTCTCGTTGCCGGGTTGATTATTGCTCGATGGTCGCCTTCTTGATGTAGTCGAGCTTGGGAAAGGCCTTGTCCAGATAGGCGTTGCCTTGCGTCTGGACGCGGCCCTGGTCGGGGCCGCGCCGCGCGGCGCGCCTTCGCCATAGCCGCCATAGAGCGAATCGACCACGTCCATGCCCGGACACCACTTTGCCGAAGGGCGAGAAGCCCTGGCCGTCGAGCCCGGCATTGTCGCCGAAATTGATGAACACCTGGGTGGTGCGCGTGTTCGGGGCCGGCGGTGGCGAAGCTGACCGTGCCGCGGGTGTTGCTCTGCTTGACCGGATCGTCCTTGATATTGGCGTCGCGCCACACGGCGGAGAGGTCCGGGTTGCCGTTGATGCCGAACTGCGCCATGAAGCCGTCGATCACGCGGAAGAACCGCGCGTCGTTGTAGAAGCCGTTCTTCACCAGATTGTAGAAGCGGTCGGCGCCGTTCGGCGCCCAATCGCGATGCACCTCGATGACGAAGGTGCCTTTGCTGGTGTCGAACTTCGCCTTGTAGACCGCCGGCGCCTTCTCGTTGAGCGATGACGGATCGCCGAGATTGCCGGCGTGGGCGGGGCTGGGAGCTCGGCGCGAACAGCAGCGCGGCGGCGAAAAGGACGATGGCCCTGATGGTCATGGGATTTCCTCGCAAGTTGTTGACCTGGCTAGGCGGCGAATTTCTTTTTGAGGGCCGCGGCCACGACCTGCGGCACGAAGGACGAGACATCGCCTCCCATTGCGGCAATCTGGCGGACGAGACTTGCCGCGATGTGCCGCGTGCCGGGCGAGGAGGCCAGAAACACCGTCTCGATCTCCGGCGCAAGGGCCTGGTTCATGCCGGCCATCTGCATCTCGTAGTCGAAATCGCCGGCGTCGCGCAGGCCCCTGATGACGACCGTGGCGCTTCGCCTCCTTGGCCGCATCGACCGTCAGATTGTCATAGGTGGTGACGGCGAGCTCGAGCCCGATCTCCTTGGCCACCGGCGTTGAGCACCTCCGAGGTCAGCTTCACCCGCTCCTCGGCGGTGAACAGCGGATGCTTGTCGTGATGGGTGCCGACGGCGATCACCAGCCGGTCGACGAGATGGGCCGCCCGGCGCACGATATCGACATGGCCGAAGGTGACGGGATCGAAGCTGCCGGGATAAAGGCCAACGCGCATGCCGCCGACACTCCAAGCGCGCGGCGGCGTCGTCCCGATGGATGGCGGCCTCAAAGCGCGTCAGGGCCCCTTCTAGCCGCGCGGACGCGGGATCGGCAAGGCCGCATCGCCGCAGTGCCATGCGCAGGCAAAAGAAAAAGGGCCCGGCGCTGCCGGGCCCCCCACCCCAACTCATCTTTATTACTTGATCGGTATTGAGGCGGTCTGCGCGCCATGACCGAAGATGTCGCCGAGATTGAAGCGGTAGCCGAAGCCGGCCGAGACGATCCGCGGATCGATATCGGCGTCGGCGGTCACGCCCGTGCCGTGCCAGGTGATGTCCGTGTCGAGCCAGGTCTTCTTCACGTCGGCATTGAGATACCAGCCATTGCCCATCGAGACGTCGAGGCCGGCCTGAAGGGTGAAGCCCAACGCGTCGTCGATGTTGACGCTCGTGGCGCCGAGCCGGTTCTGGCCCGTGCCCTCATCGAAGAAGGCGATATATTGAAGGCCCGCGCCCACATAGGGCTTGCAACTTGCCGCCGCTGTTGAAGTGGTATTGCGCGGTCAGGGCCGGCGGGAAGATCCAGGTATCGGCGATCTCGCCAAGCCGGCGATGCTGCCCGTGCGCGTCGATCGTAGTGCTTGGCGAAGCAGCAGAACAGCTCGACCGCCAAGATTGTCGTTGAAGAAATAGGTGAGCGTGGTCGCCGGGATGACCTCGTCGCTGACATCGGCATTGGCGCCGGGGATGACGGCGCCCGCCGGCGCGCACCGTGGCATCGGTGTCGGGAAGAACGCCCGTGACCAGCCCCCGGATCATGAAGTTTCCATGATCGTCACCGGCCATGGCCGGCGAAGACACGACCGGCACGGGCAAGCCACTGAGGCCAGAGCGCCACCGCACCTGTCGCGAATCTGTTCATCTCTGACGTCCCCCAGTGCCGCGAGCGGCCGCGATCGGCGCGCGCCTGTGTTCTTCCTTATTGTTGGGGCGACGGGCCTCCGGCTCCAGCACGGATCGACCGCGTGGGCTGACTGAAATCAGCCCAAGCGCATATCCCTCGCCGACTGTTGCGGTAGACGCAACGGTTTTTATTGATTTAGGTCAAATTGTTGCGCGCTGACGTGTCCGGCCGGACACAGTGTCGCGCCCGCCGCCAGGCTTGATCGATATCAAAGCGCGACTCGCCGCGCGACCGACAGCTTGTCCTTGCATCGCAGACCCTCCGCCGCGGGGGAAGCACTTGGCAATGACATCCACCTTGAAGACACGGGAACCGGTCCGACTGCCAAGCGCAACGCCCTCAGAGACTAAGAGCGAGCCCTCCCGGGACGGTCCTGGCTGCGACTCGCCGCCCATGCCGCCGTGGTGCGGACGCGGCGGGGGCAGACCCTCCCCCTCAGCTTCGACGGCAGCGAGGCGGTCTTCGTGGTCCGCTCCGGCGCGCTCATGCTCCATGTCACCCTGCCCCGACGGCCTGCGCCAGGTGGTGGCTGTCCTCTATCCCGGCGACGTGTTTCGCGCCGCCTTCGCCCCGCCTGCCGCCGCCGCGCATCTCACCGCGGTCAGCGCGTGGCGAAGTTCTGCGCTTCCGCTGGAGCGGCCTTTCGGAGCTCGCGGCGAGCGATCCCGCGCTGGCCAGCTATTAACGAGAATGCCGTAGCCAAGCAGACCGCGCGGCAAGCCATCCACATCGCCGCCGTCGGCCGCTTCGACTGCCAGCAGCGGGTCGCGACCTTCCTGACGGAACTTGCGTTGCGCACCGGCGTGCGCGCGCCCAGCGGCGGGCTCGCCTTCGAGATGCCGCTCAGCCGCACCGACATGGCCGATTATCTCGGCCTCAACGCCGACACGCTGTCGAGGACCATGTCGCGCTTAAGCGCGCGCGGCCTTTTGAGCCATCCCGAGCGGCACCGCGCCCTGGTCCGCGATTTCGAGGCGCTCGCCGCGCTGTCGCCTGCCGCGCCGTCCATCCGGGCGCTGTGCGGCGCGACGCCCGCAGACGCACGGCACGCATCGCCTGATGTCCGGATTGAGGCGTCAGTCCTCTCTCAGGATCCGCCTCGTCGGCCTCGCGGCTCGCCTTCGGCGCCGTTGCCATTCTCGTCGGGAATGTGCTCGACCGAGACCACGCGCTCGTCCTCCGCGGTCTCGAACACGATCACCCCTTGGGTCGAGCGGCCCATGATGCAGATGTCTTCCACCGGCATGCGGATCAGCTGGCCGCCATCGGTGACCAGCATGATCTGGTCGCTGTCCTCGACGGGGAACGAGGCGACCAGCTTGCCGTTGCGCTGGTTGACCACCATGGCGATGATGCCTTTGCCGCCGCGACCCGAGATCCGGTACTCGTAGGCGGAGGGCGCTTGCCGTAGCCGTTCTCGGACACGGTCAGCACGAACTCCTCATGCGCGCTGAGCTCGGCGTAGCGCTCTGGCGATCAGCGACCACGTCCTCCTCGTTGCCTTCCGCTCGATGTCCTCCACGTCGGCGCCGCCACGGACGCGTTGGCTCATCTGGACGTAGGCGGCGCGTTCGGCGGCCTCGGCCTCGACATGGCGTCAGGATCGCCATGGAGATGACCTCGTCGCCTTTCCGAGCTTGATGCCGCGCACGCCGGCGAACTCGCGGCCCTTGAACACCCGCACGTCGGTGACCGGGAAGCGGATGCCTGGCCGTCGGCCGAGGTGAGCAGCACGTCGTCGCTGCTCGTTGCAGACCTCCACGCCGACGATGCGGTCGCCGGCGTCGAGCTTCATGGCGATCTTGCCGTTCTGGCGGACCTCGATGAAGTCGGAGAGCTTGTTGCGCCGCACGCTGCCGTAATTGGTGGCGAACATCACGTCGAGCTTCTCCCAGGAGGCCTCGTCCTCGGGCAGCGGCAGGATGGTGGTGATGGTCTCGTCCTTGCCGAGCGGCAGCAGATTGACCAGCGCCTTGCCGCGCGCCTGCGGCGCGGCCTGCGGCAAGCGCCACACCTTCATCTTGTAGGCCATGCCGCGCGAGGAGAAGAACAGCACCGGCGTGTGCGTGTTGGCGATGAAGATGCGGGTGACGAAATCCTCGTCGCGGGTCGCCATGCCGGCGCGGCCCTTGCCGCCGCGGCGCTGGGCGCGATAGGCGGACAGCGGCACGCGCTTGATGTAGCCCTTGTGGGACACGGTGACGACCATGTCCTCGCGCTGGATCAGGTCCTCGTCCTCGACCTCGCCTACCATCTCGAGGATTTCGGTGCGCCGCGGCGTGCCGAACTCGGCCTTGAGCGCGGTGAGCTCATCCTTGACGATGCCGACGATGCGGTCGCGGGAGCGCAGGATGTCGAGGTAATCGCCGATCTGATCGCCGAGGCCCTTCAGCTCGTCGCCGACCTCGTCGCGGCCAAGCGCGGTCAGGCGTTGCAGGCGGAGATCGAGGATGGCGCGGGCCTGCTCCTCGGACAGACGATAGGTGCCTTGCGCGGACACCTTGTGGCGCGGGTCGGCGATCAATTCGACCAGCGCCACCACGTCCTTGGCCGGCCAGTCGCGCGCCATCAACTGCTCGCGCGCCGTGGCCGGATCGGGCGCTTTGCGGATCAGCGCGATCACCTCGTCGATATTGGCCACGGCGATGGCCAGGCCGACCAGCACATGGGCGCGGTCGCGGGCCTTGCGCAGCAGGTACTTGATCCTGCGGCCGACCACCTCCTCGCGGAAGTCGGTGAAGGCGCGGATCATGTCCTTGAGGTTGAGCATCTCCGGCTGGCCGCCGTTCAGCGCCACCATGTTGCAGCCGAATGTCGATTGCAGCGGCGAGAAGCGGTAGAGCTGGTTCAGCACCACGTCGGCCATGGCGTCGCGCTTCAGCTCGATGACCACGCGCATGCCCTGGCGGTCCAACTCGTCGCGGATGTCGGCGATGCCCTCGATCCGCTTCTCGCGCACCAACTCGGCGATCTTCTCGACCATCGACGCCTTGTTCACCTGATAGGGGATCTCGGTGATGACGAGCGCCTCGCGCTCCTTGCGGACCGTCTCGTGGTGCACGCGGCCGCGCATGAGCACCGAGCCGCGGCCCTTGTGATAGGCGGAGCGGATCCCCTGCCGCCCTAGAATGAGACCGCCGGTCGGGAAGTCGGGCCCCGGCACGATCTCGATCAGCTCGTCGATGTCGATGGCGGGATTGTCGAGATAGGCGATGCAGGCGTCGATCACCTCGCCGAGATTGTGCGGCGGGATGTTGGTGGCCATGCCGACGGCGATGCCGCCCGCGCCATTGACCAGGAGATTGGGGAATTTCGCCGGCAAGACGACAGGCTCTTGCTCGCGGCCGTCATAGTTCGGCTGGAAGTCGACCGTGTCGTTCTCGAGGTCGTCGAGCAGCGCCATGGCCGGTTTGGCGAGCCGCACCTCGGTATAGCGTTCGGCCGCCGGCGGGTCGCCATCGACAGAACCGAAGTTCCCTTGCCCGTCGATCAGCGGCAGGCGCATGGAGAAGTCCTGCGCCAAGCGCACCAGCGCGTCGTAGATCGCTTGGTTGCCGTGCGGGTGATACTTACCCATGGTGTCGCCGGTGACGCGCGCCGATTTGTTGTACGGCCGGTCCGGCGTGTAGTTGTTCTCGCGCATCGAATAGAGGATGCGCCGATGCACGGGTTTCAGCCCGTCGCGCACGTCGGGCAGCGCGCGGGACACGATCACGCTCATGGCGTAATCGAGATAGGACCGCTTCATCTCGTCGATGAGCGAGACGGGTCTTATGTCAGAGGGAGACGGCCCCTCGACGCCAGTGTCTTCTTCGTCAGCCAATGAAGGAGAACGCCTTCTAAGAAATCATCAGACGCCTGAATAACGGCCCGCCGCGAGAGGGAAAAAAGGCCTCTCAATCGCGCCCGGATACGCTTCAAGGAGTCGTTTTTCTATAGCTGATTTGGCGCCTCTTCCGCAACAAGCAAAGCACTCGCGGCGGCGATGTTTTGTATGATATTTTTCAGTATGTTATTGGCGCGACAAAGAGCCACTTCGGTCCCGTTCCGAGCTCGGCCGAGATGGCTTGAAATGGGACCTCGTCAGACGTCCTGGCGTGGGGGTAAAAACATCGCCTGCGTGGCGCCGGACCGCAGCGAAAATCGGCCGCACAGCCACGCCCGCAATCACTGACGGTACAGGCTAGAACGGAATCTCGTCGTCGAGCTCTTTGTTGAACGAGCCGCCACCGCCGCTGCCGAGCGGCTTCGTGCGGCCGAAGTCGCCGCCACCGCCGGCGCTCTCGCCCATGCCGTCGCGCTGACGACCGTCGAGCATGGTGAGCTGCGAATTGAACCCCTGCAGCACCACCTCGGTGGTGTAGCGCTCCTGGCCGGACTGATCCTCCCATTTGCGCGTTTGCAGCGAGCCCTCGAGATACACCTTGGAGCCCTTCTTCAGGTACTGCTCGGCGATGCGGGCCAGGCCCTCGTTGAAAATGACGACGCGGTGCCACTCGGTCTTCTCGCGGCGCTCGCCGGTCGCCTTGTCGCGCCAGCTGTCGCTGGTCGCCACCCGCAGATTCACGATGGGACGGCCATCTTGCGTATGGCGGATTTCAGGATCGGCACCGAGATTGCCGATCAGAATGACTTTGTTGACCGATCCGGCCATGGTTCGACCTCCCCGCGGGTGTGCGTCACGAATGCCCTTGAAGCCAGTCTTACGCCCGGACGGCGCCCGCTTCCAGGCGACATCAAGACGACATGGATCCTGTCCACAGGCTGAGGCACAAGTCCGCAGGCCAGGGCCAGATGTTCTCTTGTACACGTTTTGTTCTCATTCGTCTACCATGTCGCCCTCTTGAGGTTTCCCGACACCGGCCCTATGGCTAAAAGACGAAACGAAGTGATTGTATTGGCAGCGCGTCCGGAGTTCAGGGGCCCGCTCGCCTGAACCCGGGATCGAAAGGAAACATGCAGCGGTCCGTCCAGCAGCGGCAATCTCCGGTGCGCCGAAAGGCCAAGCGGCGCGATCCACGCGCCAGGACTATGGGCTTCACCACCATGCAATGGCCGTTCATCGCCGTGCTGGTGGGGAACTGGCTGTTCGCGGCCGCCTTCTTCGCGGCTGCGAAGTATTTCTGGACGTGGACGCCGGAGGCCTGGGGAATCGCCGACCGCCTCGCGCTGGTGATCAAGGATGCCGCCATCGCCCTGGTGCCGGGCATCATCGGTATCTGCATCGTCGCCGCGCAGCGGTTGGATCCTTCCATGTTCGTCGGCCGCGTGCCAAAGGCCAACTCGCCGGTCGACATCAACAACCGGTTCATCCTCAATACGTTCGAGCAGTTCACCGCGTACTTCATCGCCAATGCGGGGCTGGCAATGTACTGCCCGTTGGAGGAAGCACGCACGCTGCCCATCCTTACGGCGCTGTTCGTGCTCGGCCGCATCCTGTTTTGGATCGGCTACCACAAGAACCCTTATCTGCGCGCCTTCGGCTTCGGCATCACGTTCTATCCGACTGTCGCCGCCTTCGCCTGGCTCATGCTGATGATGATCTTCGGCATCCGGGTGCCGCTCTAAGCAAGGCCCTGTAACCGATCCTCGTCCCGAGGAGGCGCGTTAGACGCGCACCTTACGTGCGCTCCTGTATGGGGGTTGAGGCTACCTCCCCTGCTGCCAGTGCAGGATGGAATCGAGCGGCCACACGAACATGATGACGTTGAGCGTGAGGTTGTCGCGGATCATGAATCCGATGAACAGCTCGAGTGCCACGGCAATGACGATGGTGAGCCACACCGGCAGCCAGGCGGCGAGATAGAAGCCGAAGACCATAAAGAGGATGTCGCTCACCGAGTTGAGCACGCTGTCCCCGTAATAATCGAGCGACACGGTCATCTCGCGATAGTGGTTGATGACGAAGTCGGTATTCTCGACCACCTCCCAGCTGGCTTCGATCAAGACCGCCAGGATCAGCCGCAAGCCGAATGACGCGCGCGGGGCGATCAGCCACAGCAGCGCATAGAACAAGAAGCCGTGGATGATGTGGGACGGCGTGTACCAGTCGAAGATGTGCTGGGAGTTCTCCGAACTGACCACGTCGAAATGCCAGAGCTTGACGGTGCCGCATTTGCAGATGAGCGGGTGGCCCATCCCATAGAGGATCGCGCCGGCGATCAGAATGATGCCTGCAACAATGGCAAGCTGGGTGCGAGTCATGGTCATGTGCTTCTCTATGCGCTGAGATTCGCGGGCCCGCCACGGGTTATGCTGAAATTGGCGCGCGAGAATCGGAGATCCAATGACTCAAGACGAGGCGCTGGCCCTGCTCAAGACCGGGGCCAGCATCTTCCTCACAGGCCAGCCGGGAAGCGGCAAGACCCATACGGTCAACCGATATGTCCGGGAGCTGGCGCGGGCCGGCGTCGACGTCGCCTATACCGCCTCGACCGGCATCGCCGCTACCCACGGGCACGGTGTCACCATCCATGCCTGGAGCGGGATCGGCGTGCGCGAGACGCTGACACGGCGCGACCTGGATATGCTGGCGACCAACCGCCGGCTTGCCGCGCGGATCGAGAAGGCCAGCGTCCTTATCATCGATGAGATCTCGATGCTGCCAGCACGCTCTCTCACCCTGGCGGATATGGTCTGCCGGCATATCCGGGCGTCCAACGCACCGTTCGGCGGCATGCAGGTGGTCTTGGTGGGCGACTTCTTCCAGCTGCCGCCGGTGATGCGCCGGCGTGCAGAGGCCGGCATGCTGGACTTCGCCGACGGCGCTGACGGCTTCGGCGCCGCGTTCGCCCATGCCTCATCCGCTTGGCGCGATCTCGATCCCACGGTTTGCTATCTGTCGGAGCAGCACCGGCAGGACGACCAGCCCTTCCTCGACGTGCTCGACGCCATTCGCGCCAATGCTTGCACCAGCATCCACCGGGAGCTTTTGGCCGCGCGGATGGTCGATCGAGACCAACTGCCCGCCAGCCGTACGCGGCTGTTCACCCACAACGCTGCGGTGGACGAGATCAATCAGCAGCAACTGGCCAAGCTCGGCGGCGAGATGCGCACCTTTCCCATGACCGGCAAGGGGCCGCAGCCGTCCATCGATGCGCTGAAGCGCGGCTGCCTGTCGCCGGACCGGCTCACGCTCAAGCCCGACGCCGTGGTGATGTTCACCAAGAACGACCCGGCCGGACGCTACGTCAACGGGACGCTCGGGATCGTGGAGGATTTCGACCCAGAGACAGGCTCGCCCGTCGTGCGTACGCGCGGCAGCAAGCGCATCATCGCCGAGCCGGTCACCTGGAAGATCGAGGAGAACGGCAAGGAGCGCGCATCCGTCACGCAGATTCCGTTGCGGCTCGCTTGGGCCATCACCGTGCATAAGAGCCAGGGCATGTCGCTGGATGCTGCGGTGATCGATCTCTCTCGCGCTTTCGAATACGGCCAGGGCTATGTGGCCTTGTCGCGCCTGCGCAAGCTCTCGGGCTTGTATCTCCTAGGGCTGAACGAGCGGGCGCTGCATGTCCATCCACAAGCCGTCGAGAAGGATGCCGAATTCCGCGCAGCCTCCGACCGTGCGCTGGACGAGCTGGCGCGGCTCGGACCCGAAGATCTGGCCCGGCGCCAGGCGGCGTTCCTTGAGGTCTGCGGCGCGAGCCGAGCCGAAGCCGCTGCTTCCAAGAGCTATGATGTGGCGGAACTCCGGCAGAGCCACGGCAAGGCCTATGCCCCCTGGACCGAGGACGAAGAGCGCGACTTGCGGCGCCGCCACCAGGCGGGCGAGACGGTGGGCGCGATCGCGGCACAACTCGGCCGCAAGCCCGGTGCCATACGGTCGCGCCTCAAGAAGCTCGCCTTGATCTAGCGCGGCAAGGGCGCCTCTTGTGGGGGGCTGCAGAGGCGCTTAGGCCTTGCGAAAAGGCCCCTTCCCTCCGACATTGGCTCTCAGAATGACCTCCAAGACCATTTCCATCCGCGGCGCGCGCGAGCACAACCTCAAGAACGTCAGCATCGAGCTGCCGCGCGAGCAGCTCGTGGTGATCACGGGGCTGTCCGGCTCCGGCAAGTCCTCGCTCGCCTTCGACACGATCTATGCCGAGGGCCAGCGGCGCTATGTGGAGAGCTTGTCGCGCTTACGCCCGGCAGTTCCTCGACATGATGCAGAAGCCGGACGTGGATCATATCGACGGACTCTCGCCGGCTATTTCCATCGAGCAGAAAACGACTTCGAAGAACCCGCGCTCGACTGTCGGCACGGTCACGGAGATCTACGACTACATGCGGCTCCTGTGGGCGCGGGTCGGCATCCCCTACTCGCCCGCGACCGGACTTCCCATTGAGAGTCAAACGGTTAGCCAGATGGTGGACCGCACGCTCAGCCTGCCCGAAGGCACGCGGCTCTATCTCATGGCGCCGATCGCCCGCGGGCGCAAAGGCGAGTACCGTAAGGAATTGGCGGAGCTGCAGAAAAAGGGCTTCCAGCGGGTCAAGATCGACAACGCCTTCTACGAGATCGCCGAGGCCCCGGCCCTCGATAAGAAGCTGAAACACGATATCGACGTGGTCGTTGACCGTATCGTCGTGCGCCCCGACATGTCGGCAAGGCTCGCCGACAGTTTCGAAACGGCACTTCACCTGTCTGACGGAATCGCCATCGCCGAGTTCGCCGACGCGCCCGCCAAAAGTGCCGGCACCAAGGGCGCGCCCGAGCGGCTGATCTTCTCGGCGAAGTTCGCCTGCCCGGTCTCCGGCTTCACCATCGAGGAGATCGAGCCGCGGCTGTTCTCGTTCAACAACCCGTATGGCGCCTGCCCCGAATGCGACGGGCTCGGCACCGAGCTGTTCTTCGAACCGGAACTGGTGGTGCCGAACGAAAACCTGTCGCTGGCGCGCGGCGCCATCGCGCCGTGGACGCGCACCTCCGCCACCTCGCCCTATTACCAGCAGACCCTGGAGGCGCTGGCCAAGCACTACCGCCAGCCGATGACCAAGCCGTGGAAGGACCTGCCGGAGGACTTCCGCGAGATCGTGCTCTACGGCTCCTTGGATGAAATCAATTTTGTCTATGACGACGGCGTGCGCCACTACCAGACCGAGAAGCCGTTCGAAGGCGTCATCACCAATATCGAGCGGCGCTGGCGCGAGACGGAATCGAACTGGGTGCGCGAGGAGCTGGAGCGCTACCAGTCCGACCAGCCCTGCGAGGCGTGCACCGGCTATCGCCTGAAGCCGCAAGCGCTGGCGGTGAAGATCGCGGGCTTGCATATCGGCCAGGTCACCGAGATGTCGATCCGCGAGGCGGGAGCGCTGGTTCGACACGCTGCCCGAGAAGCTCACGGCGAAGCAGAACGAGATCGCCGCGCGCATCCTCAAAGAGATCCGCGAGCGGCTGACCTTCCTCAACGACGTCGGGCTCGAATATCTGACGCTGTCGCGCGCGAGCGGAACGCTCAGCGGCGGCGAGAGCCAGCGCATCCGGCTCGCCTCGCAGATCGGCTCAGGGCTGACCGGCGTGCTCTACGTGCTGGACGAGCCGTCCATCGGACTGCATCAGCGCGACAACGCGCGGCTGCTGGAAACGCTGAAAGCGCTCCGCGATCTCGGCAACAGCGTGATCGTGGTCGAGCACGACGAGGAAGCGATCCTCGAAGCGGACCATGTGGTGGACATGGGCCCCGGCGCCGGCGTCCATGGCGGCGCGGTCGTCGCCGAAGGCACGCCGGCACAGGTCATGGCCAACCCGGAAAGCCTCACCGGCCAGTACCTCACCGGCTTCAAGCAGATCCCGCTCCCCAAGGAGCGACGCAAGCCGAAGAAGGGCCGGCGCATGTCTGTGGTCGGCGCGCAGGAGAACAACCTCAAGGACATCACCGTCGACTTGCCCGTCGGCCTGTTCACCTGCGTCACCGGCGTGTCGGGCGGCGGCAAGTCCACCTTCCTCATCGAGACGCTCTACCGCGCGGTCGCGCGCAAGCTGAACAATGCGCGCGAGCTCCCCGGCGCGCACAAGGCGATCGAGGGGCTGGAGCATCTCGACAAGGTCATCGACATCGACCAGAGCCCGATCGGCCGCACGCCGCGCTCCAACCCCGCGACCTATACCGGCGCCTTCACCCCCATCCGCGAATGGTTCGCCGAGCTGCCCGAGGCCAAGACGCGCGGCTACAAGCCCGGGCGCTTCTCGTTCAACGTCAAGGGCGGGCGCTGCGAGGCCTGCCAGGGCGACGGCGTCATCAAGATCGAGATGCACTTCCTGCCGGACATCTACGTCACCTGCGACGTGTGCAAGGGCAAGCGCTACGACCGCGAGACGCTGGAGATCAAGTTCAAGGGCAAGTCGATCGCCGACGTGCTCGACATGACCGTCGAGGAAGCGGCCGAGCTGTTCAAGGCCGTCCCCGCCGTGCGCGACAAGCTGGAGACGCTAAAGCGCGTCGGCCTCGGCTATATCCATGTGGGCCAGCAGGCGACGACGCTGTCGGGCGGCGAGGCGCAGCGCATCAAGCTCTCCAAGGAGCTGTCGAAGCGCGCCACGGGCCGCACGCTCTATATCCTGGATGAGCCAACGACCGGACTTCACTTCGCTGATGTAGCGAAGCTACTCGAGGTGCTGCACGAGCTGGTGGACCAGGGCAACACGGTGATCGTCATCGAGCACAATCTCGAAGTGATCAAGACCGCGGACTGGATCATCGACCTCGGCCCGGAAGGCGGCGACGCAGGCGGACGACGTGGTCGCCACCGGCACGCCCGAGGACGTGGCGAAACAGCCTGCCAGCTATACCGGCCACTATCTCAAGCAGCTGCTGGACAGGCGCGGCGGCGCGGCCGCGAAAGCCGCAAGCGCCCGGCTCAGACCGAGGCCGCGGAGTAGGTCTCCAAGGCATCGGAGCATTGATCGACTGACTGTAAGACTCGCTTTTCCCCCCAATAAGGCGCATGTCTGAGGGCATCATCGGGCGATCGTCACAGGCCCCGGTGGCTGAGAGAGGTCAATCGCGCTCCCGCCTGCCAACAGAAGCGCCTTCATGCCCTCGCCCAAATCTGTCCCGACACCGCGACACGCGCCCCGCAGAAGGTTCGCCATGACCGAAGATGAGCCGTCCGGACATGGCTACCCCACCGGGCACGAGGTGCTGCTCAGCCGGCGCTACCCGCCCCGGAAGGCCGCGCCCGGTCCCTACAAAGTGATCGCTCAGCTTCCGGCGCGGAACGGACAATTCCAATATCGCATCAAGAGCGGCTGCGAGCCGTTCTACCGCACCATGGCGGAAAGCGAGATCGAGCAGATCTAGCGCGAAGCCGACTTCACCGCCGCGCCAGCCCGCGCGCGGCGATGCCTGAAGATCGACGGGCCTGCCTCAGGAAGCGACAACCGCCATGCAATGCTTAGTCTGTGCCGGCGAGGCCAAAGACCTCACCCCGCCTGATTTCGACGGTCACGTGATCGGCTGCCCAAGCTGCGGCAAGTACGAAATCCTCGGGTGCACATGGGGCAAATTTCAAAACGCCTCTCAGCCCGAGCGGGAAGCGGCGCTGGGCAATGCTGCCTCGCTGCAAGGCTTCTCCCGCTGGCCGACGATCAAGACCATCAACTTTTGATCGCGAGGCCTGCGCAAGCGGCCGGCCCTCTCCCTGGAGATTTCTGCGGGTCCCAGAAATGGGTTGCGACCGCCTTCGCTCGGGTCGCGAAGTCATCGCCACCGGCACCCCCGAGGAGGTCGCACGCGTGCCTGCGAGCTATACCGGCCGGCATCTCAAGCAACTGCTGGACCGGCGCGGTGGTGCCGAGGGTTGCCAGGGCCGGCGCCAGGCGACATCATTCCGCTCTAGACCAAAGCCAACAGGAGGACGCGCGATGAGACCTCCAGCTCTCGTTCTGGCCACGGTTCTCTTGAGTCCGGCGCCTGCGGCCGCGCAACCCTTGGACCTCGGGACCGACTCCGGCACGCCCGCTCTGCAAACCGAGAGCACGGCGCCCCCGGCCGCCGCGCGTCTGGGAGACCTCGAGGAGCAGATAGACGCCAAGGCGCCTCTGGCGCTCGAGCCGAAACTCGATCTGGCGCCTGATGACGACGCGTTGAGCGGCACGAGCACGCTCCAGAACGACCCGAGGCCCGCCCCGGGGCTCGTGATAAAGATCCCCACCAACTGAGCGCGCCGGGCGCTACCCCTTGGCCGCCTCGTCGAAGCTCTTCGCCGCCGCTTCGATGGCCTTGGCGAAGGCATTGCGCAACTCATCGAGCGCCTGGCTCATGGCGACCCACGAGGCCTGACCGGCCTTGTTCAGATCGTCGGCCTTGGCCTTGAGATCGGCTTGGGCCTTCTGCGCCTGGGCCGTGAGCTCCTCGACATGCGCCTGGGCCTGCTTCTGGTTCCGGGCCTGGAGCTCCGCGGCGCGCTGCATATAGCTGTTCACGACGTTTTGCCAGGCTTGCGTCTGCGCCTGGGCGCGCGCTTGAAACGTCGCTTGCTGGTCTTTGATCAGGTCGGTCCATTTGCTGGATTCGCCCTGAAACTCCGACCACCTCTTCTCCATCTGCGCTTTCGCCTCGGCGATCGAGGCCGCCCCCTTGGCCTGAACATCCTTGATGTCGGCTTGGCCTTCGGCAATCCATTGCTTGACGTGGGCGATGGCCTGCTCGGCTTGCGCGCGAATATTGACATCGAGGCTGTCGAGCCTGGATTCGAGCACCTTGGCACTCGCGGCCATCTCATCGAGACGGGCCTTGGCCCATTCGACGAAGACATCGACGCTACTCTGTATGGGGCTTTGCTCACTCATGACCTACACCTCCCTTGGGTGGCTCACCTTCGGCAACCGTCTCAACGGAGGTCTACGGAGGACCAAGTCTCTCCGTCCCGCCTTGGTGCGAAGGGCCACATGGTAGCACCAACCGCGCCGCTACCGGTTCAACTCTAGTCCGCGCGTGCTTCCGGGCGATGACGGTCTCTAGTGTGAATTGCTTATCCCCGACGCCGTGCCTTGAGGCGGCGATCCTAGACGTCTCCGCCCTCGGTTAGCCCCGCCGTTTTTCTCTGCGACGGGGCTTTCTTGTGCGCGGACGCGGGCCGCGCGTGCAGACCACTTTCGCCGATTGCTGTAGACTTGGCCGAACAATTCCCCGGCGACACGGGGCAAACACTAGAGGAAACACGAAAAGGTGAGCGCATCATGGGGGAGCGCATGAGGGAAGATGCCGTACCGTCGTCGGGCGGGCTGCCCGAGGTCGAGACGGTCGATTGGCGGGCACCGTTCCGGTGGCTTAAGGGCGGTTGGCGTGATTTGTGGACCGCGCCCGGTCCTTGCTTGGCCTACGGGCTGATCGTGACACTTATCAGCATGGCGCTGTGCTACGCGCTCGTCGCCGCCAACGCGGCGTTCTGGGTCCTGACGCTCACGCTCGGCTTCGTCTTCGTCGCGCCCATGCTGGCCATGGGCCTTTACGAGGCCGGGCGGTCGATCGAGCACGGCGAGCGGCCGACGCTTCGGCGCATGCTCTTCGTGCGCGCGGCCGTGCGCCTGGACATTGCCTATCTCGGCCTGGCGCTGGTGCTGATCTATCTGTTCTGGGGACGCATCGCGCAGATCGTCTATGGCCTGTCGACCTATCACCTGCACCGGACCGTCGGAGAGTTCGTCGACTTCGCCGTCGGCACGCCGGACGGGCAGACCATGCTGATGACGGGCTCGGTCGTCGGTGCCCTGATCGCCTATGGCACCTATTGCCTCGTCGTCGTGTCGACGCCCATGCTGCTCGATCAGCGGACCAACGTCTTTTCGGCGATCGCCACGAGCATCACGGCCGTGGTCGAGAATTTCTGGCCCATGACCCTGTGGGCGGCGATCATCGCGATCCTCATTCTATTTTCCGCGGCGACGGGCTTCATCGCCCTCTTTGTCGTCTTCCCGTGGCTCGGGCTTGCGAGTTGGCGGGCGTATCGGGAGCTTGTGCCCGAGCCCGTGGCGGCCTCGCAGGCGCTTTCGTCCCAAGGATCCTGATCGCAGGGAAAACACACGCCGTGCGCTGCCGGCGGGCGGCAGGCGGCGCCCGCGCTCATGCGGGCGCCTCTCGCCGAGGCGGCGGAGCAATCAACAGGCCCGACGGCCCGCGGT